>JAAXXK010000039.1 GCA_013334525.1 Chlorobiaceae bacterium
TCCAGTCCCCCGCCGTCCTCCTTGTCCTGCGCCCGGCCCGAACGTTCGGCGACGTTTGCCAGGCTGCCGCTGCTGAGCTCTTCGATGATCTCAGCGATCGTCCGGGATTCGGATTCGATAGGGTTCGTGCAGGGACCGCAGCCGAGGGAGCGGTACCGGATGCCTCCGCCCTGGTTGAAATAGAGCGGAACGATCGGGATGTTCTCCCTCTCGATGTACTCCCATATGTTCAGTTCGGTCCAGTCGAGCAGCGGATGGATCCGGACATGGGTACCCGGTGCGAAATCGGTCTTGAACTGGTTCCAGAACTCGGGCGGCTGATCGCCCACATCCCACGAGTTCCCGCTGTCACGGGGCGAAAAGTAGCGCTCCTTCGACCGGCTACCCTCCTCGTCCGCACGGACTCCGACGATAACGCCGGTGTAGGGCTCGTTTTTGTCGTCAGGGACATAGCGCTTCAACGAGTGGTTCATCCGGTAGCGCGGCCACTCGCCCGACAGCGTCCGCTTCAGCGCCTCGCTTTTCAGGAGGCGGCAGCAGGCGATCCGGTCGACGTTACCGTCTGGAAAGGTCTGTCTGGCGTCGAGGGCCGCCCGGTTTTCACCATAGATCATGTTCAGGTTCCAATCGAGAGCAATACGGTCCCGGTACTCGATCATCTCTGGAATCTTGTAGTGGGTGTCGATATGGACGAGCGGAATCGGCACGTGGCCGAAAAACGCTTTGCGGGCCAACCAGAGGAGCACGGTACTGTCCTTGCCGATCGACCAGAGCATGCAGAGGCTTTTAAACTCCCTGTATGCCTCCCTCAGGATATAGACGCTCTGGGCCTCGAGCCTGTCGAGATGGTTCATTGAATCAATTCATTAACGTTGTTAAACGGGTCTGCGGTGCAGGCCGCACTCTTTGTGCTCCGGAGACTCCCACCACCAGCGACCGGACCGTATATCATCTCCCGGCTGGACGGCCCTGGTGCATGGAGCGCAGCCGATGCTGGGGTAACCCCGGTCATGAAGCCTGTTGTATGGAACATCGTTCGACCTGATATACTCCCACACCCACGCTTCGCTGACGTCGGCGAGCGGATTTATCTTGAACAGGCCGAAGCTTTCATCCCACTCGACCAGATCAAGCCCCTGGCGGGTGACCGACTGCTCCCTGCGCAGGCCGCATATCCATGCCTTGAGCGTCGAGAGCTTCCTCGACAGCGGTTCGACTTTCCTGATCCGGCAGCACTCCCGGCGTTTTTCGATGCTCTCGTAAAAAAGGTTCGCCCCATTAAGCGACAGCATGGTTTCGACGGCCCGGGTCTGAGGAAACAGTACCTCGACCTGCAGGCCGTATCGCCTCCTCGTAGCATCGAGCAGTTCATAGGTCTCTTCCGGCAGACGGCCGGTATCGAGGGTAAAGATCGGCACCGGGAGCCCTTTCCTGTGGATCAGATCGGTAATGACCTGGTCTTCTGCCCCGAGGCTCGTCGCAAAGGCGAGCTCTCCGGCGCCAAAGGTTTCCACGGCAAGGTGAAGCACCGTTTCCGGTGCTTGTGAACTCCAATCCTGGCTCAGTTTCCTGGCTCTATCCTTTCCCATAAATCCTGATAATCTTTTAACTGACCGTCTTTCTCCTGCCCACGATAATGGCAATCGAGTTTTCGCGGGGTTCGCTTTTGAAAATCCTGTACCCTGCATCGTTGATCGACCGGACGACGTTGATCAGGGCCTGTCCTTCGTCGACAACCACTTCGATCAGCTCCTCATCCCCAAGGGCAGCAATCGCATCTTTTGCCCGGACAGCATTGACCGGACACGACAGGCCCCTGAGATCAACGCTGTTTTTTATGTTGAACGGTGACTTCAAGAAGTCCCTCCTTTATGTTCTCAAGTCCGATGCGGTCGATCATATGACCGAAGCGCTCCTTTTTAAGGCCGTTTTCACGGTAGCAGGTAAAGGCCTTGTCGACAAGGTCGAAGACCTCTTCTTCTGTTTCCACGATACGCTTCAGCACGGAGGCGAAACGGGGCACCTTGCCCATGGTCCCGCCGATGAAAACGGTATACCCTTTCCTTCCGACGACCCAGGCGTTGGTCGGGCAGAGCGAAGTGCAGACGCTGCAGTTGATGCAGCTGTTTTCATCCACCTCATATTGAAATCCATCCGAATCATCCGTCTCTCTCCGTCCGATAGCCTTGACCGGGCAGAAGGATACGCACAGGCTGCAGTCGGTGCAGGAGCTCCGCTCCCATTTTGGCTCTATGGCTCCCCGGATGCCGATGTCGTTTTCGTTGGCCTTCGTGCAGTTGTGTGCGCAGCCGGTTACGGCGAGCTTGAACTTGGATGGTGTCTCCGCCTTGAAATAGCGCGCATCGAGCTCGCGGGCCATCGCCTTGGTGTCAATGACTCCCCAGCGGCAGGTCTCATCGCCGGGGCAGGCGACGATGCTTCTCACACGGGGGCCGCACGCACCCATCTCGATACCCTCCTCAGCCAGGGCAAGCCGCGCCGGTTCAAGGTTATCCTGATGGACGTAATGGATCTCTATACCCTGACGGGTCGAAAGATGAACGAAACCCCGTCCATACTGCTCCGCTACGCTTGAAATGCGTGCAAGCTGACGGGCTGTGAGGTCCCCGGCAACAGCCTTCAGCCGCATGACATAATATTCCGGCTGGATCTGGCGCATCATTCCAACCTTGCCAAGAGCCGCTTGATCCCGGTTATTGTCGGACATGTTAATCGATGTTTATTTCGGTTTAAAGAGGCCGCGGCGGTGCCGACGATGCCTTCATCTGGTCTCTGCTGCGGCGACGGCAAGATTCGAACTTGCGAAAGACAAAGGTTTTGCAGACCCTGGTTTTAACCGCTCACCCACGTCGCCGGATATCGTAGCGCCTGAATGCCGGAAAGAGCCGGTATGGTTGCCTGTCGGCATCCAGAGTGTACAGCGGTTAAAAAACCCCGCCACGGGCTGATTAGCAACTTTATACCATATAAATACCGTAAATGCGGTAGAGTGGTCCGGGCGTGAAATGGGGGATGTTTGCGGGTCGGGAAAATATTTGGAAATAAGCGGCCGGAATGGTAAAAATCGTTAACTCATCATGAACCGGTTTACTGTTTTTCAATCCCGGCGGAAAAACTGCCTGTCAGGTGGTTTGCCTCCCAAGGATAACAGCCCGATTCTCTTTACCTTACCCTATGAATCGATAACGAATCAAAGCACCCATGCATTTCGAAACTCTCGCGATCCACGACGGCCAGGCCCCCGACCCGCAAACAGGATCGGTTACCGTGCCGATCTTCCAGACATCGACCTTTGAACGGGAAGACCTGGACCACCGACGCGAATTCTTCTATTCGAGGGTCGCCAACCCTACCCGGTCGGCACTCGAATCGACCCTGGCGCTGCTCGAAAACGGCAAACACGGGCTCGCTTTCGCCTCGGGCGTGGCCGCCATGAACGCCGCCATGCAGGTGCTGAAGCCCGGCGACCACATCGTGGCCGGATGCGACATCTACGGCGGCACCATCCGCATCTGCGAACAGCTCATGCGCCCCTGGGGGGTTGAAACCACCTACGCCGCCAGCGAATCGACCGAAGACTACCTCGCCTGCATCCGCCCGGAAACCCGGATGATCTGGCTCGAAACTCCTTCGAACCCCCTCCTGCAGATATCCGACATCCGCGCCTTATCAGCCATTGCACGTGAAAGGAACATTCTGGTAGCGGTCGACAACACCTTTTCAAGCCCCTATTTCCAGCGCCCTCTCGACCTTGGTGCGCATATCGTCGTTCACAGCACCACGAAGTACATCGGCGGCCACAGTGACGTGATCGGCGGTGCCGTGGTCACTTCGGACGACAACCTGCACCACAGGATCAGGAACTACCAGGCTGCCGGCGGCGCAGTCCCCGCGCCCTGGGATTGCTGGCTGCTGCTTCGCGGGCTGAAAACGCTCAAGGTACGCATGGAGGAGCACCAGAAAAACGCGATGCATCTTGCCCTCGCGCTTGAAAGCCACCCCGCGGTTGAACGGGTCTTCTACCCCGGCCTGCCTTCGCATCCGCAACATGAACTGGCCGGCCTGCAGATGAGCGGCTACGGAGGAATGCTGACCATCGCCCTGAAGGGTGGGCTCCCGGCAGCCCGGAAACTGATCGCCGGCACAAAGCTGTTCATCCTGGCCGACAGCCTCGGCGGGGTCGAATCGCTCATCGCCTCTCCGGCCAAAATGACCCTCGGGGCCCTGACCGAGGAGCAGCGTCGACGTCGTGGTTGCACCGATGGAATGGTACGCCTTTCGATCGGGCTCGAAAACGCCGAAGACCTCCAGGAGGATCTCTTTAACGCCCTTGCAACTATCTAAACCCTGAACGCCATGGCCACCTTCGCCAACATCACGAGCACCGTCGGCCGCACGCCGCTGGTCCGCCTCAGCAAGCTCGCAGAGGGCCTCGAAGCCGACATCCTGCTGAAAATTGAGTTCTTCAATCCTCTGGGCAGCGTCAAGGACAGAATCGGAAAAGCCATGATAGAGGCCGCCGAAGCAGAGGGAAAGATCGGCCCGAAAACGCTCATTGTCGAGCCGACCAGCGGCAACACAGGCATCGCGCTCGCCTTCATCTGCGCCCAGCGGGGTTACCGCCTGCTGCTCACCATGCCCGAAACCATGAGCATCGAACGCCGGAAACTCCTTCGCTACCTCGGGGCCGAACTGGTGCTCACCCCCGGGCCGAGAGGCATGAAGGGCGCCATCGAGGAGGCGGACAGGATCGTCGAATCGGAAAAAAACAGCTTCCTTCCCGGCCAGTTCCAGAACCCGGCCAACCCGAAGATCCACCAGGAGACGACCGGCCCGGAAATATGGAACGATACCGAAGGCAAAGCCGACATCCTGGTTGCAGGAGTGGGTACCGGCGGCACCATCACCGGTATTTCACGCTTCATCAAACCGCTCAAGCCGACATTCAGGTCGGTCGCCGTCGAGCCTGCTGCCTCCCCGGTGCTTTCGGGCGGGGAACCCGGCCCACACAAGATCCAGGGCATCGGAGCCGGCTTCATCCCCTCGGTCCTCGACGTTTCGCTGATCGACGACGTCGTTACCGTCACCAACGAAGACGCGATCTCCACAGCACGCGACCTGGCCCTGAAAGAGGGTGTCCTCTGCGGAATCTCCTCGGGTGCCGCCGTCTATGCGGCCCTGCAGATCGCCAGGCGTCCCGAATCCCGCGGCAAAACCATCGTCGCCGTCATCCCGAGCACCGGGGAGCGCTACCTGAGCACTGACCTTTTCCTCGGCATCGAAGCCTGAGGAGTCGCCAATCCTCCAATCTCGCCGCCCTATGGACGGGGCGGCGGGATACCGTTTTTATGGTACTTGCAGCTGAACGATCCCCATCATAATTTTGACTGCGATAAAACACGTTATTGCAGGGAACTTGTATATTGTCCTGCGCCAACGCCAACCCTGAACTTTTTTCCCGAACAGGAGCGCACCATGCCCTTTATCCAGATCGCCCTGAACGGCCAGCCACAACAGATCCCGGAAGGATCCTCTGTCGCAGATCTCCTTGCCCTTTCCGGCGCCGACCGGCAGCAGGTGGCCGTCGTGGTCAACGAACATATCGTAAGGCCTGATGAGCGCCAGGGATACCCGCTGCACCATAACGACCAGGTGGATGTGCTTGTTTTTGCAGGAGGCGGATAAGTCCCGCCAAACCGCCAGTTTTCAGTTTAAACCGACCATGGATTCACTTCAGTTAGGCTCATATAGCTTCTCGTCCCGCCTGATTCTCGGAACAGGCAAGTTCAGCAGCACCCGTTCGATGCTCGAGGCTGTCCGCTCGTCCGGAACACAGCTCGTTACGGTCGCGCTCAGGCGATTCAACCGGAACCAGGCCGAAGACGACCTGTTCGGGCCGCTCTCGGAGATCGGAGGCATCACCCTGATGCCCAATACCTCAGGAGCCGCCACGGCAAAGGAGGCCATCCTTGCCGCGCACATCTCGCGCGAGCTCTCCGGAAGCCCGTTCGTCAAGGTCGAGATCCACCCGAATCCGCACCACCTGATGCCGGACCCGATCGAAACCTATGAAGCATGCAAAATCCTTGCTGCCGAAGGGTTCCTCGTCATGCCCTACATCCCGGCGGACCCGGTGCTCGCCAAACGGCTTGAGGATGTCGGTTGCGCCTCGGTCATGCCGCTCGGCTCGGCCATCGGCAGCGGCCAGGGGCTCTCGACCGCCGCAATGCTCAGCATCATCATCCGTGAAAGCGGCATACCGGTTATCGTCGACGCCGGCCTGCGCTCCCCGTCGGAAGCATGTGCAGCCATGGAGATGGGATGTGAAGCGGTGCTCGTCAACAGCGCCGTCGCCGTCGCACGCGACCCTGCCGCCATGGCCGGGGCCTTCGCCCGTGCGGTCGAGGCGGGCAGGCAGGCCAGCAGAGCAGGAATCATGCCTAAATCCGGCACGGCAGTCGCCACAAGCCCCCTGACCTCTTTCCTGGGCACCGCGCCATGATCTCCCTGCCTGCATGGATGACCGACCGGTCGCTTTCAGCTGACCTCGAAACGCTGCTCGCCCCCGAACAGGATGGATCGCTCGAACGATTTGCCGCCGAAGCGCAGGCGATAACCCTGCGGCGGTTCGGGCGCATCATCTCGCTCTACGCGCCGCTCTACCTCTCCAACTTCTGTTCGAGCGGTTGCGTCTATTGCGGATTCGCCTCCGACCGCAAGGCGCCAAGACGCAAGCTTGATTACGATGAGATGGAAAAGGAGCTCACGGCCATGAAAGCGCTCGGCATCAGCGATGCGCTGCTGCTGACGGGCGAGCGCACCTCTGCGGCCGGTTTCGACTACCTGCGACGGGCGGTCGGGATCGCCGCGAAAATCATGCCGCGCGTGGCTGTCGAAGCCTTTCCCATGACGGTTGCCGAGTATCGCGCGCTTGCCGATAGCGGCTGCACCGGCATTACTATCTACCAGGAGAGCTACAACCCTGAAGACTACCGTAAACTGCACCTTTGGGGACCCAAGCAGGACTTCCTGGAACGCCTTGAAACCCCCGAACGTGCTTTGCAGGGCGGCATCAGGAGCGTCGGCGTCGGGGCCCTGCTCGGCCTCTCCGAGCCGGTCGGCGAAGCCCTTGTGCTGGCTCGCCACGTCAGGCACCTCTGCCGGACATACTGGAAGGCTGGCATCTCGGTATCGTTCCCGCGAATCCGCCCGCAGGAGGGCGGCTACATGCCGGCCTACCCCGTCGACGACCGCTTCCTCGCCCGTATGATCTTCGCATTCCGCATCGCCATGCCGGATGTCGACCTGGTGCTCTCTACCCGCGAAAGCCCCGGCTTCCGGGACGGCATGGCCGGGCTCGGCATCACCCGCATGAGCATTGCCAGCCGCACGACGGTCGGAGGATACCTTGACACCGAAACGCCGGGAGCCAGCCAGTTCGAAGTCTCCGACGACCGCAGCGCCGAAGCCTTCTGCAATGCACTGCGCGCAAAAGAGCTCGAACCGGTCTTCAAAAACTGGGATCCCGCCTACAACGGCCCGTTAATCAATGAGGAAACGATATGTCGCTGAACGATGCGCAACGGCAGCGCTATGCGCGCCACCTCCTCCTTCCGGAAATCGGTGAACAGGGCCAGGAAAAGCTGCTCCGCTCGAAGGTGCTCGTCATCGGCGCCGGAGGGCTCGGCTCCCCTGTCGCGTTCTACCTTGCGGCCGCAGGGGTCGGAACCATCGGCATCATGGACGGCGACAGGGTTGAACTCTCGAACCTGCAACGGCAGATCCTGCACACGACCTCATCCCTCAGCACCTGCAAAACCGACTCTGCACGGGAGCGTATCAACGCACTGGACCCTTCGATCGACATCGTGACGCACCCGGTCAGGTTCACCGCTGAAAACGCACAAGAGATCCTTGCGGGTTACGATTTCATCGTCGACGCCACAGACAACTTCGACTCCAAGTTCCTGATCGCCCAATCGTGCCATCGAGCGGGCAAACCATACTCGCATGCAGGGATCCGGAATTTCCACGGCCAGACCATGACGGTCGTTCCCGGACTGACCGCCTGCTACCGCTGCATCTTCCACGAAGATGGCGCGCCAAAGCCAGGAGTGCCCCAGGGCCCCCTCGGCGCCCTGCCCGGCGTCATCGGCTCAATCCAGGCGATCGAAGCGGTCAAGCACCTGCTCTCCATAGGCATACCGCTTAGCGATGCACTCCTCACCTTCGACTCACTCACCATGACCTTCCGCAAGGTACCTGTAAAACGCGACCCGGCATGCCCCTTCTGCTCCTGATGCAAAAGAGTTGATTGCCGTGCAGCAACAAGGGCTCATGGCAGGGCAAATGTCGCATCGGTGATCCAGTTTGCGATCAGGAACCGGTGCATCCGACAGGCAGGCAGCCGGCAAGCGTTTCACTGGAATTATCGTTTCCGGTGGCCTATCCCCCAGGGAGTTCTGATGGCTCATCAGCAAATACAGTAATGCAGTTCCTCCCCATGCTCTTCGACTTATACATGGCATGGTCGGCATGCCTGATCAGCGCCAGTTCGTCCTTGCCATGAAGGGGATAAACGGCAATACCGATACTGCAGGAGATGCTGATCGCATGGCCTTCGATATCAAATGGCTCATTGATGACCTGAAGGATTTTTTCCGCGGTTGAGACCGCGTTTGCTGTTTCGGCAATCTGCGGCAACAGCACAACGAACTCATCGCCGCCAAGACGGGCAAGGGTATCCCCGCTTCGCCTCAATGTCGCGAGGACACGGGTGGAGAGCGCCTGGAGCAGCAGGTCACCGATTGCGTGGCCAAGCGTATCGTTAACGGGTTTGAATCTGTCGAGGTCAAAGAGCATCAACGCGGCCATCGTTTTGCTCCTCTGACACTGGGCAATGGTCTGGCTTATCCGGTCAGAGAGCAGACGCCGGTTTGGAAGGCCTGTCAGGTAATCATGCAAGGCCATGTTTTCAATGAAGTTGTGCTGGGTCTGCAATATTTTCTGTTCGTCTTCGGATGTGATTTTGGCGATGATATCCCAGACGATATCCCCAAGAATCCCTACCCATTTCGCATCACCCGCATTGTAATCGGTGTTCTTGTTGCAGACACCGACAATCGCCACGATCCGGTCATCGCGCATTACGGGAACAATCAATTCACGCCTGATTTCAGCGAAAATATCCGGGATTCCCTCTTTACGATCTTTAAGAGAACCAAAATCGTTGCGGATTACTGCTTTGCGCTGACGTGCCGATTCAAGTAATACCCCCGAGGTGTTCAGGGGAAACTGCCGGCACTCTTTTGCCGGTGTGCATACCATTTTCTGCGTATTGGTCGACCTCGCCTGCAACGTAAGGGTAGTTTCATCCGCCGAAACAAAGTAGAAAAAGCCGATCGAGCTTTCAGTCAGTTGCTCGGCTTCATCAAGCGTCATCTGCAGAAGCTCCTCTTTCGAATGGGTACTCTCCATCTCGAGAAGGGCAATGTGGAGTGTCGAGGCAATTTCGTAGTGCTTGCGTTCTGTGACGTCATGAATAATCGTATAGAGGGAAACTTTGCCGTCTGACTCAATCGTACTGCTGTATACTTCCACATCCCGGACAGAACCATCCGACCGACAATGGCGATTTAAGACGTAGTTCCTTTCCCCCGTCCTGCCCTGCTCGATGGCCCGGGTTATCTCTCCATGAGCCGATACATTGATATCCTGGATCTGCATCCGGCGAAGTTCCTCGATCGACCATCCATAAAACTTTGCGGCAGCGTTGTTCGCCTCGATGATCGATCCTGAAACAGGGTCAATGATGAGCATGACGGCGGAGTGGTCTTCAAACATATCCTTGAAGCGCCGCTGGCTTTGCACAAGGAGTTCATCGGCTTTCCTGTGAATGGCTTCCAGGTGGAGGGTATCCAATGCAAAGGAGACATCCCGTCCCATTTCATCAAGCAACTTGACCTCTTCCCCGGTAAAAAAATCAACCTCGCCGGCATAGATACTCAGCAATGCCACAATAACGCCACTCAATCGAATCGGAACCGCCGCGGCCGAATGATACCCGCCGGCACTTACCATATCCCACCATTGCTGCATGGCTGGATCGGTCTGGATATTTTGGGTTGAAACCACGTTTCCGGTCTCCACTGCTGAAGCGATAATGCCTTTGCTGAACGGCGCCTGCCGTATATTGATCGCCTCAAACGAGAGCAGATTCCTGCCCTTTCCGTAAACAACATTTGGCTTTACAAGACCGGTTCCAGGATCATACTGGCCGATCCATGCCAGCCCGAATCCACCATACTCCACGGCAATACGGCAGATCGTCTGAAACATTTTGTCTTTATCCTTAACACGCAAAATGGTTTGATTAACCTGGCCAAGGGTTGCGTACATACGTGAGAGATGCGCTATTTTCAGCTCGTTTGCCTTACGTACCTCAAGCTCAGCGAACAAGCTGTCGGCGGTCCTGCTCAGCTCTGAAGTCCGCTGTTGTACTTTCCGGTCCAGCTCGCTGTTAAGGAGTCGCATACCCTCTTCAGCAGCCCGCCGGCTTCTGACTTCCCGTTCAAGCATGACAAACGCGAATGACAGCAGTAATAGACCCAGGCCCGCGCTGGTTGTTATGGAAAAAATCATCTTCTGCATGTTGACCACAGCCTGGTCGGATTGCTGTTGAACAAGCAGGCTCTCCGTGTTTTGCATGTCGAAAAGCACCTTGCGCACCTCAACCATCGCCTGCCTGCCGACATCGGTTGCGATCAACTTTTGTGCCTCATCAAACCCGGAGCCTCTCCTCAGTTCAACCACTTTTTTCATGAACGCCAGTTTATCCCTGACAAGAGGATCGAGCAAGTCAAGCTGACGTTGCTGCCGGGGATTGTCGCTCGTCAATCGACGCAGTTCCTGCAAATGCTGATCGATGCCGTGTGCAGATGAAACCGCCGCATAGTATGGTTCAAGGAATTTCTCCTGACCCATGATAACGTAACCGCGAGGCCCGGTTTCGGCATCGACAATCAGGGCAAGCGTTTCATCAAGCTTTCCTTGTACCGTATGCGCTTGATGGAGCCTCTGGTTACTGGCGATCAGGGCGCGCAGATTGATTGCCAGATAGATGTCTGCACCAAGGATGATGAGAAATGCGAGGGCAAACGCAATTTTATAGCCGTAGCGGATCATCGTTGTATTCATCATGAATTGATTTTCATAACCGCCATCCCCCTCTCCTTTTGCCTGAATGGATCGCCCCGATCCTTGCCTCTGATATCGTCAGTGCCGATGTTTATGATGATGATTTATATTCGGTGCGCTCCCTGTAGCCGTAAACCGTCTTGTGCCGTATCAACAGGTCATAGATGCCGACAAGACGGCAGAAAACATGGTACTGGTGAAAGCCCAGATGATCGACAATGCCGGCCAACAGCAGCCGGATAAGGTCACGTGGTTTTTCAACACGCATTCGGGTAGTCGCCTGAAGCAGTATGGCGCAAATCGATACAAGGCTCCCCAGAACAACACCGAAAACAAACAGCAGCAACAGGATAACCGGGCTGTCGATCCTGAGCAGCAGTACCAGGACCGCAATAATGTATGCACCTGATTCAACCACTGCCGACATCGCCTCAAAGATGAAGTAAAAGGGAACACCGAACATTCCGGCCATTCCGTAGCGGGGATTGAATGCCATATCCCTGTTCCATATCAACGACTGGAGAATGGCCCGCTGCCAGAAATTGCGCTGTGAACGAAAGGCTTTCAGGGTCTCGGGAACCTGGGTGTAGCATCCGGGGTCCGGAATGTAGGTGATTTCAAAATCCCGCGCCTCCTTGTGCTCATGGATATAGCGGTGAAGCGTTACGGTAAGTTCAAAATCATCAACCACGGCACTGGTATTTGCCCCGCCGAGGGCAATGAAAACCTCCTTCCTGATGACCGTAAAGGCTCCCGACATGCAGAGCATGCTCCGGATTCGCGTCAGGCCAAGCCTGGCCCACTGGAATGAACGCAGATACTCGACCGCCTGGAAGAGCGGCAGCCAGCGATCGGGAAGATCACGGCTGATAATCCGCCCCTCCTCGACGACAAGTCCATTCGACGGGCGAATCATCGCTGCCGCCGCGACGACTTTCGAATTGTAGAGAAAAGGCCTGATCATGTAGAGCAACGCATCCTGCTCAAGCACACAATCAGCATCGATCTGGCATATTATCGGATACCGGGCGTGATCCACTCCCGTATTATTGGCATCGGCACGTCGTCCGTTCTCTTTGTCAACCACAATCAGATTTGCATGCATCGCCGATTTGTAGACGCCGCGGACAGGCTTTGTCTGAAGCTGTTTCCTGAAAACCTTGTCAAAAGGCTCCAGCTGAAACGTATCGATCAAAAGCTGAAGGGTGCCGTCTTCCGAACCGTCATTGACGACGACCACCTCAAACTGCGGGTATCTGAGTTGCAGGACATTGAGAAGGGTGTGGACAATAACCATCTCTTCGTTATAGGCAGAAATCACGATGGAGACGGGCGGCGTCAACGGGGACTCGCTGATACGTTTGAACTCCCTGAACTGAATGGCCTGATGAAACTTTTTCTGCTCGAATGCACCGAGGATAATGAGGATGAAATATATCCCGTGTATCGCGATGTAATAGATGAGGATCATCCTGATCAGGAGATCCAGGACAGCCATAAAAGATGGAGTCATGATACTGCCGTGGATTGAGAACTTTTCAGGATATTTCGTTCCTGCAAAACCAGTCGGCTGACATCCCGGGCAAATCGATCCTGATGGGTAAGGGCGTATTTCAAGGCCGTTATACCCGAACTCCCGAGTTCGGCAAGTGAATCGGCGGAATTATATCGAACCCACCATACCGGGTCCCCAAGGGTACCCACCAAAGCATTGATCGCCCGCTCATCCTGCACAGCCCGTAAAGAGCGGGCAACGGCAGCCCGGACCTCCCATGCATTGTCGCCCAGGGCGGTAACCAGGTCAGGGAGTGCTTCGGAAGCCCCTATATTTCCAAGCGCTTTGGCGCACTGTATCCGTATCTCCTTGTCTGGATGGGAAAGGTGACTGAGGATTACGGGAACAGCTTCCCCTGCCCGCTGCAGCCCGAGGGCACTGATTGCAAACACCTTGCATGCATCTTTTGCATCCGGCTGGCCCAGATAGCTCAAAAGAGCGGGGACTGCTTCGCTTCCCATCTCACGCATAATCTCGATCGTCCTCTCGATCGGCCACTCATCAGGCAAGAGAAGATGTTCGAGGATGGGAACGACTGCATCGACAGCCTTGATGGCAGCCAATGAGTGGGCCGCCGAAAACCTCACCATCATAACCCGATCCTCAAGTGCATGAAGGAGGGGCGGAATAACCACCTGGCGCCCGACGATATATGGCAACATGGTTGCCGCCCGCTGCCGCTTTCGCCAGTTGCGGGATCGAGCCAGCATGTCAAGCTCTTTCCGTACCAGGGATTGCAGCCCGGAGAGCTCAAAGACCTCAATAAGTTTCGTATGCGAAGGCTCACCCAACTCATCGGAAAGTTGCGCGACAAGGCCGACAAGAAGGCTCTCCCTGCCGGAAACGGCTGTCTTGAGTTCCCGGGCGCCTATGTCTCCGTTGATGTAACCCATAAGGCCTTGACGCAACATTGAGCGATTTTTTATTGCCTTTGCCTGCCGCCGGATTGCCAATGTGTTGAAAAGCACAACCCCTGCAGACAGCACCAAGGAAATGCCGGCCATAAAAACAACCAGATAGGC
This sequence comes from Chlorobiaceae bacterium, assembly GCA_013334525.1. GTDB lineage: Bacteria > Bacteroidota > Chlorobiia > Chlorobiales > Chlorobiaceae > Chlorobaculum. The sequence goes on from JAAXXK010000039.1 coordinate 13,795, forward strand.
AATGCGTATAAAAAAACTCACGGACGATTGCGTTTTCGTTCCAGAGCGATCAGGTCGTCTATGGTCTGATATAGGGACCATTTCGTCTTGAATCCTGTAAGCGACTGCAGCTTGTCGAGAATTGGACGCCGGTGGGTCTGGTCATCCATCTCCATGCCATAGGCTTCCTTATAGGAGAGAAAGGTAATCGGGGAGCTGCTTCCGGCCCGTTTCACGATCAATCTGGCCAGGTCGAGGATGCTGATCTCCTCATTGTTGCCCACATTTACTATCTCCCCGTTGGCCGCAGGTGTGGAGTTCAGGAGATCAAGGGCGACGACGGTATCACGCACGTCGCAGAAGGAGCGGGTCTGCAGGCCATCGCCATAAACCGTCACCGGCAGGTTGTTGACCGCCTGGTGAATGAACGTAGGTACCACCATGCCGTAGGTACCGACCTGACGGGGCCCGACCGTATTGAAAAATCGGGCGATAACCACCTTGATCCCCGACTGGTACATGAATGAGTAGGCCAGGAACTCGTCGGCAAGCTTGGTTACGGCATAAGCCCATCGTAACCGGGCGCCGGAACGGAGAACGATATCGTCGGTTTCCGAAAAACCCTCATTGGTATTGAACCCATAGACCTCGGAACTGGAGGCGATGGTAACCTGGGCTTGAGGGCGAACTTCGGCGACTGCGCGAAAAACCCTTTCAGTTGCGGCAATGTTGATGGCCATGACAGCCTGCGGATCTTTCAGGACTTTTTTCACGCCTACGATCGCAGCCATATGATAGATACGGTCCATACGGCTTATGACGCTTTTCAACTGATCCCAGACGAGAATATCTGCCTCATGAAAGGTGAAGGCCGGATTATCCAGCAGGGGCTCAATATTCTTTATGGAGCCAGTCGAAAGATTGTCGACGACAAAAACATTATCACCCTTTTCAAGATGATAAGTGGCAATGTGGGAACCGATAAACCCTGCTCCACCGGTTACAAGTATATTCATCAGGAATGGATTATAAATTCATGATTCGCAAGAAAGAATAATCGACAAACAATCAGCCATTATATCTGTTGTTTGGCTGAGATTGTCAGTTAATCAACAAAAGCAAAACGTCAATCACGTATAAAAAATAGTACCGGGCTGTCTGTTATTTAACAACTGCTACCCTGTATTAAGTTCAGGAATAATTCCACCACCTTCGGATCAAAATGTTTCCCGGAGAGGGAGCTGATATGAGCGAGAACCTTCTCCTGGCTCCACCCTTTATGATAGGGACGATCCGAACAAAGGGCGTCCCAGACATCGACAATGGCAAACAGGCGTGCCGCATAGGGAATCTGCTCACCTTTGAGCCCGCGGGGATAGCCGCTCCCGTCCCATTTTTCATGGTGGCAATATGGAATGTCAAGCGCCGGATGCAGGTATGCTATCGGAGACAACAACTCGAATGCGACAGCCGGATGGCGGCTCATCACCGTTGACTCCTGATCTGTCAACCCCTCATGCTTCAGCAGGATACTGTCCGGGACCCCCATCTTTCCTATGTCATGCAACAGGGCGCCGCGCCGTATATGCGCCAGCTCAGGGTCATTGATACCTGCGGCCCGGGCCAGCTTTACGGTCATCTCCGTGACGCGCTGCGTATGCCCCTCGGTCTCTTTGTCCCTTAAATCAAGCGCATGTGACCAACCTTCAATAGTTGCGTCATATGCCAGTAATAGATCCTGGTTGGCATGATGCAGCTTCCTGATCATCTGGTAATCCTCAATTGCCATTGCTGCCTGGCCTGCGAGGTTATGCAGGAAGTCAAGGCTATCCTGTTTTATGGTATAGGGTTTTCGTTGAAATATTTCAAAAAGCCCGCTGACATATCCTTTAACAATCAGTGGAATGGCGTAATACTCTACAAAGCCTTCGCTTTCAATAAGTGAAGCTGGAATATATTCCTTGCCCCCGTCTGCAAGGTTTTTAATATGCAGGACTTTTTGTTCAAGAAACACTCCCCTTGCATCTCCTTCCCGTAATTGAATACTTTCCCGCTCATATGTTGTTGAGCTGAATCCGCGCCCGGCCACAAATCGAAATGTATTGCTGTTCGAATCAAACAAAAACAGATCTGCTGCGTCAATCTGCAACTCTGAAAGGGTACACTCGAGTATGCTCTTGAGCGAAAGATATATATCGGTGGTTCCCCTGATGGTATTGTCGATCTCCTTCAGGGCTCGCATGTGCTGTATCTGGCGATTCAGCTCCTCTTCAGCCTCCTTGCGTTCGGTAATATCAATACCGACGCCGATCAGGTAGGGATTCTCATTGATCATCATCCTGCTGCCGGTCATCAGCAGTGTCCTGAACTCCGGGCCACCATGAACAAGGATCCTGGCTTCCGTAATCAGTTCATCGCCAGCTTCGATAATATTCCTGATTTTTTCCGTCATCATCTGTCGATCATCCTGATGGATGTACTCCATGCCGATGATATCTCCCATTTCACTTTCATGTTTGCCGACCACCTGGTCACGGATATAATTGTTCCATGCAGTGAATTTCCCGCCGGGATCGATAACGTAAAAGGAGCCGGGAATGGCATTGATAACCGATTTACTGAATACCTTCTCGTTTTTTACCAGCAATCCGATATCGGTAATATCCAGCGCGATTACCAGGAGTTGGCTTATTTCACCTTGCCTGAGCTGAGCCGGGTAGACGGTATTGCGCAGAATACGCCCCTCCCATTCATCATCCCACGAAACCGGATTGCGGCTGCGCAGCACCTCTCTCACCATGATCGAACGCTGCTCCGCCAATTCAGGCGACAGCAAATCATAATAATTTTGTCCGGTGCATTCCGGCTGAGTCCTGCAGAACCGGGTGCAGAAAGCTGCGTTGGCATAGAGGATTATCCCTTCCGGATCGACGATAAAGACCGGCTCCGAAAGAGATGAGAAAAGCGAGGAGAACGACATCTCGCTACCGCTTCCGGTAAAATCAGCATGGTTGTCCGTCTCATCGGGCATAGCTCACTTCCTGATTGTTTGTCTTCAAGAGCAAAACACAAAATGAAATTACTTTCAGACCAACCGCTCTCTGTCGTCAACCCTCAACGCTGCGCGGCAGAACAACCGGGCCGTATAAAGGTGATCATAACGGCAGTTGATAAGCCTCTTCCCTGAACAGCCGGAGCATGGCGTCGACCACATCGGGATCGAACAACTTGCCGCGATGGGTTTCAATTTCCCTGATGGCAGCCTCCACGCCCAGGGCTGAACGGTAAGGCCGGTGGGAAGACATTGATTCCAGCGTGTCGGCAACTGCGATAATCCGTGCTTCAACAAGAATATCATCTCCTTTCAATCCCTGTGGATATCCGCTTCCGTCCATGCGCTCGTGATGCTGGCGGATAATCCGGGCGATCGGCAACGGGAACTCGACCTCCCTGAGTATCTCATAACCATGCTCTGCATGAGTCTTGACCAGTTCATACTCCAGAGGAGATAATGGCCCCGGCTTGGAAAGAATCTCTGTCGGCACCCCTATCTTTCCGATGTCGTGCACCAGGCCGACCAGCTTGAGATTTTCACACCTCTCTTTGGTCCAGCCCATTTCCCGGGCAATATCAGATGAGATTATACCAACGCGACGCTCGTGACCCGCAGTGTAAGGATCATGCGCCTCAACCACGTTTGCGACCACCTGCAAGGTGTCGTACATCCGCTCTTCGAGCTGCTTTAAATAGAGCTGGTTCCTGTTTTCCGCTATCTTGCGTTCGGAGATATCACGGGCAGAGTTGAACAGCACCGGTTTGTCTTCGAGATACTCTGCGAAGAAGCTGATCTCAACATCAAGGAGAGAACCCTCTTTCCGGAGGTAACGACTCTGATAAAGAGCATGCATCGGTTTGTCAAACCGCTTGTCAAGCAGTATGCGACCAAGCCCGGTATCGGAGAAACCCTTGTCCCACAGTGCGATGTTCTTTCCCAGGATTTCCGTCCGCTCATAGCCCAGCATAGCGCAAAATGAGTCGCTGGCCTCGATCAGGTTGCCGTCAATATCCAGGATATGGACGCCATCACTTGCGTTATGCAAAAAGGCGCTGATCTTTTCATTTTCATTTTTGAGTTCCTGTTCGTATTGCTTCAGTTCACTGACGTCCCGGGCCGTAACGACGGAACCGACTACCCGGCCATCCTTGTCGCGTAAAGGGCCGTAGTTGTAACTGCCGTACCAGCTTTCGCCAGTTTCCTTTATCTGCAGCCTGAACTCGACACCGGTTCCGCTCTCGCCCCTCAATGCCCGGGGTACGACCCACCTCTCGACCGGAACCAGCTCTCCGCCGAGGGTATATACCTCAAGGAATTCCGGATACTCATTGAATGTCTTTGCGCACTCCTCCTTGTCCCTGAACTTGTGGAATGTCGCAAACGCCTCATTGAAATGGATAAAGCGACCTTCGTTATCTGAAATGAATACCGCATCGCTCATGCTGGTCAGGGCCGCTTCCAGTATTGCCTTGCCGTCCCTGACACTCTCTTCAGCACGTTTGAATTCGGTGACATCCCGCAAGATGATGAACATACCTTTGCTCTTGCCTGCCGCATAGGATAGAGCCCCCTTTATGACTTGATAATTCTTTACTTTGCCATATCTGCCGACAATACTCTGTTCATATAATTTCGACTTGCCGGTCTCCATGATTGAATGATCCATGGCCAGCAACCCCAGTATTTGAGGATCGGATACTATGGCGTTATCATCACAACCGATTATTTCAGAAAGCTCCATTCCCATAAATCGGGCTGCAGCATTATTGGCAAGCAGGTAACATCCCTTTGGATTTTTTATAAATATGGGATCTGAAGTAACCGAAAATATGGAATCGAGCAAACCCAAGTCACTGCCGCCCTTCAAAAGCGCCTTACCTTTCAACGCTGCATGGGGATGCAGCTCCGCATCCTGCGATGCTCCGTCGAACTTTTCTTTACATTTTTTCAATGGCATGTTTTCAGGACATTGTAAACATCATTCGCATGGCCATTACCCAATGGAGGCATAACGCAACACCATGTCACAGCAGAACACGAAGCCCCAGCTGCCCCCCGTTGTGCTGATAGTAATCGCCCGCCCTGCCATACCAGAGCGCGGCATTTACCCCAACTTTTTTGGTCAGCCAGTACAGGCCGTCAAGCTGGATATATCGGGTATTGATGGCAGATATGTTGCCCACACCCAACACCTCAGGCTCAACGCCGAATGCATAGGTCAGGCCGAGCCGGTTATCTTCGTTGCTTATCCACTGTGCCTGCAGTTGATGGGCCAGCTTGCTTCTGCTGTTGTCGATAGATGAGAAAAGAGCGGTATAGGCAAACCTGAAAGGACCGGAATATTTCTCGGCCCCAAGCCGGTAAATTCTTGTGGTGGCATCGACGTATTCCCGTTGCGTCGCCCCGACGATGTAGCCGAACCCCTGGGGAAGGTGGCCATTCCAGCCGATGCCCAAACTGTTTTTCGGCAGGAACCCGGGATTTGCGCTATATCCGCCATCGACGCTTAAAACACCGGCATCAAAAGGAAGGGAGTAGGCAAAGCTGATGGCCTGGTCTGTCATATCATATTTGCCGACATTTTCCAGCCGTAAATTGAAAAGGCCCGATGCTTTCATGGGCACGGTCAGACTCAGGTACTGGCTGTTCCAGGCTGCATAATTATTTGTCAGATGGTCGGCAGTAAAGCCTGCCTCAACAGAGGGGGGGGAGTCAAAAACCGCGGGCCTTGCATTTGCCGTATTCGATTGCAGCAATACACAGACCGATAGCATTGCCGACAGCAGGTTGATGTATGGGATTCCGAACTTCCTGAAAATTCCGTTAGTAATAAGCATCATGGTTGATATAATGATTTTGCTTATATGAAATCGAAAGTCAATCGATTTGTACCCGGAAAGAGCTATCTGCCTGCATCCTGCCTGCCGTTCTGATTGAGGGTCCGGATTGTGGGCTGTTTCATCCGGATAATCATCTCTTGTTCCATTCAATCAGGCCAACCCATCAACAGGGCGATTTCTGAATCGAAAGCTACAGGAAAGGTGTACAACTCTCCTTCAATTGCTAATCGGCAGCATTATGGACCGTATTGCGGCCCGGCACTTTCAGTTCAACGTTCATATGAACTGCGAGTCTCGTAAACACAGTTCAAGAACAAAGATCCGGCGGATTTCGTTCAGCAATAATCGCGATAGGGAACCCTCAGCCGTTCAGCACTTCAAGGAATGCTTCGGCATAGCGGGCCAGCTTGACCTCGCCGACTCCGGCAATGGTCAGCATTTCGTCGGGGGTCCGGGGCTTCAGGGCAGCCATCTCGTGCAGGGATCGATCTGAAAACACGACATAGGGCGGCACTCCCTGCTGGTCGGCGAGCATTTTGCGTAAAGCCCGCAGCTTCTCGAACAGCTCCCTGTCGGCCGGGGATTCAGCCGCGCCATCGCCTTTGCGGGAGGCCTTTGCGGCTTTCTTCTCCACGACCCTGGTCACTTCTACCCGCTCCTGGCCCTTCAGGATAGCCACGCCTCCATCGAGCAGGAAAATGGTCGGGTAGAGCCCTTCCGACCGGCCTATGGCCTTCCTGGCCAGCAGATCGTCGATGAGCTGGCGCCAGAACTTCTTGCCATGAGCCTTGCCTGCACCGTATACTTTCAGCCGGTCGTGCCCGAACTCCCTGATCTTCTGCGTGTCGCCGCCGGTGAGGATATCGACAAGATAGGCTCCACCAAACCGCGAATCGGTCCTGACGACAGCCGAGAGCAGCATCTGCGCTTCTGTGGTGCAGTCGACCACCTCATGCAGGCCGAGGCAGACATCGCACGAGCCGCAATTGTCCTGGGGATAGAGCTCCCCGAAATGGTCAAGCAGCGTCTTGCGCCTGCAGACGTTGGTCGATGCGAACGCTACCACTTTCGACAGGGCGCCCAGAGCCTTTGAGCGCTCCTCTTCATCGAGCATCGCATCGATGAAAAAACGGACCTTTGGAATATCGCCCTGCGAAAACAGCATGATGCAGCGCGCATCTTCGCCGTCACGTCCCGCACGGCCGGTCTCCTGGTAGTAGCTCTCGATGCTTCGTGGCAGATCGGCGTGAATGACGAACCGGACGTTGGACTTGTCGATGCCCATGCCGAAGGCAACGGTGGCGACTATGATATCCACTTCGTCGCGAATGAATGCCTCCTGGTTTGCCTGCCGTTCCATGTCGTTCAGCCCCGCATGGTATGGGAGGGCGCGAAACCCCTTTTTCTGCAGCATGGCCGCAGTGTCGTTCACGCTTTTGCGGCTTGTACGGTAGATGATGCCCGCCTGTCTGGAGAACTGTTTAAGGATAGCGGTGAGCTGCTGGTCTCCCTTCTCCTTGAAACGCACTTCGTACGAAAGGTTCGGTCGGTCGAACGAGGCCCTGACGACCAGCGGATCGCGCAGCCTGAGTTTCTGGAGTATATCACGCTGCACCAGGTGCGTCGCCGTGGCCGTGAAGGCTGCAACGGGAATTTCGGGCAGGATTTCGACGATCGATGAGAGCGAGAGGTAGTCCGGGCGGAAATCGTGCCCCCATTCCGAAATGCAATGCGCCTCGTCGATCACCACCATGCTGATACGCGCCCGGCGAAGCAGGTCGCGGAAATAGTCGAGCGCGAAGCGTTCCGGGGCAACATAAAGCAGGTCGAGCGAACCCGAAAGCAATGCCTGGGTAACCGCCGACTGCGCGGAGGGGTCAAGGGTACTGTTGAGGAACGCCGCCCTGATGCCGTTGGAACGGGCACCGTCGACCTGGTCCTTCATCAGCGAAATGAGCGGGCTTACGACAAGCGCCGTGCCGGAAAGCAGTACGGCCGGAAGCTGGTAGCAGAGCGACTTGCCGCCACCGGTCGGCATGACGGCAAACAGATCCCGGCCATCCATGAGCGCCTGTACGATCTCCTGCTGGTTCGGCCTGAACGACCTGAAGCCGAAAACCCTGTGCAGGGTATCATGCATGGGGCCGTATTGAGTGGAAGGGGGAGTGCTTGACATGAAGTGCGTGGTCAGGGACGGGTAAAATGCTTGATCACCGACTCTCCGGCTTCGTCCCTTTTGCCGGAATCATCCTGGGGTTCCCTGGACCTGGTCGAATCGATGGGTGTGAGCAACTCCGGCAGAATCGTGATCTCCACGCCCTGCATGATGCTGTCGAAAAAGACCACCAGGCGATCTTCACGCCCCGCCTTGATCACGGTGCCCTCGAAATCCTTGAAAGGTCCGGCCAGCACCCGCACCCGCTTGCCGGCAGGAATGGAGGCTACGATACGTCCCACCGCGGCCGGTTCTCGCACCAGGCGCCTCAGCCACTCGATATCCCGTTCAGCGATCACCGACGGATTCCTGCCGATACCGATGAACCTGACAACCCCTTCCGTTTCGAGCACCGGGACATGCCCTGTGTGATGGTCGATGTTCACGAAGACGTAACCCCTGAAAAGAGGCTCTTCAACCCTTTTTTTCCGGTCGCTCCACTGCCTGACCGTCTCGATCAGCGGCAGAAAGCTGGTCACCCCCTTTTCCTGCAACTGCTGGTGCACTTTCTTCTCGAAGCGTGATCTTACATAAAGTGCATACCAGCAAACATTCCCAGGGTGTTCCATAGCCATCATCATCGGTTGATTCGGTAAATTTTGATCGTGGGTGACGAACAAATCATCAAAGGGCGATACCAAAAGAACAGATCTGAAAAAAGGGCCATCACACGCTCATTCAATAATAACTCGCCTCAAGCTTAATTCACTCCATATAAATCCTGAAACCGCTGACCATGGGCGGGGAGCTTTGCCCTTTCACCTTTCATGCGATCCCTGTTTCGCCATCGGCGCAATGCGGCCCCCCTCCTCCCATGCTGACGCGAAGGAGGGAAACCCGGAGACTCACATGTTCAGCGCGCGATCGGCAGTGGCCAGGGCGGCCTCCCTGATCACTTCGGAGAGGCTCGGATGGGGATGGCAGGTGCGGGCGACATCTTCGGCCGAGGCACGGAATTCCATGGCAAGGGCCGCTTCGGCGATAAGATCCGAAGCATCGCTGCCGATGATGTGCACACCGAGGATCTCGTCGGTGCCTGCATCGACAAGCATCTTGACAAACCCGTCGACGTTGCCGAGGCCAAGGGCCCTGCCGTTGGCGATGAAGGGGAATTTGCCCGCCTTGTAAGCCCGGCCTTCAGCCTTGAGCTGCTGCTCGGTCTTGCCGACCCAGGCGATTTCAGGAGAGGTGTAGATCACCCAGGGCATGCAGTTGTAATCGATATGCGGCTTCTGGCCTGCGATCTCTTCAGCCACCATGACCCCCTCGTCCTCAGCCTTGTGGGCAAGCATGGGCCCGCGAACGACATCGCCGATGGCGTAGACGCCGGGAGCCGCCGTGCTGCACTGGGCGTTGACCGGTATGAACCCGCGCTCGTCGGTCTTCAGCCCGATCGCTTCGAGGTTGAGCTTGTCGGTGTTCGGTATGCGGCCGATCGAGACGATCATCCGGTCGCATTCGAGCTTCTGCCCTGCGCCCTGTGCGTCGGTATAGCTCACGGTAAGGCCGTTCCGCCCTTTTTTCACCTCATCGATCCTGATGCCAAGCACGATGTCGATCCCCTGTTTCGGGAAGAGCTTGCCGGCCTCCTTGGCGATGCTTTCGTCGCTGGCGGCAAGGAATGTCGGCATCGATTCGAGCACGGTGACTTCGGCTCCAAGCCGGCGCCAGACCGAACCGAGTTCAAGGCCGATCACCCCGGCGCCTATGACGCAGAGCCTCTTCGGCACGGTTTCGAACTTGAGCCCGCCCTCGTTGTCGCAAACGGTGACGTTGTCCACCTCGATATCCGGCAGGTGCCTCGCCTTCGATCCGGTCGCGATGATGACGTTGCGCGCAACGACCTCCTCGTCGCCGGTCGGCGTACTGATGACCACCTGGTATCCGTCGTCGGTCCTGCCGACGAAAGAGCCGTGTCCCTTGAGCAGCGTAATGCGGTTTTTGCGGAACAGCAGCTGGATGCCGCCGGTCATGCGGGTGACGATATCGTCCTTGCGCTTGATCATCTGCCTGACGTCCATCTTCACCTCGGTGGCCGAAATACCGTGTTCGGCATACTGGTGGTTCACCCGTTCGTAGGCTTCCGAAGAGGCAACCAGCGCCTTGAGCGGAATGCATCCCGCGTTGAGGCAGGTGCCGCCAAGCCGTGGCTCGCCGCTGGGATCGTCATAAGATTTGAATTCGCAGCAGGCTACAGTGAAGCCGAGCTGGGAGGCGCGAATGGCAGCGATGTATCCGCCGGGTCCGGCGCCGATGACAAGTACGTCGAATTTCTTGATCATGGTCTCTTGGGTGATTAAAGGTCGAACAGTAAACGCGCCGGATCCTCGATGGCCTCTTTCATGGCCACCAGGCCGAGCACGGCTTCACGGCCATCGATGATGCGATGGTCGTAAGAGAGTGCAAAATAGTTCATGGGACGGATCACGATCTGCCCGTTCTCCACCACAGGCCGATCCTTGGTGGCATGGATGCCCAGGATTGCCGACTGCGGAGGGTTGATGATCGGGGTCGAGAGCATCGAACCGAAGGTGCCGCCGTTGGAGATCGAGAAGGTGCCGCCGGTAAGCTCTTCGAGGGAGAGCTTGCTCTCCTTGGCTTTAGCACCATACTCGGCGATCTGCTTTTCGATATCGGGAAAGCTCATCTGGTCGACGTTGCGCAGCACCGGCACGACCAGGCCGCGCGGCGAACCGACGGCGATGCCGATGTCGAAGAAGCCGTGGTAGAGTATGTCCGTACCGTCGACCGAGGAGTTCAGCACCGGATACTTCCTGAGCGCATGAACGGCCGCCTTGACGAAAAAGGACATGAAGCCGAGCTTGACGCCGTGCTCCTTCTCGAACTTGTCCTTGTACTTGTTGCGCAGGTCGATGACCGCCTGCATGTTGACCTCGTTGAAGGTGGTGAGGATGGCGTTCGACTGCTGCGACTGAAGCAGGCGTTCGGCGATCCTGGCGCGCAGGCGCGACATCGGCACCCGCTCTTCGGGGCGGTTGTTGAGCAGCGATGTATCCATGACGGCATCGACCGGCTGCAGTACAGGCCGCATCGAGGCTTCGGGAGCCATTGGGGTCCAGGAGGGCGATATGGCGACAGGGGCCGGCGCAGAGACTGCTGCTGCCGGTACCGGAGCCGATGTCCTGGGTTGCGGCCCGCCGCCGGCAAGCGTCGAAATCACATCCCCCTTGGTAACCCGTCCGCCCCTGCCCGTTCCGGTGATGGCGGCGGCGATGAGGTTGTTCTCGTCGATCAGCTTCGCCGCCGAAGGCATGGGTGCCGGAGCTGGACCGGAGGCCAGCGAATATGCCGGCTGCGGCTGAATGTGATGCGCCGGAATCGGGGCATGAACCGAAGCCGGTACCGGAGCGGGTGCTGGTGTCGGAACCGGAGTCGGGGCCGGGGCTGCCGGGGCTGCAGCCGCAGGCTCGGCAGCAACCGCTTCCGTGTCGATGGAGGCGACGCTCTGGCCGGCAAGGACGATGCTCCCGTCTCCGGCTGTTATTGCCGTAAGCACTCCCGATGCGGGAGCGGGGACCTCGAACACGACCTTGTCGGTCTCGATTTCAAACAGGGGTTCATCCTGGGAGACGGCGTCACCGGGCTGTTTTCTCCAGCCGAGCATGGTGGCTTCGGCTACTGACTCCGATAACGGGGGTATTATAACATCGACGATTGCCATACCAGATCCTTGGTGCCTTGAGTTTTGGTTATTTGCTGATGACGGTTCCCTGAAGCTTCCCGAATGCCGCGTCGAGCAACGCCTTCTGCTGTTCGGTATGCTTGCTGAAATAGCCCACTGCGGGTGAAGCCGAAGCCGGACGACCGGCGTAGCCGAGCTTCTGGCCCTTTTCCATGATATCCATCAGGTACTGGAGCATAAACATCCAATATCCCTGGTTCTGGGGCTCGTCCTGTGACCAGACGATCTCCTTGAGCCCGGGGTAACGGGAGAGCTCTGCCTTGAGTGCCTCCTGGGGGAATGGATAGAACTGCTCCATCCTGATGACCGCTACATCTTTCTTGCCATTCTCCTTGCGGCGATTCATCAGGTCATAGTAAACCTTGCCGGAACAGAGGACTGCACGGCTCACCTTCTCCGGCCTGGCCGATTCGTCGCCGATGACCGTCCTGAAGGTGCCCCTGGTCAGATCCTCAAGCGGCGAAACGGCATCCTTGTGGCGAAGCATCGATTTCGGGGTCAGGATCACCAGCGGCTTGCGGATCGTGCGGATCATCTGGCGCCGGATGAGATGGAAAATCTGCGAAGGGCTGGTCGGCTGGCAGACCTGGATGTTGTCGTCGACGCAGAGCTGCAGGAAGCGCTCCGGACGCGCCGAGGAGTGCTCGGGGCCCTGCCCTTCGTAGCCGTGCGGCAGCATCATCACCAGGCCCGACGAGAGGCCCCACTTGACTTCAGCCGATGTGATGAACTGGTCGATCACCACCTGCGCGCCGTTGACGAAATCGCCGAACTGCGCCTCCCAGATGACGAGCGTGTTGGGCTCGGCGATCGAGTAGCCGTATTCGAAGCCGAGCACGGCCTCCTCGGAGAGCACCGA
>JAAXXK010000040.1 GCA_013334525.1 Chlorobiaceae bacterium
CGCCTCATCGACTGCCGAACGCGAGCAGATAATGGAGGCCTTGAAACGTGCGGGTATTCCCTCAGTGATCTACTACCGTATTCCGCTGCACCTGCAGAAAGCCTATGCTGGTCTTGGCTACGTGCAAAGTGATTTCCCGATCTCGGAAGATTTCAGCGCGAGGATCTTCTCCCTCCCGATGCATCCCTACCTGAAGCAGGAGGATATCGACATCATCTGCGACGTTATTGTTGCCACTGCTTGATCCTCCAGTTCTTCATATCCATCGTCAGTATCATATGTATTCATGTAAAAGGCTCCAGGTTTGATACCGGGGCTTTTTTCATGCAGGATTGATAATTCTTATTAACTATGAACCGTACAACTTGCTGTGACAATGTTAAAGAGTCTGGTTGTTATTTGATGTTTGGCGAATAATGTGCGTATATTTTGAGCATCTTACAGTAGGATCAAAAGAGTCGCCCAATGCGTCGAAATTCTTGATCTTAATCCTTTGAAGCATTTCCGGGAAGCACTTAAACAATCCGGTTTTGAACGAACAAATATTTTAGGAGTGATATAGTCGAAAGAAAACCATGAATAACCAGGAGGGGCGTTAGCATGATCATTAAAACTGTCATTCTGTCAGGTCTGTTCTTGTGTTTGTCCTGCCAGGCTTTTGGCGTCGCCTACAACTACAAGAGTTTGTCTGACTATCCGCGTACGCTGGATAATTTTCAATCAGTCGAAGAATTCGAGGCAAGCTATCGGGATTCAATACAGGATTGTCTGGACCACACATATGGCGGAACGGGAGGTATTCCTTGTTTGATCGCAACTGATATATGGGACAGAGAGCTCAATATCCAGTATAATAAGCTCTATTTTATGCTCGGCAACGAAGGTCGCAGGCAGTTGAAACAGTCGCAGCAAAGCTGGATAAAGATGAGAAATGAGACATACAAGGTGCAGTCACTTGTCATGGATGGGGTGTATCCATCTATGGGGACCGAATCCGCTTTAATGAGAGCTGGCGAAGTTGATAATCTCGCGGTTGCTATGATCAAACAGCGGACTTTGCTTTTGAGGGAGCTGAGTGAATTGATCAAGAACAAACGGTTGATTATTGGGAATTAGTTGCCGGATGTTCTGATCAAGAGGTTCTGCCCGCTTCACCTCTGCGTACAAAAATTCCGGCGACCATTACGAAAAGGTTGATGACCCCGACGATGAGGAAGGGTGCTTTGGGGCTTATACCGTCGAACATTCGTCCTCCGGCCATGGTGATCAATAGAATGCCAACAGCTCCGCTGATGTTGAACGCGCCGATCACCGCTCCCCGGGCCTCCTTAGGCGCCTCCTGGCCTATCAGCGATTGCGAACCGAGGAACGCGCTGATCTGGCCTATGCCGAGCAGCACGAAAAACACCGCCGACCATGACTCCAGGGGGTTGCCGATCAGCAACAGCGACAGGTATCCGGCCGCGGCAAGCCCCATGCTGACGGTGAGCGCAGTCACCCGGTTCCACTTGTCGATGAGCAGGCCCATGACCGGTGCCCAGAGAAGGGCGGCCGACTGGGAGATGATGAACATGATGGTTCCCCGCTTTACGGCTTCCGCAGGGTTCATCCCCATGGCGATGCCTGCCGTGGTGCCCCAGAGCGGCACAAAGGTGCCGATGATCGCCTGGTCGCCCCTTGCCACGAATGCCGCCGCATAGGAGAGCAGGATTCTCGGGTTTCTGGCGTGCACAAAACCGCTGGCCAGCAACTTGAGCAGGGGCAACCGCTCTTCGTGCCTCATGGGTGTGCCGCCCTTCAGGCCTATGGCGAGGCCTACCGAAATCAGGATGCAGGTCGACGCTATGGCTGCATGGGTCCAGAATCCCGCCTCGATTCCCCCGAATCCCATGGAGACGAGCTTCTTGGGCAAGCTGCCGTAAAACTGGTTGAGAATCACGATACCCAGGCCGCTGAGAAAACCGGTGATCGCAATAAGCTTGCCTCTTGAACGTTCGGCAGGGTAGTCGACCATCACGGTTGCCAGCCCGCTCGTTACGGCCACCACGCCAACGGCATAGATCATACGGTACACGGTCAGTTCAGACACGCTTTTTGCCGTGGGATAGAGCATATAGGCGAGCGCCAGGACAAGGAAGCCTGATGCGTAAACCGGTTTGCGCCCGATGCGGTCCATGATGGCCCCGACCGGGCCGAAGAGCAGCATGGTGACGATCTCGGTCCAGAATACAAGGTCGCCGCTGATGGTGCCCTGCATATGGGTCGGTATGCCCAGATGCTGGTTCAGGATGTAGGCCTGGCCGATCGACACGAAGGTGATCATGCTGATCGAAAAGAACGCGGCCGCCAGGAATGTCCACCCATGCATCGGCAGTACCGAAGGGGCAAGGATTATGGGGCCTATTTTATGGTTGTTCGGTTGTTCGGAGGTCATGGTAATGTTATGGCTGTTTAAGCAGCTTAGAGAGCAAAATCACCTCCATCTCCTCACTGTCCCTGATTCCACTGTCATTTGTTATAATTGCTTTGCACCCGGCCTTTATTGCTGTCGCGTAATGAAGGGCATCGATAAATTTCTGGTTGTATTTTGCCTTTAGCTGGGCTGCGAGGTCAAATGTTTCTGCATCATGCGGGTAAACCGAGAGAAAATTTTCTGACCTGAAAAATACCTTGATGCTTGCAACAAGGGCAAGATTTCCGGTTTGATAAGGCTTGACCAAAGTTTCGGCGATCACGGCATCGCCAGTACATCCTGCAATGGCCCCTGATTCGATAGCCTCGATGAGCGGTGCCACAATCTCAAAATAATCGGGATTCCTGTCCAGGAAATAGATGAAAACATTGGTGTCCAGGTATACCTGTTGTCCATGCAGATTGTCGAGGAGATCAGCTATCGTTCCCATGAGTCACGGTTATTTTCAAGGGCGGAGTTGATTTCTGCAGTGGTTTTTCCCCAGGTTCCTTTTGCGATGCCAGCATAGGACAAGGCAGATTGCTTCTTTGTTTTATGCGATATCGGTATGAGTGTAACGACGCCGTTTTTGTAGGTAATGTCAAGCAGGTCATCCGGCTTGATATTGGCCGATTCAGCTATTCGCGCAGGAATGGTTATCTGATGTTTGTTTCTGACTCTGACTTGTGCCATGATCATCGGATTTTGAGTGCGAAAGTACGACTTGATGTTGACAATCTAACTCATTTTCAGGTAAACATACCACTCACACTCTTAATTTGGGGAAGCAGAGGAATCAGGAGCTTACATTTGACTTCGTTTTACTATCGCATATTTGCAGTTGTCCGTCCTGCATGTGCAGGCAACGGTCGGCCAAGGCGGCGTACTCCTCGTTGTGCGTTACGATGACGAACGAGGTCTGGTGCTCCTTGCTGAGGTTGGCCATAAGCTCATACAGCAGGCGGCTGTTACGACTGTCGAGGTTGCCGCTCGGTTCGTCGGCCAGCACCAGCATGGGGTTGTTCATCAGGGCCCTGGCGATGGCTACCCGCTGCTGTTCGCCGCCGGAAAGTTCAGAGGGGAGGTGGTCGAACCTGCCTTTCAGCCCGAGGCTTTCGAGCAGTTGTGCGGCATGGGTTTTTGCCGGTTTGAGCTTTCCTGTGCCTATGAACTCTGCCATCGCGACGTTTTCAAGGGCAGTGAAGTCAGACAGCAGGTGGTGGAACTGGAACACAAAGCCGATTTTCCGGTTCCTGAACCGTGCCAGCTCTTTCTTCGAAAGCATACTTTTGCTGCCCCTGAATATAGGGGCGCCATCGAAGAGCAGATCTCCTTCGTCAGGGGCGTCAAGCGTGCCGAGCAGATTGAGCAGGGTGGTTTTTCCGCTGCCGGATGCTCCGATGACCGTCACCATCTCACCGGGGCCAACCGTCAGGTCGATGCCGTTCAGGATTCTCAGCGGGCTTTGGCCGGGCAGGGCGTAAGATTTTACGAGTTTGCGTGCTTCGAGCATCTCAGGGCCTCACCTCTCCCTGGCCTGTCACGAGCCACTTGTAGCTGGTCAGCTCCCTCAGGCCCATGGGGCCGCGGGCATGCAGTTTCTGCGTGCTGATGCCGATCTCCGCACCGAGGCCGAACTGCGCGCCATCGGTGAACGCCGTTGAAGTGTTGGCATAGACGGCGGCAGCATCGACCCTTTTCATGAAGGTGTCTATGACCGACTGGTCCGACGCGATGACGGCCTCGCTGTGTTTCGAGCTGTGATGGGCGATGTGGTCGAGCGCCTCGTCGAGGCTGCCGACAATCTTGATCGACATTTTCAGCGACAGGAACTCCGTACCGAAATGCTCCGGGCTTGCCGGCTGCAGAAGCTCTTCCGGATACCGCCCCATCAGCTTGTAGTAGGCGGGTTCATCGGCGAAAATCATCACCATCTTCTCCTCTAGGGGCTCGACCAGCAAGGGCAGGTCGTCGATCCGGTCGCTATGCACGATAAGGGTGTCGAGCGTATTGCACACGCTTGGGCGCCTCGTTTTGGCGTTGAACACGATATTGCGGCCATACTCAAGGTCGCCGCTTTTGTCGAAATAGGTGTGTACTATGCCTGCACCCGTTTCGATCACCGGTACGGTCGAGTTTTTGCGTACGAAATCGATGAGCTGCTGGCTTCCCCTCGGAATAATCACGTCGATGAACCCCATGGCGTTCAGCATGATGTTGGCTGCTTCACGTTCGGCCGGCAGCAGGTAGATCATGTTCGTGTCCAGGCCGCACTCCATCAGCACGCTCTGGATAAGCTCCACAATGGCGATGTTGGAGAACGCCGCATCGCTTCCACCCTTGAGCACGGTCGCGTTGCCCGATTTCAGGCAGAGCGAGAAGACGTCAAAGGTCACGTTCGGTCTTGATTCGTAGATGATGCCGATTACCCCGAGCGGCACGGTCACCTTTTTTACGCTCAGGCCGCTTGGCAGCGCGCGCTCTTCAAGCACAATGTCGAGCGGTGAGGGGAGTGAGGCCACGTTTCTTATATCCGAAGCGATCGAATCGAGGCGCGCCTCGTTCAGGAGAAGGCGATCGTAGCGGGGATCGGAGGGATCCATCCGATCGAGATCCTTTTTGTTGGCATCGAGGATCGCTTCTGCAGCAGCGGGTATGCGGTCTGCAAGCTCGAGGAGCATCGAGTTGACGACTGACCCGTCGAGGGTGACGATCTTGCGACTTGCGTTCAGTACTGCTTTCAGGCGTTCTACAATGGCTTCGTAATCGGTCATGGCTGGCGGCGCTCCTTGTCCTTGAGAGGGAATGGGTGAATGATCTATGGTAAAAAGATACTCATATTTAAGACACCGGCACAATATCGTCCGCTTCGGAAAATTGCCGGATGAGATAAACGTACATGGAGGAAATCCCGTTTTGTGTTTTGTTAGAGGGGATTACGGTCTGGATATATCAGAAAATGTCATGTGGTCGAGGAGTCCGGGCTCGAGGAATGAAGAGGCGAATGTGGCAATGCAGTTGAGGGAGTGGGGGTAGAGTGCGGCCAGAAGTGCAGGGAATGAAATGATTATATTCGACAAAAAAACATACCTGCAAAAGGAAAGCACTTATCCTTTTGCAGGTATGTCCATCAAACAACCATTATTACCACACTAACTATCGGAGATGACTAGAAACCTACCTGCGTGAACAGCTGGAACGAAGACGGTGCTGTATATGAGGAGATTTTTTTGTCGTGACTGACATTGACGTATTCAAGGCCGATCTTTGCATTTGGTCTCAGCATGATAGCTACAGCAGGAATGACTTTCCTCATTGTTCCGTTGTAATTGTCTTTCAGGTACTCATAACGCATAACACCGACAAGCCAGGGATAGAACCAATAATCCCCTTCAATCGAATATGCGGTCCTCTTTCCGTAGTTAATGCTCTTGTCTGTTTCATCGAGCACTTCGTTGAAGCGTGCGTACTGGCCAAGAATGCGCAGTGAACCATAAGCAGCCTCGATATCAGCTGAATAGGCGGTTTTTGTCAATCCCGCGAGATCTTCCTGTGTGGCTGGTTGACCACCTTTTACAGAATTAAAGAGATTGACGCCGAAGGTGATCCCGTTATCCATGCCGATATGTTCGACACCATGTTTGCCACCGACACCGCTGAGCAATCCATGGCCGCCGATCTTGTAGGTTGCCCTTACATATTTGGAGTCACCTATGTTGCCGGCGTCTTCGGGGTCTTCGGTTGAATTCCTGCCGATACCTGCCGACAGAGAGTATCCACCAGTCTCTCCTGTGTCGCCGGCGTACCTGATTTCAGCACCCCTTGTGATTCCGGGCATGGTGGTGGTGTATCCATCACGCTTCCATCCGGGTCTGGCAGATACCAGGACCATTTTTTCTGTAATACCGACCTCTCCGAGCACAAGGTTTAATCCTGGCCTGAACGTCCACATCAGGTTGAGCTTGCCCCATTCGACTCCTCCCTCATTGAAGGCAAAGTCGCCAAAATAGGTGATCTGCTCGGTAACTGTTCCAGCGAAGAATGTCTCAAGATCCTCGACAACTTTTGTTGCCTTGTATGAGCCGGAAACTTCGTCTTTGGGAGTATAAGCCCTGATTTTACCCAGGAAGCCGAGAGTCGGCATGTTGGGCATATCAGATGGCCAGATCGCATCCGGAAACACTTTCTTGTAAGATTCCTGTCCCAGCTTGATCGGCTCTTCCTTCACCATGTCTTCATCCTGGCCCGCCGGGAAACGATATCCGTTATTCCTGAACGCCTCGCCGAATCCGTTTCTGATCGGGAATGCAACGTGGCAAGTTGTGCAGGCCGTATGATATTTTCGGGCAAAAACAGGCAGTGCAGATCCATCCGTGCTCCAGAAAAGCAATGGGATCATACAAAGCAAGGCAAGAAGTAAACGGTCTGTTTTTCTCATAGAGACACTCCTTTTTTATGTGATGAGATTAAGAAATATGGGTTATAACGGGAAAATTGAGCTCTGTCAGGCGAATTACATAAGGCTGAAGGCGTACCTTTCGCCTTGCTGATCGGGGCGTTAACAATTGTTAATGCACAGGTCAATAAAATGCGCTACAATCTGAGCACTCAATTCTTGAGTGTACAGATCTGTTATGTTTTCAAAGAGAGTGTGGAAAGCTTGATTTGCATTCAGAGTTATTTGTGGTAAATGACTCTGAAGATCTCACTATTATGCTTTTGTTATCTTTCGGGCAGTTGTCACTGGATGCCAAAGATGTCGGGTAACATATCTGACGGACGTAAACCAGATCTTTATGGTCAGAATTTCCGGCAAGGATTTGCTATTGATTCTGAACCTGAGTTCATCTTTATACTTTTTTCCAGCTACAAGTCGTTTTTCATCAGGTGCTCGAAGCATGTCAACAAACGTGTTCATTAATAATTTAAGCAAATTTTAATTTTAATTAAATTTAATTTTAATAATAATTCGAATTATTGACGAAAAATAGAGCCCTTTATGAATATGAATCACGTTAACTTCTATTATTATAATATATAATCCGCGTATACCTGATGGGATTATTTTTTTCGGAGCTTGTATTTTATATATAATTACGCCATTATTGCGCCTCTTGTTTTTATCATAAGATAGATTGAGTCCAGAATCGTCTTTAAATAAAATGGGGTACAACGATATATATCGAATTGAGTCATAGTGTTAATCGACCAAACATCTTATTCGAGAAACCAATTCATCAGTATTATCCAGGTCAGGCACTTCATTATTTTTCTTGTATTTGGTGTAAATGGGGCGTAATAATTATAACATAAGCGACATCTTCAGCGCCTTGTCACAGTGAATTCTTCTTCTTGAAGAAACCGATTCAATGCATAACTTGAAGTTGTAATGGTATTGAATTTGTTTATCCATTCCAACGGCAACTGCATGATGCATTGAGGCCCGATATCTAATCAGATGTTTTGGCTGTTTTGTTTTCGTTTATTGTTTTCTATTTGCTCCTGTTGGTCGTCCGGCTTTTACATATGATGCTGTCTATTGTTATTCATCTATATATGGGAGCTAGTTATAACCAACAATTGTCTTTACAGTTAAGGTGCTTGTGGCTTGATTACGATTATTTTACGGGTATGCGATCAGACATCGTTCTATGATAAGATAACATTTCAACAGGGGAGGGTATGTTATGAAGAGGGCTATGCTTACCATGATGCTTGCCGGATTTTTCATCCTGCAGGCCGTTCCGCTCTTTGCAGTATTGCAGAAAAAGGCGCTCATCGTATATCACAACGATTGGGGAGGGGCTCCCGCCGCTCTGAAAACTGAGCTTCAGGGGCGCGGCTATACGGTTACCATGGTCGACAATGCCTCTCAGGGTCTGACCGCGTTGACCAACCTTTCGAACACCCTCGTATCCGGCGACAACCTCGTCGTTTACCTGGCAGGTCACGGATCCGATCCGCGAATAAACCGCAACGACACTTCGAAAGCTACAGCCGCCAGCCACTACGTGCAGTTCAACTCAGGTAGCCTTTATGTGAGCCAGACGGCTCCTCTTTTCGAAAAGATCGCGAACAAGGGTGTCAGCCTGAAGGTCATCGACGGAAGTTGCAACGGTGGTGAGTCTGTGCTGTACGGCATGGGCCAGAAGTATTGCATCATGTCCACCACAGGGGTGTATTCTCCGGGCCTGACAGGATTTCCGGCACCGGCCAGCTCTATCAGCAAGGATACCAAGCCGGGCGCATTCGGGTTGTGGTGGGAGCCCCATCAGACCGCGAGCTGGCTGAACGGCGATATTATTTCCTACGTGCCTGAACGTATCAACCAGCGTCTTTTCAGGAACGACAACACCGACATCGCCAACCTCTCACTGTACCTGAGACCATCGATCGGCCTCCTTACCGGCCTCGATCTCGGCGGCTGGAACCTTCATTATATGTACTGCTACCTCTATCGGCTGATCTATCCCGACGATTACGCAGGGCTGGAGGCTTCCGAAAAAGCGAAGTTCACCAACAGCGTCCAGACCTACCTCACCGAGATGCATGGTTACACCGATCCTGCCGAGCAGTTCTACACCAGACTCGATGGATACCTCGACAACGCGTCGCTCCTGAACTCGGCAGCCGCAGTCTATGCATCGAACTACGAGAACGCCTGGAAGACCCTTGCCAACGATCCTTCATGGAACGTCAATGCGGATCCCGGAAAACATGCCGCCGCAATGAAAGGGTTGACGCCGGATGCATACAAGGGCGCGTCAGGATTTCTCAAGATGGCCGGTGAAATCGATTTTCTCATGACCATTCTCAAGACGGGCTATGCTCAGCAGGAGGCGTTGCTCGGGCAGATCGATGCGGCAGCGAAGGATACCTACGGCCCTGCCAAAATTGCAGGTCTCATCAGGATGACCCCGGTCAAAAGGTTCTGGCCGCCGGAACCAGGTGAATCGGTCAAGCGGTTCAACCTTTTCGAACGAAACGTCATGAGGAAAGTCGACCTTATCGACAACCAGCTCAGGATCGACAGGCGCACCCTTCTGATCAGGCCGATGCAGATGACGCCGGTCAACCCGAACCTCAGGCTTGTTTCAGCCACCCGGAAGTCGGATGCGGAGAACGTCCTGAACCTGAACGCCCAGAAGTACCAGGCTGGTTACAAGACAACTGTTTCCGCTGAAAAGGTGGGCATTTCAGCCGCGGCCCTCGACGCGATGAAGAAGCAGAAGCTCGAAGAGCTTATCGGCAAGTTCAAGGCGATATCGCCCTCGCTCTACTATGCGGAGGGTCGTATCAGCTTCCTGCTCTCGATCGTCGAAGATTCCATCGGAAAAGTCCAGGGGGCGGGAAGTTCCGTTCAGGAGCAGTTCTGACCTTTCGAAGGAAACGATAACAGGATACCTCGAAAAGTCGGGGATGCGGGCCCGGGAAACCATCTTCAGGCGGATTGCAAATTCCGCTGCAGCATGGTTTCCCGGGCTTTCCCATACCCGCTTCAGGTGTCCACAATTTTGTCAAAGTCCATGCGAACAGTATTCCTGCTTCTCCTGTTTCTGTCGTTCGCCCGCAGTGCCTGCGCGGAAGACAGGGAACTCGCCGGCCTGTTTTCCCGGAAAGGGGTTGAGGGCACGATGGTCATCTCCTCGTTGCGTGGAGGAAAAAGCTATGCCTGTAATGTCGACCGGGCGAACCGCAGATACCCCGTGGCATCCACATTCAAGGTCTTCAACACGCTCATATCGCTCCAGGAAAAAGCGGTTTCAGGAAAGGACGATCTCCTGAAATGGGATGGCCGTGTTTACGATTTCCCTGACTGGAACCGCGACCAGACGCTTGAAAGTGCTTTCAGGGGATCGTGCGTCTGGTTTTACCAGGAGCTTGCCCGACGGGTCGGCGCGGAAAAGTACCGTGCGTATGTTGGCAGGTCGGCATATGGCGAACTGGTTGAGCCTTTCGACGTCACGACGTTCTGGCTGGACGGATCGCTTCGGATCAGTGCGGTGGAGCAGGTCGATTTCCTCCGGAACGTCTGCCGGCGCTCCCTGCCATTCAGTTCATCGAGCTACAAGACGCTCAGGCAGGTGATGCTTGCGGAAAAAACGCCGCGCTGGTCGTTATGGGCCAAGACGGGGTGGGCGGCAGGGACGACGCCGCAGATCGGATGGTATGTCGGATACGTCGAAACCGCTGATGATATCTGGTTTTTTGCCATGAACATCGATATCCGGAACGCCAGCGACCTCCCGTTGCGCCAATCCCTGACCCGCGAAGCGCTGCGCCTCAAAGGCATCATTGATTGACCGCTGTTTCCCGGCAGAATAACAAGAGGTGTTTCTGTTATTGCAACAACCTTGCTCCTGGGCAGTTGGTAACGCTCAATTCGCGACTGGCTTCAAATTCCTGCGTGTTGAGTCGTTATAAGTCGGGCTTATGGCTGGAATCAATATCCATAGTCCCGGCTTGACCTGTCAGCTCGGTCAAACCGGGCGATGGTGGGAAGGGGATTTCCGGGTCACCCCATTATGGTGACGCAGTCCGGGTTTCTTGGCGGGGCTTCCGGCAACGGGCCGGCCGGGTAGCCGAACACCGCCGCCGCGTATGGTACGTGGTTATCGGGGAAGCTGATGCCGAGTTCACGGAACATCGTCTTGCCTTTTTCGGTGGCGTGAAACATCATGACCGCATGGGTCCAGCAACTCGCGATCTCCAGCGAGGCGGCGGCGAGCATCATGTTTTCCATGGCGAGCGTGCAGTCGTATTGCGGTGAGATCGCATTTACGTCGCCCGAGACTATGATGAGCACCGGCGCGTTGTAAAAGACGCTGAAGCCTTCCTGGGCGGCTATTTGCCTCAACGCTTCGATGTTCGATTCGAGGAAGGCGCTTCGGCAGACTTTTTCGAGCTTGGCGAGCAGCCCAGGGTCCCGGATGACCGTGAAGTGCCATGGCTGCTGGTTCATGGCGGTGGGGGCGCTACGTGCGGTTTCCAGGATCTGTTCGAGTTCCGCCGGTCCGACAGGGTCCTGGCGGTAGGAGCGTACGCTTCGCCGCCTGAGGATCGTTGCGATGGTCTGGTTCATGCTTTAGGGATTTTATGGTTCAGAGGCATGATTCTGTCGCTCACCATGCAATATACTTACAGAACATGCGATCTTCTATCCCTGGTATAATCAAGGCCCGTTTCATGACCCCTTGATGATCTCATCCACTATCCACTATCCACTATCCACTATCAACTATCCACTGTCCACTATCAACGGTCATCGAATCAGCAACAGGGCTTTTGCTTTCTTCTGGTGCCGATGGCGTCCGCGGCGAGCATGGCGTGCAGTACCTTATCCTTCGTAACCACACCCGCTTCGTGATGGATTGATGAGGTCGGGTCACAGGCTTTTTCCGCAGCCAGCATCAGCCTGTCGCTGTCGATGTTTGCGAGGCCGATCCCTGCGAGGGTTGTGGGGAGCCCTACCTGTTCGCAGAAAGAGCAGGCCGTGTCGATGACTTCC
Organism: Chlorobiaceae bacterium; assembly: GCA_013334525.1. GTDB lineage: Bacteria > Bacteroidota > Chlorobiia > Chlorobiales > Chlorobiaceae > Chlorobaculum. The sequence goes on from JAAXXK010000040.1 coordinate 11,961, forward strand.
GGCGCGGCGTCCGTCAGGTGGAGCCCGGCCAGCGTGCCGAAGGCCACTTTTTCGCCGTGGTAGAACGCATGGGTTTCACTCAGCGCGGTAAGGCCGTTGTGAATCGCGTGGGCGCTGGCAAGTCCGCCGCTTTCGAAGCCGATTCCGCTCAGCAGGATGTTCGCCTCGACGATTCGCTCAAGCGCTGGCGTGACGATCTGCTGTTCCACGGCGATCTTTGCCGCCGCGCCGTAGCCGAGCAACGTGTCGTAACAGAGCCTCGCAAGGTTCAGGCCGCTCAGCGTCGCAAGCCCGCCGCACTCGTTTTGCGACCTGGTGTCGTTGCAGGATTTCGCCTCGAACCATGTCGCAAGCGCGTCTCCCATGCCCGCGACGAGAAAGCGTACCGGGGCGTTGGCGATGATCTGCGTATCGACGACGACCGCGGCCGGGCTCATCTTCTGGTAATGGACCGATTCGAAAACACCCTGGTCGGAGTAGAGGACGGCACAGCCGCTGCATGGGGCGTCGGTCGATGCGATCGTGGGGACGACAATGACCGGGATGCCGGCACGGTCTGCTGCGATTTTTGCGGTATCGATCGTTTTTCCGCCGCCCATGGCCACAAGCACATCGTTCCCGTTCCTGCGGATGACAGCCGCCAGCCGGGCAAGTTCCGTTTCGCAGCACTCTCCACCGAACGGGTCGGCAACCATGGAGTGCGATGCGAGGTCGATGCCGCTGGCAGGAAGGAGTCTCCCCAGGGCCGAGGCCGAGGCGAGGATGAGCCCCCGTTTGCCGAACAGCGAGGCCAGCGCCGGCAATTCACCAAGCACTCCGGCTCCCTGTATGTATTTACCGGGAAACAGCGCTTTCCTGAACAAGGTGTTCTTCATTGCCGATTCTGACTCCTCTTGCAGCTTGGGTGTCCGGGACGATGATTCACCGGATATTCCCGGGGCGGGGTCATTGTTTCCCCCTGAAGCCTCCAATCCCGGAATATTCGGTTGTACGATTTCAATATATTCACTTTTTCCCGGCTTCAATCGCCATCTGGAGGGTGTTTGCCGGGAATGGGCTGAAAGCTGCCCCATGACCTCCCGGGTTCAGGCCGGCAGCCCCCTGCGCATTGAAGTGAGCAGCGCTGCGACGACAACGGCGCCAAGGCCGGTGAGCAGCATCACGAGGAGGTTCCTGTTCCTGTTGCCGTAGATTTCCTCCTCGGGCACGGAGCCGATGATCAGGAGGTTTTCGTAAAACCGGTACATGAAAAAGCTTGTCCGGTTATGGACCGTTGCCGTAAAGGAGCCTTCCGCTCCCTCGAATGCTTTTTTCGGAAATCCATATGCGACAAGGCTCTGTTTGATGCCTTTTTCGTCGAACGTACTCAGGATCTTTCCATCGAAATCCGCGAGCCACGCCTGGCCGGACGAGCCGATACGCCATCCCTTGACGATGTTCCCGACGGCGGCCGTCTTCATGACCGCCTCGACCCGTTCAGGTTTGTAACCTATCTGTACAATGCCGGGCTGGTCGATGCGGGCCACGCCGGCATACTGGAAAAGGTTTTTCTCGATACCTTTCGACATCGGTTTCTGGGCAAGTTCGAAGTCCTTGTAGTAAATGGCGAGCATGAACTCCTTCGAGCTGGGGCTCGACGCGAAGTCATAGCCGATGTGGCTGCCGAGGGTGCTGCCGACGAGTATGCCGTTCCGGTCTGCGATATTGAGTTCATCGACATTGAGCAGCTTCCGGATCCGCTCGAGCTCAAGCGCATCCCCGACGATGCCCGGCTTGAGTGCGATCATGTAGGAGAACGCATGCGCCTTGGCTATGGCCTGGGCATCGGAGTCGAGCCTTATGGTGTTTGAGTTCGCCTTGGTCTCCCTGATGAGGCTCTGGATGTCGTCAATGTTCAGGCGGATCTCCTTTTTTGTCTGCTCAAGGGCCTGGTTTGACTGCAGTATAAAAGAGACCACTGCCATCAGCAGCACCGTCGCCGTAAGGTACCATATGGTAAAAGGCAGCTTTTTCAAGGTTATTTTGCCCGGAATGTTCATGGTAGTATTTACCTGCTTTAAAGTTATGCAATCTGACGGCTCGCCAGTTCCCTGAAAAATCCTTCCCGGGCCATAAGCTCATCGTAGGTGCCCTGCTGGATGATCCGCCCGTTGTCGAGACAGTAGATCCAGTCGGCGCTGCGGATGGTGCTGAGCCTGTGCGCGATGACGATCCGTGTCGCCCTGAGGCTTTCAATGCTTTTGCTGACGATTTCCTGCTTGCGGTTGTCGAGCGCGCTGGTGGCCTCGTCGAAGAAGATGATTCCGGGTTTGCGGACCAGCGAGCCGGCGATCAGCAATCGCTGTTTCTGTCCGCCCGAGATCGTTTCGCCCCCTTCACTGATTAGGGTGTACATGCCCATCGGCATGTTGCGGATCTCTTCATCGATACCGGCCATCCTGGCGGCTTCCCATGCGTCATCGACCGTGAGCGTGCTGGAGCCGATGATGCTCTGCAGCACAAAGCCGGGTTGCAGCTGTCCATTCTGCATGACCACTCCGATCTGGCGCCGGACGGCCTGCACGTTAAGGGCGGAAAGGTCGATGCCGTCGTAGAAGACGGTTCCCAGGTCCGGCTTTTCAAAGCCGAGGAGCAACCTCATGATGGTCGATTTGCCCGATCCGGATCCTCCGACGATGGCGATGAACTGACCCGGTTCAGCCTTGAAGTCGATATCGTGAAGGATCTGTGGAGAGTCGACGCCGTAGCTGAAGTTCACGTTCTTCATTTCGATCCTGCCCTGAAGTTTTCCGGGATGCACCTGGAGGTCGGTTGCCTCCGGGATGGTCTCGAAGACCGGCTTGATGCGTTCGTAGAGCGGAATGACGTTCAGGCTCGCGATGAGGGTCATGGCCGAATGCATGAGGGCGGTTTGAAAACTCGTATATGCAGTTGTGAAGGCGATGAAGGAGCCGCTTTCCATGTGGTCGCCGGTAAGCATGCCGCCGGCTGAAGCGATGATGAGGGCCATGGCGACGACCGGGAATGAGGCCGTTGTGACGGCGAGCACGTTCTGCAGTCCCCCCGCCTCCAGGGCAAGGCTACGCTCATTGTTGAAGAGGCCTGCCCATTGGGTAAAGGCTGGTTTCTCCGTACCGGTTATCCTGATCTTGGCGATCCCGGTCAGCAGGTTTCCAAGAAGTCCGGAAATCCTGCCCTTTATGGACTGTATCTCTTTGTTCAGGAAGAACTGGCGATAGCTGGTCCATGCCGTTATTCCGACGAGGATTGTGGTCATGAGCGCGGCAAGGAGCGCAAGCTTCCAGCTGTAGTAGAAGAGCAGGACGAAATTCGACAATCCGAAAAGGAGTCCGAGTATCACGGTCAAGGCCGCACTGCTGATGATTTCCCGGATCTGGGAAATGCCGAGCACCCGCATGGCGAGGTCCCCGGAGGAGTAATTCCTGAAAAAAGCGATTGGCAGGTTGAGCAGCCGGTCGATGAGCGCCGGCTGGATGATCATGTCCATGCGTGTTTTAATGCGCATGATCGCGATCTGCCGTGCGAGGTCGAAACCTGATGCCGCGATGACGCTGGCCATGAGAATAAGCGCCAGTTCGAGGAGCTGGCTCCTCGATGACTGCGGGATGACCGAGCCGAAAAGGATGCCAGTAAGGATGGGTGTCAAAAGACCGAGCAGTGCGCCTGCAAGACCGTACAGGATGGTACGGGCGATATCGCCTTTTCCTCCCTTGATGCCGAAGTTGAGGATCTCCCTGCCTCCGGGCAGCTTGTCCGGGAAGGGGCGGTAGAGCATCCATGCCTGCCCGTCATCAAGTTCGCTGGCGATGTCGGCGTCCACCCGGATGGTTTCGCCCATTGCTGGATCGACCAACCTGTAGCCGCTAAGGTTGTCAGGTAAAAGAGCCACTGGCGTCATGCCGGTTTTGCGAAACGCAAGGATCGGGCCGTTTTCCGCTTTCCACCAACGGGATTCACTATTGAGTGTTACCCTTCTCGCCCGTATCCCGGAGTGGCGGCAGATGGCCTGAAGCGGCTCTTCGTGCGAGGGGCTCGATGTCAGAGGCGGTTCGATGATGCTGATTCCGGCAGCTTCACCGACCATCATGCAGGCCGCGACAAGGGGATCGGCGATCCTGGGCAGGTGAGTGGATCGGTTCCCGTCCATAATGCCGGCAAGCCTCCCAAGGGCGCTATGGTAGCCTTCTCGCTGGAATCGGGACTTTTGCCTGACACGCTCCGCAAACGGTTTCGTGTCTGGAGTGCCCTGTCGACCGTTTTCTTCCATTGTTCCTTTCGTCATCCTGTCTTGATGAGTCCAGCGTAAACACCATCCATGGCCATGAGCGATTCATGGGTGCCTCGTTCCATTACCCTGCCCTGTTCGAGCACGATGATCTCGTCGCAGTCACGGATGGTGCTCAGCCGGTGCGCTACGATCAGGCAGGTGCATCCGAGCCTGCGGATGTTTTCATCGATGATTTTTTCCGTTGCCGGATCAAGAGCGCTGGTGGCTTCGTCGAGGATCAGGATGGAAGGGTTGGTTACAAGGGCCCTGGCGATCTCGATTCTCTGACGCTGCCCTCCGCTGAAGTTGGTTCCTCCTTCCGCAAGCAGGGCCTGGTAGCCGCCCGTCCTTGAGGCGATGACCTCATGGATCGCAGCGTTTTTCGCCGCCCGTTCGATTTCAGCCTGGGGCATGGTGCCATCCCACATGGTGATGTTTTCGGCAATGGTTCCTTCAAACAGGCTGATCTCCTGATCGACCATGCTGAGCGACGACGAGATTCTACTGCGTGGAATTTGCTGCCGGGAAGTCCCGTCGAACTGCACCTCGCCTGACCAAGGTTCATAGAGTCCGGCGACGAGCTTTGATATGGTTGATTTTCCTGACCCCGAACCGCCGACGAGCGCGATCCTCGATCCGGGATCAAGCTTCAGCGAAAAGTTTTCAATGAGAGGCGGTTCGAGATGGTTGTATCCGAAGGCGATATCGCGCAGCTCGACATCTCCCCGCAAGGGCTCGTAATTAGCTTCTTGGTCCTGGTCGTTCTCATCCAGACGCTCGATATCGTTGTCCATGACGTCATCGAGCCGTTGCATGTTGACTTCGGCCTCCTGCATTTTCTGGCTGAGGGTCACCATCTGGTTGATCGGGGAGAGGAACGACATGAGCAGGCTCTGGAAGGCTACGAGCATGCCCATGGTAAGCTCTCCATCCATCACGCGAAGCCCTCCAACCGAAAGGATGGCGATGTTGCCCAGCGACTGCAGTAATGGTGGCATGGCCAGCAGGAAAACGCTGGTGACCTGGATCTGCTGTTGTCCGTTGACCATGTTGGCAAAAAGCCCCGACCACCGGGCAAAGAAATCCGGCTCGGCGCCTGACGCCTTCAGGCTTTCGATCGTCCTGATGCCGTAGAAGGTGGTTCCCATAAGCTTTCCGGAGTCCTGCTGGAACTTCTGGTTCAGGACGACCCGCTTTCGCGAGACATAGAGCAGCGCTGCGGCGTTGAGCCCGGCGATGAGGATGGCTCCAAGAGTGAGGATGACATCGTAGCGCAACATCAGAATGGCATAGAAGGCGATGAGCAGGAGGTTGAGCGCGTTCGGGGTGAGGTCGCCTGCAACGAGCGTGGCTACCTGCTCGTTGAGCTGTACCCGGTTGGAGATTTCTCCTGCCTGCCGCATCGTGAAGAAGCGCATCGGCATGGCGAAGAGATGGTTGAAAAACCTGGCCGAGGAGGTCAGCGCGAGCTTGGTTTCGGCACGCAGCAGGTAGTGTTGCTGGATCCAGGTGAGCACTCCCTGCAGGAGCGCGGTGAGAAGCATCCCGACCAGGAGCGGCATCAGCCAGTCCGTAGCCCCCTGCACAAGGACATAATCGATGAATATGCGCAGGAAGGAGGGTACGATGAGCCCCGGAACGACCAGCAGGAGGCTTGTGAGCACTATGAAGGTGAGGGCTTTCTCCAGGCCTGGAAGGCGTTTGCTGATGGCGCGCGTGAAGCTGAAAGGCATGCCGCCCGGCATGAACTCCGGTGTCGGCTCAAAGGTTATCGCAATGCCGGAATAGGATTCTGCAAACTCCTGAGGGGTCAGTTTCCGCTGGCCCGATGCGGGATCGTTGATATGGTAATGGCCTTTCCGGAAGCCCTCCAGGACGACGAAATGGTACATGTTCCAGAACAGGATCATCGGGAGCTTTTTCCTGTGGAGGTCGTCGAGGTCGAGCCTTGCGCCCCTGGCGTCGAGGCCATACTTCCTGCCCGCAGTGATCAGGTTGCTCGCCTTGCTGCCGTCGCGCGACACCCCGCAAGCGACTCGTAGCTGATCCAGCGGAACATGTCTCCCGAAATGGGCAAGGATCATGGCAAGCGATGCGGCGCCACATTCGACGGCTTCCATCTGCAGGACGGTCGGCGTTTTGACACGGGCCTCCTTCCAGAGGATTTCTGTTGGAATGAGCATGAAACTCATTGAGGCGCTCCTTTCGGAATCGGTGCCCTCATGGGATTGGCTGCCTCGATGCTGATGGTTCCTTCTACATGCCTGGGATAGCTGTTGAGGTAAAGCCAAACGATGCCAGAAGCATGGTTATTATGACGGCATTCTATGCTCTCCGGGAGCGGGCCCATGGTATGGTTGGTTTTACGATTATCTTACCTGTCCGAGCAGATATTTTTTCAGTACGGGCACAACCAGATCCACCGGACGCTGTTGATCGATAACGATCTTGCCTGCGCACAGTATGCCTGAGGTTATTTTCACGCGAGGGCCGTTTCCCGACGTCCAGCGATAGCCGCTGTAGGAGGCGGCATCCTTGAGCAGCACCACCTTGACCTTGTATGGCGGACTTGCTGAAGCGAAACTGTTTGCCATCTGCTGGTTCCTGATCTCTGCTGCGATCGCTTCGACCGAGACCGGGTATTCGCTAACGGAGTATACCCTGCCGATCAGGTAGCCGTACTCTTCAGGTTTGATGATGGCCGGGGCGATGTAGACGTCCATGCCGTTGCGGATCTTCTTGGCGTTGCCGGAGGAGACATAGAGATCCAGCCGCAACTCTTCGTTGATGTTGTCACCATAGGGCTCTATTTGCATCAGTTGCTGGCCGGGGGCCACCTGTTCGCCATTGTTCGCCTGGACTTCGGTCACAATACCGCTGAAGGGGGCGATGACCGCTGAACGCCATTTGTAGTCTTCGCGGGCTTTATCGAGTTGACGTTGTGCGGATGAAAGGTTTTCGTCAAGGCTGTAGAGGCTGTTTTTCAGTTCCATGACTTCACGCCCGGCAGCGTTGAGCAAAGTAGTCTCAACTCGCCCCTGTGTGCGCCTGCTTTTGGAGATTTTTTCTTCCTTGAGGGCGATCTGCTGCTTGAGGAACGAGCGCTTTTCTGCTTCGTGTGAGGCGAGGAAATCGTATTTGGAAAAGGCTTCGAAAAAGAGTTGCCTGAGTTCAGGTTGTTCGACGATGGCAAGCACCTGCCCTTTCTGAACGGGCTCTCCTCCCTTGAAGTCAAAACCTGAAATCACCCCTCCGGTACGGGAGGTGATGTTTCGGATGGTCCCCGATGCCATCGTCATACCACGGCCGTCGACGGAGGTGTAGATCCTTCCCAGCAAGCCCCAGGCTATTGCCGAAGCGATGAATACCCCTGCCGCCGCCAGGGCAATCCACCCCCTGCGGTCGGTAACCGGCATCAGCCTGTCCAGATCGTCCGCAGAGTTGAGTTTATTGATTGCATCCTTGCGGAATTCTATTGCCATTCAGGGATTGTGGATTTCGAAGCAGTAGCTGCGTTCGGTGTTGTGTTAAATTACCCCTATGTTTCGCTTACCCAGGATAGCCAGGAGGTATCGGTAACCGTTGGTACCCTTTGCGGCCATGTGGCGCATGATTTTTAATGCCTGACTCAATTACTTTAAATTTATCGCTATCTTACTCAAAACGCAAATAGTTGGGAAGATTGCATATATTTTTTCTATAACACATGCAACCCTGGTCACGCTACAACACCCTGTTCCGTTCCGAACGCTACGGCTGGTTCTTGCACAATACTCTATCGGGCGTAATGCTGGAGCTCGATGAGAGCCATGCCAGTATTGCGGAATCACTTCGTGATGGATCGTTGCCCTCTTCAGCCGAACCCGCTGGTTTCATTGCCCTGCTTGAACAGAACGGATTTCTTGCCGACCCTGGCAAGGAGCGGCTCAAGCTGATGGAAAACCGCTATTGGCGCAACGCGGCCTGTTTCAGCACGACCCATCTCGGCCTGACCATCTGTCCCACGCTCTCCTGCAATTTCGCCTGCCCCTACTGCTTCGAGCACAGCCAGGGCGACGCAACCGTCATGGACGAAGGGACGATCGAAGCGCTTGTGGCGTTCATCAGGAAACACGGCGACGCCAAACACCTCACGGTCAGATGGTATGGAGGTGAGCCCACGCTGGCCTTTGGCATCATCGAAACGCTGACAGCAAAGTTCATCGAGCTTTTTCCAGACTATGCAGGCGCAGGTATGGTGACCAACGGCTACCTGCTCGACCAGGAGAAGATTGAGCGGCTCAACGACCTGAAGATCGCCTCTGTGCAGATTACCCTCGATGGCACCGAAGAGACCCATGACCGAAGGCGCATACACAGCAACGGTGAGGGGACCTATCAGCAGATCATCAAGAACATCGACCTTTTGATGAACTCCTCCTGGAATGGCAGTTGCGCCGTGCGAGTGAACGTCGACAGGACAAACCGGCATGAATACGCCGTGCTGCGCAAGGAGCTTCTTGATCGATACAAAGGCAGGAACCTGACGGTCTATCCCGGCCATGTGAACACCGATGACGGCAACTCATGCGATCGGCAATGCAGCCTCTGCAACCGCGAGTGGGCGGCCTTTCAGCTCGACGGGTACGCCATCGAAGGCATAACTCCCAGGGGCGGGCTCTATCCTCCCAGCGGCATCCAGAACCTTTGCATCGCCACGAGTCTCCAGGGATACGTTGTCGGGCCGAAAGGGGAGCTTTACAAATGCTGGGAAGATGTCGGCAGGGAAGGGATGGTCATCGGAACAGTGCATGACGAGCAGTACGTTACCAATCCCGAGTTGCTCGTTCGCTACAGTATCGGCACCGACCCCTATGGCGACAGCGAGTGCATGGAGTGCAAGGTGTTTCCGGTCTGCGGCGGCGGATGCGTCAACAGGCGGATGAGGGTGCAGCAGTTCGGCGAAAGCAGCCTTGAATACTGCTCCTCGTTGAAGGAGTCGCTGGAAAAATATCTCGATGCCTATATGGACAAATGGCACACAAACCAGATATGCAAAGTCGTGCTCGGCAAGGGTCGTCCCCCCTCGATGGAGAACGGTTACCGCATGGTGCAGCCGGAGATGAAAATGAGGAATGAAGTAAAAAACCCGCTGGAACCCCTCACTGGCCATGAGCAGGAGGGATCTGGCAATAATGGTGCTCCGAATAAAACAGGAGCTTCTTTATTATTTTAGCCGGTTGCCTTCTGATGAAAATTGTGGAGGCCTGCAAAACGCTTTCAGTCGGCGGTTTTTGGTGACAGCCGTGATTCGGGCTTGCGGATGTTTCAGGGATTGCGGTAATTTTGAGCGAAAATCCCTGGGTTTTTTCTTACATTATTTAATAAATGCACAACACGTTGATATGCTAATTATCCCCGGAGGGTTCCATGTCTATAGAACACGCAAAAGCGTTCATCGAAAAGATGAAAACGGAAGAGGTGTTTCGCGACCGTATCATGGCCATCGAAAATCCGGAAGCCCGGATGGCAGCCATTAACTCTGAGGGCTTTGTTTTTACCCCACAGGAGCTGGATGAACAGGAGGATTTCGACTGTCAGCTGACTCAGGTGGTCGGCGGTACATGCTGGGCTTTCTCCGGCACGACCTGTTTCTCGGTTGGCAACAACTGTTGGGTGGTAAACCCCAATTATTGCAGCATGGTCGGTTAAGGCCGCCCCTGTTTATTGGCATGGATTGAAACGGCTTTCAACGGGGCGAACCCTTTTTTCGCTTCTGACCTGAAAAATAAAGTTTTCAACCTTTCCCGCGTATGCTCCGGGGCACCCACCCTTGGCGCGATGGCATTGTTTTATCCATTCAAAAGAGCCCCGCAACACCTCACCTGCCTGATTTCCATGCCCGGGTTGGGTCACCACGTGATTATTATATCGGGAGCGCAAGTTCCACTCGCCAATCGGAGCCGCAAGGCGCCGACACTTTTCATGCCATGCTCAATGACGAATATCCTTTCCGGAGTCGGGAAGAGTAAAGAGTATGGCTACTCTGGATGCCTCGTTGGTTGGTTACTGGCTATTTTTTGCTTTTTGGTAGTTGATAAAAACTTTCCCGAGTATTCTCCAGGTCTCCCATTCCCGGCTAATATTGTTGACCAATATCTGTTTATGAGCTACTTTGAATAGTAAAGTCCATCGGGTCATGAGTTTGTATCCGACCATATCAAACAACCAGGGGAGAATACCATGTCAACCGAAGCAAAGTGTCCATTCTCGGGCGATGTACGCACGAGCATCATCGCCGGAACCCAATCGAACGCAAAGTGGTGGCCCGATCAACTCAAGCTGGAGATCCTGCACCAGCACTCTTCACTCTCCAACCCCATGGGCGGGGAGTTCAACTACGCCGAAGAGTTCAAGAGTCTCGACCTGAGTGCCCTGAAGAAGGATCTGCTCGAGCTGATGACGAATTCTCAGGAGTGGTGGCCTGCGGACTTCGGACACTACGGACCTTTGTTTGTACGCATGGCATGGCACAGTGCAGGCACCTACCGTACCGGCGACGGTCGCGGTGGGGCAGGCAGAGGCAATCAGCGCTTTGCCCCTCTGAACAGCTGGCCCGACAACGTAAACCTTGACAAGGCGCGCAGGCTTATCTGGCCGATCAAGCAGAAGTATGGCCGGAAAATCTCGTGGGCCGACCTTATGATCCTTACCGGCAACGTCGCACTGGAATCGATGGGGCTCAAGACCTTCGGTTTCGGGGGCGGACGAGAGGATATCTGGGAACCGGAAGAGAACATTTACTGGGGGTCTGAAGGCAAGTGGCTGGCTGATGAGCGCCACAGCGGCGACCGTAACCTTGAGAATCCTCTTGCTGCTGTTCAGATGGGCCTTATTTACGTGAACCCGGAAGGCCCGAACGGCATCCCGGACCCGCTCGCGGCTGCCCGGGATATCCGCGAGACCTTCGCCCGCATGGCGATGAACGACGAAGAGACGGTTGCTCTGATTGCCGGTGGTCACACCTTCGGCAAAACCCACGGTGCAGGCGATGCGGCAATGCTTGGCCCTGTGCCGGAAGCTGCGGGTATCGAGGAGCAGGGCCTTGGCTGGCAGAGCCGCTTCGGCAAAGGCAAAGCCGGTGACACGATCTCCAGTGGCCTGGAGGTCACCTGGTCCACTACGCCGACGAAATGGAGCAACAGTTACTTCGAGAACCTGTTCGGCTATGAATGGGAGTTGACGAAAAGCCCGGCCGGTGCGCACCAATGGACGCCAAAGGGTGGCGCTGGCGCCGATAAAGTGCCGGATGCCCACGACCCGTCGAAGCATCATGCCCCGGCCATGCTGACTACCGATCTTTCGCTACGGCTCGACCCTGAATACGAAAAAATATCGAGGCGCTTTTACGAGAATCCAGAGCAGTTCAGGGAGGCGTTCGCAAGGGCATGGTTCAAGCTGACGCACCGCGACATGGGTCCCCGCACGCGCTATCTCGGCCCGGAGGTTCCAGCAGAAGAGCTCATCTGGCAAGACCCCATTCCTGCACTCGATCACCCATTGATCGATGCAGCGGAGGTTGCCACCCTCAAAGCTACCATTCTTGCTTCCGGTCTATCGGTCTCGGAACTGGTTTCGACCGCCTGGGCGTCAGCTTCGACGTTCCGGGGCTCCGACATGCGGGGCGGTGCGAACGGGGCCCGAATTCGTCTGGCGCCGCAGAAGGATTGGGAAGTCAACCAGCCTGCCCAACTGGCGAAGGTGCTCAATATCCTCGAGGGCATCCAGGGCGAGTACAACAGCGCCAACTCTGGCGGCAGGAAAGTTTCGCTTGCCGACCTGATCGTTCTGGGCGGTTGCGTAGCCGTTGAGGCGGCAGTAAAGAACGGTGGCCACGACGTGAAGGTTCCGTTCTTTCCGGGGCGCATGGATGCGACTCAGAAGCAGACCGATGTCGATTCGTTCGCCGTTCTTTACCCTTCCGCTGACGGCTTCCGCAACTACATTCGCAAGGGACTCGAAGGGTCGGCGGCAGAGCTGCTGGTGGATAAGGCGCAGTTGCTGAGCCTGACTGCCCCCGAGATGACCGTCCTGATAGGCGGGCTGCGTGTGCTGAATGCGAACGTCGGCCAATCCCGGCACGGTGTTTTCACCAATCGGCCCGAAACATTGAGCAATGACTTCTTCGTCAATCTCCTTGACATGAAAACGAAGTGGCAGAAGTCTGCCATAACCGAAGGAGTCTTGGAGGGGCACAATCGACAGACAGGCGAGCTTGTGTGGACGGGTACCGTCGTGGATCTCGTCTTCGGTTCGAACTCCCAGCTCCGGGCGATTTCGGAAGTTTACGCATGCAGCGATTCGCAGCAGAAGTTCGTTGATGACTTCGTGGCGGCCTGGAGCAAGGTGATGAACCTCGATCGCTTCGACCTCGCGTGATCAAAGGGGATAGCGTGTAAAAGCACTATATCCGGTCAGGCTATTGCTGATCTGGAATGTCGCGGCTTACTCGAAATTCATTTCACTTTTTGAACTAGATCCCTGAGTCTCTGTTTGCCTCCTGTTTCGTTGTTTGAAGCCAGTTCGATATGTTTTATGGATGTTTCCATGTTTCAGCAAAATTTCAAAACTGACGGAGGCTTGATGGATATGAAAGGCAAGGTCGCATTGGTCACAGGGGCAAGCCGCGGCATTGGGCGGGCTACGGCCAAACTTCTCGCTTCCGCAGGGGCGACGGTCGCGGTGAACTATTTCCAGAGCGAAAGCGCGGCAATCGAAGTTGTCAACGAGATCACCAAAGCCGGCGGCAGGGCGCAGGCTTTCAGGGCGGATGTCCGCGATGGGGAGCAGGTGCGTTCGATGGTTGGGGATGTGGAAAAAAGCCTCGGCCCGGTCGACCTTCTGGTGAACAACGCATCGATCGGCTTTCCGGTAAAACCATTCATGCAATTCACCTGGGACGAATTTGAAGCGAAGCTTTGCGGCGAGCTCAAGTCGATATTTTACTGCTGCCAGGCGGTTCTGCCGGGTATGATCGACAGGAAGTCGGGAAGCATCATCGCCATTTCAAGCACGCTTTCGCGCCACTCGTCGCCGGGTTTCATCGCCCACAGCACTGCAAAATCGGGCATTGACGCCTTCGTCCGCTCCCTTGCCGAAGAGGTCGGCCCCTTCGGCATCCGCGTCAACGTGGTAGCCCCCGGCCTTACATTGACCGACGCTACGGCCTGGTTGCCTGAGGAGCAGAAAGCGATGATGGCGGAGATGACCCCGCTGAAGCGGGTCGCGCTGCCGGAAGATGTCGCCGGTGCGGTGCTGGCGATCGCTTCAGACCACAGCCGTTTCGTGACGGGCTGCTATATCCCGGTTTCGGGAGGTATGCTGATGCTGTGACGCTGCCTGTGCGCCCCGGGCCTGATCATTGTTTTCGGGTGTTACCCGGGTTTTCATTCTCCGGATAAGGTCCTGAATATTCAGGTTCCTGATATGGTGCGGTAATGGTTGATAGACCGGTAGGGCCAAACAACAGGAGAATAATGGCATTTCGAGGATGGGAAACAGAGAAGCTGATTTTGCCGGACGGAGGGGTTGTCGACTCGATCTGCCCGGTGATTATCTCTGCGAGCCGGGCTACGGATATTCCCGCATTCTACCCGGAGTGGTTTTTCAACCGCCTTCGTGCTGGCTATGTGCGCTGGACCAATCCATTCAATGCAAACCAGAGCCAGTACATCTCTTT
>JAAXXK010000071.1 GCA_013334525.1 Chlorobiaceae bacterium
ATCCTGCATTCCAGTTGCCCCGGGCTTCAGCCCGGGGAGATAAATCCCCCAAAAAAAAGAATCGGGCTTCAGCCCAATATCTTTGATTCCGGTCTCATGGAACGAAAAGATATTTGGCTGGAGCCCGACCGAACTCACGAATGCAATTTCTGCTATCCTTGGTTCCCCTTACTCCTGCGAACGTTTCATCGAACAGAAATCGGGGCCGCACATGGTACAGTATTTCGCGTTGGCCGAACTGTCGCCGGTTGCGGCGATGTTCTGCGCATGGATCTGGCTGGTTTTGACCGGGTCGAGCGAAAGGCTGAACTGGTCCTGCCAGGCAAAAGCATAGCGGGCGCGGCTCATCAGTTCGTCGCGCAGCCAGGCCGTCGGGCTGCCTTTGGCGATGTCGGCCGCATGGGCTGCAACACGGTGCGCTATGACCCCTTCCCTTACATCGTCCCTGTTCGGCAGGCCGAGATGCTCCTTCGGCGTCACATAGCAGAGCATGGAGCATCCGAAGCTGGCGATGAGCGTGCCTCCGATGGCCGAATTGATGTGATCGTACCCTGCGGCGATATCGGTGACCAGCGGGCCCAGGGTATAGAAGGGCGCCTCGTGGCAGTATTCGAGCTGAAGGTCCATGTTTTCTCGTATCATGTTCAGCGGTACATGGCCCGGCCCCTCGATCATCACCTGTACGTCGCGATCCCATGCCTTCAGGGTCAACTCCCCGAGGGTCTTGAGTTCGCTGAACTGCGCCCTGTCGTTTGCGTCGCCGATCGACCCCGGACGAAGCGCGTCGCCCAGCGAGACGGCCACGTCGTAGCTGCGCAGTATCTCGCAGATCTCGTCAAAGCGGGTGTAGAGGAAGTTCTCCTGCTTGTGGGCCTTGCACCATCTGGCCATGATCGCGCCGCCACGCGATACGATGCCTGTCCGTCGCTTTTCGGCGAACGGAAGCGTTGCGGCAAGGATGCCGGAGTGGATGGTGAAGTAGTCCACACCCTGCTCGGCCTGCTCAATAATGGTGTCACGGTATACCTCCCAGCTAAGCTCTTCAGCTTTTCCCCCGACCTTTTCGAGCGCCTGGTAGAGGGGCACCGTGCCGATCGGAACAGGGGAGTTCCTCAGTATCCACTCCCTTGTCTGGTTGATGTTTTTACCGGTGCTCAGGTCCATGACCGTATCGGCGCCCCAGAGGCACGACCATACGGCCTTTTCAACCTCTTCGTCAATTGAGGAGCCGAGAGCCGAGTTGCCGATGTTTGCGTTGATCTTGACCCTGAAGTTCCTGCCGATGATCATCGGTTCGAGTTCAGGATGGTTGATGTTTGCCGGAATGATCGCCCGGCCGCGTGCGACTTCGTCCCTGACCATTTCGGGAGTGACCGGCTTGGCTCCGGAACGCGAAATCCATTCTTCAAGCCCCTGGTTCTCCCTGATGGCGACGTACTCCATCTCCGGCGTGACGATTCCCTTGCGGGCGAAATGCATCTGGGTGACCGCCTGCCCATCCCTGGCCCTGAGCGGCTTTCTGCCCGTCATGGAGAGCCCGGCGCCTTGCGATTCGACAGCTCCGTAATCGAAAGCCCAGCTGTCGCGGACCGGTGCCAGCCCTTTCAGGGGGTCGTGTTCATACTCAGCCTCCCCGAAAGGGCCGCTGGTATCGTAGAGAGGAAGCGAAGAGAACTCCTGTCCACCGGACTCATAGGTTCTCGACAGGGTAACGCTCCGCATACCGACCTCGATCGGGTAGAGGGAGCCTTTGATGTAGAGCCGGGAGGAACCGGGGCCGAAAAAGTGCCGGTCAGGGCAGGAAGCACTGTCTTGGTTCATGGAACATGTCCTGGAAAAAACGGAAAAAACCTTGTGTGGCGAAAGGAAGCGGTGAAGCAGGGGCGGGGCAAGCATGCTTCATCTTTTCTTGCGTCAGCATTACCTGCATCAAGTCGTAGGGGTCTGATCTCAGCTTCGTTCTGGCGAAGCACCCCCAAGATGATTCTTACTTGGTCACGATAACCAAAAACGCCCTGATTTCCAAGAATAGAGGGGGTGTGAAGCCCTTGGGAAAGCGGGGGTTTTATGTAAATTGTGGCCTTGATTCCCGGTGACACATTTATCTCTGGCTCAACACTTTTTTCCCCGGTGGCACATGAAAACAATCAACCTTGTCCGGATTTCCCTTTTCCAGATGGGCTTCGGCATCATGCTTGGTTTTGTACAGGATATCCTGAACAGGGTCATGATCAAAGAACTTTTTATACCGGCGACCATTGCCCTCGGGCTTATAAGCCTCAAGGAGCTTCTGGCTATTTTCGGCGTCAAGGTATGGATAGGGAATCTTTCCGACCGGTTCAGCATACTCGGCTACCGCCGGACCCCTTACATCCTGATCGGACTGGTGAGTTGTGTCGTTTCCTTTATCCTTTCGCCATCGGCGGCATACGAAGTCCACATGTCCGGAACTTCCTTTTCGGAAATCGTTTCGGTTGCCCTGACCGATGTCGGCCTGTGGAAACTCTGCCTTATTTTCCTTGTTTTCGGTTTCGGACTCCAGGTGGCGACAACGGCCTATTACGCATTGATTGCCGACAATGTGGCTGAGGAGCATATCGGCAAGATTGCAGGGGCCAGTTGGACCCTGATGGTGCTGACCGCCATTATTTCAAACTTGACGATAGGTTCCTATCTCAAGGTATTTTCTCCTGAGCGCTTGACGCAGGTAGCCGAAACGTGCGGTCTGATCGCTTTCCTCATGGGGCTTGTTGCTGTTCTCGGGGTCGAAGAGCGCAATGCTGTTGTCACTAAGGGTAAGGAGAAGCACAGCATTACCTTTCCCCAGTCGATCCGTTTGCTTTCATCTTCGCCGAGAACCCTGCAGTTCGCATTCTATGTATTCATCTCCATCTTCGCTTTGTTTGCCAACGAGGTGGTTATGGATCCTTTCGGTGCAGAGGTTTTCGGCATGCCGGTATCTGCCACGACCAAGCTTTTCAAACCGATGATGGGTGGAACCCAGCTCATTTTCATGCTTCTTACCGGTTTTCTTCTGTCGCGGATCGGTTTCAAGCGAGGGGCCTATTTTGGTAATCTGTTTGGTGCGATCGGTTTCGGTATGATCATCATGGCTGGTTTTGCGCGCGACATGACACTGCTGCGCATCGCTCTCGTTGTTACCGGCGCCGGACTTGGTGCCGCAAGTGTTTCCAATATCACCATGATGATGAACATGACGGCGGGACGAAGCGGCGTTTACATGGGACTGTGGGGAACCGCCCAGAGTCTGGCTATTTTTCTCGGTCATTCGGGTGCCGGTGTCATCCGTGACGTCGTTTTCAGCCTTACCGGGAATCATATGATGGCCTACTCGGGTATTTTCATCCTTGAAATCATAGCATTCGCAATCTCCAGCCTTGTTCTTCCCCATATCTCCAAAGAGGCGTTCGAAGCCGAAAGTGAAGCGAAGATTTCAGGTATTGCCGCTGCTGCCAAGGCTGGTTGAAAACATCAAGAAGGATCACTCACATGAAGCATGTTTTCGGTCCTGTATCGTCGAAAAGGCTCGGCCACTCCCTTGGCGTCGATCTGCTTCCATCCAAGAGCTGCTCGTGGAACTGCATCTACTGCCAGCTCGGCAGGACAAAGCAGTTTGTTTCGGAACGATCTGAATTTTTCCCGAAGGAACTGATCCTTGAAGAGATTCTTCAAGCCGTGGAAACGCAAACCGCCATTGACTGGATAACCTTCGTCGGTTCCGGCGAGACGATGCTCTACAAGCCAGTCGGCTGGTTGGTCCGGGAGGTGAAGAAAGCGACCTCTATTCCGGTTGCCGTTATCACAAACGGATCCCTGCTTCACCTGCCCGAAGTCCGTCAGGAGCTTCTCGAAACCGACGCTGTACTTCCGTCGCTTAACGCCGGTTCCGAAGAGCTTTTCAACCGCATCGACAGGCCTGCTCCGGGCTTCAGTTTTCAGCAGCACATCGAAGGGCTGAAGCGTTTCAGGCAGGAGTATTCCGGAAAGCTGTGGGTCGAGGTGATGCTCATCGCCGGGCTGAACGACACCGATGAGGCGCTTGGGGATATGGCTGCCATCCTCACGGATGTTCATCCCGACATGATACACATCGTGCTTCCGACCAGGCCTGCACCGGATGGGCTGGTTGGTATGCCGGACGATGACCGCATTGAGAGAGCAGTTTTTATTCTCTCCAGGGCAGCCCCGGTTATTCACCCCGCCAAAGGTGAAATGGAGTTGGGATCGGCTGAAAACCTCCTTGAAACCGTCACGGGAATAGCCGTTCGCCATCCCCTGCAGGAGCGTGAACTCGAAGCGGCCATTGGCAGGCTTTTTCCCGGTATGCCGACCAAGGTTCATGAGGCGATGGAGTCCATGATGGCGTCAGGAAGATTTGATAAGGTGCTTCAGGGAGAGGAGCTTTATTGGGTCATGAGGCCATAGGCTCATCTCTGTCGGGCTACAGCGGATAACGCTCCGTTTGAGTACGCTGTCGGGTATGGCGATGGAGGTTCAGGTAACGAAAAAACGAAGGAGAACCGTTAATGGAGCATAGGAAACTGGGCACACAGGGACTGGTCGTATCTGCCCAAGGGCTTGGCTGCATGGGT
Organism: Chlorobiaceae bacterium; assembly: GCA_013334525.1. Lineage (GTDB taxonomy): Bacteria > Bacteroidota > Chlorobiia > Chlorobiales > Chlorobiaceae > Chlorobaculum. The sequence continues at coordinate 4,614 of JAAXXK010000071.1, forward strand.
ATGAGCGACTTTTACGGAGAGCGGGATGAAGCTGAATCGATAGCCACTGTTCATCGGGCCATAGAGCTGGGCGTGAACTTTTTCGATACTTCGGATGCCTATGGACCCTATACCAACGAAGAGCTTTTAGGCAAGGCGATCAAGGGGCGCAGGGAGAAGGTGATCATCGCCACAAAGTTCGGCCTTATCCGGAACCAACCGTCTGTAGACGGAAGCTGGGCGCCCATCACCGGAATAAGCGGGAGGCCCGAGTACGTTCGTTCATGCTGCGATGCCTCTCTGAAAAGGCTGGGGATCGAGTGCATCGACCTGTACTATCAGCACCGTGTCGACATCGAGGTGCCCATTGAAGAGACCGTTGGTGCAATGGCAGAACTGGTTACTGCCGGCAAGGTTCGCTTCATAGGGCTCTCCGAGGCCGGTGCAGAGACGATACGGCGCGCCCATGCAGTGCACCCGGTGAGTGCCCTGCAAAACGAGTATTCCCTCTGGACCCGGGAACCAGAAGATGATCTGCTCCCGCTGCTCAGGGAATTGGGGATAGGGTTGGTGGCATACAGCCCCCTTGGCCGGGGATTTCTCACGGGCGCACTGAAAAACCCCGAAGATTTCGCGCCTGGCGATTACCGTCGCAACTCACCCCGTTTCCAGGGGGAGAACTTTACCAGGAATCTCGATCTTGTGGCCAGAATCAGGTCGATTGCGGAACGCAAGGGTATTACGGCAGGTCAGCTCGCCCTTGCCTGGGCGCTGGCCCAGGGGAATGACATCGTACCCATTCCCGGCACCAAGCGCCGGAACTATCTTGA
>JAAXXK010000041.1 GCA_013334525.1 Chlorobiaceae bacterium
TCCAATGTCGAGGTGCTCAGGATGCTGAACGTCGGTTATGTCATCAGCCCTCTTCCGCTCCAGCATCCGGCGATGAAACTGGTCAAGACCGGCCACCTGAAGCTCGTTTCCGGGCCGGTTCCTGTAGCGGTCTATGAGCTTGCCGGCTCCAGGCCCAGAGCCTGGTTCGCACCGTGGGTAGCCGCTGTCGGCAGCGACAAGGAGGCCGTTGCATCGGTCATGGCCGGAGGAGGGACGCAGGGAGGGGTTTTTGCGGCAGCCGTGCCGTGGCAGGGAACCAAGCCGTTTTCCGCCGGTACGATCCTCTCTTCGACAAGGAGCGCGGAATCCGTATCGATGAAGGTTCGGGCCGACGGCGAGGCCTTTCTCGTGCTCAGCGAGGTTTTCTACCCACAGCGATGGAAGCTGTCGGTCGATGGACGCCGGCAGGACGCCGTCAAGGTTGACGGCCTTGTCAGGGGCGTTTACGTGCCGGCAGGTGAGCATCAGATCAGTTTTGCCTACGACCGGAGCCGCTTCGAGACAGGTCGGAAGATCTCGCTGGCCGCGCTGCTCCTTTCGCTCAGCATGTCGATCGGCGGACTTATCGCCGGAACCCTCGCATCAAGAACATCAAAACATTCTCTTAAGCCGTGAGAAAAGCCCTGTTCCTGACCCGCCAGTTTCCTCCATTCGTCACCAGTGGCGCATCGAGGGCATGGAAGTTCGCGCTTAACCTGCCCCCCTTCGGCTGGGAACCGATCGTGGTGGCCCCTCCCGAAATCGCCGGGCTGGAAGAGGCTCGGCCGGCCAGTTTGCCGATGCCGCCGGTAAGCCGCACAGGGCCTGCCATCGACCTGGGCGGGCTTGGTGCCTGGGAGCGCGAAGCTGTTCTGCTCGGCAGGGGACTGCATACATTGAAGCCGCTGGCTGCTCGCCTTTCGAGCCTTTTTTCCGACGACCCTGAAGGTGCGGCCTGGCAGCGGGGTGCAGCCGCAGAGGTCGAGCGCCTGCTATCCGAGCATTCAGACATCGAAATGCTCTATGCCCAGGGGCCGCCGCTCCAACCGCTCATGCTTGCCCTTGACATCGCCCGTCGCCGTCACCTGACGGTGCTCCTCGATATTGCCTCACCACTCGACCCGGCCATGCCGCCTCCCGGTACCAGAGGGCAGTCAGCCGCAGCCAAAGCCGAAGAGCGGGTCCTCCTCTCGGGGCTGCCGATGATCGTTCCAAGCAGGGCCCTGAAAGAGTATTTCCTGAAAAAATACCAGGGGCGCCTATCCAACGGGTTGATGACGATCGTGCCTCCAGGCTATGATGCGGCACATCCCTCTTTCGGAGCGTCATCAGCCGCGCCGTCCTCTTCGATAATGAGATGGGTCTTTCATGTCGGCGCACTTTCGAAGCGCGACCTCAAGGCCTTTACCGCAGGAGTCGTGGCTTTCGCCAAAAATGAGGGGCTGGGTCCCGACAACGCACAACTGCACTTTATGGGCGAGGGGGCGCAGGAGGTTTTCAGGTGGTCCGCCAAAAGCGCGCTGGCCCCGATGATCGCCATGGAACCGGGCAGCGGGATGCTGCAGGAGCTCGAGTGTTGCCGCAAGGCCGATATTTTCTGCACGGTGCTCGGTTCCGCACCGGTCGACGCCTTCATCGTGCCGGACAGGATGATCGACGCCCTCGGCATGCGGCGTCCGCTTTGCTGCGTTGCGCCGTCTGGCGTGCTCGAACGGCTGGTGCTCGATGCAGGAGGCCTGGTCGCGCCCTGCGGCGAGGTGGGACTGATGGCTGCCATGATGGGTAACATGGCCGCACAGTGGCGGTCACGAACGCTCCGCGGCGCCCCTGACGAACTCCTGCGGAAGTATGCCGTCGGCTCGGTGCTTCATGAAATGGTCGGGGCCATAAAGCTTCAATATGTATAACGACAAAGGGTGGATCTCTTTTTGGCAGGAGGATTTTGCGGAGCGGTGGAAGAGGCTTTTGATGATGTGGCGGGAGCCGTTGGTTCAACGCCGCAGGTAAAACGGATTAAAATCCGTCAGAAGCAAAAAAATGTATCTATTGTTTTTGTTTTTTTTGTTAAAACTTGTACTTTGGCTGTCCTTACGGATTTTCCTGAATGATTTTGTCATCAGAAGTTTCAAACGAAAAGAAAGAGAGTTTAAGATATGCCGACGATTCAGCAGCTTATCAGACACGGAAGAAGTATAAAGGCGTCCAAGACCGCTTCGCCGGCCCTGGAAAAGTGCCCCCAAAAGCGTGGTGTCTGCACCCGTGTCTACACGACTACCCCTAAAAAGCCGAACTCTGCGCTTCGCAAGGTCGCTCGTGTCAGGCTGTCCAACAAGATCGAGGTGACTGCATATATCCCCGGAGAGGGCCACAACCTCCAGGAGCACTCAATTGTGTTGATCCGTGGCGGAAGGGTCAAGGATCTTCCCGGTGTGCGTTATCATATTGTTCGCGGCTCGCTGGACACTTCGGGTGTCGCCGACCGCAAGCAGAGCCGTTCCAAGTACGGCGCAAAGCAGCCCAAGGCAGGCGCTGCTCCAGCAAAGAAGAAATAAACTGAATCTTAACTCGGATTTATAATGGGAAAGAAAGGCTCCGGATACGCAGTGCGCGGTGGTGATTTTCGTTACGGCGACGATACAGTTGCCCGTCTGATCAACGCGATCATGCTTGACGGCAAGAAAGCGGTCGCCGCAAAGGTTGTTTACGATGCGTTCGATATTATCTCCAACAAGGTCGAGGGCGGAGATGCCCTTGAGTTGTTCCGCAAGGCGATGGGAAATGTCGCTCCGGTTGTCGAGGTTCGCAGCAAGAGGGTCGGTGGCGCCACCTACCAGATTCCTATGGAGGTTCCGCCTTCCAGGAGAACAGCTCTCGCTTTCCGATGGATCAAGCAGTATGCTACCAAGAGGGGTGGGCGTTCGATGGCCGAGAAGCTTGCCGCCGAACTGCTGGATGCAGCAAGCGAGCAGGGTGCTTCGGTGAAGAAGCGCGATGAGGTTCATCGCATGGCCGAGGCCAACAAGGCATTTGCACACTTCAGGTTCTGAGTGTGTTACAAGGAATCATTATAAATTGGATTGATCTATGACAAGGCAGGTTGCGTTAGATAACGTCAGGAATATCGGGATCATGGCCCATATCGATGCGGGCAAGACCACGACTACGGAGAGGATTCTCTACTATACCGGTCGCTTGCACAAGATGGGCGAAGTTCATGATGGCGGAGCCACCATGGACTGGATGGAGCAGGAGAAGGAACGCGGCATTACGATCACGTCGGCAGCGACCACCTGTTTCTGGACCCCGAAGTGCGGCAACTTTGTCGGCATCAATCACAGGATCAACATCATCGATACTCCTGGCCACGTCGACTTCACGGTCGAGGTGGAGCGCTCACTCCGGGTGCTGGATGGCGCAGTCGCGCTGTTCTGCGCAGTGGGTGGCGTGGAACCCCAGTCTGAAACCGTATGGCGTCAGGCCAACAAGTACGGTGTCCCGAGGATTGCTTATGTAAACAAGATGGATCGCGTCGGCGCGGACTTCTTCGATACGGTCAAGGCTATCAGGGAGCGTCTCGGTGCCAACCCGGTGCCAATCCAGATTCCGATCGGCCAGGGCGAAATCTTCGCAGGCTTCGTCGACCTGATCAGGATGAAGGGTATTATTTATGACAAGGAAGACGGAAGCACCTACACTGAAGTGGCTATTCCGCACGATCTCGAAAACGAGGCACGCACCTGGCGCATCAACATGCTTGAGGCGGTCTCCGAAGTCGACGATACCCTGCTCGAAAAATATCTGAACGGTGAGGATATCACCGAGGTTGAGATCCGCAACGTGCTTCGCAAGGCGACACTGCTGGTTACGATCATTCCGGTGCTTTGCGGTTCGTCGTTCAAGAACAAGGGTGTCCAGTTCATGCTGGACGCTGTTATAGATTATCTCGCTTCCCCGGTCGATGTGGGCGCTGTCGAAGGGCACCACCCCAGGACTGAAGAGCAGGTCACCCGCCAGCCGAAGGATGAAGAGCCGTTTGCCGGCCTCGCATTCAAGATCGCGACTGACCCGTTCGTTGGAAAGCTTACTTTCTTCAGGGTTTATTCCGGTGTTCTCAATGCCGGCAGCTATGTCCTTAACTCCGTTACCGGCAAGAAAGAGCGCGTTGGCCGCGTACTGCAGATGCACTCCAACAAGCGTGAGGAGCAGGACTGTGTGTATGCAGGCGATATCGCCGCTGCCGTCGGACTCAAGGATGTGAGGACTGGTGATACGCTTTGCGACGAAAGCAATCCTATCGTACTCGAGAAAATGGTGTTCCCCGAACCTGTTATCGAGATTGCGGTGGAACCGAAAACAAAGGCGGATTCGGACAAGCTCGGCATGTCACTTGCCAAGCTCGCCGAAGAAGATCCGACCTTCAGGGTGAAAACAGATGAGGAAACCGGCCAGACGCTGATTGCGGGCATGGGTGAGTTGCACCTCGAAATCCTGGTCGATCGCCTCAAACGTGAGTTCAAGGTCGAGGCAAACGTAGGTCAGCCACAGGTTGCCTATCGTGAGACCATCCGTGGTTCAGTTGAATTTGAAGGCAAGTTCGTTCGTCAGTCCGGCGGTAAAGGCCAGTTTGGTCTCGTCGTCCTGAGGGTCGAACCGCTGGAAGAGGGCAAGGGTTACGAATTCGTGGACGGCATCAAGGGTGGCGTTATCCCCAAGGAGTATGTCCCCGCAGTCAACGCCGGTGTCCAGGGTGCGATGAAGGACGGCGTTGTCGCCGGCTTCCCGATGCAGGATATCAAGGTGACGCTTATCGACGGCAAGTACCACGAGGTCGACTCTTCGGAAATGGCGTTCAAGATCGCCGGCTCCATCGGGTTCAAGGGTGCCGCCAAGAAAGCCAACCCGGTTTTGCTTGAGCCTATTATGAAAGTTGAGGTTATTACTCCGGAAGAGTACCTTGGTGATGTGATGGGTGACCTTTCCGGTCGCCGCGGACACATCGAAGGTATGGGCCAGCGCGCAGGAGCCCAGTTCGTGCACGCAAAGGTGCCATTGTCCGCAATGTTCGGTTACTCTACCGACCTGCGTTCAATGACCCAGGGTCGTGCAAACTACTCAATGGAGTTCGAGTCCTATCGCGAGGTTCCAAAGAGCATTGCGGAAGCCATGCAGGAGAAGAGGGTCGGCAAGGATTCTGATTAAAAGTTTTTCATCATCGTATCACTAAACAGATAACAGACAGGGAGAAGAGCTATGGCTAAAGAGTCATACAAGAGGGATAAACCCCACGTAAATATCGGTACTATCGGTCACGTTGACCACGGCAAAACCACCCTGACCGCTGCAATCACCAGCGTTCTGGCCAAATCCGGTCTTGCCTCTTTCCGTGAGTTCGGCGATATCGACAAGGCTCCGGAAGAGAGGGAGCGCGGTATTACCATCTCCACAGCACACGTCGAGTACCAGACGAAAGCGCGCCACTATGCGCACATCGACTGTCCCGGCCACGCTGACTACATCAAGAATATGATTACCGGTGCTGCCCAGATGGACGGCGCTATCCTCGTCGTTGCCGGTACCGACGGCCCGATGCCCCAGACCCGTGAGCACATCCTGCTCGCCCGTCAGGTGAACGTTCCTGCACTCGTCGTCTTCCTGAACAAGGTTGACATCGCTGATCCGGAACTGCTCGAGCTGGTCGAAATGGAACTCCGTGAGCTCCTTACCGAGTACGGTTTCCCTGGCGACGATATTCCGATCATCAAAGGTTCTGCACTCAAGGCACTCGATGGCGATCCGGAAGGTGAAAAAGCTATCATGGAACTCATGGATGCCGTCGACAGCTACATTCCGCAGCCTGTCCGCGACGTCGACAAGCCGTTCCTGATGCCGGTCGAAGACGTGTTCTCCATCTCAGGTCGTGGTACCGTCGGTACCGGCAGGATCGAGAGGGGTCACATCAAGGTTGGTGAGGAAGTCGAAATCGTCGGTCTGAAGGACACCCGTAAATCGGTTGTTACCGGTATCGAAATGTTCAACAAGCTCCTCGACGAAGGTCAGGCAGGTGACAACGCAGGTCTGCTCCTCAGGGGTGTCGACAAGACGGAACTCGACCGTGGCATGGTTATCGCCAAGCCAGGTTCGATCAAGCCGCACACCAAGTTCAAGGCTGAGGTCTACATCCTGAAGAAGGAAGAGGGCGGCCGTCATACTCCGTTCTTCAACGGCTACCGTCCGCAGTTCTATTTCAGAACCACTGACGTGACCGGTTCTGTTACTCTTCCGGAAGGTGTCGAGATGGTTATGCCTGGCGACAATCTCTCTGTCGATGTCGAGCTTATCGCTCCTATCGCCATGGAAGAGAGCCTCAGGTTCGCTATCCGCGAAGGCGGCCGTACTGTCGGCGCCGGTTCGGTAACAAAGATCGTCGACTAATCGGTTGATTGTCATCCCGGGGCGAGGCAACGAACTCGCCCCCTTTTTTATAGAAACCACGAAACAGGGATAGACCAGTGGCTGTTCAGCAAAAGATAAGGATTAAGCTCAAGTCTTACGACCATAGCCTCGTTGATAAATGGGCTTTAAAGATTATTGAAGTGGTAAAGCAGACGGATGCCATTATATTTGGCCCGATTCCGCTTCCCACGAAAACGCACGTGTACACGGTCAACCGTTCTCCTCATGTGGACAAGAAATCTCGTGAGCAGTTCGCATTTTCATCGCACAAAAGGTTGATTGAAATCATCAATCCGACTGCGCGGACCATTGATATGCTGATGAAGCTTGAGCTTCCAAGTGGCGTTGATGTAGAAATTAAGTCTTAACGAAATAGAAAAGCTAATCGGATATGGGTGCGATTCTCGGGAAAAAAATCGGCATGACTCGTTTATATAATGATAAACGTGAAGCTGTTCCCTGCACAGTGATTCAGGCAGGGCCGTGCTATGTTACTCAGGTAAAGAGCAATGAAATAGACGGCTATGAAGCTTACCAGTTCGGGTTCGGCGAACGTGACGAAAAGAAGGTCACCAAGCCGATGGCCGGTCACTATAAAAAAGCAGGCAGGAAGCCGGGCTATATGCTGGCTGAATTCAGCAAGAGCCTGATATCAGGGGAACTCACGGCAGGCAGCACGGTCGAAGTCAATATCTTCAAGGAAGGCGACAAGATCGATGTCCTCGGTGTTTCCAAGGGTAAAGGTTTTGCCGGTGTCGTCAAGCGTCACAATTTCGCTGGCGGTCCCAGAACGCATGGTCAGTCCGACAGGCTCAGGGCCCCAGGTTCAGTTGGCGGTTCATCTGATCCGTCGAGGACCTTCAAGGGTACCAGGATGGGCGGTAGAATGGGTAGCGATAACGTGACGGTCAGAAACCTCGAGATTCTCAAGGTTATGCCCGAATCGAATCTTATCGTCGTCAAAGGTGCAGTGCCCGGACCGAAGAACTCCTATGTAAAGATTGTCTCAACAACAAAGTAAACGGTGAGTGCAGGAACAATGGAATTAAAAGTACTCAATATAACAGGCGCAGAAACCGGTGAAGTGGTGACGCTGAACGACGATATTTTTGCGATAGAGGTTTCCGAGCACGCCATGTACCTCGATGTCAAGGCGATTCTTGCAAACCGCAGGCAGGGCACCCACAAGGCAAAGACACGTGCCGAAGTCAGGGGTGGCGGCAGAAAGCCTTTGCGCCAGAAAGGAACCGGTAATGCCCGTCAGGGTTCTACCCGATCAGGAACAATGGTCGGTGGTGGCACCATCTTCGGACCTGTACCGCGCTCTTACGACCAGAAGGTCAACAAGAAGGTCAAGCAGCTTGCACGCCGCTCGGCTTTCAGCTCGAAGGCAGCAGCTGGGCAGATTGTCGTTGTCGAGGATTTCACGCTCGAAACGATCAAGACCAGGCCGGTTGCCGACATGCTCAAGAATCTCGGACTTTCCGAAAAGAAGACCCTGATGCTGATGCCTTTTTATGACTCTGTGGTCAGCACATCAGGAAGAAATATAGCGAGGCTCAACGTCATGGTTGCCGACCAGGCATCGACCTATGACATCCTCAACAGCCAGGCCGTGGTTTTCCAGAAAACCGCCCTGCAGAAAATAGATGAAACATTAGGGTAATAACCGTTTGCCGGTAAAAAGGAGAAGATTGCAATGAGAAACCCGTTGTTGCGGCCATGGCTGACCGAAAAGAGCACGAAGCTTACTGAGCAGAAAGGCCAGTATGCTTTTCAGGTCAAGCGTGACGCAGATAAAACAGATATCAAGAAGGCCGTTGAGCAGAAGTTCGGCGTAGATGTTATTTCTATCCGTACGATTAACTGCTTCGGCAAGTACAAGCGACAGTACACCAGGAAAGGGCTGATCGCAGGAAAGTCAAGCGACTGGAAAAAGGCGATAGTGACCCTCGGTGATGGTCAGGTCATTGACTACTATGCTGGCGCTAGCGATAAGAGCGATAAAAAGGATTAAAAACGGATAGATAAACATTACGATGGCAATCAGGAAATTAAATCCGGTCACGCCGGGCACAAGGTTCGCTTCATATGCGAGTTTCGACGAGATCACCAAGAGTGAGCCGGAGAAGAGCCTACTTGTGCCGATCAAGAGAACCGGTGGTCGCAACACTAACGGCCGTGTGACATCACGTCATATGGGCGGTGGACACAAGAGGTTCTACAGGATCATTGATTTCAAGCGCAACAAGGACAACGTACCTGCAAAAGTCGCTTCGATAGAGTATGATCCGAACCGTTCAGCCAGGATTGCACTTCTTAATTATGTTGACGGAGAAAAACGTTATATTCTCGCTCCAAAAGGCCTGAAGGTCGGTGACAGCATCGAGAGTGGCGAAAAGGTGGACATCAGGACAGGCAATACGATGCCCCTGAAGAACATCCCGATCGGTACCGATGTTCACAATATTGAGTTGAAAGCCGGAAAGGGCGGTCAGATGGCTCGTTCGGCCGGAGCGTATGCTGTGCTTGCAGCTCGCGAAGGCAACTATGCCACGCTGAAGATGCCGTCAGGCGAAATCAGGAAAGTCCGTGTCGAGTGCCGTGCCACTATCGGTGTAATCGGTAACTCGGAGCACGAAAATATCAGTCTGGGCAAGGCAGGACGAAGCCGTTGGCTTGGTATCCGCCCACAGACTCGCGGTATGGCTATGAACCCTGTCGACCATCCGATGGGTGGTGGTGAAGGTAAGTCAAAGTCCGGTGGCGGCAGAAAGCATCCAAAGTCTCCTTGGGGCCAGCTTGCGAAAGGCTTGAAGACCAGGAACAAGAAGAAAGCGTCGACGAAACTGATCGTCCGCGGCAGAAACGCCAAGTAACATCTGGTAACTAACAACAAGCAGAGAGAGTATTATGCCAAGATCACTGAAAAAGGGCCCGTTCATTGAATATAAGCTGGAAAAACGGATCCTTGACCTGAACAGCAAAGGCGAGAAGAAGGTGGTTAAGACCTGGTCGAGAAGTTCAATGATTTCTCCTGATTTCGTTGGTCACACCATCGCTGTTCATAACGGCAAGACGCACGTGCCGATTTATATCAGCGAAAATATGGTTGGACACAAGTTTGGTGAATTCGCCCCGACCAGAACGTTTCGCGGTCATGCAGGCAGCAAGGCCGAAAAAGGCGGCTCGGCACCAAGGAAAAAATAAACTGAATAACGCGGAAACGTAAGACATATTATGCAAGCTAAAGCAATTTTACGGCATACCCCGACGTCGCCCAGGAAAATGCGGCTCGTTGCCGGCCTTATTCGTGGAAAGCAGGTCGACCAGGCGAAAGCCATCCTGCTCAACTCCACAAAGAGTGCTGCCCGCAATTTGATTGTTACGCTCAAATCGGCCGTGGCAAACTACTCTCAGCTCAATCCTGACGAAAGGGTAAATGATAATGAGCTGGTCGTTAAAGCCATCTTTGTCGATGAAGGTCCTTCGCTCAAAAGGCTTATGCCGGCGCCGATGGGCAGGGCATACAGGATCCGCAAGCGGTCCAATCACCTGACCATCATCGTGGACAAGGCGAACAAACCGGTAACCAAATCAAACTAAGGAGAGAGCATTGGGTCAGAAAGTAAATCCTACTGGATTCAGACTGGGAATCATAAAGGACTGGACCTCCCGCTGGTATGACGATGGACCGGTTATCGCCGACAAGATCAAGCAGGATCATGTTATCCGGAACTATGTTCAGGCAAGGCTGAAGAGGGAAAAAGCTGGTATTGCCCGCATCGTCATCGAAAGGACGACCAAGCATATCAAGATCAATATCTACGCAGCACGTCCCGGCGCTGTTGTTGGTCGCAAGGGTGAAGAGATCAACAATCTCTCGCAGGAGCTGACCCGCATCACCGGAAAAGAGGTAAAGATCGACGTTGTCGAAGTGATGAAGCCTGAGATCGAAGCTCAGCTGATCGGCGAAAATATCGCCTACCAGCTCGAAAATCGAGTCTCTTTCAGAAGGGCGATGAAGCAGGCGATCCAGCAGGCCATGAGGGCAGGTGCCGAGGGCGTCAGGATTCGTTGTGCAGGTCGTCTCGGCGGTGTTGAAATCGCAAGGTCGGAACAGTACAAGGAAGGAAAGATTCCGCTTCACACGATTCGTGCCAATGTTGACTATGCAAGCGTTACCGCCCACACCATCGCTGGTGCAATCGGTATCAAAGTATGGGTTTACAAGGGCGAAGTCATGATTCAGAGGCTCGATGCTATCGAAGAGGACGAGATGAAGAAGATGCAGGAACGTCGTGGTGATTCGAGAGGCAGAGGTGGACGTGGTCCCGGAGGTGGAGGCGGAAATGATCCGCGCGGTGCAAAACGCCGTCGTCGTCCAGCCAAGAAGGCTTGAACGGTCTATAGTACCATATAATCAGAAAAGAATGGAGTTGCCGGTATGTTAATGCCAAAGAGGGTTCAATATAGAAAGGCACAGCGAGGCCGCATGAAGGGTAACGCCGGTCGTGGAACGGCGGTATCGTTCGGAACGTTCGGCCTGAAGGCTCTCGAGCCGGCCTGGATCACCAGCCGCCAGATCGAAGCTGCCCGTGTCGCGATGAACCGCTATATGAAAAGGGACGGAAAGATCTGGATCAGGATATTCCCTGACAAGCCGGTATCGAAAAAGCCTGCGGAGACCCGAATGGGTTCCGGTAAAGGTTCGCCCGAGTTCTGGGTTGCTGTCGTAAAGCCGGGCCGTGTGATGTTCGAGGCTGACGGTGTAACGCGTGAAATCGCCGCTGAAGCATTCAGGCTGGCGGCCAAAAAGCTGCCGATCAAGACAAAGTTCATTGTCAGGCCTGATTACGAAGGATAAAGTGCAATCTAACCGTCAGAGAAGAGTATTATGAAAAAATATGAAATAGCGGCCCTGGAAAAGAAGGAACTCATCGAGAAAATCGAAGAGCTCGAGAACAGGCTGGCAGACATCAACTTTTACAAGGCTATCGAACTGCCTCAGAACCCGATGGTTTTCCGTAATTCGAAGCGTGATATTGCCAGGATGAAAACCAGGATCAGGCAGATTGAGCTGCAGGAAAACAGCAACGCCTGACAATGAGTCCGGCAGGTATATCAATAACCGGTATCAACATGGAAGAAAAACAAATGGACAACGCAGCAATGTCAAGTGGAGCTGAAGAGAGAGGCAAAAAGAAGAGCTGGTTGGGCAAGGTTGTAAGCGACAGTATGGATAAAGGCATCATCGTTACCGTCGAGCGCAGGGTTCAGCACCCAGTCTATAAGAAATATTTCAAGAAGACGACCCGCCTTATGGTTCACGATGAGAATAATGAAGCAGGCGTAGGCGATGTGGTACGTGTTGCCGAGTGCAGGCCTCTCAGCAAGAAAAAGAGCTGCAGGCTTGTCGAAATCGTCGAGAAAGCCAAGTAAAGGGTTTATTATCACTTAACAGGGGTTAATGCAGGATGATCCAGAAAGAGACTAATCTGGTTGTTGCCGATAACAGCGGAGCAAAGAAAGTTCGGTGTATTCATGTCTTCGGTGGTACCGGAAGACGTTATGCCTCGATCGGAGACCAGATCATGGTGTCGGTCAAGGCAGCAGTTCCTGGCGGCATTGTTAAAAAGAAAGATGTCTGCAAGGCTGTCGTGGTAAGGTGCGTGAAGGAAACGAAAAGAAAAGACGGTTCCTATATCAGGTTCGACGAGAATGCCGTGGTTCTGCTGAACGCCCAGGGCGAGCCGAGGGGTACACGAATTTTCGGCCCGGTCGCACGTGAACTTCGCGACAAAAAATATATGAAGATCGTTTCTCTGGCTCCTGAGGTTCTCTGAGGAGCGGAAAAGCGGGAGTAACTCAGCTGGTAGAGTCACAGCCTTCCAAGCTGTTGGTCGCGGGTTCGAGTCCCGTCTCCCGCTCAGGTAAATGAATAACATCATACAGGTCAACCATGAAAACAGGCATTAAAAAGATAAAGCTCCACGTCAGGAAGAATGATGAGGTAGTTGTAATCAGCGGCAACGACAAGGGTAAGGCAGGCAAAGTCCTGAAGGTATACCCTCAGAAAGGTCGCGTTATCGTCGAGGGTGTCAACATCAGGAAGCGTCACATGCGTCCTACGCAGTCGACCCCGCAGGGGCAGATCATCGAACGCGAGTTCCCGATCCACGCATCCAACGTAAAGAAGAGCTGACAGCTATTTGTTAATGGCAGGGTGACCAAGACCTCCCTGTAAAAAGAAAAAGAGAAGATGTCCAAAAAAAACGAGAACGTTCAGCAGGAGCCCGCAATTCCTGCCCGCCTTGAAGTCCACTATCGGGAAAATGTCGTCCCGAAGCTCATGGAGCGCTTCAAATACAAGAATGTCATGATGGTTCCCCGGCTCGAGAAGATCTCGGTGAACATCGGTGTCGGTGAAGCCGCACAAGAACCAAAACTGCTCGAAACCGCCATGCAGGAGCTGGGCCAGATCACTGGACAGAAACCGCAGGTCCGCAAGGCAAAGAAAGCTGTATCGAACTTCAAGCTTCGTGAGGGTCAGGCCATCGGATGCCGCGTCACCCTTCGCAGCAAGATCATGTATGAATTCATGGATCGTTTCGTATCGGTTGCCGTTCCGAGGATTCGTGACTTCCGTGGCCTGAGCGATACAAGCTTTGACGGTCGCGGCAACTATAATGCAGGTATCCGCGAGCAGATCATCTTCCCGGAAATCGACATCGACAAGGTGCCGAGGATCAACGGTATGGATATAAGCTTTGTTACTTCGGCAAAAACAGACGAGGAGGCTTTCGAGCTTCTGACGCTGCTCGGCATGCCCTTCAAAAAGAAGATCTAATAATATTTAGCACAGAACCAAGATGGCCAGGAAAAGCATCATTGCACGAAATGAAAAAAGGAAGAAGCTTGTCGAAAAATATGCGGCAAAGCGTGAAGAGTTGAAGGCAGCCGGCGACTATCAGGCCCTTGCTCAGCTTCCCAGAGACAGCTCTGCCACCAGGGTGCGCAATCGTTGTGTCCTGACCGGCCGTGGCCGCGGCAACTATGCAAAGTACGGACTGTGCCGTCACATGTTCCGCAAACTGGCCCTTGAAGGCAAGCTTCCCGGTGTACGGAAAGCCAGCTGGTAAGAGCCACTGTACGGAACGATAGAATATTTCTGTTCATTTACGAATGTAACCAACTGTTAGCCATGCCTGTAACGGATTCCATAGCCGATTTCATTACCCGGATCAGAAACGCCGGGAGTGCCAAGAACAAGACGACCGATATTCCTTATTCAAGGCTCAGGGAGAATATCTCCACACTGCTTCTCGAGAAGGGATACATCAAGAACTTCACGGTGATAACCACCGAGCAGTTCCCGTTCATCCGCGTCGAACTGAAGTATACTGCGGAAGGACAGCACGCCATCAAGGAGATCACCAGGGTCAGCAAACCTGGTCGCAGGGTCTACGACGGCAAGGATATCAAGAGATACCTTGGCGGACTCGGACTCTTCATCCTTTCCACGTCGAAAGGCATACTGACCGACAAGGAAGCCCGTGCCCAGAACGTGGGTGGTGAGGTACTGTTCCGTATTTATTAATTTCATAAGCCAAAGAGCAACAGTATACCATGTCAAGAATAGGAAAAATGCCGATCAAGCTTGCTGATCAGGCTAAGGTTGAGGTCAAGGACAATGTGATCAGCGTATCTGGTCCCAAGGGATCTCTTTCACAGGCGATGGTCAGCGAAGTGACCGTATCGATCAACGATGGAATCGTCAGCGTTCAGAGGATAGACGACAGCAAAAGGGCCAAGGCCATGCACGGCCTGTACCGCATGTTGGTCAACAATATGATCGAAGGTGTGACCAAAGGGTTCACCCGCAAGCTTGAGATCACCGGCGTCGGTTACCGTGCCGAACTCAAGGGCGACTTGCTTTCACTCACCCTGGGTTACTCGCACTTGATATTTTTCAAGGCCCCTGGCGAGATCAAGATAGAGGTGCCGGATCCGGTTACAGTCCTTATCAGCGGTATTGACAAGGCTCTTGTCGGCCAGATTGCCGCTAAGATCCGCTCGTTCAGGAAGCCTGAACCGTATCGTGGCAAGGGCATCAAATACGAAGGCGAAGTCATCCGCCGCAAGGAAGGCAAGGCAGCCGGCAAGTAACCGGCAGGCCTCAGGAGCGAATAGAAGTCAGGTAAAAAACATTTATACGGTTAGAGATAATGAGCCAAATCGATAAAGCTGCTCACAGGCAGAAAATCAAGGCACGTAGCCGGGCTGCTGTACATGGCACCCAGGAAAGGCCCAGACTGTGCGTCTACAGAAGCCTGTCACAGATCTATGCACAATTGATCGACGATGACAACGGCAAGACTATCATTTCAGTATCGACCATGTCGAAAGACAATGCCGCACTTTCCGGAACGAAATCCGAAGTAAGCGCATTGCTCGGCAAGCAGATTGCCGAAAAAGCGATTGCCAAGGGAATATCCAAGGTCGTCTTTGACAGGAACGGATTCCGGTACCACGGTCGCATCAAGGCGTTGGCCGACGGTGCACGTGGAGCAGGCCTGATATTTTAAAACTTTTCAACGAGAAAGTACATGTCGAAAAAATCTGCCAGGAGTATTAAGCCCGGTGAGTTGAATCTGAAGGAGAAGCTGGTTCACATTAACAGGACAGCAAAGGTCGTCAAGGGCGGTAAGCGCTTTGGATTCAATGCAATTGTCGTAGTCGGTGACAGGGATGGCCATGTCGGATACGGGCTTGGAAAAGCAAACGAAGTTCAGGACGCTATTGCAAAAGGTGTTGAGGACGGAAAGAAGAACGTGATCAAGGTGCCGATCATCAAGGGGACCATACCCCACCAGATCGTTGCCAAGTATGGCTCTGCCAAAGTGCTGATGAAGCCGGCGACCCCGGGTACCGGATTGATCGCAGGTGGAGCGGTGAGGGCCGTGCTTGAAATGGCAGGCATTCACGACATCCTGACCAAGTCTCTTGGATCTTCGAATCCTCACAACGTGGTCAAGGCGGCAATCAAGGGGCTCCAGAGCATTTCCGATGCTAACGATGTTGCAGAACGTCGTTCCAAGACCCTGCAAGAGGTATTTGAAAGCTAAAAAGGAGAGATGGCGACTATGAGCGAGAAATTAATAAAGGTTATACAGGTGCGTAGCGTTATCGGCGGCACCAAGAAACAGAAAGCAACGATCAAGGCTCTCGGCCTCGGTAGGCCGAACCACAAGGTTGAGATCAAGGACAATCCCTGCACCAGAGGGCAGATTCGTGTTGTCCAGCACCTTGTCAGGGTAGAAGAGATCTAACAGTTTCATTAAAGCAAGTCGGGAATTCTAACAATGGATTTAAGTTCACTTCGTCCTGCCAAAGGCGCAGTCAAGGGAAGAAAGAGGGTCGGTCGCGGCCCCGGGTCAGGTAATGGCACGACAGCCGGCAAGGGCAACAAGGGTCAGCAGGCACGTAGCGGCTACACCCGTCCGGTCATTGAGGGCGGTCAGATGCCGATTTACAGAAGGCTCCCAAAATTCGGTTTCACTCCTCCCAACAGGAAATCTGTGGTCAGCGTCAACGTTGCGCAGATCCAGATGTGGATCGAGAAAGGTATCGTCAGCGACGAAATCAGCGTGCTGGATCTCAAGCACCTTTGCAACGCCAGCAACCAGGACTATTTCAAGGTACTCGGCAACGGTGAGCTGATTTCAGGTGTGACGATTACGGCACACTACTTCAGCAAGAGCGCAGAAGAGAAGATCGTGAAAGCCGGCGGCAAGACGGTGACTGCATTCCGTACACTGGAAGAGGCATCGAAGGTCAATGGCCTGCCTTTCGATCAGGCATTGCTGACACCGAAGGTGAAACTGGTCAAGGTAAAGAAAGTCAAAAAAACGGTCAAGTCGTGAAAAAGGGACTGAGCTGCCATGAAGCTTACTGAGAGCATAAGGAACATCAATAAAATCCCGGAGTTAAGGCAGCGGATTATCTATACCCTCCTGATACTTTTCGTCTACAGGCTGGGATCGCATATCACCATACCGGGAGTCGACGCAGCGGCAGTGGCGAGCGCAAGCTCTTCACATGCCAATGACCTTTTCGGTCTGTTCGACCTGTTCGTTGGAGGCGCGTTTGCACGCGCCTCGATCTTTTCACTCGGCATCATGCCGTATATCTCCGCCTCCATTATCGTTCAGCTACTTGGCGCAGTTACCCCCTATGTGCAGAAACTGCAGAAAGAGGGTGAGGAGGGGCGACAGAAAATCAATCAGTATACCCGCTACGGCACCATCCTGGTCGCATCGCTTCAGGCATGGGGCGTAAGCGTCAGCCTTTCGAGCCCTTCGTCGTTCGGCAAGGCGGTTGTCCCCGATCCAGGGTTCTTTTTCGCCTTTACGGCTGTCGTGATACTCACGGCGAGCACGGTTTTTGTCATGTGGCTTGGAGAGCGCATCACTGAACGCGGAATCGGCAACGGAATATCGCTTATCATCATGATCGGTATCCTTGCCAGGTTCCCTGCATCGCTTGTGGCAGAAATTCAGTCGGTATCGCTCGGCAGCAAGAACTGGGTTGTTGAAATCATTATCATGGCCATTATGGCGGCAATTGTTGCCGTCGTTGTTCTCCTGACCGTAGCGACAAGGAGAATACCGGTGCAACACGCCAAGCGCGTGGTCGGTCGCAAGGTTTACGGCGGCGGCACGCAGTACATTCCGATGAAGATCAACACGGCCGGTGTCATGCCGATCATTTTCGCACAGTCGATCATGTTCCTGCCCAGCACCTTCCTGTCGTTTTTCCCGGAGAACGAGGCGATGCAGAAGATTGCCGGAGCTCTTGCGTACGACTCATGGTGGTATGCCATTATCTTCGGCCTGATGATCCTGTTTTTCACCTATTTCTATACGGCCATTGCCTTCAACCCGAAAGAGGTCGCAGACACCATGCGCCGGCAGGGTGGCTTCATCCCGGGAGTTCGACCAGGCAAAAGTACTGCCGATTTCATTGACAATATCCTCACAAGGATCACGTTGCCGGGAGCAGTTTCTCTGGCGATCATCGCAATCCTGCCGACATTCCTGACCAAGTTCGGTAACGTCACGCCAGGTTTCGCACAATTCTTCGGAGGTACCAGCCTTCTCATTATTGTAAGCGTCGGACTGGATACGCTGCAGCAGGTTGAGAGCCATCTGATGATGCGTCATTACGACGGATTCATGAAGACGGCAAAAACCAGGGGTCGCCAGTGATACTCAAGGCGGGATCATGATTACGATCAAGAGCGAGCGTGAGCTTGAATTAATGAGGGACGCCGGAGCCCTGACAGCCCGTGTGCTCGACATGCTTGAACGGGAGATAGTGGCTGGTATGTCTACATTGCGTCTCGATGAACTTGCAGAGCAGTTTATTCGCGACCACAACGCTGTTCCGAGTTTCCTGAATTATGTCCCGAAGGGTGAAGTAGGCGTTACGCCCTACCCCGCGACATTATGTGTATCCATCAATGAAGAGGTCGTGCACGGTGTTCCGGTTGCGAAACGAATCATTCAGGATGGCGACATTGTTTCAGTAGATTGTGGAGTATACAAGAGCGGATACCATGGCGATGCCGCAAGGACCTTCGTCATCGGTACGATTCCGGATGATGTACGCAAGCTGGTTGATGTAACCAGGGAGTGCCTTGATCTGGGGATCGCTCAGGCCGTTGCCGGTAACCGGTTGCACGACATTTCATCAGCCATCGAGGATCACGCAAGGTCGTTCGGCTACAGTGTCATCGAGAATATGGTCGGTCATGGAATCGGTAGTGAACTGCATGAAGATCCGGCAGTTCCGAATTACGGAAGAAAGCATACAGGGGTCAAGCTGCGTGCAGGTATGACCCTTGCAATCGAACCGATGATTGCTCTTGGACGTTCGCGCAGGGCTGTCAGCAAAAGGGGTGCATGGGTCGCAGTAACGGAAGACGGGAAGCCATGTGCGCATTTTGAGCATACCATTGCCATCAGGGAAGGTGCAGCCGAGATCCTGACTAAATAGGGACCACGGGTGCGCCAGGAGGGGTAATCATTACTATCATCAGCAAAGCGGAGAGATACATTGGCCAAGGAAGAATCAATTGAGATAGAAGGCGAAATTCTGGAAGCACTTCCTAATGCGCAGTTCAGGGTAAAGCTGGAAAACAGCCTTGAAGTGCTTGCACATGTTTCAGGCAAGATCAGGATGCATTACATAAGAATCCTTCCCGGAGACAAGGTCAAGGTGCAGATATCGCCCTACGACCTTTCGAAAGGCAGAATTACTTACCGATACAAGTAGAAAATTAAATATTGTCAATCATCCGGTTGATTTTTAGAGATGTATGTATTACATTACATGCCTTTTCATATTTTAGGACAGACCGGACAATCATAGCGTGTGGGGTTTACCATGAAAATATTTTCGTCTATCAAAAAACGTTGCGAACACTGCAGGATTATCAAGCGCAAAGGAAAACGATTTGTGATCTGCAAAGTGAATCCAAGCCATAAGCAGCGCCAAGGGTGATCTTCAGGAATAATCAACAGATTTGAGAAAAACATATGAGGTTAGCTGGGGTAAATTTGCCATTGAATAAGCATGCTGTTATAGCTCTGACGCATGTTTATGGTATCGGGAAGACATCTGCAAAGAACATTCTTGCAAAAGCAGGAATTGCTCCTGACAGAAAAATTTCCGAACTGAGCGATGAAGAGGCGCATGCCATTAGGGAAATTATTGGTGGCGAATACACGGTCGAAGGACAGGCTCGCGGCGAACAGCAGCTTGCCATCAAACGACTGATGGATATCGGCTGCTACAGGGGCTTACGCCACAGACGGTCGCTACCGGTCCGCGGCCAGCGTACCTCGACCAACGCCCGTACCAGAAAGGGCAAGAGGAAGACGGTTGCCGGCAAGAAGAAGGCTACCAAGAAGTAAGGTCCGGAGTAATTAAGCAATAAGAGAGATAAAACAGCGACAGACTCATGGCAACAGCGAGCAGGAAAAAAAAGAAAGTTAAGGTTACCCCGGAAGGTACCGTCCATATCAAGGCATCGTTCAATAACGTCCTTGTGACGATTACCGATACGCTTGGTAATACGGTTTCATGGTCCAGCGCCGGCAAAAACGGTTTCAAGGGTTCCAAAAAGAATACCCCGTACGCATCGCAGGTCACATCAGAGGCCGCAGCAAAAGAGGCGTATGACCTGGGTATGCGCCACGTTAACGTGTTTATCAAAGGCCCGGGTGCAGGACGTGATGCTGCCATCAGGGCGCTTCAGGGCGTTGGTCTCGAAGTGAAAACAATTCGTGACATCACGCCGCTTCCGCACAACGGATGCCGGCCGCCGAAGCGCAGAAGGGTCTGACGGATATTATCAAGAATTATCAATTGAAGCAATTGCTATGGCACGATTCAGAGGGTCGATTACCAAGGTTTCTCGCAGGTTAGGGATAGCTCTTTCTGCTAAAGCCGAAAAATATTTGGAAAGACGTCCGTATGCTCCTGGTGAGCACGGGCAGTCTAGAAAGGGCAAAGTATCGGAGTACGCGCTGCAGCTGAGAGAAAAGCAGAAGATGAAATATCTTTATGGCATTCTCGAAAAGCAGTTCCGTACCTATTTCCAGAAAGCCGCTGCCCAGCGTGGTGTTACCGGTGACAACCTGGTGAAGCTTCTCGAAAGGCGTTTCGATAACGTAGTATATCGCTCCGGCTTTTCTCCTTCACGTGCAGGTGCCCGCCAGCTCGTAACGCATGGTCACCTCATGGTGAACGGAAAGAAGGTCAACATCCCTTCGTTCCTCGTATCGCCCGGTGATCTGATAACGTTCAGGCCCAAGAGCCAGAACCTTGATGCAGTCTCCGATTCGCTGACCAAGGCTGCAGACGCCAGGATTCCAGCATGGATCCAGGTGGACAAGGCAAACAGGAAAGCGGTATTCCTTGCGGTTCCAGAGCGTGAACTGGTTCAGGAACCTTACAACGAACAGCTTGTTGTTGAGTTGTACTCCAAGTGATTTTTTTGAATCCATAAGGTATCAAGACTATGATATATCAGATGCAGATGCCTGCAAAGATCGATGTGGACGAAGCGACCCACACCGGCAGCTTCGGGCGCTTCATAGCCCAGCCGCTGGAGAGGGGATATGGAGTTACGCTTGGCAATGCCATGAGGCGGGTTCTTCTTGCCTCCCTGCCCGGAACAGCAATTACCGGGATCAAAATAGATGGCGTCTATCACGAGTTTTCAACAATTGACGGCGTTCGTGAGGATGTTCCCGAGATTGTTCTCAACCTGAAGAAGGTTCGATTCAAGTCAAACTGCAAGCGTAGCTGCAAGACGACTCTTACACTGGTTGGGCCGAAAGAGTTCATGGCCGGAGACATCATTGCACAGGAAGGCGAATTTGAGGTTCTCAACAAGGACCTTCACGTCGCAACCATAAATTCCGAAGCGACCGTCAACATCGATATCTATGTCGGCAGGGGCCGTGGATACGTGCCGGCGGAAGAGAACCGCAGCGAAGGGCTCCCTATCGGGTTCATCGCCATAGATTCTATCTACACCCCGATCAGGAACGTCAAGTTCATCGTGGAGAACACACGCGTAGGTCAGCGGACTGACTACGAGAAGATGATCCTCGACGTTGAGACCGACGGTTCGATCACACCTGACGATTCGATCAGCCTTGCCGGTCGTATCATCAACGAGCATTTTACATTTTTCGCAGACTTCTCGCCAACGGAAGAGGAGTTCTCGGAAGAGGAGTACAAGCAGCTCGACGACGAATTCGAGAGCATGCGTAAACTATTCCAGACCAAGATCGAGGATCTCGACCTTTCAGTCCGTTCGCACAACTGCCTGCGGCTTGCAGAGATCGACACTCTCGGCGACCTGGTCTCCAGAAGGGAAGACGAACTGCTGAATTACAAGAACTTCGGCAAGAAGTCGCTGACAGAACTAAAGGAACAGCTTGAGAAGTTCAACCTGAAGTTCGGGATGGATATCACCCGTTACCAGATGAAAGGTTGATACAGGCAATTTGTTTTATTTGAAATCAATGAGAGCGGAAACAAGACATGCGTAAAGTTAAGCCAGCAAGAAAACTTGGGAGGACGGCCGCCCACAGAAAAGCAACCCTGTCGAATCTTTCGACACAACTGCTGATCTACAAGCGTATCGAGACGACTGAGGCGAAAGCCAAGGAGACCCGCAAGGTTGTAGAGAAGATCATCACCAAGGCAAAGAAGGGAACTCTTCATGCCCAGCGTGAGATTTTCAGTGCACTTCGCGACAAGGAAGCTGTTCGTACCCTTTTCGAAGAGATCGTAGGCAGGATCGGTTCACGTAATGGCGGATACACCCGCATCATCAAACTTTGTCCCCGTTACGGCGATGCTGCAAAGATGGCCGTGATCGAGCTTGTCGACTACTCCGTAGCACCGACCACAAAGCTGAAGAGCACCAAGCAGGACCGTGCAAAGCGCGTCAAGGGTTCAAAGCAGGCAGAAGCCCAGCCGGAAGTCTCCAAAGGTACCGACGAAGCCGCAGAGTAAGGCCAAGCCAGAGTCCAGGAAATCGATAGTCATCGTCCGCGAGTGTATCAACTCACCAGCGGGCGATGACTATTTGCTTTTCAGAGAACAGCGGGCTGATATCCCCTATCGGCAGCTGATCGACAGATGAAGGGAATCCCAGATGCTTCTCCCTTGAAGCGACCGCCTCGGCAATTTCACTGTCGAGCTGTCCTCCTTTCAGGCAGATAAGAACACCCTCTTTTTTAAGCAGCCTCGCCGAGTAACCGCAAAGCTCACCGAGAGGGGCGACCTGCCTGCTCAGCACGGTATCGAACACCAACCCCTTCAGCTCCTCCACGCGTGAGTGGACTGCCAATACATTGTTCAGGCCAAGCTCCCTGATCATCGCCTTGCACGCGGTAATCTTCTTGCCGGTGGCATCGACCAGCAAAAAAGAGGTCTCAGGGAAGAGGATGGCAAGCGGAATTCCGGGTAGCCCTCCACCGGTACCGAGGTCGAGAACTTTTTCCTTGGGCCTGAAGTTGTGGATTCTGCTGATGAGCAGCGAGTGGAACACATGTTTCAGGATTACCGGAGCATCCTCCTTGCGACTGATCAGGTTGATCCTGTTGTTCCACTCCTCAAGGAGGGCGGTATAGCGGACAAGCAGTTTCAGCGCCGTGTCCGTAACCGGAATGGCGTGATCCCGGCAGAGGTCGCGTATGGTGTGCAGTTCGTTCTGCATGATTGATCGGTCGGACGCAGTGTTTAAAAATACCTTACACCATGAAAAAACGATATTTTACGGCCATTGACAAATGTTTGATCGTCAGATGTGACGCTGCTCATCACTGGGAGAAATTTATCGTACATTATTGGTAATTGTTGAATCACATACAGGCAAATGATCGAACGAGTTCGAATGATATGACGCAGATTGCAGATCGGAATGTGTATGCCGTGATATTGGCTGGAGGGGTAGGAAGCAGCCTGTGGCCTCTTTCGAGAAAGAAGATCCCCAAGCAGTTTCTGCATTTCATTGATGGTGGAACGATGATCCAGAATACGGTTGCCAGGATATCCGGCGCCGTTCGTCAGGAAAACATCATCATCATCACCGGAAAGCAGCACTGGCGGTTGATCCATGAGTGTCTTCCAGGTTTTGATGTCGGCAACATCATCATCGAACCCAACATTCGTGATACGGCACCCTGCATCGCCCTCGCGACGACCGTCATCAGGAAGCGGGACCCCGATGCCGTCACGATCGTGCTTCCCTCCGATCACCTGGTTTTCGACGAAAAGCAGTTCCTGAAGACCGTCATGAAAGGCGTTACGCTCGCCAGGAGCAAACAGGGGCTGGTCACCATCGGCATACAACCCGACCGTCCGGAGACGCGGTATGGTTACATTCAGGTGGAGCCTTCGGTCATGATGGAGGACGAGGAGAATGCCGACACCAGCATTCCTTTGTTCAGGGTCAAGACCTTTGCCGAAAAGCCGGACCAGATTACCGCCGAGCAGTTCCTGCAGAGCAATGACTTCTGGTGGAACAGCGGTGTGTTCATCTGGCACGTCGACACTATCTGCAACGAGTACCGCAGGTCCTTGCCCGAACTCTACCAGGACATGTTGAACGTCCACTCATATCTCGGAACCGAACGGGAAGAGTCGGTCATCGAGGATGTCTATAGCTGGATCCACCCGATATCGGTCGATTACGGAATCATGGAAAAGGCCGAAAAGGTCTACATGCTGGCAGGGACTTTCGGATGGACCGACCTGGGTTGCTGGGATGAGGTGATCAAGGTCGGCCTTGGGCTTCAGGGGCGCGACAGCAGCGGTCACGAGGTAGTCATGCTTGATTCGAGCAACGTGTTTATAAGAAAACCGGAAAATAAAGCCGTTGTCGCCATAGGCGTAAAGGACCTCATCGTGGTCGATACTCCGGATGCGCTGCTCATCTGCAGGTCTGGTGACTCGCAAAGTGTGGTCAAATCGCTGGACGCCTTACGAAGGGAAGGACAGGACGAGTTTCTTTGAAGAAGGGGATTAAATAGAAGAAAGGGACCAAAAGGACTTAAAGGACCCAAGGGACATAAAGTAAGAAGAACAGAGAAACGAAG
>JAAXXK010000004.1:0-8865 GCA_013334525.1 Chlorobiaceae bacterium
CTTATGCGTTGCTGGTAGTCAGGTGGTATGGCCGGCCTGCTTCAGATGTTGCAGGCGTAGCTGCAGAGGATTGCGCCTTTGTCCTTGCGGATGTCGGCCTTGATGGTCGTTTTTGGATTCACCAGCTCCTTCAGCAGGGCGTTGAAGGTGCCGAGGTAGAAGTTGCCGACCACAGGGTGTGAGGGAAAGGTGACCTTGACCTTGATGTTAGGCGATGGTTTCGATCCGTAACTGAACTCGCCGCTGCCGGCGAATGTCCAGGCATTTTTGCTGATGGCGAACAGGAAAAGCTTGAACGCCGGTCCGGGCGGCAGGAGCTTCACGATAATCTGGAAAGGAGCAGGAATGCGAACCTTGAGCAGGTACTTTGCCGTGCGTTCGCCAGACTCCTTCAGGATGGCGCCTGTTGTCTGGTCCCCTATCTCTTTCTGCAGTGCCAGGACCAGCGAGTGGAACTTCGACTCCTCCACCATTTCGGAGGGCAGGTTGTTGATCAGGTAGCCCTGGCCGATTTTTTTGAGGAGGTTGTCGGTGGCCGGTTTTTCGTATTTCGATTCCAGGGCGCCGACGGTCTGTATGATGGAGTTGGGTCCTATTCTGGATGGGCTGCTCATAGACAATGCTCTTTTCTTTAGTTTGGGATTACTTATGTGTCGGCAATGGTATGCAACTGCACCGTTAATTGCCGGATGGATGGGGTGATGGGATGTCGAGCCTGATGTTTTCTGTCGTCCAGCCCGGGCGGACGTTGAGCCATACGGCCGAGAATGGGTCGGATGGAACATAGGGCTGCGCGGAACCGCTTTTCCATTGGGTCACGGAGCCTATTGCCGGCCGGTTTACAGGGATGAACCCGCTGACCGTATATTCGCCAGGAGGGAGGGTGTGGAGCGAGAAGCTGAATGCGCCACCTGAAGTGGTGTTCGCAATCGTGCGGTAAATGGTCGTAAATCCGGGGCGGCGGGCTTCTATGATGACGGCAGGGCCTTCAGCCTTGCCTGTGCCGCTGATCTCGCCATACTGTTCTGGTCCTGCAACGCTGAAGAGGGATTCTACCATTACCTGCCTGCTTTTTTCGCCGGCAAGGCCGGTGACCAGGGCGGGAAGAACCTTTATCCGATACTCCTGTCCGGGCTCGAAACCTCCGGAGGCATGAACTGAAAATGTGCGGGTGTCGATCCTCGAGATTGAGAACGGGATCTCCTGTTCCTTTTTGTCGCGGATCGAAATGAGCGATACCGCCTGCCTGAGAGATGATTCCTCGACCGGAAGGTTGAATTGCAGTTCGACGGATGAACCGGCTTCGGGACGAACGGTTTCGGGCAGAAGATTGACGGTTTTATCGGCAGGCACAATTTTGAGCGTCAGCCCAGGATATTTTTCATCGTGGGTGCTGCCGGGAAAGGTCAGCTCCGAAGAGTTTTCCCTGTTGCCCTGCGGAGCGAAAGCGATTCTGTAAAAGGCATTGCCGGACATCGGACCGGTCAGGAGCCTGAACGTGGTATCTTCTGCCGACCTGCCCGGCGTGAAGTATGCGAGGATGGGAATGATGGTTCCCTTTGAAATATCGCTGATGGTGACGGAGTTCAGGTCGAAGGTGCCTGCCGAAAGCTTGTTGCTGAAACCCAGTTCGATTTCACGGTTGTTGATCGTCCTGCAGGAGCGCAGCGAGGTTGCCGCAGCGTCACTGGATGCAAGGCGGAATGAAAGGTCGCTGGTGCCGCATTCGACCGATGGGGTCGATGTGACGCCGAACTCCTCTTTGCCCTGATTAAACCTCATGTCGCCGTTTTTGTCGTTGACGGCCAGGAAGCGGTAGCGGCCGGAGCCGAGGGATTCGAAACGGAATTCGCCGGTTTGATCGGTTTGTGCGATATAGTCGGGCAGCGATGTCAGGTCATCGGGCAGGCGGGCTCCGGTCGATACGGGACCGTAGGCCATGACCGTAATGTTGGACGCCGGTGCCATGCGGTTTGTCCATACCCTGCCGCTGATTTTGCCGCTGTCGATCACCGGCCCGGTGGAAAACGCCAGTGTCCAGCTGCGTTCGGCCTGGTTACCATAGACCCCTTTCAGGGACTTTTGCAGCGTGAGGGTATAGGTGCTTCCCGGTTTCAGCGGAGAGTAAATGCGAATGTCAGCCTCCTTGCCGTGAACCGTTACATCGTAATCGGGGATTATGGGCGAAAAGAAGATCGAGTTGACGAGCGAACCCTTGCTGACGTAATGGTTGAATTCGAGGTGGATCGTTCGTGGTGTCACATTGACCGTGCCGGACTCCGGAGCCGAGGTTATGACGCTGAGCGGGGTTTTATCCGGTGGTCCACCGGTTGGGGGTCTATCGGTTGCGCATGCACCGGTAAACAGCGAGATCAAAAGGATCGCCAGGATTTTCAGGCCGGGAAATTCTTTCACGTAGGCACTCCCTTCTGACAGTTGAAAGCTGCTCAATTGTTTCTCAGCGTGAAAATTCTTAAATTAAAAACTGATGTTATACTATGAAAGCGTTTTGCGAAAATAATATAGATTTATCGTGCAATAGATGGCCAGAAGAAATTTCAAGGTTCTTTATGTCTCTGGCGAAGTTTCTCCTTTTATAAGGGTCAGTTCGCTGGCCGATTATATGGCCTCTTTTCCCCAGGCACTGGAGGAGGAGGGCTTCGAGGCTCGCATAATGATGCCGAAGTATGGTATTATCAACGACAGGAAATTTCGCCTGCATGATGTACTGAGACTTTCGGATATCGAAGTCTCTCTCAAAGAGAAGAGCGACATGCTGCATGTGAAGGTTACCGCCCTTCCATCCAGCAAGATTCAGACATATTTTCTCTACAACGAGAAATATTTCAAGCGCAGTGGTCTTTTTTCAGACATTTCGCTTGGCGGTGACCACAAGGGCAGCGCTGAAAAGCTGATATTTTTCAGCATTGGAGTCCTTGAGACTCTCGTCCGCCTCGGATGGCAGCCCGACATTATCCATTGCCACGACTGGCATGCCGGCATGGTGCCCCTCCTGGTCAAGACAAAGTACGCCCAGCACGAATTCTTCAAGAAGGTTAAAGTCGTGCAGACGATCCATAATGTTTATCGTCAGGGTATTTTCCAGTCGAAGGTGTTCCAGAAATTCCTTCCGGAAGAGGTGTTCGACGGTCTTGAGAAACAGGGCGAAGAGGTCAACCTGCTGGCTACCGGCATCAGATATGCCGATCTGGTGACTACCACCTCCAAGAGCTATGCGCATGACATAAGCCATGACCCGGAGCTTTCGTTCGGTCTTGACAAGTTGCTGCTCGGGCGGGGGGAGAGTTTCCATGGTATTCTCAACGGCATGGATACACGCCAGTGGCACACCTCTTCCGACAAGCTGATCAAGAAGCGGTACAGCACCGAACAGCCAGAAATAAAGGTCGAGAACAAGAAGGTGCTGCTCGAAGAGGTCGGCCTTCCTTTTTCAGAACAGATTCCGCTGGTCGGATACATCGCAAATCTGGATGCCATCCAGGGCGCCCAGCTTCTGAAAGAGAGCCTCGACAAATTGCTCGAACTGGACATCCAGCTCCTGATCTTCGGGTCGGGCGACAAGGAGTACGAGCAGCCCTTTATCGATGCTGCCGCTGAATATCCGGAGAAAATAGCCATCAGGAGCGAGTTTTCCGATGCGTTTTACCATCAGATGATCGCCGGTCTTGATATCCTGCTTATGCCTTCAAGAATCGAAGCATGCGGAATGATCCAGATGTTCGCCATGAATTACGGTACCGTGCCGGTAGCCTATGCTGGCGGAGGCATCGTGGAGACCATCGAAGAGGTGAAGGGCGATGAGGGTACCGGTTTCATATTTACCGAATACACACCGGAAGCTTTGCTTTCCAGCCTGCAGACCGCGACAGCACTATTCGAAGATCGTGAGCGATGGGATCGATTGGTGCTTGAGGACATGGGACGTGATTTTTCATGGAAAGCCTCGGCGGAAGAGTGCAGCGAGCTTTACCGGCACCTGCTTGGTTGATGCCCTATGGAGCAGAGTGTAAAGGTTCTCTTTCTCGACAGGGATGGAACGATCAACAAGGATATAGGCAGCTACGTCTCTTCGCGTGAGGAGTTCATCCTGATCGATCGGGCGGATGAGGCCATTGCCCTTGCCCGCCAGGCCGGATTCAGGATCGTGATCATTTCAAACCAGGCGGGGATCGCACGCGGCATCGTGACGCCATGGCAGGTTGACGATGTCAACCAGTACCTCAGAGAACTGCTCGCGCTCAGGCAGGCGTCGTACGATCGCTGCTACTACTGCCCATCCCATCCCGAATATCCCCACCCCGAATACGACCAATTCCTTGATTGCCGAAAGCCTTCGCCCCGCATGGTGGAACAGGCTGTCGAGGACTTACGGAAAGAGGGGCTGGTGGTCGATCTGGCCGGCTCGTTTTTCATAGGCGACAAGGTGATCGATGTCGAATGCGGGCTTCGGGCCGGAGTGAGGCCGATTCTTGTAAGGACCGGTCATAACGAAGAGGCGTTGTGCCATCAGC
Source organism: Chlorobiaceae bacterium (assembly GCA_013334525.1). GTDB lineage: Bacteria > Bacteroidota > Chlorobiia > Chlorobiales > Chlorobiaceae > Chlorobaculum. The sequence goes on from JAAXXK010000004.1 coordinate 4,533, forward strand.
GCCGGATTTTCCCCGAACATGTCGCCGACGACCTTTATCAGGCCATAACCGGATACATCCTTTCTCCGCCGTCCGCTTCATAAACCTGCGATGCTCAGCCTCTACGTTCATATTCCCTTTTGCCGCGAGCGTTGCCTCTACTGCGACTTTTTTCTCGTTACCCGCGTCGATCATGTCGGCCACTTTTTCGAGGCGCTCGCTGAAGAGACGCGCGCCAAGGCGGAGCTGATTCGGGGAAAGAAGATCGATGCCATTCATTTCGGCGGCGGCACCCCCTCTCTGGTACCTGTTTCCTTTATATCCGGATGGCTGGAGCAGATTGAAGGCATAGCCCATATTGCCCCTGATGCCGAAATCACCCTCGAAGCAAACCCGGAGGATCTGGATATCCGGAAGCTCGAAGAGCTTCGGGCTGCCGGGATCAACCGCCTGAGCATCGGCGTCCAGTCGTTCGTCGACCGCAAGCTGCGTGCCCTTGGCCGCGCGCATTCAGCCGAAGATTCCGTCCGGACGGTGAGCCAGGCCATGGAGCGATTCAATTCGGTCAGCATCGACCTGATGTGCGGCGCCGAAGGGGAGGATGAGGGCGAGTGGGAAGCTGACCTGCAGATAGCCCTGCGGTTGCGTCCGCCGCACGTATCGGTCTACATGCTTACCCTTGAACAGAAGACGCGCCTCTGGAGGGATGTGGGAAAGGGGCGGATCGTACTCCCGGGCGAGGAGGAGCAGGCCGCGATGTACGAGTGCGCCCGGCAGAGGCTGACCGCAGGGGGGTTCCGGCATTACGAGGTCTCCAATTATGCCCTGGAGGGCCACCATTCGCGTTACAACCTGTCGAGCTGGATGCGCGAGCCCTATGTCGGCTTCGGCCCTTCGGCCCACAGCTTTATGGTGACGGACGACCGGCAGACGCGATTCTCCAATGCCCTTAGCCTGATGGGGTACCTTGCCGATCCGGCCGGAGCCGTCGATTTCAGCGAGGTGCTGGGCGCCGAACAGCGATTCGACGAGGAGGTTTTTCTTTCGCTCAGGATAAAGCGGGGTTTGCCTGTCGAATTTTTGAGAAACGGCAGGGCGCCGGGGAGTCCGGGCCTTGATGCAGAGTTGGGCGGGCTGCTCGAAAAAGGGTGGATATCCATCGACGACGGCCTCGTCACCCTCACGGAATCCGGTTTTCTCTTCGCCGATCTGGTCGCCGCCGGCCTGATTCACGGTTGATGGTTAAATGCAACGGTTTACACGGTGGCAGGCAAGATGGGGGAGAAAATATTTTCAGGTTGTCTTATCTTGAGCGATAACCAAAAGATTTTGAATAATGAATACAATCAACCCGGCCGATACCGCAGCTTTTTTTCGGGATATCGTAAAGAAAGAGATCCTCGAAGATGGCCTGCAGATAAATATTGCGGGTATTCTCGCATCCACCGACCCGGCTTCGATAACCTACTGCAATTATGCCCGCGCCGGCTGTGAAGATGTCGGCATCAATTTCATGCAGATCAATGCCGACCCGGATTCCATCGTCCCGATCCTCTCCGAGGTCAACAGCGACAGAAACATCCACGGCATCTTTATCTACTATCCTGTCTGGGGAGACGTCCGGGATGGGGATATCAGGGATACGGTGTCGCCGCAAAAGGATGTGGAGGGGCTCACCTCATACTGGATCAGGAAGCTTTATGCCAATGAGCGGTTTGACGGTGAACAAAACCAGTTCAAGGCCATTCTTCCCTGCACTCCGTTGGCGATCATAAAACTGCTGGAACAGACCGATGCCTATATGCCATACGGGTTGCCGTTCAGGGGCAAGACCATTACGGTATTCAATCGCTCGGAAGTGGTGGGAAAGCCGCTTGCCTACATGCTCTCGAACGACGGCGCGAAAATTTATTCGTTCGACATCCATGGGGGTGTCGTTATCGACAATTACGGTTCCCAGCCGGAAGCCGGCCCGGTTACGCGAGAGATGGCGTTGCGAAATTCGGATGTCGTGATAACGGGGGTCCCTTCGAGGCAATTCGAAAAGATCCGTGCCAGCGAGCTGAAGCCGGGGGCGGTTTGCCTGAATTTTTCCTCGGTGCAAAACTTTGATGGCGATGCCAAAGCTGTCGCCGGTCGCTACATCCCAAGGGTCGGCCCCATGACCGTTGCCATGTGCATGCGCAACGCCCTGCAGCTCTATCGAAATTATCACCAGAACGGATAATTTGACGGCAGGTTCAGCAGAGATTTAAAGTGTTTAAAGAAACCAGCAGGTGCAGCTTCGACAACCGTCCCCAGAGCTGCACCTGCTGGTTTCTTGCTTCCGCCCGGAGGCATACGCTCACCCGTTTACGCCAAAGAGTCTACCTCGCTCCGGAATGCCCGGGATCGATCCGTATCGCCCAGGGCATTCCCACCCTTTCCGATACAGGTTTCCAGACAGCAGGCACCAGATCGCCACAGTTTTGATTCAAGGCTGAAACTCCTTTTCTGCCCCTCCATTTTCCAGTTGCATCAACCCCTCAGGCCCCCCTCCGTTCCCACTTTGCTGTTTACAATCCTTTCCTGAACCACGTTTTCGTCACCGATCATTCTGCGCCTGATTGCCGGATCAATCCCTTGCCTATACGGCGGAGGTCTGGTGCCCTGCGGCAGGCAAGAGGATCGATGAGGGTTCTATTCAATCTGTTCCGGGTGGCCCTTAAAGCTCCTTTGCGCCCAGAGTACACCAGGTTAACTGCTTTGCGGTATGAAAAATACCGTTTCAACGGGATTTCCGGTTAACGATGCCCAACTGATATTACAGGCGTAAAAAACAGCAACGGTAAAATTATACCCCCAAAGCCGAACAGTGAGCTCATTATGACAAAAAAAACACATGACAGAAACGCCGACGCTGTCAATCACTCTTACGGATTGAAGCATGCGTCCCTCTCCCCGCTGGAGACTCTCGGGCAGTCGATTGCAAACATTGCGCCTACGGCGACACCGACCGTCGTCATTCCCCTTGTCTACGCCGTTTCGGGCGGAGGCACATGGCTGGCATACCTGATCGCCACCATCAGCATTCTCCTGGTCTCTTCGAGCATCAACCAGTTCGCCAGGCGTTCTGCATCGCCCGGTTCGTTCTACTCCTACACCGTCGAGGGACTCGGCTCGTTCTGGGGTGCAATCACCGGCTGGGCGCTCCTTATCGCCTATATCGGCTGCGCCTCGGCAGTCACCACTGGATTCTCCAACTATGCCAACGTGCTTCTCGGGCATCTTGTGGCCGGTGCGAAAATACCTGCGGTCATCTTCATCGCCATCAGCGTTATTGTCGCATGGTACGTCGCCTACAAGGATATCAAGCTTTCCGCGCGCCTGATGCTTGGCCTTGAGTTCGCATCGGTCTCCCTCATCCTTGTGCTTGTCGGCGTGACGATATTCAATTATGGATTCAGGCTCGACTGGGCGCAGCTCCTCCTGAAAAACACGACGCCCGATGCGCTCAAGGGCGGACTCGTGCTGGCCATTTTCAGCTTTGTTGGTTTTGAAAGCGCCGCTACGCTTGGTTCCGAGGCGAAAAATCCGCTGTCGAGCATTCCGAGGGCGATCATCAGGAGTGCCATCATTGTTGGCGCCATCTTCGTATTCTCCTCTTATGCCCAGGTGATCGGCTTCCAGGGCTTCACCGAAACGCTCGATAAAAGCACTGCCCCGCTGAACGTCCTTGCCGACCGCGCAGGCCTTTCCTCCCTCGGGCTCCTGATCGATATCGGTGCCATTGTCAGCTTCTTTGCCTGCACGCTGGCCAGCATCAACGCTGCGGCACGCATCCTGTTCCTGATGAGCCGCCACGGCATCTTCCACTCGCTGGCGGGAAACGCACACCAGGCCAATGAAACGCCGCATACGGCCGTTACCATCGCATCCGTCATCGCGTTTTTCCCGGCTGCGATCCTTTCGATCATCGGCGTGGGTGATTTCGACATCTACGGCTGGGTCGGCACGGTCGCTACCCTCGGTTTCATTGTGACCTACATTATCATCTCAATCGCCGCGCCGCTCTACCTGAAGCGCCGTGGCGAGCTGAAAGTCCAGAACCTGGTGATCTCGGCCCTCTCTGTCTTCGTGCTCGGCCTTGCGATCCTCGGCAACCTCTATCCGGTACCGCCGGCTCCCTACAACTATCTGCCCTACCTGTTCTTCGCACTGCTTCTTGGCGGCGTGGCATGGATCGCCATTATTCACAATTTCCATCCCAACGTGGTCGACGAGATCCACAGGGAAACCAGCGCCAACAGTTCACGTTACTCTGCCGAACCGCAGGCAGGGGCGTAACCGTGACGCGTAACCCGTGACGCGTGAC
>JAAXXK010000004.1:8965-19528 GCA_013334525.1 Chlorobiaceae bacterium
CGTAATCCGTAACTCGTAACAGAAATTTGAAAAGTAGTAGACATGAACGCACCATCAGTACTCAATGCAGCGGTGAAGCGTGATCCGGAAAAGGGTGCGATCGTTCGGCAGGACAACAGGCACCTGATCCACCCGCAGCATCATCCGAGCGAACACAGGGATCCCCATGTGTGGGTCTCGGGCGAGGGGGTCAAGCTCACGAACCTGGAAGGGGAACAGTACATCGACGGACTTGCCGGAATGTGGAATGTCTATGTCGGCCATGGCCGTCAGGAGCTTGTCGACGCCGCATCCAGGCAACTCGGTACCCTGGCTTTCGCAACGGCGTATGCAGGATCGACGCATCTGCCTGCCGTCGAACTGGCCGAAACCCTGAAGCGGCTGGTCTACCCGAATATCGACGCGTTCTATTTCACCCTCGGCGGATCGGACGCGACCGATTCCTCGATACGGACGGCGCGTTTTTACTGGGGGGCGAAGGGGCGTCCCGACAAGTTCAAGGTCATTTCGAGGAGGCTCAGCTACCACGGATCGACGATAGGGGCTGCGGCCGCCACCGGTGTGGATGAGTTTTCAGCGGTGTTCGGTCCGCGGGCGAACGGGTTTCTGCAGATCGATTCCCCCTATCCCTACCGGTTCACCACGGAGCGTACGGACGTTTCTCCGGGTGTCGCCGCGGCAGAGCTCCTTGAAGAGGCGATAGTCCGTGAAGGTCCCGAAACGGTTGCGGCATTCATCGCCGAGCCGGTCCAGGGCGGCGGCGGCGGGGTTCTCGTGCCCCAGGCCGACTATTTTCAGCGAATACGGGAGATCTGCGACCGTTACGACGTGCTGCTGATCAGCGACGAGGTGATCACCGGATTCGGTCGAACCGGCAAATGGTTCGCGCTTGAGCACTGGGGAGTCCAGCCGGACATTCTCCAGTTTGCCAAAGGGATTACCAGCGGATATTTCCCGCTTGGGGGGATCGGCGTTTCGGGGGCAATCAAGGAGGTCATGGACTCTGTCCCGCCCGATTTGAGATGGATGCACGGATACACCTGTTCTGCCCATCCCGTTGCCTGCGCCGTGGCGATCGCCAACATAAAGATCCTCGAAGAGGAGGGGCTTGTCGAGCGCTCGGCTGCTCTCGGCAAAAGGCTTCGGGAGAACCTTGCGGCGCTTGACGACCATCCGCATGTCGGTGAGGTCAGGGTTCTTGGGCTCCTTGCCGGTATTGAACTCGTTGCCGACAAGGCTACGGGGGAGCGTTACCCGTCAGGTTCAGGAGTTGGAAAACGGGTGCGCGATGCGCTCTTTTCCCGCGGATTGCTCACCCGGGTGCTCGACGAGACCATCTGCCTCGCTCCGCCGTTGGTGGTCAGCGAGGATGAGGTCGATCGCATTGCCCGGATCGTCATCGAGTCGATTGTCGACGTGACCGGTCGCTGAAGCCGGCGAAAAAAAATAACCATCATATCAGGAAGTAACATCGTTATGTCAAGAATATCCCATGTCGTTTATGAAGAGGCCGAACCGGAGATCCGCCAGGCCTGGGACAACGTGGTCGAAAAGCACGGTTCGGTTTCGAACATGAAGGCCGTGCTGCTACACTCCCCGACGGCGCTTAACGCCGTGCTCGAATGGTACAGCCTGTATGCCAAAGTAAAGCCGGTGCTCGGCCAGCGCCTGACCATCCTGTTCTGCGACGCCATTTCGAGGGAAAACGCCTGCCAGCTATGCTCATCCTACATGCGCAAGGGGATCATTGAGGGAGGCGAAGATCCTGAGAACCTGATCCTCTCCGAACGCGACAAGGTCATCATCGGTTTCGGCCGCCAGCTTGCCCACGATCCCAACAGGATTACGGACGAGACGTTCTCGAAACTGCTCGACTACCTGACCGAAGCGCAGATCGTGGAGCTGACGGCTTTCGGCGCGCTGATGATCGTCAACAACGTTTTCAACAATGCCCTGCGCATAGACATCGACGACGTGCTGGCCGAGTACCGCGTCCGGCCCGAGATCGCTTTTGCGGGATCGTCACGTTACCAGGCAAACAAGGAGCAGCCATGAGTGAAAGAACATACCATTTCGATACCCTTCAGGTCCACGCCGGTCAGGTTCCCGATCCGACGACCGGGGCGTGCGCGGTACCGATCTACCAGACGACCTCGTTCGTGTTCAAGAATTTCGAGCAGGCCAAGGCGATCAGCTCCGTCGAGGAGTTCGGTTTCGACTATACCCGCATCACCAACCCGACCAACGAGGTACTGGAGAACCGGATCGCCATTCTCGAAGGCGGGAGCGGAGCGCTCTCCGTGGCGTCGGGATCAGCGGCGACGGCCTATTCGCTCCTGAACATCACCCATGCAGGCCATGAGATCGTTGCGGCCAAAACGCTTTACGGCGGCAGCTTCAACCTGTTCAGGAACACCCTGCCCAAACACGGGGTGAACACCCATTTCGTGGACCCGGTTGATCCTGAAAACTTTCGGAAGGTCATCAACGACAATACGCGGGCTATTTTTATTGAAACCATCGGCAACCCCGACATCAACATCATCGATTTCGAGAAGGTGGCGCGTATCGCCGAACAGAACGGAATTCCGCTCATCGTCGACAACACCTTCGGGACCCCCTACCTGTTCAGGCCGTTCGATTACGGCGCGAACATCATCGTGCATTCGGCGACCAAATATATCGGCGGACATGGCACCAGCATCGGCGGGCTGATCGTGGACGGGGGAAATTTCGACTGGTCCAACGGCAAGTTTCCCGATTTTACGACGCCCGATCCGGCATACAACGGATTCATCCACTGGGATCGCTGGGGGAACTACCCCGGCATGGGCAATATCGCCTATATCATCAAGGTAAGGTTGCAGTACCTGCGCGATCTCGGCGCCTGCATGAGCCCGTTCAACGCTTTCCTGTTCCTGCAGGGGCTTGAGACGCTCTCGTTCAGGATCTCCCGCCAGGTTGAGAGCACCCAGCGCATTGCGGAGTTCCTTGAATCGCATCCCGATGTCGAGTGGGTCAACTATCCCGGCCTCAAGAGCAGCCCCTACCATGAGCTCGCTCAGAAATACCTGCCGAAAGGTCCCGGGGCAATCCTTGCCTTTGGAGTCCGGGGCGGGTTCGAGAGGGCCAAGAAGTTTATCGAAAGCATGAAGGTCTTCTCGTTCCTGGCCAACGTCGGCGACTCGAAATCGCTGGTCGTGCACCCTGCGACGGTTACCCATGGCCAGCTTACGGAGGCCGAGCAGCGGCTTGCAGGGGTAAAGCCGGAGCAGATCCGCTTCTCCGTCGGCACGGAAAACATCGAAGACCTGCTTTGGGATATCCAGCAGGCGTTCGAGCGCTCTGCTTCGTAAGCGCCGCGGCAACGGCGTTTTGAAGAGGCTACAAAAAATTTATAGACGACAAAAAACAACAAACCGCAGGAGTACACTTATGAAAAAGAGCGTTAAAATAGCCGCCCTCGCCATTGCGATTTTCGCCGGAATCGGCGGTACAGCCCATGCCGAAGGCTTCAAGACAGGAGTCGACCTCGTCAGCAGCTTCGTGTGGAGGGGCAACGATATCGGCGATTCGCCGGCCATCCAGCCGACACTCTCCTACACCTTCCCCGGCAGCGACGTCGTGCTTGGCGCATGGGGCTCCTATGCCGTTGAGAAGAACACGGTTTCGTCAACGACAAACAACTCATACCGCTACCAGGAGGTCGACCTCTCCCTGACCGTTCCGGTCGGGCCGTTTACCGTTGGTGTGATCGATTACTACGTTCCTGACACCACCACCTCGACAACCAGGAGCTTCGACTTCTCAAAGACCGGCCCGAACACACTGGAAGCCGACATTACCTACTCGTCAGGAAACCTTGGCCTGCTTGCCGCCTACAACTTCGCGGGCGTCGACCGCCTCGACTCCCATGCCTTCTATGGCGAAGCGAGCTACAAGTTCTACAGCAGCAAGGATGGCTACAGCGCCAAGGCCATAGCCGGGGCCGGCAGCAAATACTACTACGGTGGTGATGGGGAGAACACGGAGAAAAAGCTGGCGCTGGTCAACACCGGTATTTCGGTCTCCAAGGACAGGTTCACCGCTTCGTATGTGTACAATCCGATCTCTGAAAAGTCAGCCCTGGTGCTGGCGGCATCGTTCTGATTGTTGACTTCTGTTTTCTTGTTGACGTGTTTTGCTTTTCGATGGATGTTCTTTCAAATGCGTGCTTTGCGCGACAAAAGGGGCCGGTATCGGCTCCTTTTCTTTTTCTGTGCTTCTTTTGCCTATATTTTCTCCGGCCCGGCCATTACAGTCGGCAATGGAGCAGCGCCGCCCCGACAGCGCCAAGAACTATGGAAAACGCATGAAACACAGAAAGCTCAACAGGATCATCGCCGCCGTCATGTTTCTGGCTGCTGAAATCGTCTTTCTTTCGACGATGTCTCCGACCTTTTCGTTCTGGGATTGCGGCGAGGTAATCGCGACCTCCTATACCCTCGGCATTCCCCACCCCCCGGGCGCCCCCCTTTTCCTGCTGACCGGGCACCTGTTTTCCATGCTCCCCTTTTTTCATGATATCGGCGCACGCATCAACCTCGTCAGTACCCTCGAAAGTTCGGCGACGGTCATGCTGGCCTACCTCATCATCGTCAGGCTTATCGCTATCTACCGCTCTTCCGATCCCGACCAGTGGAGCCTGCCGGAAAAAATATCGGCCTATGGCGGCGCGGTGATCGGAGCCCTGGCGCTCGCATTTTCGGACAGTTTCTGGTTCAATGCGGTCGAAACCGGCCTGTGGGCGGCATCCTCCTTCATTACAGCGACCATCCTCTGGATGATGCTCTGCTGGTACGACGAGGACCCCGCACCCGGCAGTGAGCGATGGCTGCTGGCCGTGATGTACATGATGGGGCTCTCCATCGGGGTGCACCTGCTGTGCATGCTGGCCCTGTTCGCCCTGGTGCTGCTCTACTATTTCAAGAAATACGAGGTACGAGGTGCTGATTTTACTCAACATGTACCGATTTTCATCATCGGTACCCTGATTTTCTATGTATTAATTAATTCAGTTTCAGTGCGAATCTGGCCTTCAGGATTCAGTGGGCCACTCAAGACGGAAGGATTGGTTTATGCTTTCCTTGTTATGGTTGTTCCTATTACAATAACGCACTATTTAATTAAACGTTATGGTCAAGGGTTGAAATCAGCGATCAGCTTTTTAGCAATAAGTATATTCGTTATTGTTATATGCGTTGTTTTGCGGATGTTTGTTTCTGTGGATTTAGTCTTTTTTGTTTTGTTCGCTTACTGCACCTTTTTGATTTATTACGTACCTCGCACTTTTGTATGGCTTGTTTGGGGGAGTCTTGCTTTCTTTTTCCTCATCTACCGGGGGATCATCAAAGAGCTTCCAGTTCTGCTGTTACTGACTTCATGGTGGGGTGTCGGCGCATTGATCCTCCTTCTCGTTTTTGGTATCTATTATACTCACAAGCGTCGTCTGTTCCTGCCCAACCTGGCCCTGATGTCGGTGTTGCTGCTTATTCTCGGCTATACCTCCTACCTGCTGATCTTTGTCCGGGCCCATGCCGGCCCACCCATCAACGAAAACAACCCGTCGACGCTCGACGCATTCTTCTCGTACGTCAATCGCGAGCAGTACGGCGAGTGGCCGCTCTGGCCGAGAAGATGGTCTCCGGAACCGGCACACCAATACTTCTACGAGAGGTACTCCGGCGACCTGGACTATTTTTTCAGGTATCAGCTTGAGCACATGTATCTCCGGTATTTCGGCTGGCAGTTTATCGGCAGGTCTGCCGACATCGAGGGGGCCGTGGTCGACTGGGGCAAGCTTTGGGGGTTGCCGTTCCTTGTCGGCGCGGTCGGGGCGACGGCCCACTTCAAACGGCACTGGAAGTCCGCTACGGTTGTCGGGGCCCTGTTCGTCATGACCGGCCTGGTGCTGGTCGTCTACCTTAACCAGACCGAACCCCAGCCCCGTGAGCGCGATTACAGCTACGTGGGCAGCTTTTTTGCGTTTGCCCTGTGGATAGGCATCGGTATCGAGAGCCTGTTCACACGGATATCCGAAAAGATGACGCCAGGTGAACCCCGGCGCACCCTGTGGATATCGGCAGGCATCGTTGCGGCAGGCCTCCTGCTGATCAACGGGCGGATGTTGCAGGCCAACTACAGGACGCATGACCGGTCGGGCAATTATGTCGCCTGGGATTGGGCGTGGAATATTTTACAGAGCTGCGAGAAGGACGCCATTCTTTTCACCAACGGCGACAACGACACCTTTCCGCTCTGGTATCTGCAGGAGGTCGAACGCATCAGGACCGACGTGAGGATCGTCAACCTCAGCCTGGCCAACACCGGGTGGTACATGCTGCAGTTGAAGCACGAAAGCCCGAGAGGTGCAAAGCCGATTGAAATCGGTGTGAGCGATGCCGATCTTGCAGAGTTCAAGGAGCGGTATGAACCGGTCGACTCCCTTGATGTGGTGTTGCCGGCAGGCATAGAGCAGCGCAAGCTGTTGCAGGTTGCGCAACGTTCGGGAACCCTGCTGCCCGGTGGCCAGACCGATTCTCTCCGTTGGCGCCTTGTGCCGAGCCAGCATTACAAGGGCCAGACCTATATGAGGCCCCAGGATTTCGCCGTCTTCCATGTCATCCTCGGCAATTACAGCCAGAGGCCGATCTATTTTGCACTTACCGTCGATCCCGAAGCGATGATCGGCCTTGAAAAACACCTTCGTCTTGACGGCCTGGTTTACAAGGTGGTGCCGCTCAGGAGCAGGAACTCCATGAGCTTCGTCGATCCCGGAATGCTTTACGGCAACCTGTTCAAGACCTACAGGTACCGCAACACCAACAATCCCGGCATCAACATCGAAGAGACCTCAAGGAACATGGCCGGCAACTATCCGCCGCTGTTTGTCCGCCTGGCCCTTGAACTCTCCTCATCTCCGCGCGACTCGGTGAGGGTGCCCGGGCCATCCGGGGTTGCCGTTGCCCGGCAAAGAGGCAGCCTGGCCCTTGATGTCCTTGACCGGTTGACCCTCCAGTTCCCGCTTGAGAGGTATCAGGTCAGTTCAAGGCTTGCATCCTCGGCCGTATCGATCTATTCCACCGCGGGTGCAAAGGAGAAAGCATATCCGTATATTCACTATCTTGAAGTGATGGCGACCCAGAGCGACGTGCAGCAGGATCCCGAACTGTTCTACAGCCTTGCCAAGGCTTACCGTTCGGTTGGAAGGGATCGGGAAGCTTTGGTCATAATGGAAAAACTGAAGCGGTCGCTTCCTGAGATCAAGAAGCAACTGGATTCCCTAAAGCAATAGCAGATTTTTATATGAGCAGTATTCATGCCACAGCACTCATCGGTTCCGGAGCCGTTCTTGGTGAAGGGGTTGTAGTCGGCCCCTACACGGTAATCGAGGATGATGTTGTTATCGGCGATCGCACGGTCATCGGTCCCCATGTCCATATCGCGGATGGGGCGCGCATCGGAAACGAGTGCCGGATATCGTCGGGAGCAGTGCTGTCGACCGAGCCACAGGACCTGAAATACCAGGGGGAGAAGACCTATCTCCATATAGGCGACCGGACGGTCATCCGTGAGTTTGTGACCCTGAACAGGGGGACGAAAGCAAGCGGCAAAACCGTCGTCGGTTCAGACAACCTCATCATGTCCTACGTTCACGCAGGCCATGACTGCGTCATCGGCAACCATGTCGTGATCGCGAACTCCGTCCAGTTCGGGGGGCACTGCGAAGTCGGGGATTATGTGGTGGTCGGAGGCCTGACGGGGGTACACCAGTTTGTGAGAATCGGCAGGTACTCGATGGTGGGAGGTATCTCCCGCGCAGCCCTCGATGTTCCTCCGTTCGTCATGGCCGGCGGCCACGCCTCGTTCCGGTATGAGGGTTTGAACGTGATCGGCCTGAAACGACGGGGGTTCACCCCTGAACAGCTCGCTGGCATCAGGGATGCTTACCGGGTGATCTACCAGTCTGGCCTTCTGCTTTCCAACGCCCTTGAGACGGTGAAACGCGACCTTCCCCAGAGTCCCGAAGTGGACGAAATCCTCAATTTCTTCGCATCGAACCAGCACGGAAGGAAGTTCCTCAAGCCATTCAAATCATAATTTCAGCCATTATGCCTTCATGGGCCATCGGTATCGACCTTGGCGGGACAAACATCAAAACGGCCGTTGTCGATGAGGTCGAGGGCATCCTGTTCGAAGAGAGCCAGCCTACCGACACCGACTCCGGGCCTGATGGCATCGTCAGGCAATTGGCGCAGGTAGCGGCCGAACATTACCAGCGGGCCTCAGAAACCCTCGATGCAGGCGCTTTCGCCGGTATCGGCGTAGGGGCTCCCGGTGCGGTCGATTCGCTTCGCGGCACCCTCTCCTATCCGCCGAACCTGCCCGGCTGGGGTCGTTACGCCCTGAGGGAGCAGTTGCAGAACCGGCTCGAAGAGGATCACGGCATAACGGCGTTCGTGCTGATAGAGAACGATGCCAATGCCGCGGCTTACGGTGAGGCCGTCTACGGGGGCGGTAACGCATTCCGCGATTTCATGATGGTGACCCTCGGCACCGGTGTCGGCGGCGGCATCATACTCGACAGGAAGCTCTACCGCGGGCCGAACGGCACGGCGGGCGAGATCGGATTCATGATCATCGATTTCGAAGGCGACAGCGTCCACGCAGGTGTGCGGGGCACGCTCGAAAGCCTTATCGGCAAGGAGCGGATCGTTGAACTTGCCTGCAGCATGATAAGGGAGCCCGGCACCTCTCCACGCCTGATGGAACTCTGCCTGCACAATCCTGAACGCATCTCTCCCCGCCATCTCGAACAGGCGGCCAGGGAGGGGGATGTTACGGCAATCCATACCTGGCAGCGCGTCGGCAAGATTCTCGGTGTCGGCCTGGCCAACATCGTGGCATTGATGGATATCAGGAAATTCGTCATCGGCGGCGGAATAGCCGCGGCGGGTGAGCTGATTTTCGAACCGGCCCTGATGCAGCTGCACCGCTCGATCCTTCCCTCCATGCACGAAGGGTTGGAGATCGTTCCTGCGCGGCTTGGCAACAAGGCCGGAGTCTGCGGTGCGGCCGCGCTCTGTTTCGCTTCAGGCCAGTCATTACTGCAGGATGATTGAGGGGCTTGGGCATATCCTGTTCCCGAAGGTTTGCATCGTCTGCCGCAAACTGCTCGAACAAGGGGAAGAGCAGATCTGTTCCGGGTGTTTCAGCCAGTTCAACCAGTTCCCCGGAGCCGATGCAGGGGGCAACGCGCTCAGGAGTACCATCCTGAAGCATTTCGGCCTGCAGGCGGTTCCTGCCGATGCATGGTGCCTCTACCCTTTTCATCGGAACGGAAAGCTTCATGAAGCGATGCACGGCCTGAAGTACGAAGGGCTGTTTCCCCTGGGGAGCCTGTTTGGGCGGAGGCTCGGTGAATTGATCAAGTCGTCCGGGCGTCGGGTTGAGTTTGACGCAATAGTGCCTTTGCCCCTCCATTCGCTCAAGCGCATCGAACGCTCCTACAACCAGTCTGAAAAGATCGCCGAAGGGATTTCCGGAGTCCTTGGTTCGCCGGTCTCGACCCGGTGCATCGAACGAAGCTCCTACACCGGTTCGCAGACCGGACTGACCCTCACGGCCCGCCGGAAGAACATGGCCGGTGCGTTTCGTGCGGGCAGGCAGCCATGCAGGGGCCGGGTGCTGCTGGTGGACGATGTGCTGACCACGGGTGCCACCATGGTCGCTGCTGCCGGGGCCCTGCTGGCGTCGGGCGCCGAGTCGGTTGCGTTTGCCGTGGTAGGTTTTACTGAAAAGGAGTAGCTGCCAAAATGGATCTGTTTTATGTTTCACCTGACCAGCTCGACCTGGGTAAAGGGCGCGCGGTGATCGACGGCGACGAGTTCCATCACCTTGCCAGGGTGCTCAGGAAAAAAGAGGGGGAATGCATACCGGTCACCGATGGCTCCGGCCTTTCGGCTGACCTGACCATCGAAACCATCGGTAAACGCTCGATGGAGGGATCGCTCCGAAACTGCGTTCTCATTCCAAGGCCGGCGACCAGGGTCGCAGTGGCCATCTCGCTGCTGAAAGCGCCTCAACGATTCGATTTTTTCCTCGAAAAGGCGACCGAACTGGGTATCGACAGGATCATTCCCATGACCACGCACCGGACGGTTTCGACCCCCTCATCCGAAAAGATTGAACGCAAGGTGGAGCGATGGAGGAACGTGGTCCATTCGGCGGCAAGGCAGTGCCGACGCTACCATCTGCCCGAGGTGTGCCAGCCGGTCACCTTTTCGGGCGCGTTGCGCCTGGATGGCTACGATATCAGGCTGATGCCGTATGAATCCGAACAGCAATTCCCGCAGTTCGATGCGGCCGGCAAAAGTGTGCTTTTTCTTGTCGGGGGAGAGGGGGGCTTTACCGACCGGGAGGTCGATGATGCCGTGGCGGCCGGTTTTGTGCCGGTTTCGTTCGGTACCACGATCCTCAGGGCCGAAACCGCCGGGATCTTCGCCGTGGCCCTTGTCAGGGCCC
>JAAXXK010000004.1:19628-99511 GCA_013334525.1 Chlorobiaceae bacterium
ACCCTTTTGCAGCAGAGTGCCCGACGCAGTACATTACCTCATGGCCGACCTCTCCATCACCTTGACCTGAACGAAAGCCTCAACCGATGAACCCGATGAATACACCGAAGATCAACAAGATCGTCGTTCTCATGGTGGCGTTGCTGATCTCTGCGCTTTTTCTTGCCATGATCCGCCAGTTTTTCCTGACCATTCTTCTGGCCGGGATTTTCGCCGGTCTCGAAATACCGCTTTTCAACCGTTTTCAGGCCATGCTTGGCGGTCGCAGAACCCTGAGCGCCGCGCTCACGCTCATAACCTTTCTGCTCATCGTCTTGATTCCCCTTGCCGGGTTGCTGGTCATCGTGGCCGCACAGGCCGTATCGCTCAGCATTACGGCCATTCCCCTCATCCGCGAGCAGCTCAGGACGCAGGAGGCCTTTCACAGCATGTTCACCAGGCTGCCTTTCTACCATGACCTTGAAGCCTACAGCGACCTGATCCTGCAGAAGGCCGGCGAGCTTCTTGGAAAATTGGGCTCGGCGATGTTCGACACCTTTTCGGCCTTTACCTATACCGCGGTGTACGACATATTCCTGCTCTTCATTTTTCTCTATACCATGTTTTTTTTCCTGAAGGACGGCCAGGCATTCCTTGAACGCGTTCAATACTACCTGCCGCTTAACCAGAGCGACCAGAAACGCCTTCTCGGCAAGTTCCTGTCGGTCACGCGGGCTACGCTCAAGGGGACGCTGGTGATCGGCATTGCGCAGGGAACTCTTGCAGGTGTTGCGTTTCAGGTGGCCGGAATCGATAACGCGGTGTTCTGGGGGACCATCATGGCCATGTTGTCGATACTGCCCCTGATCGGTTCCGCCCTGGTATGGATACCGGCGATAGTCGTTCTTGCCCTTTCCGGTCAATACATTCAGGCTATGGGGCTTCTTCTGTTCTGCAGTCTCATCGTCAGCCAGATCGACAACATCTTCAGGCCGATCCTGGTCGGGCGCGACACCCAGATGCACGAGTTGTTCATCTTTTTCGGAACGCTTGGCGGCATAGGGATGTTCGGGGCTTTCGGATTCATCGTCGGGCCGGTTGTGGCCGCGCTGTTTGTTACGGTCTGGGATATTTACGGCGAGACCTTCAGGGATACCCTTATCGATATGAGGAGCGGAGGAGTGCCGGGCAAGGGGAGTTCGGAGGATGATGGTTAATGAAAAAGGCTACCGTTTCGGGTAGCCTTTTTCATTACTGGGATTTGATCGCTGGTTCAGTCGACCCTGACGACCTCTTCGGCGGCGAAGAAGAATGCGCCTTCGATGGCGGCGTTTTCTGCCGAGTCGGATCCGTGGACGATGTTCTCGCCCTTGCTGTCTGCAAAGAGCTGGCGGATGGTGCCTGCATCGGCCTGGGCCGGGTCGGTTGCGCCGATCAGAGTCCGGAAGTCTGCCACGGCATTCTCTTTTTCAAGAATCATGGGGACGCAGGGGCCTGATGACATGAAGTCGACCAGTTCGCCGTAGAACGGGCGCTCGCTGTGGACTGCATAAAATGCGCCGGCGGTCTGTTTGGTGAGGCGGGTTTTTTTCATGGCCACGATACGGAAACCGGCACGTTCGATTTTGTCGGTAACGGCGCCGATCAGCTGCTTGCGCACGCAGTCGGGCTTCAGGATGGTAAGTGTTCTTTCCATTGAGAGGTTCATTTGCGTTTTCGGAAAACTGGTCGGTGCGAAGATACGCAAACTCCCCCTATTATGGAAGCGTCACCGAGATTAGGGCCACCATGAGTTTTCCGGAGCCGGGACGTTGCGTTGTTGAGCGGTTCAGCCGGCCTGGTTGCCCCTGCTCATTTTCGCGGCCTCCTGCTCGTTCAGCTCGACCAGTATCCTTGCGACCCGCTGCCCGTCCATCTTGATGACCTTGAACACGATATCCTGCCATTTGAGAAGGTCGGAAACTGCCGGCACCTGGCCGAGCCTGTCCATCATGAAGCCCCCCATGGTCTCATAGTGCGGTTCCTCGTCACCGAGAAAGGACTCCTGGTTGAGGTTGAAGCCTGAGACGAACTCGTCAACCGGCAACATGCCGTCAACAATCCAGGTGCGCTGGCTTCTCCTGACAATTTTCCGGTTGACCTCCAGATCGTCTGCCGGTACGTCGCCGACAATGCTTTCAAGCACGTCGGTGAGGGTGATCGCCCCCTGCACCGAGCCGTGCTCGTCGATGACCAGGGCGAGATGGGCCCTGTTTTTTTTGAACACCTCAAGTACCTGGAAGGCCGGAATCGATTCCGGTACGAACAGTGGTACCTTCATGGACTCCCTTATGGCGCTGCCGATGCTTCCCGGCCTGGAGAGCTGAAGGTTTACCAGGTCGAGCGCGCGCACCACTCCGAGCAGGTTGTCGAGGCCACCTTCGGCGACAGGGAATCGTGAGCGGCCGCTGGCCTTGATGCGGGCGATCAGCTCTTCATCAGATTTTTCAAGGTCGAGCCATTCGATTTCGTTGCGCGGGGTCATGATGGCGCTGGCCCGCTTGTCGCTCATACGGAAAATTCTCGAGATCATCTCATACTCGACAGATTCGAAAACCCCCTTCTTGGCTCCCTGCTTGATCATGAGCATCACATCCTCATCGCTGACCAGCGGCTTTTCGGCCGCGTCGATACCGAGCGCCTTGAGGACGATGTTCGTTGAGCCGTTGATCAGGTTTACAGCCGGGGAGCTGAGCCTGGAGAACAGATCAATAAATGCGGCAATCCGGAGGGCGACCGATTCGGGATGCCTGAACGCGATTTTTTTTGGAACCAGCTCTCCGATCACCAGTGACAGATAGGTGACCGAAACGACCACGACAGCAAGGGCGATTTGGTTGCCGAAGGGTTTGAGCGGGGGGATGTTGTTGAACAGGGTCGCGACACGAGCCGAAAAGACCAGGCCGCTGTATGCGCCGTTGAAGGTGCTGATCAGGGTGATGCCGATCTGTATGGACGAAAGGAATTTCCCTGGATTGTCGAGCAGCTCAAGCACCACTCCTGCCGATGGATAGCCAGCCTCCAGCAACTCGCGGAGTCGCGTGGGTCTTGATGAGATAATGGCAAATTCCGCAAGAGAGAAGACTCCGTTGGCAAGAACAAGGAGAAGTATGATAAGTGTTGCTGTACTGTCGGGATTCATACGTAAAATGGTACGGGCCAGTTGTTTTGGGTTTGGTGCCCCGTGAAACGCAAATTGCGTCAAGATACCTAAATAAAACAGAATAACCGGAATATAGTCCTGAACGTTCACAGTAATGGAACGGTTATTGCTTGATGCATAAGCCGTTCAAAGGGCAAAAACCGTCCGCTGTCTTGCCGAAAGCGGTTTTTATATGTAAATAGCACTACACAAAAGCCAAACACAGTCCCGGTTTGCCATGAAACATATCCGAGTACTGAATTACCTCCTTGTTATTACCGCCTGCGTTCCCCTTCTGCTCTGTTCGTGCAGGCCGAAGGATGGTGCGGATCCTGCGGCTCTCTACGATGAGGCTGCCCGTTTTTACCGTCAGAAGAAATATTCCGCCGCACTTGACAACTATAACAAGGCGCTGGCTGTCGATACCCTGAAAGGATTCGCTCCCCGGGCTGTCGATGCGCTTTACCGGAAGAGTGGGATCGAGTTCCTCACCGGCGAGTACAGCGAGGCGTTCAATACCTTCGCGCTCCTGGAAAAGCACGCCGGCCAGGGGCTCCCTGATTCCCTGCATACCGACATGGTGCTCAACCGCTCAAGGATGTATACCGAACTAGGCTTTTTCAGTAAAGCGGCATCGGTCATGGTTTCGCTCAGGAAACCTGACTCATGGCAGCTCATGGATCAGGCCGATTTGTGGTTGAAGGGAAGGGAGTTCCGACAGGCTGCGCAAATATACGGCCAGATGGCTGTCGCCGAAGATCCTGCGATCAGGATCGTGGCTCTTTCCGGCCTTCTTGACTGTTCGATTGCCAGCCCCGAACTTGGACTCGATCCTCCCGAAAGATATGCAGGCAAGATCGCCGCCATTTCAGGCAGGGTCATGAAGATGGAGGCTCCTCCGGAGTTGAGGATCAAGGCGCTGCGTATTGCTGCCAGAAGTCTCGAACAGCTCGAAAAGGAGCGCCCGAACGCCAGCTTTCTTCTTTTCAGGGCGCTCGCCATCGCGCAGCAGGCCAACCTGCCGAGGCTGGTCCAGATCCTTCAGTTCGAGTCAAACGCCATCATTGTCCAGAAGCCGGACGCATATCGCGGCGTGATCGAATACTACGGACAGAAGAATATGCCGTATGCCAGGGTGGCAGCGCTCTACATGCTTGGCAGATGCCCCGGGCTCACCGACGCTGAACGGATCGACGCGCTGAAAAGCGGCCTTGCGGCTTGTCAGTATTACGGTATTCCCGCTACGGCGACCAGTTATGTAAGGATGGAGAAAGAGGCGGCTAACCAGCTGAACGACCTTTTGATTGCCGGAGGCCGATACTTCGAACTGTTCGAGGTCAGCGAGCAGGAGCGGCTCCTTGAACTGCAGCGCGATCTGCAGGCAAATATTTCCGGTTTCCAGTTACCCGCCGGCCACCAGGTTCTCCAGAACGAGATCATCGAATTGACCAGGGAGATCTCCGGCCTGTTGCAGCGAAAAATCACCATGACCGAGGAGGGGAGCGGGTTCGAGCTTGCCGCACCCGCCGATATTGCGATCAGGAAAAAAAGGGGGCGCCTGATAGAGTTGGTCGCAGAGGCTGCAAAAATCGACAATACGGTAACATCGAGGCTCCAGCCAGCTCCCGTTACCCTGAGGACCGTCCAGAAGAGCCTTCGTCCCGACCAGGCGCTGGTCAAGATGTTTGTCAGGGACAGTCTTTCAATGGGGATGCTGATCAGCAACAGGGAGGTGCAGATCGTTACCTCACGGGTACCCGGTGCCCAGGTTCGGGAGCAACTCGCATCATTCCGGAAAACGCTCTCCACCGCAGGGCCTGATCCCTCTTCAACCCTGGTGGGCGACCCCCAGCGCCTGTGGCTGACCGACGCGCTTCTGCAGTCGATGAACGAACGCCTGTCGGGATACCGGCACCTTATTTTCGTGGATGATCAGCCGGCGCCTTTCCATCTGCTCGGCCGTGACCGGATGCTCGGACGGGACAAACAGATATCGTTTATTGTTTCATCGAACGAGGTTGTCGTTTATGCAGGGGTTCAGCCTGCAAAAGGCCAGGTGCCGGGGATCGCGTTTTTCGATGCCGCAAATTCCGGACAGGCCGAAATCTACAAGATGTTCCATCCTGCAGACCGGGTGTTTTTGCTATGGAAACCCATGTCAGGACAGGAGATCGGTGAGTTGAAAACGGCAATGGCCGGCGCGTTCAAAAGCGATGCTTCCGGTTCAGGGTTCAACAAGATTCTCTTCCCGGGTACCGGCAATTCACCGAATGGCGGCTGGTTCTGGGTCAGCGTTTACGGCATGGATTGATTGACCGTTGTTTTTTTGTTGGAGACAGGGACCTCATGTGACGTATTTTGTCTTGTATTATTGCGATGGATGTTTGTTTTTCGTAAAATCGAGGTAACGTCTTTTGGCGGTTTTTTTTACAATAATCTGATCATCTCCCATGGCGGACGAGATACTTGCCGGAGGTTCTCTCGAACAGCTCGTACGGGCGTTGAAAAACGCACGGGTGCAAAGGAGTCTGTCGATCGACGAAATTGGCCGGCTGGTCAAGATTCGCAGCAGTTATATTGAAAAACTTGAAGAGGGTGATTTCTCCTTTCTTCCCCCGCTGTATGTTTTTTCATACATCAGAAAATACGCCGATGAACTGGGTATCGGCAATGAAACCCAATTCAGGCAGTGCCGCCAGGAGCTTGGAATTCCCCTTGCCAATTATTCGGTTAAACCTTCACCACCAACCATGCCTTCAGCTGCCGGCGATTCCGTGCCGCAAGCCGCAAGGTCGTGGCGCAAAGTGCTGGTCATTGCCGCAGCGCTCCTCATTACCATTCTCGGCATGGCGGCTTTTTTCCTCATCCGTCACTGAATCGCATTTCCACAGACTTTTCCAGCTCAACATAGTTGTACAGGCTCTGCCCAAAGCCTTAGTGAATATCCCTGCCCGCCGTTTCCCGTATAATTTTACGATCAGAAAGTCTGCTTTCGATGCAGCCGCGTTTGTTTTTTATACTAAATAAGACTACTTTAGTCCCTAATCGGATTTGGCGGGAACGCATCTTTCGCCATCGTTGTTGATCTTGAATAACCTTATATTTATCTCGCTTGCGGCAAGATTCACCGAAATTCATAAATCTATTATGTCATTAAGGCAGATATACTTCGACAATAACGCCACAACTCCTCTTCACCCGGAAGTGAAGAAAGAGATGATTGCGGCGATGGAGATGTTCGGCAACCCGTCCAGCATGCATGCGTTCGGCCGCGAGGCAAGGGCCAACGTGGAAGATGCCCGCCGTCGTGTGGCCGGCTTCATGGGAGCAGATGAGAGCGAAATTGTTTTCACCGGCAGCGGTTCGGAAGCGAACAACACGGTACTCTCCCTGTTTGTGTGCGGTTCGAGCCAGTGTATCCCTGGCATGAGCCCGACCATTATTACCAGCAAGATCGAACATCCATGCGTCCTTGAGACCTCACAGTGCCTGACGCACAGGGGCGTCAAGGTCAAGTTCCTCGATGTCGACCGATACGGTAAAGTCGATCTGCAGCAGTTGGAAGAGATGTTGTCGGAGGGTGGTGTCGGCCTGGTTTCGGTCATGATGGCAAACAACGAGATCGGCACGTTGCAGGATATTTCAGCAATCAGCCGTATCGCCCGTCAGTACGGGGCATACACGCACACCGACGCGGTGCAGGCATTCGGCAAGGTTCCGGTGGACGTAAACGAACTGGGAGTTGATTTCCTGACGATTTCAGGCCACAAGATTTATGGCCCGAAGGGCATCGGAGCGCTTTATGTCCGCAAGGGCATACCCTACTGCCCCTTCATCAGGGGCGGCCATCAGGAGCGGGGAAGAAGGGCCGGTACGGAAAATACGCTCGGCATTCTCGGCCTTGCCATGGCCGTAGATATGCGGACCGCCGAGATGGCGCAGGAAGAGGTCCGTCTTCAGGGACTCAAGGATATGCTTCGCAGGGGAATTGAGGAGAGTATCGACGATGCGCTGTTCAACGGCCACCCTGTCGACTCCCTGCCCAATACGCTCAACGTATCGTTTCCCGGTGCCGAGGGGGAATCGATACTTCTTTACCTCGATTTGGCAGGCATCGCCGTTTCGACAGGATCGGCCTGCGCTTCCGGTTCGCTCGACCCGTCCCACGTGCTGCTTGCAACCGGTGTCGATGCCGAGCGTGCGCACGGCTCCATCAGGATCAGCCTTGGTCGTCACAACACCGTCGAGGAGGTCGAGTATCTGCTCGAAGTCCTTCCGGGAATCATCAGTCGTATCAGAAACATGTCAACAGCTTATATAAAAGGAGGAATTCATGCTGCAGCCAGGTGAATGGGCATATACAGACAAACTCAAGGAGCATTTCGAGAGCCCGAAGAATATCATGCAGGGCAACAGCCCCGACGATTTTGACGGCGTCGGTATGGAGGGAAACCTCCAGTGCGGTGACCAGATGCTTGTGGCCATCATGGTTGACAAGGATAAAGAGGTGATCAGCGACTGCAAGTGGAAAACCTACGGTTGTGCGAGCGCCATTGCCAGCACATCGATCCTGTCCGAAATGGTCAAGGGCATGACGCTCGACCAGGCGTTCAACGTATCCCCGAAAGATGTCGCCAGGGAACTCGGTGGCCTGCCGGACAACAAGATCCATTGCTCGGTGCTCGGCGACAAGGCATTGCGTTCGGCGATCAACAACTACTATGTCCGCAACGGCATGGAGGACCGCGTCAAGAAAGAGCAGGTCAAGATCGTCTGTCAGTGCATGAACGTTACCGACCACGATATCGAGGATGCCGTTCTCGAAGGAGCACGGACCTACTACGAACTCCAGGAGCGGACAAAGCTCGGTACCGTATGCGGTCAGTGCAAGGATGAGGCGGAATCACTGGTCAATAAATTCAAGCATATCCATTTCGGTCTCTGAAGAAAGCGGATCGCATATGAAGACGGTCATTCAACCCGGGAGGCCATCTGGCCTTCCATTTATTGTGCGGGCCGCTTTGCGGTCTGCGTGATGTAGCCATGAACGGAGTCGCAAGGCAACGCATGGTTTTTTTTTCGGTTCTCTACCTGGGTGCCTTCCTTCTCAATTTTTTGTGGGAATCTGGCCAGGGTATACTGTACACGGCCCACAATGATATGGCCGCAAGGGAGTATGTGCCGATGATGGTGCAGATGGCACTGCTCGATGCCCTATCGATAAACGGGCTCTACCTTTTTACTTCGGTCTGTACCCGATCGCTCCTGTGGCGGATGGACGGCAGGAATCTCTTCCTGTTTTGCCTTTCAGGGACGCTTTCAGCCTGGGTGGTCGAATACGCTTCGGTCAACCTTTTCCACGCATGGTCCTACACCCCGGCTATGCCCATGCTTTTCATGGTGGGCCTCTTCCCGCTGCTTCAACTGGTCATCACCGGAGTGCCGGCTGTATTTATGGCTCACGCTTCGGCAGGACTCTCAAACGCATAATTCCGGATTCTCCAACCTCACTGCATGATGAACAGTAACTTGCCATCGTATTTTTTCCATACCTTCGGTTGCCAGATGAACCAGGCCGACACGGAGATCATGGGCGCCCTTCTGCAGGCGGAAGGATTCCAGCCTGCCGCGGACGAGGATTCTGCAGGGGTCATCCTGCTCAACTCCTGTGCTGTAAGGGAGAACGCGGTCGACCGCATCGGCAATTTCCTGCAACAGCTCAAAGGCAGGAAACGGCGAAAGAAGGGATTGATTGTAGGTGTGGTGGGGTGTGTGCCGCAGTTCGAGCGCGAGGAGATGTTTACCGATTTTCCATTCCTCGATTTCATTGCCGGGCCGGATACCTACCGCTCCCTGCCCGCCATGATCATCAGAGCGCACCAGGGCTCCCGCCTTGCGTACCTCGACTATGACCACCGGGAAACCTATTCGGGTATCGATCCAGTCCGCTCCGGCACTATCAGCGCCTTCGTACCGGTTATGCGGGGCTGCAACAACAGTTGCGCCTTTTGCGTCGTGCCGGTGACCAGGGGACGTGAACGAAGCGTTGGTTTCGACCCGGTTGTCGATGAGGTCGCAAAGCTCTGTGCATCGGGTTATCGTGAAGTGACCCTGCTCGGCCAGAACGTGAACTCCTACCGTGACGCCGAAAGCGGTCGTGACTTCTCGGCCCTGCTCGATGCCGTCAGCATGCGTGCGCCGGAAATGCGCATCAGGTTCACGACCTCCCATCCAAAGGACATCTCCGAGTCGCTCGTGCGGGTTATCGCCGAAAGGCCCAACATCTGCAGCCATATCCACCTGCCGGTCCAGTCAGGTTCATCGAGGATCCTGGAACTGATGCGCAGGGGTCATACCAGGCAGGAGTATCTCGGAAAGATCGACATGATCAGGCGGCTCATTCCCGATGTCGCCATCACCACGGACCTGATCGCCGGGTTCTGTACGGAGACGGACGAAGAGCATCGCATGACCCTGTCGCTGATGAACGAGGTTCGCTTCGACACCTCCTTCATGTTTTACTACTCGGTTCGACCGGGAACCTGGGCGGCCAGGAACCTGCCGGACGATGTGCCGGAAGCGGTCAAGAAGGCGAGGCTCCAGGAGATTATCGACCTTCAGAACGCCATTTCGCTTGAACGTTACCGTCAGGAGGTCGGCAGGAGCGTAGAGGTTCTTGCCGAAGCCGAAAGCCGCCGTTCATCCGCCGAACTCATGGGCAGGACAGGGGGCAACATGGCCGTGGTTTTCGGGCGGGATCGCTTCAGTCCTGGCCAGTTTGTTACGGTCAGGATTACCGGAGCCTCTTCGGCGACCCTGACCGGGGTGCCCGTATAGTCCCCTCCTCCATCAGGCCCCTGATGCCCGTGCCGTTTGCCGGCGGGGCATAAATGTTCCCGGTATGATGATTTATCTGACGGGATTCGTAAATTGGTCATACATTTTATAGTTATTACTAATCGGCCGGTAGCCGTTTCCCCTAAAGCAGTTGTCATGTCAGCAGTCGCAGGTACAAGATTTATCGATAAAGTCAAGGCGCATCTCGAGCTTCTCGATCCAGTGACCTGGATCAGCGTTTTTCCCTGTCTGGCTGGCGGTGTCATGGCCTCTGGCGCAATGCAACCGACCGTACATGACTACCTGTTGCTGTTCGCGCTGTTTCTTCTCTATGGCCCGCTGGGCACCGGTTTCAGCCAGTCGGTCAATGATTATTACGACCTAGAACTCGATCGGGTCAATGAGCCCACACGTCCGATTCCCTCCGGCAGGCTTTCAGAAAAGGAGGCGATCTGGAACTGGAGTATCGTGCTGGTCATTGCGGTGATCCTGA
Source organism: Chlorobiaceae bacterium (assembly GCA_013334525.1). Taxonomy (GTDB): domain Bacteria; phylum Bacteroidota; class Chlorobiia; order Chlorobiales; family Chlorobiaceae; genus Chlorobaculum. Next base: position 30,119 of record JAAXXK010000004.1, read on the forward strand.
GCACCTGGCTCGGCCTTCACATCGGCGGGCAGCGGGGCATTGTTTTCGTAGGATCCCTGCTGACAGGCCTTTTCGTCGGATTCATCTATTCCGCACCGCCACTGAAGCTGAAAAAGAACATCTTTTTATCCGCGCCGGCCGTAGGCCTTTCCTATGGCTTGATCACCTACCTCTCGGCCAATGCGCTATTCAGCGATATCCGTCCCGAGGTTCTCGGTCTTGCAGGGATGAACTTCTTCATGGCCGTTGCCCTGATCATCATGAACGACTTCAAATCGACAGAGGGAGACGCGAAAGGGGGCATGAAATCGCTTACCGTCATGATCGGCGCCAAGAACACTTTCCTGGTCGCGTTCATTATCATCGACCTCGTCTTTACCGTATTTGTGTTTCTTGCATGGAACTGGGGTTTCACCACCTTGTCCTATTTCGTCCTTGGGTCACTGGCCGTGAACATATTTATCCAGATACCGCTGTACCGCGATCCCAAAACCGGGGTTTCGTTCATGCAGCATGCCGTCGATGACGGGTTCGGAAACGCCATCGGCCATAGCGAGGTGCAGGAGCATAACGCCTTTCTCAGGTTTCAGGTGGCCAACAACCTTCTGTTCCTGACGAACCAGATGTTTGCCGCCGCCTTGGTCGGCGCCAAATACATGTGATTTTTTCGAACTTTGCATGCCGGGGCTTCTGTTCCTGCATGGATGATACCTATGATTGCCGGACGACGATACGATGACGATGCGCTGATCGGACATTCGATTTTCAGACCATCTTCCTCATAACATTCACCATCCGGAGGCGCCATGACAGACATTGCCCCGACCTTTTTTTCCCTTCCCCTCGTGTGGCATAACGCACTTGTCACACTGTTCACGTTCGTCTATGTTTTCAGCGTTCCGCCGCTGATGGATTACCTGGTGACGAACCATGGCCTTGCGCGGGACATCAGCCGTAAAATCACCCATATCTGTGCAGGTTCGGCCATAGTATTCCTGCCGCTGTTTCGCGAGGGAGACTGGTCCCACTACCTGAACATCACCGTTTTTGCCGTATGGACGCTGCTTCTGATCCAGAAAGGGCTTTTCGCGGCAGCGGACGACCAGGCGGTCAAGACCATGACCCGTACCGGCGACAAGCGTGAGTTGCTCAAGGGCACCCTCTATTTCGTGATTGTGGCCATGATCTGCGGAACCCTCTATTACAAGACCTTTGCCGGCGTCTTGGCCATGGCCATGCTTGGATGGGGCGACGGTCTTGCCCCGATCATCGGCACAAGGCTCGGAAAGATCAAATACAAGGTGCTCAGCGACAAGAGCGTCGAGGGCAGCATGGCCTTCCTGCTCGGCGCCCTCCTTGCCGGCCTTTTCTTTGTCAAGCTGATCGTACCGGGAGCTTTCGATCCCGTCAAGATCTCCATTATCGCTGTTGCAGCGACCATCGTCGAGGGAATCAGCCCGAAAGAGGTGGACAACATTCTAATTCCTGCGGTTGTCATCGGACTCGCAACTGTGCTTTAACCTGAATCTGCAGACACGATGCGATGCCGGGACTCTATTTCGTAAGTGATATTCATCTCGGCCTGCAGGACCCGCAGGCTGAACGGCAGAAGATTGAGCGACTCGAATCCCTTTTTGCGATAATCCGCAGCCAGGGCGGGGCGCTCTATCTCCTCGGCGATATCCTCGATTACTGGATGGAGTACCGGCACGTGATTCCCAAAGGGTATTCCCGGTTCCTCTGCCTGCTTTCAGAACTTACCCGCAGCGGCATAGAGGTGACATGGCTGGCCGGCAACCACGATTTCTACCTTGGCACCTACTTCAACGATGAACTCGGCGTGAAGACACTCTACGGCTTGCAGGAGGTGCGCCATGATGGGAAACTTTTCCTGATGGCCCACGGTGATGGACTCGGAGAGGGTGAACTCGGTTACAAGTTTTTCGCCAACGTCGTCAGGAAACCGTTTAACCTTGGATTGTTCACCGGTTTTCATCCTGACCTTGCCACGGCGCTGATGAAAAAATTATCCCGCCTCAGCCGGGCCCATAAAAAGGGCGACACCCGGTACGAATCGACCCGTCTGATCGATTTTGCAACCTCATTGGCTCATGAACGCGTTTTTGATTATTTTGTCTGCGGCCATAACCATGCAGAGAGGATTCAGGCTGTCAATGAATCGGGCTGCACCTATGTCAACCTCGGCTCGTGGATTGAAGGCCAGTATCCTTACGGCGTTTACGACCAGGGAATTTTTCAGATCAGAAAGGTATAAGTCAACTATCATATTTCACGTATCATGAGCAATAGCAACAATGTTTTGAAGCTTGGACTGCCGAAGGGGAGCTTGCAGGATTCTACACTTGAACTTTTCGCCAACGCCGGCTTCAAATTTTCCGTACAGAGCCGTTCATATTTCCCGTCGATCGACGATGATGAACTTGAAGCCATACTGATCCGTGCGCAGGAGATGGCGCGCTATGTTGCCCAGGGGGCGTTCGATGCCGGCCTGACCGGCCGGGACTGGATTATCGAGACCGATGCGGACGTGATCGAGGTCGCCGACCTTGTCTATTCCAAGGCATCCATGAGGCCTGTCCGCTGGGTGCTGGCCGTTCCGGAAAACTCGCCGATCAAATCGGTCAAGGATCTTGAGGGCAAGCACATCGCCACCGAGGTGGTGAACATCACCAAAAAGTACCTCGCGAAGAACAACGTCAATGCATTCGTAGAGTTCAGCTGGGGTGCGACCGAAGTCAAGCCGCCGGAACTTGCCGACGCCATCGTCGAGGTGACCGAGACCGGCTCGTCTTTGCGCGCCAACAAGCTCAGGATCATTGAAACAGTTCTCGAATCGAACACCAAGCTTATCGCCAACAAGGCTTCGTGGGAAGATCCATGGAAGCGGGAGAAGATCGAAAGCATGGCCCTTCTTCTGCAGGGCGCCATCAACGCGCAGGGCAAGGTCGGCCTGAAGATGAACGCGCCGAAGTCCTCTCTCGACAAGATCATGTCGGTAATTCCGGCACTTCGTCTTCCGACGGTATCCGACCTGGCCGACAATGCGTGGGTCGCACTTGAGGTGATCGTGGCGGAAAAGATCGTGCGCAAGCTGATTCCCGAACTGAAGCGTGCCGGCGCTGAGGGGATCTTCGAGTACAACATCAACAAACTGATCGACTGAGCGGAACAGGTTTCAATCTGTTATCCATGATGAGGACAACCGCAATGTGAGGGCAACCGCGAGGGTAGGGGCAACTGCGAGGGTTGCCCCTACGGTTCTGAACCCGGGTCTGTCGGGAATCCTGAATTTAAGAGTGATTTTTTCCTGTTTTTTCCAAATCAGCCCGAATATCAGAGGTTTTTGTGCTCCGGTCGCCTTGAACCCGAAACGATTATCACGATTTCAGCGGTACTATAAAAGCAGCTATTCATTTGTTATAGATCCAACTCAAGGTCGCCTGGTGCGGCTTTTTTTTTGCCATGATCATATATCAGTTCATCATCCTCGGATCGCTTCTGGTTTTTCTGGCCATTGTCCTGAAAAACCTGGTCGATTTCCCGGATCTTCCAGCAGGCCGCAAGGCCGATCCATCCGTACCGATGGTCTCGATGCTTGTCCCTGCCCGGAACGAGGAGCTGAACATCGCCGGTTGCGTTTCGTCGCTGCTTGACCAGGATTATCCGAATTTTGAGGTCATCGTGCTTGACGACCAGTCGACCGATGGTACTTCGTGTGAATTGCTCAAGCTTGCCGGTGGATCAAAAGGCGGCCGGCTGCGCATTATCGAAGGCACCCAGCTCCCCGAAGGGTGGCATGGCAAGGCATGGGCCTGCCAGCAGCTTGCCGACAGCGCTGCCGGGACCCTGCTGCTTTTTACCGATGCCGATACGCGACACAGGCCAGACTCCCTGAGAAGGGCCGTGGAGGCCATGGACAGGACCGGAGCCGGTATGCTCTCCCTCACGCCGGCACAGGAGATTGAGACGTTCTGGGAGAAGCTTATCGTGCCGCTGGTCTATCATATCCTTTTCAGCTACCTCCCGATCGGCATGGTCTGGAAGAGCCGCTCTCCGGCGTTCTGCTACGCCATAGGCCAGTTCATCCTGTTCAGGCGCGAGGCTTACGAAAGGATCGGGGGACACCGCTCGGTCCGCACCAACCTTGTCGAGGATGTCGGGCTTTGCAAGACTGTCAAACGGGCCGGCGGAAGGGTCGTGGCGTTCAATGGCATTGATGCCGTCAGTTGCCGGATGTACAGGGGATTTGGCGAGGTTTGGAGTGGATTTTCAAAGAACCTCTTCGCCGGTCTCGGTAATAACACCATTGGGCTTTTCGCCCTGATGGCCCTGGTGTTCATTTTCTACATTGCGCCATACGGGTTTGTTTTATCGGCACTGCTCCATGGGGAGCGCTCACTGGAGCTGTTCTGGCTTCCGGCAATGCAGATCGCCATCGCCATAGGTATCCGCATCATTATCGCCGTGAAGTTCCGCCAGCCTCTCTGGCCCGCTTTTCTGCATGTCGGTTCACAAGTGATGCTGCTGCTTATCGCCTTCAATTCGTTTCGCCTGACGAGATTCGGAAACGGGCCGGAGTGGAAGGGTCGCAGTTACAGCTTCGACGAGTAAGATCGCCATAACCGGAGCTGAAACAGGCAAGCGTTGCGAGCTGTGCGTTCCGGATAAAATTATTTACATTATGGGGCTATAAATCGACTTTGTTATTCTTTACGTGCTCCTGCGGGACCATCAATTCAAACAATTATACAGTCATGGGTTTCTTGTCAAAAATTTTCGGGAAAAAAGAAGAAGAGCTCAAACGTCCAACGGTCAGGGAGGATGTGAATCTCATCAAGACCATGGAGGGGCATCTGGACAGGGTGCTTGGTGTCAAGTTCAGTCCCGACGGCAAAAAACTGGTGAGCGGAGGATTCGACGAGCTGGTGATGCTTTGGGATATCGAAAGCGGAAAGTCGATCTACACCATGAAGGGTCACGATACCTGGGTGGAGTGCATCGATTACAGCCGTGACGGGAAAAAACTCGCCAGCGGCAGTACCGACAGCACCGCCCGTATATGGGATGCGGCAACCGGCGCATGTCTTCATGTGTGCAAGGGTCACGATACGGCCGTGAGGATGGTTGCCTTCAGCCCCGACAGCAAAGTTCTCGCCACCTGCTCAAGGGATACGACGATCCGCCTGTGGGACGTCGAGACAGGCAAAGAGACGGCAAGGATTCTTGGCCATAAATCCTATATCGAATCGCTCGCATGGAGCCACGACGGCAAAAAGCTGGTCAGCTGCGGCGAAGAGCCGGTGCTCAGGATATGGGATGCGGAGAGCGGCAGGAACATCGCAAACTATGAGACCGGCGATACCCTTTCACATTCGGTCTGCTTCAGCCCCGATGACACCCTGATAGCGCTTTGCGGCCGTGACTCCAAGGTCAAAATCATCGATGCAGCTTCAGGACGCATTCTCAAGGTACTTGCAGGTCATCTGGACGCTGCCCGAAGCGTCTGCTTCAGCCCCGACGGTACGGTGGTCGCCAGTGCGGCCAACGACGAGTCAGTTCGCCTGTGGGATGTGAAGGCGGGTACGGAGCTGCACAGCTATCGCGGCCATACGCTCGAAGTCCAGTCGGTCGACATATCGCCGGATGGCCGCATCATTGCAAGCGGAAGCGATGATCGCAAGATCAAGCTTTGGGGAATAAGGTAAGGTGGGAGCCAGCACTGATAATTCTACAATTCTGCCGGGGTATCGCCCGGCAGAATTGTTTATGGAGGTTCATTGACGTCAATGGCTCCTGAATGAAATGCGCAATTCTCAGCCGTCGTTCCCGATAGCCAGCGGAGGACAAGTCTCCATCTGCTCCCTGCAGAGAGTCTTTTCAGGTTCGGAGCCCGGTTGCTGATAGACATACGCGTACCCTTCGCTGTCCGCGGCGAAGAACTCGGGTGCCGCATTGTAGCATATGGTGCATGCGGTACACCCCTGGCCTTCGGTATCGTCGGGGCTGGTCACGTAGAATCTCCCCGGAGCGTTGGCGGGATGTTTCATTTCGTTGTTTGCCATCCTGTTCCTCGATTTTGATTTGACCCCTGTTGTCCGGATTTTTCCGGCAGCAACATGGAGCCATTCAATAATTGACGCGCAAAGAGGGTAAAGAGTTCCGTTGTTAACCGTCCCTTTCGCCTTAGCGTTGAGCCGCTTTGCCATCGCTCTTTGTTTCCTTATCTTTTCTGCACCGCAACGCCTTTGTTTTCGGAGGATTGTCGTCAGCCGGGATGTTTGTGATGCTGGAAGCTTCGCTTAAAACTCAAGGGAATCAGTAACGGCACTTATTATGTCCGGCTCTTTTTTCATCGTCGCCGGCTGGGTGCAGGTAACCATCATCGTGATCGGGAGCATAACCGATGATCAGAATCAATGACAGTATTTCGATCGGCGAAGAACAGATCGAGATAAGGACCATGCGTTCTCAGGGGGCGGGTGGACAGAACGTCAACAAGGTCGAAACCGCCGTTCATCTTCGTTTCGATATCGCGGCATCATCACTTCCTGAAGAGTTGAAGGAGCGGCTTTTAGAGCTCAGGGATCGGAGGATTTCCAGGGAGGGGGTGGTTGTCATAAAAGCGCAACGGTTCCGGTCCCAGGAAAAAAACAGGGAAGATGCTGTTATACGGTTGGTTGATCTGCTGTCGAACGGATTGATGACTGACGCTCCCCGCCGACCGACAAGACCGACCAGGAGTTCCCGGCAGAAGCGGCTTGAAGTCAAGTCAAGGAGAAGCGAAATCAAGTCCCTGAGAGGACGGGTGAGCGATTCCGGTGCATGAACCATGCGTCGTTTCGCATTTTGCACTCGCTATTTGCCATAATCATCAACTTAACGAAATACCATGTTTGCAACCAATGAGCAACGCCTTGTGGAGATCCTGCTTCAGTGCCAGCCGGGCCAGCCACGTACCAGGGGAACCTGGGAGGTCGACCATCAGGGCACTCCCTTTATCCTTCCATCGATTGGCGGCATCACAACAAACATCCAGGTCGGGGATGATGCGTTCGGCTGGGAAGGCGACCACATCGAGCCTGGTGTGAGCTGTACTGCCGACACCCACAAGCCTTACGAGCATCCCAATGTCACTGTACAGGTGTTGACCTGCGTCGGCAACACGGCGACCATTGTCTCCGGAGAGGCGAAAGGGGCGACCGGAGTGGTGATCGGCCATCACGGCGGCTCGGAGCACATCATCATAGATTTCCCCAGCGAAGCCAAGGAGAAGATGACCTACAGCGACACCATCATGATCCGCTCCAGGGGTCAGGGACTGAAGCTTACCGATTTTCCCGTAGTCACGCTCTTCAACCTCGACCCTTCGCTCCTGAAAAAAATGGCTATCAGGGTTGGGCCCGATGGCGTGCTCGAGGTTCCGGTCACAACCGTTGTGCCGGCATACTGCATGGGTTCCGGTATCGGTTCGGCGCATGTGGCCAAAGGGGATTACGACATCGTGACCAGCGACGAGGATGCGGTCAGGGAGTTCGGCATCGACAAGATCCGTTTCGGCGACTTCGTGGCGCTTCTCGATCACGACAACCGGTTCGGGCGCGCTTACCGGAAAGGCGCCATTACCATTGGCATCGTCGTACACAGCGATTGCCGTGAAGCCGGCCATGGTCCCGGCGTCACCACCGTCATGACCTGCGCGACTCCGGGCATCAGGCCGGTGATCGATCCGAAGGCCAATATCGCCGATCTTCTCGGCATCGGCACCATGCTCAAAGGGCAGCGGCTCTCCTGAGGTCGCCGACTATTTTCGTGAATTCCGACCCTGTCAACGCCCTTGTCCAGAGTTTCGGAATTCACGAAAATCCAGCTCTTCCCTTTTCCTGCCCCATGGTTGCTCCACGCCCTGATCAAACAAGTACCGGGCAAGGCTTTTATGTATATGCCCTGATTAACGGTTTCGTTTTTTCAGGGCGGATAATTTTTTTTTAGTACGTTCGATTGGTCAATTGCGGCGTAGTTTTTTGGTGGTGTGTGTAAATAATATGTATTATTGAGATGGTTTATATGACAGCTTTATCCGGGTATGGTTGACGTTCTGCCGGTTCATGTCTGGCCAGTGAATTCGGAAAAGCGAATGAACATCAATAATCGATCCTCTCACCATGAAAAAACGCAGGCTTTCTCTTTTGATCGCGCTCGCCTTTTTTTCCTCCATTCCTTGTTATGCGGCTAACCATGATGTAACGACGATATCCGGAAGCGGCGCAGGGTCCTTACCCGCCGCAGTCGTTGAAGCCAATGCTGATGCCGGCGTGGGCCCAATCACCGTTACCTTCCAGCCGTCGGGAAGCGGCATCATCCCGTTAGACGATTCCCTGGTTCTCAGCAAAAGCATGAGTTTTGTCACGACCGGGACCTCCGTCGCGATAAGCACAGGAACGACCGGCGCGCCGGTTTTACGCTTGCAGGACGGCATCGCCGTCGGAGGGCTATCTTCTTCATTTCAATTGAGCAGTTTCACGAATGTCGTCGGCGGCAACGCACGGGGCGTCTACGGCAACGGGAACATGACCGTATCGGGACCTTTTGGAAGTACGATATCCACGTTCGGTTTCCAAAGGAGTTCCGGTATCGAGTCGCATGGCAACCTCGTCGTCACGGGTGATTTAGGGGGCAGTATAGCGGCGGGGGTGAATTCCGGAAATCCATCATCGTTCGACTATTCGCTTGGTGCAGGTTCGATACTTGGCAATGCGACGTTCGGCAGCGTGTCGGGCACCCTGAATGTGCAAAGCCAGAGCACGGCTATCGGTCTTGGAGCGACGATCGTAGGAACAGGTGAAACCGTCAACAGCAACGGTGACCTGACCATTACCGGCAATCTCAGCGGCAGTATTACCGTCAGCGCCAGTACGTTCTCGGGGGACAATGACCATGTCGACGCCTACGGAATTCTTGCCGATCGCTCGGTTACCCTGGGTGGGCAGTTGACCGGCACGATCGATGTAAGCTCCACAAAGGTTGACGCTTACGGAATCATGTCGAACGATTCGGATGTGAGTGTCGGCGGCATCGGCGAAACAGGCTCAATAACCGTCAACGGGGTCGACAACAGTGTGGGTATTCGGGCGGTCAACAACTCTTCCGGCAAAGGAAATATCTCTATCGGAACCATGGCCGGTACCATAACGACAGTCTCGGAAAGCAATAACAGCTATTCCGGCGGTATTTACGCGGACCATGCTGTTTCGATCAATACCCTTTCCGGAACGATCGACAGTTCATCTCCTGGAGGTTCTACCGAGAGTATCGAAGGGGATACGGTCACCATAGGAACGATGAACGGTAAAATCTTCAGCAGGAACTTGTCCCCGACCTTTGTCGATAACTGGTCCGAGGGCATCTTTGCACACAATTCACTTGATATAACCTTATTGAGCGGGCAGATCCGGTCGAGCAGGCTCAATGGCGGGCAGGCCGATGCCATTTATGCGCATAACCTCACCATCGGTGAGCTGAGCGCGAGCGGAAGCCTGGATGTCACCACAGGAGGAACCGGCAATCTGTCGGCAGTATATGGCCTCTATGCCGAGAACGATGCCACCGTCCATACTCTTGGAGGAACGATCAGTGCGGTTACCACCATGACCGGCGGGATTGCGGGGAGTGATATGGCTGTAGGTATTTATGCCGATCAGGGCAAGGTCCGCATCGATGCCGATAGCGGTACGATCAGCGCCCGGTGCGTCAACGGGAGCGCGTTCGGGATTCTGTCCCATTCGGATGTGACGATCGGCAGCATGAGTGGTTCCATTACGGCAAACGGCATCCACGCATACGGAATCGTGTCCGGGGCAGGAACTCTTCAGGGTTCGTCGTCTACATCCCCGATGCTGGTGAGCGGTACGATCAATGTGCAGGGCGCGACATCCGGCAGCACATCTGGTACCGCTGCAGCAATCATCTCCTCCGGAGCGATGAACCTGAATATCACGGGCACGGTCAGCGCAATCGTGGACGGGGATGCTTCCAGAGGCTATGCGATTTATGCCGGCACGATTGACCCCGAATCCGGTTTCGCACCATCTTCTTCCAGCAGCAACGTTTCGATTTCCGGAAATGCGACGGTCGCCGGCAATATCGTGTTCGGTTCCGGCAGCAATACGCTGACCTTGTCGGGAAACGCCGACATCACCCAGGTGCATACCCTTGACGGCGGTGCGGGCGGAAGGGGCAGCCTCATTTTTAACGGTTGGGGCAGGGCGGCGGCAGAGGCCGAGTTCGGCCATTCAGCCGGAGACTCCATAATAAACTGGGGCACCATTGAACTGCAGAACAATTCGTGGGTGCATCTTGGCCGCATTGCAGGATTCCAGGTCGGGACGCTTGGCATTGATTCCACCTCGGTGCTTGACCTTCACGGAAACTCGCCGGCATCCTATACGATCAGCGGAAATATCGTCAATAACGGTCTTGTCACCCTGATCGATCCTGCCGGAACCGTCGACCCGCTTGGAGATCACCTCATTGTGGGCGGCAACTACTCCGGTAACGGCCTTATCGGTATTGATGTATCCCCATTGCCGGGCGGGTACGGCACGCATGACCAGGTCTCCATCACCGGTACTGCTTCCGGAACGATCACCTTCAGGTTCAATGACGTCAGCTCTTCCGGCCCGTTCCATAACGAGCAGTTCCTTGACCTGGTCACCTTCGGGAGCGGCAGCACGGTGAACTTTGCCGGGTATGGTGAATACGATTACGGTGCCAGGGTCTACAATGCCGACGTCTCCTATGATAACGGGGTGTTCACGCTCTTCAGGTTCGTGCCGGTGACTTATCAGGAGCCTGTCGCCGTCGTCCAGAGCGTGATGCCTTTCATCGAACGTCTCGGGAACGTGTCGCTCAGCCGGTTCCACGATCGCAACTGGCACGGCAACGACTGGTGGGTCCGTTCCTTCGGCAGCAAGTATCGCCTCGGCGTCTCTGGCGATTTGGATACGGAGTTCAAAGGGTATATGGGGGGCCTTCAGATCGGCGTCGACCTCACGGCGATCAAGCCCGGCAGGTCGTGCGGCTGGAGCGCAGGCATTTTTGCGGGCTCGGCGTACGGACAGGCCGATGTTTCGGGATTCAGGACAGACAGGGCGGGCAAACTGAGCGATTACACGCTTAACCTTGGGCTGTATGCAGATTTAAAGGATGGCGAATGTTACTGGGTCGATTCGGTCGTGCAGGCCAGTTACCACAATCTTCGGATGACCTTCTTCGACCAGTCCCTGCAGGTCGACAGGAATCTCTGGGGCGTAACAGCATCGGTCGAGGCTGGTTGCAAAGTGCCGGTCAGCGACTCTGTCCACCTCGAGCCGCAGGCGCAGCTCATCTGGCAACGTAATCCATCGATCGATGTTTCGACAGGTATCGGCGATGTGGTCATGAACGGCCATGACGGTGCATATGGGCGAATCGGGATTAGCGGGGTGACCGGTGCAGCCGGTACGCGAACCCATGCGTTTGCAGAGGTTAACGCCGTCAGGGATTTTTCTTCAATGACAAGGGTTTCTTACCTGCGAAATGACGAGGTGCTCACTACCTTCCCGGAAAAGTCGTTTGCCGGAGGTGCGATCGGCGTGAAACAGGACGCTGCAAAAGACGGTTCCGGTTTCAGCTATTTCCTCAAGGCTGAATGCATGGCCGGTATCGATGGCGGAGGATCGAACAGCTACGGATTCAGCGCCGGTCTCAGCAAGATGTTCTGAGGGAAGATTTCTGGAGGCCTGATCGCCAATGGCGTCATATCAGGCACGAGTCGTGCACGTCCGGCGGATTTGTTCATGCTTTCAATACAAAACAGCCATTCCTGTTTGTCGCGGGAATGGCTGTTTTTTTTGCGGCTTTTTCCGGGATGCTGTTCCGATCGGGGAGGTTGTCGGGTTATCTCCTGGGTTGCCGGAATATCCAGGTACGAAAATGATTTTATTAATCATGTAATTACATGGTATAATTGTAAAATAATAAGTAAAAAAGTATAATATGAGTACCGTTTTGGCTGGAATATGGCATCTGCCCGGTTGCCGATATCCAGCTTTTCCAGTCAGAGGATTTTCAGATACTTCTCGCTATCAACCCCTAAATCTTAGCGAAAATGAAAAAAAGCAGGTTGTCCCTCCTCATTTTGCTTGCCATGCTCTCCTGGAACACCGCGGAAGCGGCCGATTACAGCGTGACGACATTTGACTCCGGGGGAACAGGCTCATTCCAATGGGCATTTGACAATGCAAACGCTGATACCGGGACAGATCCCGTGACCATCACCTTCCAGCTGCCGTCAAGCGCAAGGAGCGAACTCAATGGATATATTCCGATCAATAGGTCCCTCAGTTTCATTCCCAACTCGAAAGTCGAGTTCACTACCGGCACGACAGGAGCCCCTGTTTTTCGTGCTGCCGACGGCGTTACGATTGGTGGGCTCTCTTCGATGCTGTCATTGCACAGTTCGATAGAAAACGGGACCAGCACAGGAATTGGTGGATTAGGGGCCTTTACCGTATCGGGGACACTCGATAGTATGATCGACGCCTCGGTTGGTGGATTGGGCAGAGCTTATGCTGTCCAAAGCAACGGGAGTCTGACAATCGGAACGATCGGCAGGAATTCACTCATTACAGCCTCTTCGACATCAGCAGATAACACGGCAGGGTATGTCTATGGTGTCAGAGCTAATGGGGACCACCTGTCGATCGGGACGCTGGCAGGGCGAATCGAAACAACCTCCCGGGGGGCAACGGCCATTGGTGTGGCGGGAGGTAATATCCTGATGGAGATCGGAACCCTGAGCGGAACGATCACCAGTGTCAGCAATGGGCAGGGAGGGGGCGATAAAATGTCGGAAGGCATCTTTGCTTTCAAGGACCTCCAAATTGGTAACCTGAGCGGGAAGATTGAGTCATCAAGAAGTGCTGGCGGTGTCGCAGATGCAATCTATGCTACCGACAATGTCAACATCGATTCATTGAGCGGTCAGTTGTCCGCCTCTGTGTCGCTATCGACATCGGATGAGGGCGGTGTGGCCAATGTGAACGGCATCCGTGCGAATAACAAGGATATTCACCTGGGGACTCTTGCCTCCGGGGGCGAAATAACGGTGAACGTGGATATGACCGGTAAAAACGGCATCGCCAATGCAACAGGGTTGTATGCTGGCAATGACATCAATATCGGGACGATGGAGAATGGATTTTCAATAACCGCAAAATCACAGGTGACCGGTGATGGCGGTAATGGTGCCGCAAACGGAGTGTTTGCTTTGCGCAACATTACGGTGACGAACCTTGGGGGCACAATACGTGCGACGATGACGTCGACGGGCGTACCTGGGACGGAGTTTGACGCTTATGGTATTTCAGGACACGGAACGATCGACATCGGGACTCTCTCCGGAAAAATCGAAGCCAGTGTGGATAACGGGAGCGCCTACGGCATCTATTCTGATCGTTCAGATGTGAAGATCGGAAATATGAGCGGTTCTATAAAAGCTTATGGTTCAATGGCAAGTTACGGGGTTCTTGCAGACGGGAATCTGGATGTTGCCGGGGTTTTTGGAGGTGAAGTGACGGCAGGAGATGCCGTTTCTCCGTCTTCCTCCTCGGTAGGTGCAAGCGCATATACCGGCCATGCGACCTTCGGCAGCGTCTCGGGCACCATGACTGTCACGGCCACGAAATCAGCACAAGGCCTTGAAACTGTTGGTTTTGCAGATGGTTCTGTGAACAGATCGACGGAGCCCGATGCGGGAAAACTCTCTGTTGCCGGTAACCTCGGCGGAAAGATGACGGTTAATGCCATCGGTGACGGGTTGGGCACGATTACCTATGCCCGAGGTGTCGTTGCCGATCAGTCGATTACGATTGGCGGACAGCTGACGGGATCGATCGATGTGTTGTCGGCCAATGGGGTAGCAACAGGTTTGAATTCATACAACGCAAACATCAATATCGGCGGAATGGCATCAAGCGGCTCGATCAGCGCTTATGGAGCAACTGCCAGCGTCGGAGTCATAGCGCATGGAGACTTCGTTGTAACGGGGGACCTCGGAGGAAGCATAACGGCAGGCTCGGCTGAAAAACCTTCCCTGTTTGCAATGGGTGCCGTTTCGGTATTGGGCGATTCAACGATCGGCAGCCTGTCCGCTACCGTCAATACGACGGGCAGCAATATGGCGATCGGCCTCGGTTCGACGATCCTCGGTTCCGGTGAGAATGTCCAGAATAACGGCAACCTGACGATACAGAACGACATGTCGGGCACGATCAGCGCTACCGCCAGTGGTTCAGGCAGCTTTGCCGGAGGTATCGTGGCGGATAACAACGTCTCGATCGGGAGCATGAGCGGCGCCATCTCGGCAAACGGGGGAACCTATGCTTACGGCATCAAGTCGTTTAATGGTAATATTGGTATTGGTGGGGATATGTCGGGATCGATCACCGCTTCCGCCAGCGCTGCAATAAGCTACACCGAAGGTATCGTGGCGGATAACAACATCACGATCGGTAAGCTGAGCGGAAACATTACGGCATCCGGCGGGGCCTTTGTTTTCGGCATCAATGCTTTGAACGGCAGGTTGGACATAAGCGGAGAGATGTCGGGCACGATCAGCGCCACATCCAACACAACAGGAGGTGGCTTTGCCAAAGCTATCGTTGCCAAAAACGGTATTTCCATAGGCAACCTCAGCGGTTCGGTGACTGCGACAGGCAATGCGGTTTATGCCGTAGGTGTTGAATCCTCGGCGGATGTCACGATCGGCACCATGACAGGTAAAGTTACTGCGAATGGCCAGAGTCTGAGTGAAGGCATTGCGGCATTGGGTAATGTCACGGTAACGGGAGATCTCGGCGGAGCTATCACGGTGGGCAATTCCGGCTCTCCTTCGCTCCTGGCATATGGGATCGACTCGTTGAATGGCTCAGTGATTTTGGGGAGCGTGTCGGGGTCGGTCGACGTTTCAGGTAGCCTGAGCGCCTACGGCATTGCCGCCGAATCTGCCTATGGGGGTATGGATGCGGGGAACGTGACCGTCACCGGAAACCTGGGAGGCTCCATTACCGCCAATGCAACAGACGCAAATAAGTCGTCGGCGTATGGTGTTCTTGCCGTTCAGTCCCTGAGGGTTGACGGTAAGGTGACCGGAACGATCTCTGCCAGTTCCGCGGCCGGAACGGCAGCGGGCATCATGTCCATGAATTCCGATGTAACGCTTGGCGGCATGTCCGGCACAGCAACGGTGAGCGCCTTCAGTCCAGATACGAGCATCGGTATCGGAGCAAATGGCAGTCTTACGGTGAACGGCGATCTTGGCGGCACTATCAATGCAGGCAAGTCGGATATTGAGTCCACGTTCGCTTTTGGTGCGGGCTCGCTGACGGGGGATTCGAGCTTCGACAGCGTTTCAGCAACGGTCAAGGTGACCGGCAGCAACCTCGCCATCGGTCTTGGCGCGACGATCCTCGGCAGCGACCAGGCGATGACAGACAACGGGAACCTGTCGATCAAAAACGATATGTCTGGCAAGATCAACGTCACCTCGGGCGACTCCGACGGCAGCGCCTACGGGATCGTTGCAGACAACGCCATAAGGATCGGCAGCCTGATTGGAACCGTCACCGTTACTGGCGTTACGGCTTCTGGCATCGAGTCGTTCAACGGCCCCGTTACCATTGGTGGAAACCTGTCGGGCAAGATAGGGGTGACAGGCACAGGGGACATAAACCCGGCGGTCGGTATCGGGGCTGTCGGCGATATCACGATCGGCGGAATAAGTGGAAGCATTGATGCTACGAGCGGAAACAATGCTTACGGCATCCGGGCAGTCAACGGTGCTGTGGGTATATCCGGGAATATATCGGGCAAAATTACCGCCAGGGCAGAAAGCGGCAACAGCGATGCTGTCGGTATCGCCGCTGACAAGGATATCACGATTGGCAGCATGAGCGGTTCGGTTTCCTCGACAGGCGCATTGAATGCTTACGGTATACGATCGTTGAGTGGCGCTGTCATTATCAACGGAGACATGTCGGGCACGATTACGGCTGCCGATGCGGCGTTCAGACCCGAGGCCCTTGGTATTGTGGCGAACAATGACGTTACGATCGGCACTATGAGCGGATCGGTGACAGTGACAGGCAATTACCATGTTGCAGGCCTCCAGTCCCAAACCGGAGCGGTTGCCATCAACGGAGCGATGTCCGGAGCCATTACCGCTTCCGCCCGGGGTGAGGGTACCTTTGCTGCGGGTATTCTTGCACAAGGCGATATTTCCGTTCCAACGGTATCCGGCATGATCCAGGCTTCAGGTAATGATGCTTTTGGCCTGATGTCCAATACAGGAGGGCTTCACGGTTCATCGTCTGCTTCTCCAATGCTTGTAAGCGGAACGGTCAACGCCCAGGCCTCAACGGTCGGCATCACACCCGGCGTTGCCTCGGCGCTTATCTCATCCGGCCCCATGAACCTCCAAATCGCGGGAACGGTAAGCGCAACCGTGGATGGCGATGCATCGAAGGGATATGCGGTCTATTCCGGCACGTACGACAGGTTGAGTGGATTCACTCTCTCCTCTGCAGACAACAACCTGCTTATCTCAGGCAACGCCCGTGTCATCGGCAACATCGTGCTCGGTTCCGGCAACGATACGGTAACGTTGTCCGGTAATGCCGACATCACCGGGGTGCATACGCTTGATGGCGGAAAGGGAGGGACGAACACCCTTGTCATGGACGGATGGGGACGTTCGATTGCCGAGGCTGAATTCGGCCATTCGGAAGGAGACTCTGTGGTCAACTGGGATAGCATCCAGCTCAGGAGTGGTTCGTATGTGCATCTGGGACACATTACAGGCTTCAACGTCGGTACGTTGAGCATCGATGCGACCTCTTTGCTCGATCTGCACGGAAACTCGCCATCGACTTACACCATTACCGGCAATGTCGTGAACAACGGCGTTATTTCATTCGTCGATCCGTCCGGAGCTTCGGGTCCCGGTGCCGACGACATTACAACCATTACCGGAGATTATTCAGGCAACGGAACACTGAAGTTCGATGTGCTTTTGGGAAGCTCCATGCATGATACCCTCGTCGTCGACGGCAATGCCTCCGGCAGCACAACGCTCGTGTTCAACGATGTTGCCACCAGCGGCGGAGCTCTACCGTCGACTATTTCAAATCTCGTCACTGTCGGAGGAACAAACTCCCTTACATACAAGGCTGGCGAGTACGATCATGGAAGCGATGTCTACACCTTCGACCTGAGCACTTCCGGCACTGACCTCTCCCTGGGTAATTTCCAGTTCGTGGGTTTCCAGGAACCTGTTGCGGTCATGCAGGGAGTAACTCCTTTCATAGAGCATCTGGCCTACGAATCGATCAACAGGTTCCATGATCGTAGCCTTGAAGGAAAGGGCTGGTGGGCCCGTTCCTTTGGAAGCAGATACCATCTCAACATTTCCGGACAGGCCGGGACGAAGATAAGTGGATATAGCGCAGGCATGCAGGCCGGCGTCGACCTGACGTCACGCAAATCCGGTGGTGGGGTTGGATACGATGCCGGCATTTTTGCCGGAACCGGTTACAGCCACGGCGATGTCGCCGGTTTCAGGATCGACAAGGCGGGGCAGCTGAGTGATTATGCATTAAGCGTCGGAATCTACGCTAACGCGAAAGTGTCAGAGAGGTTCTGGCTTGATTCGGTTGTCATGTCCAGTAACAATAACCTCAGGATGACATTGAACGACGAAAACCTGAACGTCAACAAGGCCCTGTGGGGAGTGACGTTCGCTGTTGAATCCGGATATAGCGTTCCTGTGAGTGAAGGATTCATGCTTGAACCGCATGCCCAGCTCCTATGGCAGCACTCGCCCCGGATCGAAGCGACGACCGGTATCGGCAACGTGGTGGTGGGCACTCATGAGGGGTTGTATGGAAAATTTGGTATCAGCGGCCAGACCGGCGGGGCCACTTCGAGGAGCCATGCGTTAATAGAGCTTAATGCCATGAAGGATTTTTCGACCTTGACACATGTGTCGTATCTAAGGAACGACAAGGTTTTGACAACTTCTCCTGAAAAGCTTTTTGTCGGAGGCGCAGTCGGCTTGAAACAGGAGGCCGCAAAAGATGGTTCAGGGCTGAGTTATTTCATCAAGGCAGAGCTCATGGCGGGCGTTGATGGCGGAGGATCGAACAGCTTCGGATTCAGTGCCGGCCTCAGCAAGATGTTCTGATCACACGAATCCCAGGCTTGAAAGGAATTTTGAAGCTTTCGTGAGTGTTATACAAAATGCACTATTTCAATGCGTTCTGTTTTTTCTTATAACATTTAAACGGAAGATTTAGCCATGACACTCAAGCTTTACGGGAAAGACCCGCTGAAGATGTTTGAAGATGTGTTCAACGAACGGCTGACACCGTTTTTCAGTAACGTGGGTTCGATGATCACTCCGACCTTCAAGGTTGATATCAGTGAAGACGAAAAGTCATTTTACCTTTCTGCTGACATTCCCGGTGTGAAGAAGGAGGATGTGAAGGTCACTATGGAGGACGACGTGCTTTGCATCTCTGCCTTAAGGACGCAGGAGGAGGAGGAGAAGAGCAAGAATTTCCACAGGGTCGAACGCTCATGGGGAAGCCTGTCGAGAAGCTTCAACATGGGAGGTAACGTCGACACCGAACACATTCAGGCATCTTATGACAACGGAGTGCTCAAGATCGTAGTCCCCAAACTGGAGGCGGTCGAGAAGAAGAGCAAGGAGATCTCCGTCAGTTGATCCACAAGTTCCAGAAAAAGAAAAACCCTCCGAGTTCCGGAGGGTTTTTGCTTGTGTGGTTGACTGTCGTTTTCGCAGCGATCAGCAGTTGCGAACGGTTGTCGAGGTCCTGTCCTTGATGGTCGTCTCGTCGAACTCGTCCCAGTTGTGCTCGTCGTGCTCGCGTTGGTAGCCTGCTTCCTTGAGGCCGAAGCTCATGTCGGCGACCATTTCCGGGCGAAGCTCCTTGAGGTTCTTTACCTCCGCCTCGGTCAGGATCCTTGATTTGTCGAAGCCGAGGTCGATCTCGATCTTGCGGTTCTTGGTCTTGACGCGGTCGATGTCGTAGAAGCGCTTGGTAATGGTGGTCTGCGCAAAGGCCTTAAGGCATCCGAGCATGTACTTGCGCACATACGGGTCCTTGATCCAGGGATAGCTGAAGAAGGTCTTGCGGGCGTAGAAACGGGCATATGATTTAAGCACCCCTTTCAATACGTCCTCACGCTCCATGTTGTCCGGCTTGATGATCGGGGAGACGAAGTTGTAACGGGAGTAATCGCGGACTTCGACGCGGTCGCCGAGCTCCTTGAACAGATCGGAGAAGGGCCATGGCGTGTAGATGGTCCAGTTGGCCATGTCCGGATCCCAGTCCTTGCAAAGCTGGTAGGTCTCCTCGATGCTCTCGTTGGTTTCGTGCTCAAGACCCATAACGAACTGCGCTTCGGCAACGATGCCGTTCTTCTGGAGCAGCTTGATGGCGTACTTGTTCTCTTCGATCGTGGTCTCCTTGCGGAAACGGTTCAGGTTCATCTGGCTGGCGGCCTCGGTGCCGAGCGACACGTGGACCAGGCCGGCCTTGCGGAAGAACGGGAGCAGGTCCTCGTCACGCATGATGTCGGTCACGCGGGTATTGATGCCCCAGGTAACGTTCAGTTTGCGGTCGATGAGCTCCTGGCAGAGTGAGACGAACTTCTGCTTGTTGATGGTCGGCTCTTCGTCTGCGAGGATGAAGAATCCGACATTGTATTTCTTGACGAGGATTTCGATCTCGTCGACGAAAAACTTCGGGCTGCGTGCGCGATACCGGCGCCAGAACTGCCACTGCGAGCAGAAGGTGCAGGTGAACGGGCATCCTCGGGCGAAGTTCGGTACGGCGAGGCGGCAGTTCAGCGGGGTGTAGATATATTTGTCCCAGTCGTAGAGGCTCCAGTCGGGAGTCAGCGTGTCGAGGTCCTCGATAACCGGGTGGGCCGGGGTCGCAAATACCTCACCATTGTCGTCGACATAGGCGATGCCGGTGATGTCGCCGCGATCCTGTTTGTCGGTTCCTGCTGCGATTGACTTCATAAGATTGACCGTCACCTCTTCGCCTTCACCGCGGACGACGTAATCGGTTTCCGGAGCTTCGGTCAGCACCTGCGGGTACATGAATGTGGAGTGAATGCCACCCATGATGGTCCTGATCTTCGGATTGACCTTCTTGGCGATCTTCATGATATCCTGGGCCTTGAAGATCGACGGGGTGATATTGGTCGTCATCACCACATCAGGCTGGTTTGTGCGGATGAGCTCCTCAATGGTTTCATCGGGAATGTTGTCGGCCATCGCGTCTACGAATTTCACCTGAGTGAAGCCGGCATGCTTCAAGGCTCCGCCGATGTAGGCAACCCAACTTGGCGTCCAGTTACCGGCAATCTCAGCTCCGCCTGAGTGATAATTCGGCTGAATCATCAGAATCTTCATATGTTTCCACCCTCCGGATAGGTTGAATTTTACAAATTCGGTCTACTCTGCATACGGCAATAATGGTAACGTTCGTATGCCTGAAAAAAAATCCATTGACATTCAATTTACAACAAAATCGACTAAAATCCTGAGCATCATTCCCATCGCTCAGCCTCTGTCCACATGCATCAGCATGGTATGATAGAAGCCGAAGCTTATTTTCTGGCTGGCGATGACCTTGAGTCCGAGTTCGGCGAGCACCCGCGTCATCTCTTCGTCCTTGATCATCTGGATGGTCGTACGACGCTCCTTTTTCGGGAAGAATCCTCCGATCCAGTGCTGGAAAGCAAGGATATTATTGAACGGCGCGTAGGTGAAGATCATTGGTCCACCAGTCAACCGGCTCAGGTTGCGGAACGCATGGGCGAATCCTTCGGCGGGATAGTGGATCAGCACGTCGAAGCAGACAACGGCGTCGTAGGTGCCTTTGACCGACTCGATCGGGCAGACCTCGAAATCCATATTGCCGGCCACACCTGCTTTCTGTGCATCGTTCCTGGTTTTGTCCACCATCTGCGAGGCGATATCGATAGACTTGACCCTGTAGCCGTTTTTTGCGAGCCGGATGCTGAACAGGCCGGTACCGCAGCCGGCATCGAGAACCGAGGCACCTTTTTTAAGGCCGGTTTTCTGCAGCCATTCGAACGCCTTGTCCATCATGACCGCGTGGCCCTGCCTTACGGTAGACCTGACGGTGGAGAGTTTTTCGTTACCGTAAATCGAAGCCCAGCGCTGGAAGCCCTGGCCATTGAAATACGACTGAAGCATCTTTTTGTGTTCTTCGGCGTTGAATGATGAACTGTTCATTGGTTTTGTTGCGTCGTTGATGATAATGAGTGAGCACCACGGCTGTCAGGACTGGCTGCTGTGGGCACCTTCAATTCTTGTTTCGAGTTCTTCGTAAAGCTCCTGCAGCTCTTCGATCGTAGCTTCGTCTGCCTGCCAGAATCCCCGTGAATGGGCTTCAAGAAGGCGTCTGGTCATGGAGATGGTGGCCGTCGGGTTCAGCGCCGTCATGCGCTCCAGCATCTGGCGGTCCTGAAGGAAAGTTTCCGTAAACTGCTGGTAGGTCCACCCCTTTACCGCCGAAGCCGTTGCACTCCATCCGTATGTGTTGGTCAGGTGGGCCTCGATCTCCCTTACCCCTTCATAACCATGTTCAAGCATCGCTTCGTACCACTTCGGGTTGAGAAGCTTGGTGCGGGCTTCCAGGGCGACCATGTTTTCGAGGGAGCGAATTTTCTGGCCCTTTCCGAATCCTCCGGTGTCTCCGACCATCACTTTCGGCTTCGAATTGCTGAGCACTTCGACCGATTTTGAGACCCCGCCAAGATACTCATAATAGTGGTCAATATCGGACAATCCGATCTCGAAACTGTCGATATTCTGGAAGGTCAAGGTTACATTTTTAAGGGCGGCCCTCAGGATGTCAGGGCTCTCCTGCCACTCACCCGCCGGTGTGAACGAAAAACTCTTCCGGTTCACAAATGCGTCTGCAAGTTGACTTTCCTCTTCCCATGTACTGCTTTCGACCAGGTGGTTGACGTTCGATCCGTAGCTTCCCGGTGCGTTGGAGTAGATTCTTCCTGCGGCCTCCTCGACTGGTATCTGCAACTCGGCGGCCTGCTGGAGTACATGTTTTCTGACAAAGTTCATCGATTCGGGTTCGTCTGCCGATGCCGCCATGCGAACGGCTCTGTCCAGGAGCTTTACCTGATGCGAGAGCAGGTCCCTGAATATACCGCTGACCGTGACCACGATGTCGATGCGCGGTCGTCCCAGCTGTTCGAGCGGGATGAGCTCAACATCGCCTATTTTACCGAGCTCATCGGTTTTTGTTTTAGCCCCCAGCAGCGCGAGCGCCTGGGCGACTCCTTCACCGTCGCTTTTCAGGTTGTCCGTTCCCCAGAGTATCAGGGCGATCGATTCAGGAAGCTGGCCGGTCTCTTTTCGGTACTGTTCAAGCAGCTCTTCGGCCGAGCGCTCGCCCGCCTTCCGGGCAAACGGCGTCGGGATGCTGTAGGGATCCAGGCTGTGGATGTTGCGGCCTGTGGGAACAATGGCCGGGTTCCTGACCAGGTCGTTGCCCGGAGAGGGAGGGATGTAGGCCCCCGAAAGGGCGCTGATGACCGCTTCGACCTCCCGGTTTTCAAGCAGGCTGACGAGGATGCCGTTCAGGAAGTGCCAGAGTTTGTCGAGCTGGGCGGGTTTTACTCCGGCCGATTTCTGCAGAACGCTTCCTGCATCGCTTATGCGGACGGCAAGCGTGCCTTCGAGGAGCGATGTGATCGTCACTCCTTCCGGGAGGTTTTCCGGCAGGGTGCCGATAAATCGCCCAACCGCCTCGCGGCAGATCGCAGTGACCTTCTGCCAGGATTCACGGTACGCCATGTTCTCCTCATGTTGCTCTACAATCGCCTCGAAGTCAAGGTGCAGGCCTGCGCAGACGAGTTCGGGCAGGGAGCGGTTGTCGAGTTCGGGGCGTGCGTGGCTTACCAGCAGGGTAAGGTTGTCTGTCAGGCTTTCGACTGTCGGAGCCTGGCCGAGCACATGAAGGCCGAGCGGAATCATGCGCTCCTCGACGAGGTAAAGCTCATTGTTGAGCCAGGTGATGTACTCTTCGTCTCCCAGTTCGTCGGCGGGGGGCAGCATATCAATGCTTCCTGCCAGTTCCCGGACCTGTTCCAGTGCTTCCGACGACGGACGGCTGCGCCATGCGCTGACCAGTTCGCGGAGTTGACGCATCCCCTTGTACAGGCCGGCGTGTTCGAGCGGCGGTGCCATGTAGCTGACCAGCGTGGCCAGGCCTCGCCTTTTTGCGATGGCTCCTTCGCTCGGGTTGTTGACGCAGTAACAGTAGAAGTGGGGTAATGAACCGATCAGCAGCTTCGGCCAGCAATCCGCCGAGAGCCCGACCTGTTTGCCCGGCATGAATTCGAGCGCACCATGCGTTCCGAAATGCAGGACTGCATCGGCACCGAACTCATGGTCGAGCCATGAATAGTATGCGGCGAACGCATGGTTTGGCGCGGCGTCCTTGGCCATGAGGAGCCTCATGGGATCGCGTTCATAGCCGAACGACGGCTGCTGGCCGACGAAGATGTTGCCAAACGAAGCACCAAGTATGTGGAACCGGTTTCGATCGTTGAGGATTTCACCCGGCGCATCGCCCCAGAATTGCTCGATCCTCTCATAGGCAGGGAACTGTTTCCTGTAAAGTTCTATGGGATAGTGCCCCTCGACGTTGCCGTCGGTGCCGAATACCAGACGGTTTCCTTCAAGAAGTTTGTCCCTTAAATCATCTACCGATGCCGGCAATTCGATCTTGTAACCTTCGGCTTTCAGTTTCTGCATCAGCCGGAAGAGGCTTTCGAACACATCAAGGAATGCCGCGGTTCCGGCGTTGCCGAGGTTGGGGGGGAAATTAAAGAGGATGATGGCGATTTTTTTCTCTTCATTCGCCTTGCTGCGGAGTTTCATCCATCGGGTAATCCTTGAGGCAAGCGCACGTGTTTCGACTTCAAGGGGCATTGTCCGTTCGCTACCCTCCTCGAGTCCGGCGAACACATGGGGCTCGATAGCGCCGTCGAGTTCGGGAACAGCTACGCTCAAGGCGGTCTGCAGGGGGGTCAGCCCGAGGTTGTTCTGTTTCCAGTGGCTTATCGGCTGGAACGCAAGAGGGATAATGTTGAAACAGGGCACCCCGATTTTCTTCAGGACACCGATCGCCTCGGCAGTGCGGGTCTCTGCAGGCCCGCCGACCAGGGAGAAGCCTGTTGCATTGATGAGCAGGTCGATCGGCAATGATTCCTGTATGGCGGGGTCGAAAAACCCTTCAAGGGCCGGCCTGAAATCGAGTCCACCGCTGTAGGCTATGCAGCACCTGATTCCCTGTGATTCGATCTCCCTGAGCAGGTTTACAATGTGAAGCATGTTTTCGCTCAGGAGCGTGGCGCGCATCACGAGTATGGCCACCCTGCCATTGCCTTTGCCGGGGCGGTTTTTCTCCTGCCACTCACGCAGTTGGGCCGTGGTGGAAAAGGGGCTTCCGGCATCGGGATGGTATAGGGCGGTATCCGGATAGAAGATCGGGTCTTTCTGGGGAAGCACTCCCTTGTACCCCGGGACATAACGGTCTACCAGTACACAGAGAAAGCGCTTCATGTTTTCCTTCGAACCGTTCAGCCAGAACTGGTGGGCTGAAATGAAGGTATGGATATCCCGAGCCTTTCCGGGGATATGCTTCATCAGCTTACCGACGTTACGTACGAGCGAGAGCTGGCGCTGGCTTTCTCCGCTGCTGCTGACCGGCCTGAGCTTCTGTGCGAGCTGCTTGAAGATTCCCTGGGGCTTCTCTTCTTCGTCTGTTTTGTGCAGGGAGAACTTCCCGACGCGCGTCTGGTTGATCAGGGCAGGGTTGCTGGTGATCATGCAGACCGGGCACGATGCCATTTCGAGAAGCTGTTCCAGCGGGCGGACGATCTCCTCACTGAACAGCATCGATCCGAAAATGAAATCTGCTACGGGGATCTCTTTTGCGAGCCGCTCCCATGCCTGCGGTCCATGGTTGAGGCCGAGATTGAACATGGACACGTCAATATCGAGGCCGAACTCTCCGTTCAGTTCTGCTGCCGCCGATTTGAGCACACTGTTGTTCGTGGGCTCCATGGTTATGAAAAGAAATCGCATAGGTCAAATCCTGTTTCCGGGCATTTGTGTGTGTGCCTGACCGAGCGGCCGGGCATGGAAGAGCCGAAGAGCTCTTTTGACTACTGTTCCCGAACGAGGCAAACCATCAAAGACGATAATATCAACAGCGCCGGATAACATGGTATCCGTTTTTGCTGTGTTTAACGCGATGTGTTCAGCCTGACAGGACAGCGCCCGGGTCTATACCAGAAGCACAGGATTCTGCTGGAGGAGATTGAAGGGAAGAGAGGGGGAGTCCGGACTGAAGCCGAAAAGCTGCCGGCTTAAAAGAAGTGAAAATCGATAATCGGGATGCAAGGGGGAGCTGAAAAAAAGAAAATGATCTGCGGCAAATGATCGAGCAGGTTCTTCACTTAAACTGCTATAGGTTCGCTTGCCCGGAAAACGAAAATCCCCCGGAAGTACCTTGAGCTCCCTGTGAAGGCCGTCAGGCTCAATGCTCCGTTGGACGCCGGTAGCCTGGTCGCGACTCTTTGATTTGCTGTTGCCCGAGGAGGTTTTAACGAGAAGGCCGTAACCGAGCACCGAGATGGCAAAGAATATTGCTATCTCGAAAATTCGAAGGATGTTTCGCCCTATTGTATGCTTTCCGCTATACATAAAAAGGTATTAGTATAAAGTAATATAGCAAACCTGAGCATGATAAGGAAGTGTACATATGCACGAAAGGTGCATGAATATTGAGTTATTGTTAAAAATAGAGTAATAAGTGGCGAAAAAAGCCTCTTTGGCAAAAAAAACGAAGAGCCCGTTTCATGCGGGCTCTTCGTTTAGGTGTATTTTCAGCTTCAGGCTTCAATGCCTTCAAGGCGGTCTTCAAGGTCGGAGTATATCTCCTGCAACTTTTCGATGGTATCGGGATCGGCTGCCCACATGCCTCTTCCGCTGGCTTCAAGCATCCTGCCGACGATGTTCTTGAACGCTTTGGGGTTCAGCTTCATGAGCTTGTCACGCATGGCCGGGTCGAATGCATAGGTTTGTGCGGCCTCTTTGTAGACCCAGTCGTCGACACTTTTGGTGACGGCATCCCAGCCGAGCATGTAGGTGAAACGGTTGCTGATCTCGGTTGCGCCGCTGTGACCCTGTGCAATCATGCCCTCAAACCATTTCGGGTTGAGCAGCTTGGTGCGGAACTCTACCTTCAGTGCCTTGGCGGCATCGTCAACCTTGATGTCGGCCGTGTAGGTTTCGACATAGTTCAGCTTGACGTTGTCACCTTTCGGGTTGCGGCGGCGTGCCGACATCTGCAACGCACCCGATGAGGAGAAGTAACGGTCGATATCCGAAATGCCGTACTCTGCGGAGTCGACCTGCTGTACGACCCTGTCAACGGTGCCGAGAAGGTCGTTCAGGACGTCGGACTGCTGGTCTCCGTAGCGGTTTCCGCCATAGGCAAAGCTCGTACGTTTGACGAACATGCTGTCGAGGTCCTCTTCGGTCTCCCAGGCGGAATCTTCGACCAGCTCTTCGACTTGTGATCCATAGGAGCCGGGGGCCTGGGTGAAGAGGCGTGAAGTCGCGCTCTCAAAGTCCTTACCCTGCCGCATCGATTCGTCGACATGCTTTTTGATGTGGTTCATCTCGACCGGTTCGATAGCCCTTGCGGCATCCTTGACCAGTTTGTCGAGGTGGTCGACCAGTACGCCGAAGGTGTCGCGGAAGATTGAACTGATCTGGATCAGCACGTCGATTCTCGGGCGACCAAGCTTTTCGAGAGGTACGAGACGGTAGTGGCTGATCTTGTTCTGTGCATCGTATGCCGGCTCCGCTCCCATCAGGTGGATGATGACGGCTACGGCTTCACCCTTGCTCTTGATCGTGTCGAGACCCCAGAGCACCTGGGCGATTGTTTGAGGATACTCACCGTTGTTCTCCTCCTGGTGTTTCCGGATGATCGTGTCGGCAATCTGCTTGCCGCGCTTGAAGGCCAGTTCGGAAGGGATTCTCCAGGGGTCGATGGCGTGGATGTTGCGGCCGGTAGGAAGGATGGCTGCGCCGTCGCGCACCAGGTCGCCGCCGGGGCCGGACGGAAGGTACTCGCCGTTCAGTGCGCGGAGGAAGCTCTTCATCTCCTCGCCGTTGTCCTGCAGGGCGCGCTTGAGTGCCAGGCCCTCCTGCAGCGAGGTGTTGATGGCGGCAGCCATATCCTCGTTAACTTTGGTATTGTCCGTCAGTGCGCTGAATACGGTTCCGGGGTTGCCGTTGCCGAAAATGGTCTTTTCGATGAACTCCTTCGTAAGGTCGTCCACCTTTTCCCTTACCTTCAGCGCTACCGGGTCACCTTTGCGGGCTTTTGTCGCCAGCGAGCCGTAGTCGCCCCAGGCCCTTTTTTCGCCGATCGCCTCGATGATCACCGAGGGTAGCGAGCGTTCGTTGCCGCGCACCTTCAGGTACTCGGAGATCGTGGTGACCTGGAAGGAGAGTTCCGGGGTTTCGCCGAAGATGTGCAGGGCGTTTGAAATCAGGCGGCTTTCGAGTTCGAGCATATAGATGTAGAGGCGACTGATGTAGTCGCTGAAAGGCTCTCCTTCGATTCTCGGGCAGTCGTCGGTCAGGTTCAGCTGCTCGGCTTTTTCTGCAATGGCCATCTCTGTTTCCACGTCGACGATCTTCTCAAGTCCGCGTTCGCGGTAATCGTTGAGCATCTCCTTGAACGCAGGGAGCTCCTTGTACAAACCGGCGCGGGCAAGCGGCGGGATGTTGTGCGAAATCATGGTCGCGTAACCGCGGCGTTTGGCGATGTTGGCTTCGCTCGGGTTGTTGACCGGGTATATGTAGAAGTGGGGAACCTCGCCGAGCAGGGCATCGGACCAGCACTCGCCGGTAAGGCCGAGCTGAAGGCCGGGCATCCACTCCGCCGTGCCGTGCATACCGACGTGCACCATGGCATGGGCACCGAACTCGCGGCTGATCCAGCGGTAGAAGGCGATGTACTGGTGGTGCGGCGTGTTGGCCTTGTCGAAAAGGAGGCGCATCGGGTCGCCCTGCACGCCAAGCCTCGGCTGGACACCGATGAACAGGTTGCCGAGCCTGATGCCGCCAAGGAATACCTTGTTGACTCCGACCGGCGCGATGTCGCCGGGGAATCCGCTCCACCTGGCCTCGATGCGTTCACGTTCGCCAGGTGTAGTTATGGCGTTGAAGGTCTCGCGCTCAATACCGAAGTTGTCAGCCTCGTGGGCCTGGATCTCGTAATCAGTTGCCCTGTCGAGCATGGCGAGCAAAGCTTCCGGCGATTCCGGAACTTCACCTACATTGTAGCCCTCGCTCTTCAGGCGCTGAACCATTTTATAAAGGCTTTTCGGTACGTCAAGCAGGGCGGCGCTGGCCTTTTTGCCCATACCCGGGGGATAGTCGTATACGACAAATGCGATCTTCTTGTCCCGGTTCGGCGTATGACGCAGGTCGGAGAATTTTTTTGCCAGTCCCGATAGCCGGTCGAGCCGGTCCTGCACCGTCTGCAGGCGTCCGTCCTTGATCGCGCCGAGCACGACAGGGCAGACTGCGCCGTCCATTTCGGGCAGGGCAAAGGTCATGGCTGACTGCAGCGGCACGACACCCTGCGTCTTCCACGAGTTCATGTCCTGGATGAAGAGAGGCTGGGAAACAACATAGGGGGCATTGATCTTGCCAAGAATTTCATCGCGTGCGGCAGAAGATGCTCCCGGGGTGGTCGCACCGGCCGGGCCGCCGACGAATCCAAAGCCCATCATGTTGATGAGCATGTCAGGCTTGGCATGGGTGAACCACTCACGAGCAGCGACGTGACCCTCGACGCCCATCACGAAAACAGGCAGGGGATTCAGTCCCTTGTTTTCGATGGCCCTGATGGTATTGTCTATGTAACCTTTCTCCTGCAGCAGGTGCTTGCGGAAGAAGAGAAGAGCGATATTGTGCTGCTTTGCCGAGTTCTTGTTGTGTTTGTGCAGCCACTTCTCGTAATGGTGCAGGTCTTTCAGGTATTCCGGTGCATCGGGGTGGTAGAAGCCCATGGTCGGCACTTCCTGCACCTTTTCGGCTTTTACCGGAACATCGAAATACTCAGCCATGATATAGTTGAACATGGACGCCAGGTTCTCGGCCGTCGGGTGCATCCAGTAGGTGTACACCTGCATCCAGTTCTTGAAATCCTTCGCTTTTTTCGGGATCAGCGGCAGCATGGTCCGCATGATCTTCAGCAACTTCATGTATCCGTAAAGAGCATCTTCGTCACGCCCCTTGACGAGCATCTTTGCGACTTTCTTGACGATGTCGGGCATGCCGCTGCCGTTCTCGGATACCACATAGGTCCCGATTTTGGTCATTTGCATTACTTCGGGCATCGACTCGTAGGCGAAGACGGTTTTCACCTTCGACTGGTCGATCTGTTCCTGAAGCCAGTCAGCCTGACCCTTGAACTGGATCAGCGTGGTGAAAATACAGTCTGCCTCACGGATGGCCTTACCTGCCTCCGGATTCTGGTGTTCTAGATCCTGATCGGTCCATTGCGTCAGTTCGGCGTGCCGGCTGAGCAGATCTTTCACTTCCCGCCATACTCGCTGGTTGCACTGTTCCATTCCGACAACCGCGGCAATTCGGATTTTATCGCCCATAGATAACTCAGATGTGCTTTGTTGATAGGTATTTCAGGCTACCTAATGTAATAA
The DNA here is from genome assembly GCA_013334525.1 of Chlorobiaceae bacterium. GTDB lineage: Bacteria > Bacteroidota > Chlorobiia > Chlorobiales > Chlorobiaceae > Chlorobaculum. The sequence continues at coordinate 60,080 of JAAXXK010000004.1, forward strand.
ATCCTGCCTTGATTAACAGCAGGAAAAAACGAGTGGTCATCCCGGAGAAGTAAAACTGACGCGGTCTGGCTTGAGCATGTGGGAATATGTGAATGGACTGAATGGACGTGACAGACGTAGATGCCTGATTTGTTGATTAATCTTGCGTTTTGTCCATCAAGTCCATTCAGTCCACAACCTCCATTCTTACATTCGGGGAGGTGCGACTGAGTTCAGATGGTTTTTCAATGTGGCCTCGTGGATGAAAGAGAACTCACGGTATTTTTCGGAAATGTGAAAAATCCGGTACCCCGCAGCCTGCAGTTTGCTGACTACCGATTTTGTTTTATCCACAGGAACACTCCTGAACCGGTGATGAAATTCAACAAGCAACTGATATGGCTTAACGCCCGAGTCCAGCATGTCGTCGATGACTTCGTACTCAGAAGCCTCGATGTCCATTTTAAGGATGTCGATTTTCCGGATCCCGAGCTCGTTCATGATCGTCGGGATTCTTTTTACAGGGACATCAACAGCAATTCCTTCTCCCGCCCCTTCATCGACAAGGGTCAACATGGTCGATGATTTTTTACCTTTCTGTATTCGGGGATACATGCGGATGTTGCCGTCCCTGCCTCCGATTGCGTAAGGATGGAAATGGAACCGGGAGGGGGTGTTCTGGGTCTTGATCCACTCGATCCATCGCGGAGTTGGATCGAAGGCATGTACATCACAACAGAGCAGCTCGATTATTCCGGTGTCAAACCCGATATCGTTGGCGACTCCGAGTGAAAACACCACGCTCGAACTGTCGAGGCCGATCGGGGAAAATGTCCAGCCTCCAATGCTCCGAGTCTCGCAATCCAACTCAATCTTGCTGCTGAGTTCCTGCCCGGTTGCCTGACGCAACAGGAGCTTGGATTTCGTGAATAATCCCATAGGACCGCATTTAGTAATTGACTGGCCCGGAGGCAGATACAGGAAGGCCTGAAGATGGAAACATTTTACTCAATAATCGTCTAAAAAGAAAGCGAATGAAGCTATTGGGCCTCGGGGCCGGGAAAATGGGGCTCTACGGCTGGTCATTTTCATCGTGTGATTCCGTGGCGCCGACGAACCGCTTTTTCATGTTGGTAAGATCTCAGTTCCTTTATTGCATTCATTATCGGGGGCGCGGGGCAAAAAAAAAGGCCGCCTTTTCGGGCAGCCCTTTTTTTTTCATGCCCTGTCCTTGCGGGACAGGCTGTTGAAGAATGAATCGACGTGATTCGCTGAACGTTCAGCTCAGTAGGTCAGGTCGATACCTGCTACATAGCTGCGACCAGCCGAGCGGAAGTTCACGACCTCCTCATACTGGACGTTGCCGATGTTGTTGCAGCCTACTGAAGCCGAGATGTTCTTGTTGATCTGATACTTCGCTCCCACGTTGAACAGCACATAATCGCCAGGATACCCTGCACCGAGAACATTGGTGCTCGAACTGATGTTCTTGTACTTGCCGATATACCGTCCGTTTACGTTGAGCCCAAGCGACTTGGTCGCTTTCCATGTCACGCTTGCCGATGCCGAATGTTCAGGCCTGTAGGGAAGCCATGCCGGATCCGGGTTTGCATAGTTCGTGATGTACGCAAAGGTTCCAGGAGTATAAGTAGACCCCAGCGCTTTGTTCTTTGCGTTCAGGTAGGTGTACGAAAGGTTCAGGTTGACAGTGTCCGACGGACGGATGTTCACGCTTGTCTCGATACCCCAGATTCTTGCTTTGGCGAGGTTCTTGTACTGGAAGATCGGGGCTGTTCCGGAGTAGTAACCGTAGGTGCCAATCTGAACGGATTCGATCAAGTCGTTGTAGTCGTTGATAAATCCTGCAACGTCCACAGAGACCTTGTCGGTGAACTGTTTGAACATGCCCAGTTCATAAGCTGTCATGGTCTCTTTGTTCAAGTCCCCGTTTGGATAAACGGCACCATAACCGCCTGCGTCAGTGACGAACCGTTCGTAGATAGACGGAGCCCGGAAACTTCTGCCCCATGATGCCCGGAAACTCAGGTCGTCCTGGGCTTTGTAGTTCAGGGCCACACGTGGACTGATAGCGTCGACCGCTTTGTTTTTGACTTCTACGGTACTTGGTATTCCTGGCGCAAAAACGCTGGTGATTTGATTGTACTTGACGATGTCAGCACCAACGCCGCTCCAGTCATAACGCAAGGATGCGAGAGAAGTCAGCTTATCGGTGATTTTCCACTCGTCCTGCAGGAATGCCGAGAAATTCCTCTCCGGTTTTTCATGGTACGAACTGTCCGTAGAGAAGAGCAGCGATGAGGTGGCTTTAACATAGTTGGCGTCAACGCCCATAAGCAGACGATGGTTGTCGTTGAGTCTCCAGTCAAGCTTTGTTCCCACACCAACCCTGTCGGAGTAAGTCTCATTGAACGTTGAGCTCGTTGGGAAAACGTTGCGGCTTCCGTTGTGCGTGTAATAGACCCTGGTGTCAAGGGTGACATTGTCGTTGAAAAGCTTGACATAGTTCAAGCCAGCGAGCGCATTTTTCCTGATGGTTTTGGCAACGGTATATTTGGCCGAAAACGCATCATATGGGTGCAGAGCATCTGGCCACTGGTACTGATAGCCGCCGGACGACTCGGTATAGAAGCTGGAAAGCTGCAGGTACTGGGTCGAATCGATGTCGTAACGAACCTTGTACTTGATGTCGTTCATGTAGTACTGCAGGTTCTTGCGGTAGCCATCGTCATCGTTGTGGGTATAAAGCAGGCTGTAGCTCCACTTGCCGTTCTTGTTCCCGAGGCCGGCATACGCACTCTTGAAGATCGGGGTGTAATCCTTTCTGTAGTGGCTCTGGTCGCCCGATGGAGGCGCATCATAGAAGCCGACGCTCACACCGGCAACGACCTCCTGCTTCTGGGCAAGGTGACCGGTGACGTTGACCACACCACCCATGGCACCTGATCCGTAGAGGGTAGCCGCAGCGCCTTTCAGTACCTCGACTCTGTCTGCAGAGTTCAAGCTGGTTGTCTGCCAGACGATTTCACCGGATTGCGGTGCGTTGATCGGGAATCCATCGTAAAATGCGTTGACGCGGAGTCCGATACCGCCACCCTGGAAGGTGTTGGAGCCGCGGATCTGCATCGACGATGCTGTCTGACCGCCAGCGCGGGTCATGACGACGCCGGGGACTGATTCAAGTACCTTGTCGAGAGTTGGATTCGCTTGCTCCTTCATCTTCTCCTTTGAAACCACGTTTGCTGTAACCGGTACAGCGAGTCGGTCCTGCTTATAAAGCGAAGCGCCGACGACAACTTCAGAGGCCATGATGGTGGTCTGGCCGAGTGCGAAGTTGATTGTTGCGGTCTGTCCGTCACCGAGGTTCACGATCTGGGTCACCGGGGCATAGCCGATGATGGAGACTGAAACTTTCTGCTGCTTGGCAGGGACGTTCTTGATAACGAAGTTGCCGTTGATGTCCGTGGCTGTTGAGAAGTTGGTGCCAGGAATGACTACCGAGGCTCCTACGACGCCTTCACCGTCTGTTTTGTCTGTGACCCGTCCTTTCAGTACACCGTCCGCGGCGTAAGTCGTCAGCGGAACCAGTGAAGCCGAAACGAAAGACACAGACAGGAGAAGCCGCATCAGGAAAGATCCCTTTGCTTGTTGCTGTTCCATGATTGTGGTGTTGTGTTGTTTGTGTTGTGTGTGTGCTTTAGCGAGAGAAAAAAAATCCTAAAACGGCAGCAAACTGGTGCTGCCATTCCCTTGCTGCTCATGGGCACAGGCGGGTGGCCATCGGTATGTATGGGCGTGTGTATCATTCAACTGCAATACTGCATCTTGCAAATCTATGGTAAAATGACAGAAAGTCCAAGTAATGATTTGACGGGCATTTGCCGGAGGGCAAAAAAAAGTCCCGCGGTTGAAGGCGGGACCATGTATATAAATATTGTCTACAGAGGCTTCAGCCTTATATAACGCCCAGTTCGCGGCCTATGGTTTCAAACTCCATGATGACCTTGTCGAGGTGCTCTTTTTCGTGCGTTGCCATAAAGCTGGTTCTCAGCGCTTCGTGGCCGGGCATGACTCCGGGCCGGATGAATGCATTGACATAAACGCCTGCATCGAACAGTTTTTTCCAGAAAATGAGGGTTTTCATCTGGTCAGCGATCAGTACGGTGACGATGGCCGTACGCGAAGGCATGAGCGTGAATCCTGCCTTCAGCAATCCCTGTCGCACATAGTCGGTGTTTGCAATCAGCTTTTCGGTCAGCTCCGGCTGATCCTTGATGATTTCAAGGGAGGCGAGCACGGCCGCCACGCTGGCCGGGGTTGGAGATGCGCTGAAGATGAGCGAGGCTGCGTTGTGCTTGATATAGTTGATCACCGAGCGGTCACCGACGACATAGCCGCCAAGGGATCCGAACGTTTTGGAGAAGGTTCCCATGATCATGTCGACATCGTCAACAAGGTCGAATTCAGAGGGGGTTCCCCTGCCTCCGCGACCGATGACGCCTACGGCATGTGCATCGTCGATAAGGATGCGGGCATTGTATTTTTTTGCAAGGGCGACAAGGCCAGAAAGGTCGACGATCTCGCCTGAGACCGAGAAGACGCCATCGGAGACGATAAGCCGGGCAGCGGCCTCCGGGATACTCTGGAGCACACGCTCCAGGTCGGCCATGTTGTTGTGGTTGTAACGCACCTGGATGGCTCCGGCACCCTGCGCCATGATCGAAGCGGCTACGAGGCTGGCGTGGTTGTCACGGTCGGCAACGATGTATTCGCCGCGCTGGACGAGCGTTGGTATGATGCCCTGGCCCGTCTGGTAACCGGTGCTGAAAAGCAGGCAACGCTCTTTTTCGAAAAAGTCGGCGAGCTTCTCCTCAAGTTCGTTATGAAGTTTGACCGTCCCGGTCATGTATCGTGAACCGGAACAGCTCGTCCCGTATTTCTTTATTGCATCGATCGATGCCTGCTTTACCTTCGGTTCGGCAGTCAGTCCCAGATAGTTGTTGGAGCCTGCCATGACCATCCTTTTGCCACCAAAGGAGACGACAGGTCCTTCTGTTTCATCTATCGGGTGAAAAAACGGGTAAACGCCCTGCGCCTTGACTTCGTCAGCAAGGGTGAAGTCAATACACTTCTTAAAAAGATCTTTCGTTTTTTCCACAGGTTACGGTTTTACGTCTATGTTCTCGCTGATCACTTGAGTAGGTAATGTTTCTCTCTGGCGATAAACATTCAGCGCAGCTTCAATGGGGTTGCGTATTCTATAATGAAGCAGAAATGTATTAAAAATTTCCTTTTTTTGATAGACAGCGATTCGTTTTTTATACGGTAGGCTTACCGTAGGGCTCTCGCTGGATTCGGAAAGCCCCTGGGTTCTGGTGCTGAACGTAACATCAATTGGAGTAAGTATTTTATGGGAGAGATGATTCTGGTTACCGGATCGACCGGTTTTATCGGGTCGAGGATGGTCGATGCGCTTCTCAGCCGTGGGGTCGCAGTCCGGGTGCTGCTCAGGCCTGAAAGCACGCCATCGCTCCCGGAATCGAACCATGCCGGAGTCGAGGAGTGCCGTGCCGGCTACCGTGATCCTGAAGCTCTCGGCAGGGCGGTCAGGGGGGTCAGTGCGATCATCCATCTTGCCGGCGTGACCAGGGCGGTCGATGAGGTCGGGTTTTTCGACGGTAATGTTCTGCCTGTCGAAAATATCCTGGAAGCTGTCAGGAAACACAATCCGGAACTGAAACGATTTCTGCTGGTCTCATCGCTTGCCGCAGCAGGCCCCGCATCATCCTCCTGGCCGGGAGTCAGCGAGTCCGACCAGCCCAATCCCGTCAGTGCTTACGGGCGAAGCAAACTGCTTGGTGAGGAGGCTGCTTTACGCTACGGCGCAAAGGTGCCGGTAACCATTGTTCGTCCTCCTGCCGTTTACGGACCGGGAGACAGGGATATCCTTGAGGTGTTCGGGATGATGAAGAAAGGCTATCTGGTTTCGGCCGGCTCCGCAAAACGACAGCGCTTCAGCATGGTTCATGTCGATGACCTGATCGAGGGTATCCTGTTGGCGCTGCGAAGCGAAGCAGCAGCCGGAGGTACCTATTACATTACTGCTCCCCGTGCCTACGGGTGGGATGAAGTGATCGCCGCAGCCCGTCCTGTGCTCGGATTCGGGCGGCTTTTGCGCATCAGCCTTCCCGATCCGCTGGTATTCGGTCTCGGCGCGGTTTTCGGCGCTGCGGCGGGTATTACCGGCAAGAGCTCCTTGATCAACAGGGACAAGGCCACCGAACTGGTGCAGGATTACTGGGTCTGCAGCCATGAAAAAGCCGAACGTGAGCTGGGCTTTGTCGCCAGGACAACGCTGACCGAAGGGGTAGTTACGACGCTGCAATGGTACCAGCGCAAAGGGTGGCTGTGAAAAGAGGGAAGGGAGCAAAAATCAAGAAAAGGACCAAAAGGACATAAGGGACCAAAGGGACATAAAGGTTCTAAGAAATAATTCTTCGTCCATCAAGTCCATCAAGTCCATTCCGTCCATAACGTCCATTCTTACATTACATTCTTCTCCCCCCCCCCCGTTCACCCGAGAATCTTCTGCATCAGGCGGAGCAGGGTGAATTTTTCGTCGGTGGCGGTTGCCAGGCCCTTGAGGGCGGCGTCGGCTTCCCTGAGGGCGAGAATTGCTCGTTCGGTTTCGATGCTGCTGAAAAGTTTTGCGTAGCCGATATAATTCTTTGCGAAAAACTCCTGGCGTCCGTACATGCCGAGCATGGCGGCTGTTTCCTGAAGCGTTTTCTGCTGCAATCCGGGGGTCTGCAGTTTCCAGATCCGAATGAAAAAGGTCGTCAGGTAGCGCACGATGTTCATCAATCCATCTTTCTGCCCCTCCTGGTCCATGATCATCAGGGCGATGCCGCTGCAGAGCCTGAGGTTTTTGCCGACGAGCGCCTTTTCAAGTTCAAAAACGTTGTATTTGCGTGAAATGCCGACGCAGTCGCAGACGTCGTCGAGGGTGATGCGTTTGTCAGGTCGTTTGTCCGACGCATAGAGAGTCAGTTTTTCCAGCTCCTGGCAGATCTGCCGCGACGAAGGTTCGATGTAGCCGGAGAACGCCTTGAGGGCTTCGGGTTCGAAATCCCATCCAGCCGCTCTTGCCCTTTCGGATGCAAAGATATCGGGGTGTTTGATGGCCGGGAACTCCTGGCGGAACGGTTTCAGGTATTTGTAGGGAGATTTTTCGAGCTCCTTTTTCTCGATCTCTTCGGCATCGAGCACCAGCACGGCGAACGGAGCCGGGCTGGAAAGGTAACGGGCGAAAGACTCTTCCTGGTTCTGGAGCTGTTCCTTGCTTCCCCCTTTCTTCAGCTTTTCGAACTGGCGGACGATCACCAGCTTTTTTTCGGTGAACATCGGGTACTCCGACGCGGCGGATATGATCTCTCCGAGTGAGAGGTCAGGTCCGTACAGGACGAGCGTATTGAGGGCGGCCTCGTTTTCCGATGGAAAAAGAGCCGCCTTCAGTTGCGCTTCGATCTCTTCCTTGAGCCAGCTTTCAGGGCCCTGAAAGAAATACACCGGGGCTATCCGGCCCGATGCGATCTGTTTTTTCAGGTCTGACATGACGATTTTCCGGCTGGTATCAAGGTTCAGAAGGGCAGGTCATCTTTTTCGATCTCCTGCACGCTGCCGGTCGAACTCCTGTCGCTGAAATCCCCGGATGCGGATTCCTGCCTTGGTGGTTTTACGGACGGTTGGCGCTCCTGGCCTCCATACGACTGTTCACCCATGCCACTGCCGGAATCTTTGCCTGAACCGAGCATCTGCATGTCGCTGCAGACGATCTCGGTCGTATATTTTTTTTCACCGGACTTGCTGTCGTCCCATGAGCGGGTCTGGAGACGGCCTTCAAGATAAACCTGACGTCCTTTTTTGAGGTACTGGCTGCAGATGTCGGCGAGCTTGCCCCAGACGACGATGCGGTGCCATTCGGTGCGCTCCTGCTGATTGCCGCTGCTGTCCTTGAAGCCCTCGCTGGTCGCGACGGTGAAATTGACGACTACCTGGCCTGATGCGGTTTCCCGGCGTTCAGGATCGTTGCCCAGATGTCCGATGAGCATCACTTTGTTTAAGCCTTTTGCCATGGTGATAAGCAGGTTTTTCGGTTTTGTCAAAGGAGTCTCTCATTATTTGCCGTAAGCAGAGACCCCGGAGATCATGCCAGTTCGGATGAAAAATGCATGATTTTATTGATAAATGTAAACTACGCCAATATTCGCAACTCTTCCAAGAGCCTATGATGTGAAACGGCTTGAGTCGATGACCGGTCCTTCCCGGCAGAGAAGCATGCTCTCTTTTTCTCCATTGGCATTGTTCAGCTCCACCATACATCCGTAGCAGATGCCGACGCCGCATCCCATGATCGATTCGAGGGAGAGTTCGCAGGAAATATCGCGCTCTTTGCAGAACCGGGCGAGCGCTTTCAGCATCGGGTTAGGACCGCAGGCGAAGACCTTGGATCTTTCTGACGAAGGTCGCGATGCGAGATGGTTTCTGAGCAGTTCCACGACATTGCCGTGGAACCCCTCCGAGCCGTCGTCGGTTGCCGTGCTGCAGTTCGAAAGGCCCCGGGTCAGCAGATCGGAGCGGGTACGACCTCCGACAAGGTGACGGAAATGGTGACCTTCAGCGGCAAGCCTCTTTTCAAGAAACAGCATGGGAGCGGTACCGATTCCGCCTGAAACGAGCAGTGCGGTATCAAAATCGCCGGTATCGGTGCCGAATGCGTTGCCGAGCGGTCCGAGTACCATGATGCTCTCCCCGCAGGTCGACCCGCATAGCTGGGCCGTTGCCCGGCCGACGGATTTGACCATGACGTCGATGATGTCGCCACGGACGTTATGGATGCAGAACGGTCGTCTTAGCAGGGGCTGGTCGGAAGCATTGACCTTGATGTTGACGAAGTTGCCGGGTCGCGCAGTGGCGGCGATTTCAGGGCAGACCATCGAAATGATCGAAACACCGGATCCCGCTTGACGGGTTTCACTGATCTGGGTCCTGAGATCGGAAATGGAGCTTGTGGGAAGCATTGGTCAACACTTTGTTATGTCGTGAGCCGTCAATAGCCGGTATCGATATTGATCCGGCACTGAAACACTCTTCGATAAATCGTCAGCCATTAATTAAGAGCACCGGCAACGATTTTGCAAATTAGTTTCGGCAGGCATGGCAAGGCCTGGTCATCATAATAGACAGTATAATAAATATATACAGGCCGCCGGAGTCGTACATGCCGGAATACAGCTTTCATGAGACACTTTATTGTTCAAGCATTGGCTGTTAATGTTCTTTTGCAGAATAACGGGAGATGTATATCTTTAACGTCTTGGCTGTAACAATAAATCCAATGCCTGGTTCATGCGTATATTAACTTTTACTGGTAAAGGCGGAGTAGGGAAAACAAGTGTTTCGGCTGCTACAGCCGTTCGTCTTTCCGAGTTGGGGCATCGCACTTTGGTGCTGTCTACCGATCCTGCCCACAGCCTTTCCGACTCTTTCAATCTCCCCCTTGGCGCAGAGCCGACCAAAATCAAGGAGAACCTTCATGCTATCGAGGTGAATCCCTATGTGGACCTCAAGCAGAACTGGCATTCAGTACAGAAATATTATACCCGTATTTTCATGGCCCAGGGAGTTTCAGGGGTTATGGCCGATGAAATGACGATCCTGCCCGGCATGGAAGAGCTTTTCTCACTGCTTCGGATCAAACGTTACAAGGCCTCAGGCCTCTACGATACCCTTGTACTCGACACGGCTCCTACCGGAGAGACGCTTCGCCTGCTTTCCCTTCCTGATACCCTTTCCTGGGGAATGAAAGCCGTCAAGAATGTCAACAAATACATTGTTCGCCCGCTCAGCAAGCCGCTGTCGAAAATGTCCGACAAGATAGCCTATTACATTCCGCCGGAAGATGCCATCGAATCGGTCGACCAGGTTTTTGACGAGCTTGAGGATATCCGCGAGATCCTGACCGACAACGTCAAGTCTACGGTCAGGCTGGTCATGAACGCCGAGAAGATGTCGATCAAGGAGACCATGCGCGCCCTTACCTACCTGAACCTTTATGGTTTCAAGGTCGATATGGTGCTTGTCAACAAACTGCTCGATACACAGGAAAACAGCGGATACCTTGAGAAATGGAAGGGAATCCAGCAGAAATACCTGGGCGAAATCGAAGAGGGATTTGCCCCCCTGCCGGTCAAGAAGATGAAGATGTACGACCAGGAGATCGTTGGCGTCAAGTCACTCGAGGTTTTTGCACATGACATCTACGGAGATACCGATCCGTCACGACTCATGTACGACGAACCGCCGATCAAGTTCATCCGCAACGGCGACGTTTACGAAGTGCAGCTCAAACTCATGTTCGCCAACCCTGTCGATATCGACGTTTGGGTGACCGGCGACGAACTCTACATCCAGATCGGAAACCAGAGGAAAGTCATAACCCTCCCGATCAGTCTCACCGGACTGGAACCGGGCGAAGCCGTATTCAAGGACAAGTGGCTCCACATTCCGTTCGATCTTGCCAACCAGGGGCAGCATCATCGTACCAGGGAGCTTCACAAGGCTTGAGGCGAAGGTGGTCAAGTTTGATCAGGGTATATTTTTTTTTACCTTGAACTATGGTAATTTGCACTGTAACAAACTAACGAGGGCTGTTTAAGCAGCCGCAATTAAGGAGGACACAATGTCAGAGTCGTATCAGAAACTTCGCAAGGACTTTAAGGAACTCGATTTCACCGACAGACTCACCTTTCTTGCCGAAAGCGTGCTTCTGACCGGCCAGAGCGCCATCGTCGGCGGACTGGAAGTGGCAGGCAGCGTCGTAGAGACCGTCGCCGGTACGGTTGGTTCGCTTGTCGATGCATCGGGTATCGGCAACATCCTGGGTGGCCCCAGCGGTGTCGTTGGTGAAACCATCGACCGTGTGGCGATCACCGTGAAAGATGTCTCCCGTTCCGCAGGCGAACTTTACAGCGATGCCGTAAAGAACGTTGAGAACGCTACGGGCAATGCTGCGAAAGCTGTCGGCGATGCCGGTGTATCAGCTTCCGAAGCGGTAAAAAATATTGCCGGTTCGTTCCAGAAAACCACAGGTAAAGCATGATGTAGTTGAATATTCCGGTTCGTTTCCGTCTGGAAACACGGCTGGATAGCCATCAGAATCTTTTATTTGTGTTTTTTTGATTATTCGCTTATTTTTATCCTAAAGTCGCAATTTTATCGAATGTTGTTTTTTTCTGTCAATTAAATTCCAAAAGGAGGAGTTATGAGTGGAGGAGGAGTATTTACCGATATCTTAGCCGCCGCAGGCCGCATTTTCGAAGTTATGGTTGAAGGTCATTGGGAAACCGTCGGCATGCTTTTTGACTCACTGGGCAAAGGCACCATGCGTATCAATCGCAATGCCTATGGTTCACTGGGTGGCGGTTCCAGCCTTCGTGGTTCTTCACCTGAGGTTTCCGGCTATGCCGTTCCTACCAAGGAAGTTGAATCCAAGTTTGCCAAATAAGCAAACTGGTCAGCAGATTACACAAGCAGTGACAGGCAAAAACCGTCACTGCTTTTTTTTTGTAGTGAGCACTCATCTGACTTTGCGCATTTTTCGACATTCGACTCGTCTACCGATCTCTTCCTGCACCTTCCTGCCCTGCTTTCCCCGGTTCTTTGTTACGTAATTTATTTTAGTTTTCATATTTTAGTAATTCGAGCATTTAATTGACGATCAACGGACTTTACAGGTAACAGACCGAAGCGGTAATGGCTAATTTTTCTCTATATGTCTCAGGGCAGACAGAACTGAATGATGTCACTGAGTTTTTCCAGAAACGTCTTCTTGGTGAAGGTGAAAATCCAATTGCGTTTTTTGATGGGGTTTTTTACGAGTCTCACCAGGAGCGTGTAGGCAACATCGTCTACCAGGACTATCTGATTTATACCGACAAGGCGCTCTACCTTTGGGCAAGGGGCTCTTCGAAGGATTATCTCGATCGTTTCAACCTTGGGGCCGTTTCAGTGAACAGCCGCAACAAGGACAGTGCGTTCGCGACGCTTAACCTCAAGATCAGGCGCGAGGCGAAGGAGCCTGTGTACGTGATTTTCGACATGGTCGAAATTCGTGAAGCAGAGACTATCGTAAAACTCCATACGGTTGTCGAATCGACCATCGAGGATTATCTCGGCGTCAATTACCGACAGGAAATTCCTGATGATACTGCCGACAGGATTCTTGAGGCGGCCAGGAAGTTCTGCCCCCCCAAAAACCTCTCCATCCCCCTTGAATCTCCCCAGATTCCGGTCAGCGATGCGGGTATCGGTTATGGCCAGGATCTTCTCGAGCAGTACAAGGCCTCTATCGGCTACAATCCGAATCAGGATCCCCAGCAGCAGGGAGTGCCCCCGGGCGCGAGGCAACATGCCGGCATGGGTCCTCAGGATGCCATCAGAGGCGGTATCGAGTCTCTGCTTCCTACCGATCCGGCCTCACTCAAGCGGATTGCCGATCAGATAAAGAATATGGTGGGCGATGCTCCGTTCAAGCTTCGTGACCAGGTGATGAAAGACCTGCAGCATGTGCCCGGCGATGTCGCCACGGTTCTGACTGCCCTGAACGAGCTGCTTTCCAATATCGCAGGCAATCCTCTTGCCGAGCGTTTCGTCATGAATGCCATCAAAACCGCAGTCGTCAACGATGGGGTTCTCGGTTCGCTTACAAAAATCATCAAGCTGACTTCGGGCGGCGGTGGAAAAAAACCGGCCAAGCCGACAGCGCCATCTTCGCAGGACGATCAGCCGTCAGGAAGGTCAAACAACTCAGGCTTTCACGATGATTCCGATGACGATACGACGATCCGGAGAAAAAAGATCAGCGTCAAGGACGATGACGAGCGTCCGGCATACGATCCTTTTGCGGATAACGACGATCCTATCGTTTCAAGGGAGAACCGCCCGCAACCGTCACGTCCCAAGCCCGCCAGGGATGACGATTTTGATGCCGATGCGGCAGCGCCGAGAAAGAAGATCTCCATCAAGATGGACGATGACAGTGGTTCTGGCAGCAATGAGATTGCCCGAAAACTGATGAGTTACGACGAGACTGAGCGTGATGAGCCTGAACCTTCAACACGGGAAATACCCTCTGTGGAACCGGTTGCAGCTGAACCAGTGATCCGCAAGAAAAAAGTTTCAATAAAAGCCGAAGCGGGTAGTGGTGCAGAGGCCGATATCGCCCGCAAGTTGATGAGTTACGACGAGGCGGCCAGAGAAGGAAACGATTCCGGCCAATCTGCTCAAGTTTCTCAGGACCTTTCCGAAGATGATTCATTTTCACCGGTGGTTCCAGAGTCGACCAGGAAAAAAATCAGGATCAAGGCGGAGTCCGGGGCCGAAGAGGCCGGCGGAGCTGAATCTGGTATCGCCAGCAAGCTGATGAGCTACGACGAAGAGGCTCCTTCGCTTCAGCCAGCCCCGGAATCGCAGCAGAAAAAGATCAGGATCAAGGCGGAACCGGAACCGGCACCCGAGCCCGAGCCGGAAGAGTTTTATATTCCTGAAGATATCCTCTTCTCCGCCCTGGGTGAAGAGGAACCAGAAGATCGTTCGAGTAAGTACATGACCATTGTCTCCGAGGATTTGGACTCGGAAGTATCGGTTACGGAAAAAGAGCCTGAACGTATCAAGTTACCATCAGGTAATGCCGGCAATGGCACGCCTGTCGGCACACTGCCGCGCAAGAACAGCGTAAAGGACATCGGCGATGAGTCAGAGGGAGATAAGCATTTAGTCACAGTCAAGATTACACCTTAGTATTTCAATACCATGAGAATCATTCTTTACCTGGGCAAAGGCGGGGTGGGTAAAACCACTGTATCGGCTTCCACCGCGACTGCGATCGCTCGCAGCGGAAAACGCGTGTTGATTATGAGCACCGACGTTGCCCACAGTCTTGCCGATGCTCTCGGCGCCGAGTTGAGTTCCACTCCTCTGGAGGTCGAGAAAAATCTGTTCGCCATGGAGGTGAACGTTCTTGCTGAGATCCGGGAAAACTGGACCGAACTGTACTCCTATTTCTCCTCGATTCTTATGCATGATGGTGCAAATGAAATTGTTGCTGAAGAGCTGGCCATTGTGCCCGGTATGGAGGAGATGATCAGTCTTCGCTACATCTGGAAAGCCGCAAAATCTGGTTCTTACGATGCCGTAGTCGTCGATGCGGCCCCGACCGGCGAAACCATGAGACTGCTCGGTATGCCGGAATCATACGGCTGGTATTCAGAGAAGATCGGTGGATGGCACGCCAAAGCCATTGGATTTGCTGCACCGCTGCTGAGCAAATTCATGCCCAAAAAGAATATTTTCAAGCTCATGCCGGAGATCAACGAGCACATGAAGGAGCTTCATGGCATGTTGCAGGATCAGAGCATTACGACTTTCAGGGTGGTGCTGAATCCCGAAAACATGGTGATCAAGGAGGCTCTTCGCGTCCAGACCTATCTCAATCTTTTCGGTTACAAACTCGATGCGGCAGTTGTCAACAAGGTACTCCCTGCCAGCTCAAACGATCAGTATCTGCAGAGCCTGATTGACATGCAGGCCAAATATCTTCGTGTTATCGAGAACTGTTTCTATCCTGTGCCGATTTTCAGGGCAAAGCAATCTTCTAAGGAAGTTATTGCGCCAGACAGGTTGTTCGAACTGAGCCAGGAGATCTTCAACGGAAAGAACCCTATTGATGTGCTCTATTCGAACGCAAAGACCCAGACCCTCGAAAAGATCAACGGCAAGTATGTCCTGAGCCTCTATCTTCCGAATGTCGAGGTGGAAAAACTTGCGGTCAACATAAAAGGCGACGAGCTTCTGGTCGACATCAACAATTTCCGTAAGAGCATTATCCTTCCTAATGTGCTGGTAGGTCGCAAGACCGAGGGTGCTGATTTCGAGCAGGGAACCCTGAACATTACGTTCACCAACTGACTCTTTTCAGAGCGGTAAAATACCTGGCGGACTGTTTTTCAGCAGTCCGCTTTTTTTTTGACCAGGAGTTTCTCCGTAAGCTTAATCGGTACCGAAGGATCGGCGCAGCTTTTCAGAAGGTCGGCGATGGTGCAATGCATCTCCGGGTGGGCGGGGTTGTCGATGTCGAGCAGGGGTATGATGACGAATTTTCTATGGTGAAGCTCTGCATGGGGAATGGTGAGGATCTCGCTTTTCAGGTTCAGTTCTCCATAAAGCAGGATGTCGAGATCGATGGTTCTCGGACTCCATCGGCGGTACTGGTCAGGCCTGCCGAGATCGTGTTCTACAGCTTTGCACCGGGCACGAAGCGCTTCAGGACTCAATTCCGTGGTGATCGCGATCACGGCGTTGAAAAACCTTTCCTGCCTGATATCTCCGACCGGCTCGGTCATATAAACACCTGAAAGGGCGGTAACAGCGGTTTGCGGAAACAGGTCGAGCATGTCGACAGCCTTTTGAAGGTGGGCTAAACGGTCGCCGACATTTGAGCCGATTCCGATATAGGCGGTAATGGGGGGCATCGGTCAGGCTTTTTCGATATGGTGTTCGGCTTCCGCATAATCGCAGAGTCCTCCGAGCGGGAGGCTTCTCTTGCGCACCCTGACCGTTATGCTGTCGATTAATGTCAACTCTTCCATCAGGCTTTCCGCGATGACGAAGGCAAGCGTTTCGATCAGGGCTACCGGTTTGCCGGTCATGATCGCCCTGATGGTTTCATAGGCCTGCTGGTAATTCACCGTTTGAGTGATATCGTCCGTTTCAGCAGCTTTTCTGGTATCGAAAATGAGTTCGGCATCGACCTCGTATTTGCCTCCCAGACGACGTTCTTCAGCATGAACGCCATGCCATCCATAAAATTGGGCATTTACGAGCCTGATGCAGGAGCGGTGACGAATATTCATGACGATCGCATTGGCGGAAATCGGTTATCGAAACGGGGTCGATGCTGCCCTGAAAAGCGCATGCGTCAAGCCGCAAGGAATATAAGCATTTCATGCCCTCATTGTAAGGTGCCGGGATTGGGCGGTATTCGAAATATCCGTTATATCCCTGCCCTATCCGGCCGGGCAGCAATCGCTGTCGATAAAATGGCTGTAAAATGCCATCAAGCTTCCCTCGGGATGTCTGCTGACGATTTTGTCGTACTCGTTTTTCTGCACTTTGCGTCCGAAAGCAGCTTCAATGGTGGGCGTTGTCATTATCCTGAATATCTCATCCATCTTTTCGGCCGGGTAGGGCATGTTGTTGTCAAGCCACCAGGTCAACAGCGACAGCAGCGAACTGACCAGGCAGTGGGTCGTGATTTCAACGGGTACCGGTGGAGATTTTTTGTTCTTCATGAGCAGGGTATGGGGCTCAATCAGCAGGTTATAGAGATACCGGTGAAGGTATTTCAGGATCATTTCGCCGCTCTGTTTACCCGCGATGGCCTTGTATAATTTTTGATGCTCACCTGTGTGACGGAAGAGTTCAAGAATGAAATTGACTTCAGGCTCCTGCCCGGTACGCATAGAGGCAATGAGCGCTTGCTGCTGCTGTTCGAAGAGGTTTCTCAGATGCTCAAAACTTGACAGGAGCAGCTCGTCCTTGTCCCGATAGTGAGCGTAGAAGGTCGATCTTCCAATGTCTGCACGATCAAGGATATCCTGTACGGTGACGGCCTCGTAACCTTTTTCCACAATAAGGGACATGAGGGCTTCGTGCATCAGCCTGCGCGTGCGGCCTATCCTCCTGTCCTCCTTTTTTTCTTTCATATATCCTCTTTTTTCGTGACAACTCCGGCCTTTATGTCCGGTAGTGAACAATTTGCGAAACATTGATTGTTGACAGCGCGATTAAATATATCTATTATTTTATCGAACACCATGTTCGTAATAAAATAATGTATTTCTTAATTGCAGGGCTGGAGGAGCTTAAAATGGACGGTAAAAGTATCAGGGATGCGGTAAAGGAGAGGTATGGTTCTACAGTAAAACAAAGCGGCTCGTGCGGGTGCGCCAAAAAGGCCGACTATCCGGATCCTGACTTTATCCAGTCGGCAGCTACGGTCGCCGGGTATTCGGACCGGGAGTTGAAAAGCATACCTGATGGAGCCAATCTTGGCCTGGGGTGCGGAAATCCTGTTGCTCTGGTGGCGATCAGGCCGGGCGATGTGGTTCTGGACCTCGGATCGGGTGCCGGAGTGGACTGTTTTCTGGCTTCGCGCATCGTTGGCGAAAAGGGTCTTGTCATAGGAGTGGACATGACGCCCGGGATGGTCGATCGGGCAAAGGCAAACGCACAAAATATCGGTTTCGGAAATGTCGATTTCAGGCTGGGCGAGATCGAAAATCTTCCTGTAGGGAGTTCGACGGTTGATATCGTCATATCAAACTGCGTTATCAACCTTTCAACCGACAAGCCAAAGGTATTTCGGGAGGCCTGGCGTGTAATGAAGCCCGGCGGGAGGCTTATGGTTTCGGATATGGTCCTGCTTGAAGAGCTGCCTGATTATCTCAAAGGTTCTGTTGAAGCATACCTCAGGTGCATTGCCGGCGCCAGCCTCAAGGAAGAGTATCTTGAAGCCATAAGGGAGGCTGGATTTGAGGAGATATCGATTGTCGATGAGAGTCATTTCCCGACGGAGCTGATTGCTGAACAGCCCTTCCTGAAGGAGCTCGCCGGGAAAATGAACATACCTATGGTCGAACTGCAGCTGATTGGAAGCAAGGTTGTCAGCCTGAAGGTATCAGCGAAAAAGCGGGTACTCCCCTGAATGGGTTTATCAGCAGGGGAAAATGAATGAGGATTCGTTTTATTGCAGCTTATAGAATCGGCCACTGTAGGAACGGGGGAGATTTCTACCGTGGCCGGAAGCAGTTTATCGGCGGATGAGTCGGTGAACTGCCGCTCTGCCGGATGGGTTGGAAAGATGATCAAGGCAGATCCCGATACGATTCCGGCGCTCTCAGGCGCCGGATTGCTCCCTGGCTTTCAGGTGATTCCGGCTGGTCGGGAGGTACTGCATTCGCAGAGTTCCGAAAAAAGTTATATTGATTCTCATCGGCCTCCGTGGATCTATCAGTGCTGCATGGATTAAGCGCACATCTCGAAATCTGTTGAGCAATCAGATCATTCAAGACGGTTTTAACGGAGCAAGCATGATACCCCGCAGTATTCTGCTTTTGCTAACCGCTCATTATAAAATTATTTAATGCCAGACTACACTACCATACAGACGTTTGGGGATTTTTTCGAGACGTGCAGGTCAAAGGCCCTGCAACTTGCCATAGAGGAGGATTGCTACCAGGGTGACGTTACTACCCGGGCGACTGTCGACAAGAGCCAGCTCGGAATCGGATACATTGAAGCAAAGACAGAGGGGATAATAGCCGGGGTTGAGGTCGCCAGGCAGGTATTCCAGACATTGGATTCCGGGCTTGAGATCACCGTTTTTGTAAATGACGGTCGGAGGGTCTATCCAGGCGAGCGAATTCTTGAAATCAAGGGCGCGATCTCTTCCATTCTTTCCGGTGAGCGCACGGCGCTGAATTTCATGCAGCGCATGTCAGGCATAGCGACCAGGACGAACATGTACGTCGAACGGGTCAGCCATACAAAGGTTTTTATACTCGATACCCGTAAAACTTCGCCGGGTTTGCGCTATTTCGACAAGGAAGCCGTCCTGATCGGCGGAGGACGAAACCACCGGTTCGGCCTGTTCGATATGATCCTGATAAAGGACAACCACATCGATGCTGCCGGAGGGGTCGAAGAGGCCGTCTCGAGGGCGAAGGCCTATTGCAGGGATCACGCTGTCAAGATCAGGATTGAAACCGAGGTCCGCAGCATGTCAGAACTCAAGAAAGCCTGTTTGTGCAGGCCTGACATCATTCTGCTCGATAATTTCATGGTCGATGGTCTTGCCGAGGCGGTGCGCTGGGTAAAGGCCAACGATTTTGCAGAGATAGTGCTGGAAGCGTCTGGCAATATCGGCCTGCACAACGTCGCAGAGGTTGCCATGACCGGGGTCGACTATATTTCGGTTGGTGAATTGACCCACAGCGTCAAGGCGCTTGACCTTTCCATGAAGATAGAACTATCATGAAGCGCTGATGGAGATTGGAGTTGACATTGTGGAAATCTGTCGGATTCGCGCCCTTTACGAACGTTTCGGCGCGGTTTTCATGCGAAGGATACTGACGGAGGCCGAAATGGCGCAATGCCTTTCCAGGCCTGATCCCGTTGCCAGCCTGGCTGGGCGTTTCGCCGCCAAGGAGGCGGTATCCAAAGCACTTGGGACAGGCATATCAGGCGGCCTCTCCTTTCACTCGATCGAGGTGCTCAATGACGAGGCAGGCAAGCCGCTGGTTACCTTGCATCCTGCAGGCTTGACCGGCGCGCCTTGCCGGATTTGTCTCTCCATCTCCCACGACCGGCATTCGGCCATTGCCATGGTCCTCGTTGAGCCGGCCTGAGCAGGTCGCTATGCTTGCAAAACGGGGCAGCCTCTTTCTTTTTTTGTATAAAATTGCAAGGACCAAAAGGACTTCAAGGACCAAAAGGACTAAAGGGGGGCAAGAGGAAATGTTGATGATGGGCGTCTCTTCATTTGGCAGGAACGCCAGGCTCCTGTTCTCCGTCCGCCTTGCACGTAGGGGCGGTTTGCGGCCTGCCCTCTATCGGATGGCAATAAACCGTAACGACCAAATGATTTCTTGCCGGGCATAAAAAAAGGGGCCCTGTTCGGAGCCCCTTTTGTACTTCTGTGCCGGATGCGGCGTTACATCTCGTGTGCCGGAATCGGAGTGGCCTCTTTGGTGATGGTCACCTTGGTCTTGATGACGTCGTAGACCTTGTCTTTCATGAGCGTGTCGACGATGTAATCCCTGAATTCTGACGACAGGTATGTGTTGAGAAGCTCTTCGGCCTTTACTGTGGTATCTTTTTCTGCCTCTTTTTCGGCATAGGCCCTGATGTCGTCGTCGCTGACGCTCAGGTTGTTGAGCTGTGCGATCTTCTGGCTGACAAGGAGCCAGCGGGCATGCTTTTCGGCGTTCGGTTTCATCGCGTTGAGGAACTCGCGTTCGTCGAGCCCTTTCGGCAGTTTACCGCCGACCTGGCGCTTTGCGTTTTCGAGCAGCATGTTCTGGAACGATGCGACCATTGATTTCGGTGTCGGGATCTCATGCTCCTCGATCAGCTTCTCGGAAATGGATTCGAGCAGGTCCTGTTCTGATTTGTGGGTGAAGTGCTGTTCGAGCTGTATGCGAACGTCCGCCTTGAAGTCGGCGACCGTTTCAAAGCGCTGATGGGTTATCTCCTTGACCAGCTCATCGTTCAACTCGGGTAGCTCAAGGTGTTTGACCTCCTTGACCTCGACACGGTAGCGAACGGTTTCGTCGCCCTCTTCTTTCGGCTCAATGGTCACATCGGCCACATCGCCGCCCTTCTTGCCTTCAAGCGCCAAGCGGAACGGATTGTCCGCAGGCAGGTACTCAAGGTTGAAGTGGTGGTTCTCATTTGTCTGGCCCTCTTCCGGCTGGCCTTCAGCATCGAGTTTCGAAACGTCTCCGATGACCGTATCGCCCTCTCCGGCAGGTTCGCTGCTGCTCACCAGGGTTCCGTGTCCTTTCAGGATCAGGTTGATTTCACGGTCGATATCCTCGTCGGTAACGGTATAGTCCGCCTGGGTGAAGGTGAATCCGCTGAAATCCTTCAGCTCGAACTCGGGATGAATCTCGTAGATCATGCGGATAGTGAGCTGGTCGCCTTCGTAGTTGTAGCTTTCGATCTGCGCACGACTTGCCGGATTGATGTTTTCCGCCTCGGCGATGGTGCCGAAATGTTTGGAAGCCATCTTTTCCGCCACGGATGCTTCTATGGATGGCCCGACAAAGCGTTTGAGCATGCCTGCGGGCACATGACCCTGTCTGAAGCCCTTGATCTTGACTGATCTGCGTGCTTCTTCCAGTTCGAGTTCGAGTTCGGGGTTGAATTCTTCGGCAGTCAGAATGATTTCAAGTTCCTGCTCGGTTTCGCTGACATTCCTGATATTCTTTTGCAAAGCTTTCGTGACCGGTTAATGGTTGAAAAATTAAAGTTCGAATTATACGATTTTTTCGACGCTTTTAAAAAACGGCATGTTAAAGGCTTTTATCGAGATGGTTTGTAGACCAGTGTCGACAGCAGCGTCGGGATGCCGAGTTTGACGACCGCTGCGGCAACGTCGTCCGACGTGACCGCCTCTATGAGGCTTGCCTTTTCGGCGGGCGACATGTAGTTGCCGGTATAGAAAATATCCTGTGCGAAATGCGACATGCGCTGGGTCATTTTTTCCATGCCCATGATCAGCGAACCGAGCATTTTGGCCTTCGCGGCTTTCAGTTCCGCTTGATCCGGCTCCATAAGGCTTCCTTCACTGAAAAGGGCTGCAATGGTATCGAGGGTATTGGCGGTTTTACCCTTGTCCGTGCCGGCATAGATGTTGAACGTCGTGATCTCGTCGAGGAACGCGATGGAGGAGTAGGCCTGATAGACCAGTCCACGCTTTTCACGCAGTTCGAGGTTGAGGATCGAGCTCATTCCGCTGCTCAGCATGGTGTTCAGCACCATAAGCCCCCAGAAATTGGCATCGTCCCGCGGGAAAACCGTGCCGATGAGTATCTGGGCCTGGCATACGCTCTTTTTCAGTGTCGCCTTGAACGGGCTGTAATCGGAGAGGTCGAAGAGTTTTCGCTGCGGGCTGCCGGGCGACGGCTGACGGAGGTTGCCCAGGCATGACGAAGCGATGCTGGTGAGTTCATCGTGGTCGATGTTGCCTACAGCCGTAATGAGCATCTTTTCCGGTACGTAATGCTCGCGCATGAAGCTTCGAAGGTTCTCTTCCGTGATCGCCCCGACGCTCTGTTCCGTACCGAGGATCGCGGTGCCGAGAGGATGGGCCGGAAATGAGCGACGGTCGAAATCCTCGAAGATCAGCTCTTCCGGGGTATCGTTCACGCTGCTGATCTCTTCGAGTACGACCTCTTTCTCCTTGACGATCTCTTCGGGCGGGAAGACCGGGTTGCAGACCAGGTCGGCCAGGAGGTCAAAGGCGACAGGCAGGTGCTCGCGGAGGCATCGGACGTAGATGCAGGTCTGCTCTTTGGTGGTCCATGCGTCAATGTAGCCGCCGGTCTTTTCGATGCAGCGTGCGATTTCGACATAATCGCGCCGGATGGTACCTTTAAAGACGGCATGTTCGATAAAGTGTGCCAGTCCTTCAAGCCCCTGGGGGTCTTCACGCGAACCCGCATTGATCCATATGCCGAGCGTGATGCTATGGACATACGGTACCAGATTGCTGATGATGCGGAGGCCGTTTGGAAGAGTACCGGTCTTTATGACGCCTGCGGAAAGCCGCTGTTCCGAATTCCAGGCATCGCCGGATGTCGATGCGATATTTTTTCTCACGCTTGTGGATGGATTTGAGTGCAATGTAAGTTTATTCTTATTATTATTAAGTACAAATCGGCGCAAGGCCGTCAGGTTCGTATTGTGCACAGGGTCATCTCCCGGAAATTCCGCAGTTGAATTGCTCAGGTTGCCATGCGGATTTGGAGAGATTCCATAAGGGCACCGCTGAAACCGGTATTCAGTGGTTCGAACAGCAGCCAGGGTTGCCGGTCGAATTGCGGAGAAGGTTTTTAAGGCGTCCATAAGCCAGGTTTTCATGTCAGGTATTCCGATTCTTATTACCGGTGCAACGGGTTACATAGGGGCTCAGCTCGTTTTCGACCTGATCCGCAGGTTTGGTGACGGGGTCAGGTGCCGCGTCACGGTCAGGGAAGGCTCGAATGTCGGCTTTTTCAAGGGGTTGCCGGTCGAGATCGTCAGGGCTGACATCCACGACCCGGTCGCTGTAGCAGAGGCTGTCCGCGGCTCAGAGGTTGTGTTTCATTGTGCAGGCCTGATCGCCTACACCAATAATTTCCGGAACCAGCTTTACGAAACCAACGTCCTTGGCACCAGGAACGTCGTCAATGCCTGCATTGCCGCCAATGTGCGCAGGCTGGTAGCCACGAGTTCCATTGCGGCTGTCGGCTCTGGAGGGACCGAACAGGGCGATACGGAGTCGAATGAACACTCGGCTTTCAGCGAATGGCAGCGCCACAACGTCTACATGGAGTCGAAACACCTGTCTGAACTTGAATGTCGCCGGGGGGCAGCCGAAGGGCTCGAGGTGGTGATGGTCAATCCCGGGGTGGTGATCGGCAGGGGCGGGGAGGATGGCGCGCCGGACAGCTCTTCGAACGAGGTGCTGAAGATGATTTATGCCGGCAGGTTGCCGCTCTGTCCTGACGGCGCCACAGGATTTGTCGATCTCCGTGATGTTGCCGACGCCCATATCGCCGCCTGGCAGAAGGGCCGCCCGGGAGAGCGCTATATCATTGTCGCGGAGAATCTCTCATTCACGGAGCTGTTCGACCGCATTGCCGCCCTGCCGGGGAGCCGGACGAAAAAGCCGTTTCGTGTTGCCGGGGTTGCAGGCTTTGTGGCAGGAGCCGGCGGGGAGATCTGGTCGCTCGTTACCGGAAGAGCCTCGTTCATCAGCCTTGAAAGCATCAGGCAGGCCTCGCACAAAGCACACTACAGCAACAAGCGCTCGATACAGGAACTTGGTATTACCTACCGCCCGCTGGATGAAACGTTCAGGAGTTTCATCCAGTAACGTTCAGGAAAAGCATTCAACACATAACCCCTATTGATCATCCTCATGGAAAAAGAGATACAGAAGCCGCAACAGCCAGGAGTCGACCCGGCAAGACTCAAACAGCTCAACCTTGCAATAGAGGCGCTTGAAAAACAGTTCGGCAAGGGCTCGATCATGCGGCTTGGCGACGATTCGGCCATCCTGCCCATCCAGTCGATTTCGACAGGTTCGATGGCGCTTGACTATGCGCTGGGTGTCGGTGGATTTCCGCGAGGCAGGGTGACCGAGATTTATGGCCCAGAGTCTTCAGGCAAGACCACGCTCGCACTTCATGCGATCGCCGAAGCGCAGAAGGCTGGAGGCATAGCCGCCATCGTCGATGCGGAACATGCGTTTGACCCGATTTATGGTCGCAAGCTCGGCGTCGATATCAATGCGCTGCTCATAAGCCAGCCGGAATCTGGAGAACAGGCGCTTTCCATTGTCGAGACGCTCGTGCGAAGCGGAGCCATCGACATCATCGTCATCGACTCGGTCGCAGCCCTGGTGCCGCAGGCGGAGCTTGAAGGCGAGATGGGCGACAGCGTCGTCGGACTCCAGGCCCGACTCATGAGCCAGGCCCTGCGCAAGCTCACCGGTGCGATCTCCAAGTCGAGCACGGTATGCATCTTCATCAACCAGTTGAGGGACAAGATCGGCGTGATGTACGGAAGCCCGGAAACCACTACCGGCGGCAAGGCGCTTAAGTTCTACTCCTCCGTGCGGCTTGATATCAGGAGGCTCGCCCAGATCAAGGACGGCGAAGAGGTCGTAGGCAACCGTACCAAGGTCAAGGTGGTCAAGAACAAGGTCGCGCCTCCGTTCAAGACAGCCGAATTCGATATCCTCTACGGCGAAGGCATTTCGATGCTCGGTGAGCTGATCGACCTTGCCGTCGAGTTCGGCGTCATCAAGAAGGCCGGGGCCTGGTTCAGCTACGGCACCGAAAAGCTCGGCCAGGGCCGTGAAGCCGCCAAGAAGCTGCTCAGGGAGGACGACGCCATGCGCGAAAAGATCCGTCAGCAGGTTCGGGAACTGATGATCAATCCGGTGGTAAAGGAGTAGGCGCAAAGCATGCGAATCGGAACGATAGATATCGACCGCCCTGTCATTCTCGCTCCCATGGAGGATGTGACCGACAGGGCATTCAGGCAGCTTTGCAAGCGCCATGGGGCAGATATCGTCTATACTGAATTCATCAGCGCCGAAGCGCTCAGGCGGGGTGCGGAAAAATCGATCAGGAAGCTCACGGTTGACGGTTTTGAACGACCGGTGGCGGTTCAGATTTTCGGCAGCACGGTCGAGTCGATGGTCGAGGCCGCTGCGATTGCCGAAACCTACGAGCCCGACTATCTCGACATCAATTTCGGTTGCCCTGTCAAGAAGGTCGCCGGCCGGGGAGCCGGGGCGGCGTTGCTGAAGGAGCCTGAAAAGCTCTCGGAGATCGCCTCCGCCGTTGTGCGTGCCGTCAGCGTGCCGGTGACGGCAAAGACCCGCATCGGTTGGGACCACGACTCGATCAACATCACCGAGATCGTACGCAGGCTTGAGGATGCCGGCATCCAGGCCGTTGCCGTCCACGGAAGGACGCGCAGCGATATGTACAAGGGCCGGGCAGACTGGGGCAGGATCGCCGAGGCAAAGGCCGCATGTTCCATTCCCCTGATCGCCAACGGCGATGTCTGGAATGCCGACGATGCTGTTGCAATGTTCGCCGAGACCGGAGCCGACGGTATCATGATCGGCCGGGGCTCGATAGGCAATCCGTTCATATTCGCCCAATCGACGAGCCTGGTCAGGCAGGGCGTCCGCATTCCTTTGCCGACCTATCGCGACCGCATCAGGGTGGCTATGGACCATATGTACCTGTCGGTCCAGTACAAGGGAGAGAAATATGGCATACTCGAAATGCGACGTCACTACTCGACCTACCTGAAAGGGTTGCCGGGAGTTTCAATCGTGCGCAACAAGCTTGTCCGCGAGCTTGATCCCGCCGTCATCGTCGAACTTCTCATGGACTTTGAGGCACAATGCGAAATGCTCGACAGGGAGGGACGGCTGAAAGAGGCCGGAGAGTTCCTGAACGATCATTCACCGAAAATTATTCTGAATTACTAAATCGTTATCAAACCATTTTCATAAGTATGAGCAGTGCAGAATCCGGCTATCGTGTAGCAGTTCTCGGCGCAACCGGCCTGGTTGGCAGAACCATGATCCAGGTGCTTGAAGAGCGTCATTTTCCGGTAAGTGAACTGATACCGCTGGCCTCGCCACGCAGCAGAGGCCAGATCGTCACCTTTCAGGGCAGGGAGTTCAGTACCGAGGTCCCTTCGGCGGAAATTTTCAAGGGAGTCGATATTGCCCTGTTCTCGGCAGGAGCCTCGGCAAGCAGGGAGTGGGCACCTGTGGCCGCAGCAGCGGGAGCGGTCGTGATCGACAACTCTTCGGCCTTCCGCATGGACGAAGGCATTCCGCTCGTCGTGCCCGAGGTCAATCCCGAAGCCATATTCGGCAAGGATGGCAAAGCCGAAAAGATCATCGCCAACCCGAATTGTTCCACGATCCAGATGGTTGTGGTGCTCAAGCCGCTCTTCGACCGATACGGCCTGAGGCGTATTGTGGTTTCGACCTACCAGTCGGTGACCGGCAAAGGCAAGGCCGGTCGCGATGCGCTCGAGAGCGAACTCTCAGGCCTGGTTCCCGATGAGTTCACCCATTTCCACCAGATCGCCTTCAACGCCGTGCCCCAGATCGATTCGTTTACCGACAACGGTTACACCAAGGAGGAGATGAAAATGGTGAACGAGACCCGCAAGATCATGGGCGACCAGAAGTTGTCTGTCTCCCCGACCACGGTGCGCATACCAGTTTACGGCGGTCATGGCGAATCACTGAATGTCGAGCTTGAAAGCGATTTCGACATTGACGATGTAAGCAAGCTGCTGGCCGGCTCACCCGGAATAGTGCTTCAGGACGATCCATCCGCAAGGCTCTACCCGATGCCGCTCACCTCTTACGAGAAAGACGAAGTGTTCGTCGGACGCCTGCGTCCCGATTACTGGAACCCCCGCACCCTGAACATGTGGGTTGTCGCGGACAACCTCCGCAAGGGAGCGGCCACCAACGCCGTGCAGATCGCCGAGGTGCTTGTAGGAAAGCTGTAATATTACGGTTGCACTGATATTTTCGCAGAATCCGTCCCAGATTCAGGAGGGGTTCAGCCCTCCGGACATTCAACTCTTACATTATCTTCAGTTGCCCCGGGTTTCAACCCGGGGTGTGAGAGAGATCATGACAGCGCCATGAGGGCGGTGCTTACGGCCCTGACCATCGAGGTCATCGACTTGCCTGTTCCGGCTCCTTTGGTTGAGGTGACCCGGGAGGGGATGCCGAGGGGTTGGAGATTGCAGGAGGTTTCACGCTTGATGCGTTTCATCGTTTCGGCATTGGCCGCACTGCCGGTTACCATCACAGGCCCGTCGCCTGCCGCGGAGCCGGTCAGCTCCGAAATGGCGAAATAGTCCCTTTCGCTGCCATTTTTTATCGGCCAGTACCTGAAGTACCCTATCTTTCCGTTAACCGATACATAATAGGCCGCATATCGCTCTTCGAGTTCAAGCACAGGAAACGGCTCAGTGGTTCCGGCCGAAAGTCGGGCGATCGGTTCGATATGAAGTCCGCACGTGCCTAACAGATAATCCTGCTTAAGCTCTTTTTCGATGGAATTGGCCGGTTCCGAGGGGTAAAACATCAGCATTTGCCCATCCAGCTCCGCAGGCTGATCCGGGGCTCTTTCGATGGCAAGGGCGTCCCATGCCCACGCTTCTGTATTTTTCAGGAAATATCCTGCTTCGATTCTGCAAAGGCCGTCGATTTTCTCGCTCGGGGTTTGTGCAGGGAACCAGGCGGGCAGGGTCAGGATCTCCGAAGGGGAGTACGAAAGCGCAACAGGCTCGTCCCTCCACTCCCGGAGTATCGAGCAGAGTTTCAGGGCGGCTTTTTTGCCCCTTGGTCCGCTCATGGCATCAAGGCCCGCATTCAGCGTACGGCACCTGGTCATGGTGAACGAAGCCGTACCGGTCGATTTGACTCTAACTATCGTTGTCGTGTTGGCGTCGATCGCGCACGCTATCTGGCTCCTGCTCATTATTCTAGGGTAAGATGCTTTTTGAGGACTTCGAGCTTTTTCTTTCCGATGCCCGTCACTTCCAGAAAATCGTCAAATTGTTTCACTTTTCCCCCCTTTTCCGCACGAAACGTGACGAGCTTCTTTGCCATGACCGGGCCGACTCCGGGGATATTCTGGAGCCGGGATGCAGAAGCGGTATTGAAGGGGATCGTTCCTGTAAACGTTTTTTTCCCTGCGCGCGCAGCTTGTCCCGCTCTGCCGGCCTGTTCATTGCCGGTTTCCTCTCCGGAACTCCGGCTTGTCTCCTCTTCTGCGCCATAGTCAACCTTTGATGCGAGTCGGAGCAGACTGTCGACTTCAGCTTCGGAGTAACGGGATGCCTCTGCCTTTTTTATGAGTTTGTCGGCCTCCTGGACAGAGCCGCTGTAACGAACTGCTCCTCCCAATATGAGGAAAAGGATCAGGAGCGATACGGCGGTCATTTCAGCCCGGGTTATTCCGAGCTTTACGGCAAGATTCTGCAGAATATTCATAGGGGTGAATGTTCTGTTCCAGTTATTTATAGTGTTAAACCAGTATCCTCCTGACCCGACGTGATACCGAACAGAGCAGTTCGTAGCTGATGGTGCCGGCGGCGATGGCCTGGAGGCCTGCCGACGGGCCATCCCATCCGAAAAGCACAGCCGAGTCTCCCGCCCTGACCGACCGGTCGTCGCCCAGGTTGACCATCGTCTGATCCATGGTCACCGTGCCGACCTGGCTGAAGAGCCTGCCGTTGATGGAAACCGAAGCCCGGTTTGAGAGCGTGCGGTGGAATCCGTCGGCATACCCGGCCGACAAGGTAGCTATTCTGGTCGGGCCTGGTGCTGCCCATGTCCGGTTGTAGCTGATGGTGCTCCCTTCCGGAACCTCCTTGACGAAGATGACCCTGCACTGGAACTGCATGACCGGTTTCACCGGTAACGAAGAGGGCGAGCTGTCAACCGGGTGGCAGCCGTAGAGCAGGATGCCCGGCCTGACCATATCGAGCCCCGCTTCCGGCATCGAGACGATGGCGCCGCTGTTGGCCGCATGCCTGGGGACGCTTTTTCCCGTTTTTTGCTCGTAGTCGCCCGTAACGCCAAGGAATCGTTCAAGCTGAAGGGAACTGAACCCATCTGGTTTGTGGCTTTCGGCGAAATGGGTATAGATGCCGGAAAGTTCGAGGTGCGGGGCGCTCTCGATTGTTTCCAGCAGCTTTGCCGCATTTTCGGGTGTGACGCCGAGCCTGCCCATGCCGGTATCGACCTTGAGCTGTACCCGCAGCGTTTTGCCGACAGCCGCTGCGGTCGCTTCGGCAGCAATAACTGTTTCATGGTCGCAGACGGTCATTTCGACATCGTGCTGCAGGTACAGCCCGATATGCTGCACCAGGGGTGCGGCGAAGGCAAGTATGCGGGAATCTTCCATCATGCGGTGGCCCTGTCGCAACTCGATGGCTTCATGGACGTTGGCCACACCGAAATCCCTGACTCCCTCCTGTTCAAGGGCTGCCGTTACTTCCGTCGCTCCATGGCCATAGGCGTTTGCCTTGACGATGCCCATGACGCGGCAATTCGGTTTAATTGCAGTGCGGATGCATGCGAGGTTGTGTCGAAGGTTGCCGAGCGAGATGAGCGCTTCTGCAAGATTGATGTCAGGGGCGACCTGGCCACATTGACTTTGTTCGTTACCGGGGCTCAAATCGTTGCAGAATCTTGTTTGTTGGGGCGGTGTGCCTGATCGGCACCATAAGCCCTGTATGCTGTAAAAAACACTTTTTGTCCATGATTTTCAAGACAATGGAGGGCGACGGGCGATCCCCGGCGCAGAAAATGAACAATTATTTGTTTTATTATTAGTCTAAACCATACACAGGATAGCCATGACTTACGACATATTTGATATTGCGGGCAATACCCCCCTGGTACTCATGAAGCAGCTTTCGTTGCTGAAGCGTCCACGGTTCATGGTGAAACTGGAATATATGAACCCCTGTTTTTCGCACTATTGCAGGGTTGCCGCTTCAATCATCAAAGAGGCCGAGGATCGGGGCATCATTCATCCGGGCATGACGCTGGTCGACTGGACTTCCGGCACAAGCGGCATCGCGCTTGCCATGGCTGGTGTCAGCAGGGGCTACAAGCTCCTTCTTGTCGCTCCTGAGAGCATCTGCGTGGAAAAACAGGAGGTACTCAGGGCACTCGGTGCTGAAATGGTATTCACCTCTTCAGAGGCATTGCCGGGTGAGCCGAGAAGTTGCGTCGCTGTGGCGGAAAACCTCGTCAGGACGCTTCCCCACGCATGGTTTGCAAACATGTACGAAAATCCCGTCAGCATGAAGGTGCACGAGTCCGGCACCGGACCGGAGATTTTCAGCCAGACAGACGGAAAGGTAACGCACGTGTTCGTGCCCATGGCGTCGGGAGCCATGATTTCAGGGATAGGCCGCTACCTCAAGTCGGTCAATCCGCTGATCCGGGTCATAGGTGTCGAACCGGAAGGCTCGGTCTATCAGGCTCTTCACAGCGGCAGGCCGGTTTTTGCTTCGGCTTTTCAGCTTGAAGATATCGGCGCGCTCAAGGCGACCTCTTTCTGGGATCCTTCGGTGATCGACCAGATCGTCCAGGTGAGCGAAGCCGACGCGCTCAATTGCGGAAGGGACCTTCTGCGTTCCGAAGCCGTATTTGCCGGGGGGGCGTCAGGCGCCGCCATGTCCGCAGCGCTCAGGGAGAGCGAAGCATATGGCGAAGAGGCGGTCGTGGTCGTGGTGATGACCGATTTCGGGCCGTACGACCTGTCGCGGATGTACAACGACGAATGGATGCGCAGGAACGGTTTCTACCGCAAATCGAAGACCGCGCTCGACCAGATCACCGCCGACGATATCCTTCAGCGCAAAGCGCGCAAGGACCTTATTTTCGCGGTTCCCGAGCAGTCCCTATCGGATGTGTTCGAGATGATGAAGCAGAACGATGTATCGCAGATGCCCATAGTCTCGTTCGGCGCGCCGATAGGCAGCATCAGCGAGAACCAGATTCTGTCGATCCTTATCGAAAACGATACCGCCATGAATGCCGAGGTTGTCGCTTTCATGGAGAAACCATTTCCCGTCTGCCAGCCTGACGCCACCATTTCCGAACTGTCGGAAAAATTGCAGAAAAATGCGGCCGGCGTGCTTATCAGCCTGAGTGACGGTCGACTGCAACTGATTACCAAATCTGACCTTATCGATGCCCTGACCCACAAGTGAAGGGTGTCCGAATTAAGGGGTTGTTTTTTTGGGTGGATTTACTTATTTAAGCAGTCCTGAACATCTGTTTTCCTGGTGCCGTCAACAGGGGGCCCTGCAAGCCAGCTGAACCCGCAAAAGCGACTTATTATTTTTTTCGTCAGACATGGGGCGGAACGATGGCCCGGAAGGGAGATGAAGATGCCATCGACCGGATAGCCTGTTCAGGAGCGGGTTCCTCGTTGAACCTCATTTTTAGCGCATGGCAGTGCGACATGGAGAACGCCTCCAACAACAGCGACAGTTTATGAAGGTAGAGTCCAGAAAAAGGCAGTACATACTCGAAGGAAAAATCAAGCCTGGTTTTTGCGATGGGTGCGGTGGCGTTACCGAACAGACGTTTGTCGGTGAGTGGAAGCCCAGCGACAAGCCGAAGGACGAAGATCTTCTGTTTGGAACGCACGAGAAAAAATCGAAGGACAAGAAAGGCGCACAGGGTGGCCAGCTCATGTCGGCATCCGAGAACCAGTATTGGATACGGTGTTCGGCATGCAACCAGGTTCATCTTCTCAAGGAGTGGCAGATACAGATCGACAGGGAACTGAGCCCGGAAGAGCTCAAACCTGAAGAGTGCCAGGTATATACCCCTCACGGCATTTATGCCCAGGGGGATGCTGTTTTCCACGAATCCCTTGGCGAGGTCGGGGTCGTTCGTGAAAAGCAGGCAACAGGAAGCGGTGCCCACGTCATTATTGTGGAATTCTGCAAAAGCGGCAGGAAGCAGCTTCTGGAAAATGTTCAGCTCAACCAGGGCAAGCAGAAAAGCTCTGAATCGCTGTCTGATATTATTAAACTAAAATTAAGACGTTGATCTTCAAGGAAGGGGGTGAATTTCATTGGTTAGTGTTCAGATAAATGAAAACGAATCCATCGACAAGCTTCTCAAGCGTTTCAAGAAAAAGTATGAGAGAGCAGGGGTTCTTAAGGAGTTTCGAAAAAAGGCCTACTTCGTAAAGCCTTCGATCGATAGCCGCCTGAAACGTTCAAGAAGCAAGCGCCGGGCTCAGAGAGCCAACGAAGAGCGCAATTCCTGATTAATTGCCAGGTTTACAAAAAGCAGCTCCTCGTGGAGTTGCTTTTTTTTTGTCAACAATAAACAGCCATCCATGAGCGTGTTTCAAGGTGAGGTTTCAAGCCTGCCGCCGGATAAATCGATTTCGCATCGCGCAGCCCTCATCGGTGCACTGGCCGAAGGGAGTACCGAAATCACCAACTTTTCGGGAGGGTACGACAACCAGTCGACGCTTTCCGTGCTTAAAGATGCCGGCATTGCCATCCGCCAGCAGGAGATCCCAGCAGGAGACGGCCGCATCGTCAGGAATGTGGTCATAGAGTCCGGAGGCCTGTGGAGTTTCAAGGCGCCAACGCAGCCGCTGATGTGCAACAACTCCGGGAGCACCATGAGGATGCTGGCCGGTATTCTTGCCGCCCAGCCCTTCAGGAGTGAACTTGTCGGGGACGCCTCCCTGATGAAGCGCCCGATGAAGAGAATCGCCGATCCGCTTCGGCAGATGGGTGCAGAGATATCACTCACTCCGGCAGGAACGGCTCCGGTGGTCATTGTGGGTACCAGGGATCTCAAGCCCATCGAGTACCATCTTCCGGTTCCCTCCGCGCAGGTCAAATCGCTGGTGGCATTCGCCGCCATGCATGCCGATGGCCGCTCGAAGATCATCGAGCCGATCCGTTCGCGCGACCATACCGAACTCATGCTCGGCCTTGAAACCATCGATCGCCCGGACGGAGTCAGGGAGATCATCATCGACGGGCGCAAGCCACTCGGTGCGAAGCCGTTCCATGTCCCGGCCGACCCTTCGGCGGCCTGCTTCATGATCGCGCTCGGCCTTCTCGGGCAGCGCTCCGAGGTTGTTCTCAGGCAGGTATGCCTCAATCCGACCCGTGTGGCCTATATCGATCTGTTGCAGGAGGCCGGTGCGGGCCTTGTTATCGAGAACGCCCGTTCGGTGGGCGGAGAGCTGATCGGCGATATCGTGGTCAGGAGCTGCTCATCCCTCAAGCCGCTCAGGATCAGCGACCATGCGGTCGTGGCCGGCGTGATCGACGAAGTGCCGATGCTGGCCGTGCTTTCGGCTTTCGCCTCAGGTGAGTTCGAGCTGCACAACGCCGCCGAGCTGCGGACCAAGGAGAGCGACCGGATCGACGCGATCGTCGTCAACCTCCAGCGCCTCGGCTTCGAGTGCGAGCAGTACCCTGACGGATTTGTGGTGAAGGGCAGGACGGGCAGCATCCAGCAGGATGTTGTGATCGAGTGTTTCGACGACCACCGCATCGCCATGAGCTTCGCCATCGCGGCCGAGGCGGCAGGCGCATCGCTGGTGCTGTCGGACCGCGACGTCGTCGGAGTCTCCTTTCCCAACTTCTTCAGCATCATCGATTCGCTGAGGCAGTAAAGGGGAGTTCGCGGATAGACAAAGCAAAAGAGGCCGTATCATTTAGGGATAATGAGACGGCCTCTTTTGCGTAGAGTCAGTTTATAACTGGTTGAAAAACGACCGCTGACCCTGGGAGCGCCGAGCTCCAGCTCGGCAATTCATAAGCGAGCTCCGGATTATATAATGCAAGGGTAACAACTATGTCTGGTAGCGTTGACGCAGGGTCTTTTTGGTTATCCATTATAATGCCAAGCTGGAGCTTGGCGCTCCCGGCAATGCAATGAACCGCATAATCTCGACTTATGTGACAGCCTCAATGCATAAACGGGGATTCGGCTTGGCCGCGTAAGAGCCGGGCTGGTGCCCGGCTCTTACGGCACGGCAATGCATTACAGGCTTTTCAGGTGTTCCAGCAGCAGCCGGTTGAAGAGTTCCGGCTGTTCGAGGTTCGAGAGGTGTCCGGCATCGGGCAGGATTTCGAGTCGCGAACCGGGGATCAGGGCGTGCATGGAAGCGGCTGTTTCCGGCGTGGTGACCCGGTCTTCGATGCCGTTCATGATAAGCACCGGGCATTTGATCTCCGGCAGCAACCATGTGGCATCGGCTCTTCCGGCAATCGCTTTCATCGCGTCGCTGATGGCCAAAGCCGGCTGGCGGATGATCATCTCACGGGTTTTCCTGACCAGTTCCGGGTTTGACTCGTAGGTCCCGGCGGCAAAGAAGTTCGGTACCATACGGCCAGCAGCCTCCATCGGGCCGTTTGCCTCGACCGCCCTGCAGAATACCATGCGCTGTGCGTATGCTTCCGGTGTGTCGGCATTTGCACGGGTGTCGCACAGGACGATCGACCTCGTACGTTCAGGGTAGAGCCTGTAGAAGGCGAAAGCCTGGTATCCACCCATCGAAAGACCTACGATGCTCACCTTGTCGATGCCGAGTGAATCGAGCAGGCGGGTGAGGGCATGGCAGTAATCCTCCATATCCCAATCGATTCTCGCCGGAGAACCGTCGAATCCGTAAACATCGGGTGCGACGACGCTGAAGCCGGCTTCTTCAAGTGCCGTGACCTGTGGTTCCCACATGGCGCCCGAAACAGGGAACGCATGGAGAAGCAGGACCGCGCCGGCCGGCCCGGCGGTAGAACCTGAGTATGTCAGCATGGATCAGTTCTCAAGGCTTTTCGACTGGCCGCGTATGTCCCTGATGATGTTGTTGGCCTCGTCGAGGATCTTGCGGGCTTCGTCACGTGCGCTGTCGATGATCTCCTGCGAGCGGTGCTTGGCATCGTTGCTGTAGATCTCGTCGTTTTCAGAGCCCTCGTAGAGCTCGGCCGCCTTGTCGATGGCGTTCTTCAGCTTGCCCGAAATCATCATCTGGGTATCGGCTCCCTTGCGGGGTGCGAACAAGAGGCCCATGATGGTGCCGACTGCTGCTCCGAGCATGGCGCCGAAAAAAAGTCCCTTGTAGTATTTGTCCTGGTTTTCCATGGTCTTTAGGATTTTGTTGAATAACAATATATAAAATTTAATCCAGCAAGATTTCCATGACCTCATCCTCAAGGCCCGTCAGCGCTCCGACGAGATCCGGGCGGCAGAGCACGCGAAACTTCTTGGTATAGCGCTCGAACGAGAGGATGAAATCGGACCTGAACACCGACTCCCTGAAATCGTCGAACCTGATATACCGGTTGGTCGTACCCTCCTGCAGCAGGTGTCGATGTTCGTTTTTTGTGGGATAGACCCGAAGCTCCCTGAAGTCGTCGTAATCGAACACATCCTTCGGCGCCGGCGCGTCGATCAGCACCTCGTGGCCATGCAGTTGCCTGTTGACCTTCCTGCCCAGCATGGCGCAGATCTCCTGCTCCTTCCGTTTTCGCTTCCGGTGGTCCGAACTGTAGCCGAACCATATCGGATCGATCTCCATGGAGGGTTCGATGTAGGGGCGAATGGTCATGGCCCGCTTGTAAACCCTTCGGTTCAGGATCGATTCGAGCAGGTCGCGGGCAGGAAGCCCGGTGCCGCAGATCATTCCGTCGAGCTCGAAGAGTACCCGGTCGTCGGAGTTGAAATAGAAGAGTTCGCGCAGGGTTCCTGTCGAAACGGCGCTTTCGTCCACGATCTCCTGCAGGAGGCGCCGGAGCATGGCCGAGAAGGTCCTGCTGGTATGGTGCCAGTAGACGTTGCGCATCATCATGTACTTGGCGAACAGGAGGCTTTCCAGCGGGGCGATCCCCTTTTCGGTGATCGCGAACCGTTCGCGTTCGGGGTCCGGAACGAAGGACTCCACAAGGCGTTCAATGTCTATGCTGCCGTATGGGATGTTGCAGTGATGCGCGTCCCGCATCAGGTAGTCCATCTTGTCGGGGTCGAGGGTGCCGCTGATGAGCTTGCCCAGACGGTGCGACGATTTTCCCGAAACGATATCGATGACGGTCTCGGGATCGACCTTCCAGTCGTCATGCAGGATGGCCGCAATCGGCGCCGTCCAGTGATCTCCCTGGTTGATGAAGAGCCCGGTCAGGGCCTCGTGGTGCGCGAAAACGCTGTCTGAAGCCCCGGCCGGGGCGATCTCCTCGAGCACGTGGGCGTGCGGGTAGTGGCCGATGTCGTGCAACAGGCAGGTGGAGAGCAGCGTCCGGCAGGCCTCGTCGTCGAACCGGAAGCTGTCGGTCTGCAGCTCAACGGCAAGGGGATTGGTCACCATTCGCTGAAGGATCAGCTTCATCAGGTGGTAGACCCCGATCGAATGTTCGAAGCGGGTATGGGTCGCACCGGGATAGACCTGCTGTGAAAAGGAGAGCTGGCGAATGCCCTTGAGCCTCAGGAACGAGGGGTGGGCAAGGATTTTCTTGAGCGGCGTGCTCAGCGGGATATGGCCCCAGATGGGGATCCGTATGAAGCCCCCTTCGGAGCGGAAGAGAAACGATTCAGCGATCATGGGGTTGTTTTACATCAAGATAAGCAGTTAAGAGGCTCTCTCAAAAGGGAAGTCAGGAATGGCTGAGTCCCTGGGAAATGCAGAAAGGCTGCCTCATATCGACTTATGAGACAGCCTTCGCGCATGATTGTCCGTGAAATACAGTTCACCCCGGGAGGGTTTGCCTCTCCTTGAGATGCAGGGCGCATACTTTCCTGAAATGGTGTCCGTAAATAGCCAGCGTCACAGCCTGGGGAAACGCCTGCTGGCGATGGAAAGCGGTCCAGATCAATATTTTCCAGTACTGGAACCGCTCCCTGCCGATCACCCCGAGCACGACCGTTGAGCGAAGGAAGGCCATGAGCTGGCTCATCCTCAACCGCTCCTTGATCATGGGTGCGGGGGACTCCTTCAGCAACGTCTTGACTCGCTCGTAGTAATGTTTTGGGGTGTAGAGGTGATTCATCATCTCCCGGTACCCTTTTCGCAGGGCTTCAGGATCCATGATCGGTATGATGTTGGTGTTGCTGTCGGCATTGTCGCCGCTTGAATGGCTCAGCAACCGCCCTTCGGATTTCATCCGGTCGTAAAGCTTGGTGCCGGGCAGGGCCTGAAGGATGCCGACCATTGCCGTTACGATGCCGCTTTTCTGGATGAACTCAATCTGCTTCTGGAAGATTGTCGGAGTGTCGCTGTCGAAGCCGACGATGAAGCCGCCCTGCACCTCCATGCCCGCATTCTGGATGCGGCGCACGTTTTCGAGCATATTCCGGGAGGTGTTGTGCTGCTTGCCGCATGACTGCAATGCCAGGTCTTCAGGGGTTTCGATGCCGATGAACACCTGGTTGAAGCCGGCCCGGACCATCAGTTCCATCAGTTCGGCGTCGTCGGCAAGGTTGATCGAGCACTCTGTGTAGAAGGTGTTCTTGATGCCGTTCGATTCACGCCATGCGATCAGCGCCGGCAGCAGCTCTTTTTTGAGATATGAGCGGTGTGCGATGAAGTTGTCGTCGACGAAAAATATGTTCTCATACCATCCACGTTTTTTGATCCCCTCCAGTTCGGCTATGATCTGGGCGCTTGTCTTGGTGCGGATCTTGTGGCCGAACAGCGTGGTGACGTTGCAGAAGTCGCAACGGTATGGGCAACCCCTCGAAAACTGGAGGGCCATCGAGGCATATTTTTTTATGTCGAGCAACTCCCATTCCGGAACCGGGCTTTTGGTGATGTCGGGAAACTCGTCGCAGAAGTAATGTTTTTGCGGAGTGCCCTGTTCAAGGTCTGCGAGGAACCGGGGCAGGGTGATTTCCGCCTCGTTAAGGACGAAATAATCGACCTCCGGGAACTGCTCGTATCCGGTCGTGAAAAGCGGGCCACCGGCAACTACCGGAATTTCGGCTGATTTGCATCGAGAGATCAACTGTCGGGCTGAGTCCTGCTGTACCGCCATTGCGCTGACCAGTGCCATGTCGGCCCACGCAAGATCCTCGTCACGAAGCGGCCTGACGTTCAGGTCGACGAGTCTGCGCTCCCACGACTTTGGTAACATCGCCGCGACCGTAATCAGGCCGAGCGGTGGAAGTGACGCTTTTTTCCTGACGAATTTAAGGGCGTGCTTGAAGCTCCAGAAGGTGTCCGGAAACTCCGGGTAGAGAAGAAGTATGTTCATAGTGTAGCTGCCTCCGGCAAGTCACTTTACTGGATATTCGAGATTTCATCGAAAATAGATTGCGCATCTAATAATTAGATAACTAATCAATATACATCCAAAGACTACAACTATAAACGTCAATCGAATTCAAATAATTGCGAATTTTGGCGGCGCGTGGGTCAATACCGCTCAAGGGTAAACTTTTCGCCGAGGTAAAGCTTTCTTGCTTCTGCGTTGTCCGCTATCTCTTCAGGTGAGCCCTGCATGAATATGTTGCCGTCGAAGAGCAGGTAGGCATGATCGGTTATCGAGAGCGTTTCGTGCACGTTGTGGTCGGTGATGAGCACTCCGATGTTCCTTTTGACAAGCCCCTCAACGATCTGCTGGATGTCTTCCACCGCGATCGGGTCGACGCCCGCAAACGGTTCGTCGAGCAGGATGAACTTCGGGTCGAGTGCCAGCGCCCGGGCGATCTCGGTTCTGCGACGTTCGCCTCCGGAGAGCGCGTATCCCATGCTTTTGCGGATAGCAGCTATGCCCAGGTCCTCCAGCATCCGGTCGGTTTTCTCCCTTTGTTCAGCCTTGGACATGGTGGTGAACTCAAGTACGGCCATGATGTTTTCCTCGACGGTCATCTTCCGGAACACAGAGGCCTCCTGCGGCAGGTACCCGATTCCTTTTCGCGCCCTCTTGAACATGGGCAGTTCGGTGATGTTCTCCTGGTCGAGGAGAACGTTGCCTCCGTCGGGCTTGACCAGTCCGACGATCATATAGAATGTGGTGGTCTTGCCGGCGCCGTTCGGCCCGAGCAACCCTACGATCTGTCCCTGTTTGACCTGAAGCGTCGAACTTTTGACCACTTCACGCTTGTTGTAGATCTTCTTCAGGTTGTTGCAGCTCAGTATCGAACTCATATGGTTCACTTCGATTATTACCGGCAAGAGGCCGGTCTCTTCATGGGAAAAAGTATAACGCCGTCCCGCATCAAAGATGCCCAAATTTCTGGACAAACTCCTCATCGCTCATGACCAGCAGGAGAATACCCTCAACAATACCGACAATGGCAGGAATACCCGTCCAGCAGAAGAGCAGGTAGACGATGCCCATGCCGGTCTGGCCGAGGTAGAACTTGTGAATGCCCAGCGAACCCAGGAAGAGGGCGAATAGTGCGGTAGCCAGACGGTTTTTGCCGTTTGGCGCCGTGGCTCCGAGATTGACGGTAAACGGCGGAGCCGATTGCCTTACCCCGCATTT
>JAAXXK010000042.1 GCA_013334525.1 Chlorobiaceae bacterium
TCAGCGTCACGTTGCCATAACCATGCGCCGTCACAACGCTGTTAACCGTCAGGTTACCCGCATCGACGTCTATGTTTATGTTGCCGTTACCTCCCAGCGTTCGCACACCGGTTCCGCCGATGATCAGCCCGTTGGTTTCCTGAACATAGATGTCGCCGCTCGTGTTGTTGGTCGCTACCAGCGTCCCGATCGTCGTGTCGATATCAGGGGCGCCTGCCGCGCCGATGCCCGTCTCCGCCGTCAGCGTCGCCGTGCCGCTCGTGACCAGGTTGGCATTCTCCAGCGCTGTATTGTCCGTGATCGCCCCCACAACCGATCCACCGGAACCTGCCGTCACACCGATATTTCCGCTTGTCGACGTCAACAGCGACAACGCAACGTTTCCGGTCGCAGTGTAATCGATCGTTCCGGTGCTGGTCGACGTCGTCGTGAGATCGGCCATCGTGATCGAGCCATTATCAGCTATCACCTGCACCGTGCCCACATCGCTGCCCACAGTGCCCGTCGTGATGTTCGAGTCCTGCGTCACCGCATCGCCCATCACCACGATGTCGCCGCTCGTCGAGCTCACCACCGCGTTGATGTCTATCAGTCCCGCATCAGCGTTCAGCGTCACGTTGCCATAACCATGCGCCGTCACAACGCTGTTAACCGTCAGGTTACCCGCATCGACGTCTATGTTTATGTTGCCGTTACCTCCCAGCGTTCGCACACCGGTTCCGCCGATGATCAGGCCGCTCGACTCCTGCACGTAGATGTCGCCGCTCGTGTTGTTGGTCGCTACCAGCGTCCCGATTGTCGTGTCGATATCAGGGGCGCCTGCCGCGCCGATGCCCGTCTCCGCCGTCAGCGTCGCCGTGCCGCTCGTGACCAGGTTAGCACCTTCACCGGGGGCAGTGTTGTCCGTGATCGCTCCCACAACCGATCCACCGGAACCTGCCGTCACGCCGATGTCTCCGCTGGTCGATGTCAACAACGACAACGCTACGCTTCCGGTCGCACTATAATCGATCGTTCCGGTGTTGGTCGACGTCGCCGTGCCGTCTGCCATCGTGATCGAACCGTTGTCCGCCGTCACGACCACCGTACCGATATCGGGACCAACTGTGCCAGTGGTGATGTTCGAGTCCTGCGTCACCGCATCGCCCGTCACCACGATATCGCCGCTCGTCGAGCTCACCACCGCGTTGATATCGATCAGTCCACCGTCTGCGTTCAGCGTCACATTGCCATATCCGTGCGCCGTCACTACGCTGTTCACCGTCAGGTTGCCAGCGTCAACGTCGATGTTGATGTTCCCGTTACCCGCCAGCGTCCGCACGCCCGTTCCGTTGATGGTAAAGCCGTTTGTAGCCGCCAGCTCCTGCAGGTAGATATCGCCGCTCGTGTTGTTGGTCGCCTGGACAAGGTCGATATTCGTATCGATATCCGCGGTGCCCGATGCTCCGATTCCGGTCTCCGCCGTCAGCGTAACCTGGCCTGTAGTGACCAGGTTGGCATTCTCCAGCGTTGTCTGGTCCGTGATCTCGCCCAAAACCGATCCGCCGGAACCCGCCGTCACATCGATCGTGCCGGTTGTCGAGGTCAGCAGGGACAATCCGACATTTTGCGTTGCTCCGTATACAATCGAACCGCTGTTCGTCTGTGTTGTCGAGAGATTGCCCATGGTGATCGAGCCGTTGTCCGCCGTCACACTCACCGTACCGACATCGATTCCCACAGTACCCGTCGTGATGTTCGAATCCTGCGTCACCGCATCGCCGGT
Source organism: Chlorobiaceae bacterium (assembly GCA_013334525.1). Lineage (GTDB taxonomy): Bacteria > Bacteroidota > Chlorobiia > Chlorobiales > Chlorobiaceae > Chlorobaculum. Next base: position 1,766 of record JAAXXK010000042.1, read on the forward strand.
AACCACGATGTCGCCGCTCGTCGAGCTCACCGCTGCGTTGATGGCCACCATACCGGCGTCGGCGTTCAGCGTCACATTGCCTGATCCGTGCGCCGTCACCACGCTGCCCACCAACAGGCCACCGGCGTCGACGTCGATGTTGATGTTTCCATTACCTGCCAGCGTTCGCACCCCCGTGCCGCCGATGCTCAGCCCGTTAGACTCCTGAACGTAGATGTCGCCGCTCGTGCTGTTGGTCGCCACCAGCGTTCCGATTGTCGTATCGATATCTGCGTCGACTGCCGAACTTCCGATTCCGGTCGCCGCCGACAACGTCACCGTGCCGCTCGTGATCAGGTTCGATGCTCCTTCGCCTCCAATTCCATTGGTCAGAATATCAGTGATCTGACCCGCTCCGTTCGTATCGCTATCCGCAGTCACATTGATGGCGCCACTTGTCGAGATTAACTGCGACAACGCCACGTCTCCCGTCGCCCGGTTCGTGATTGATCCCGATTGGCTCGTGGTCTTCTTGCCGTCTATCATCGTGAGATTTCCACCGAATGCAGCCACGCTCACCGCTCCGCTGTCCGTACCCACACTTCCTGTCGTTATATCCGCGTTCTGGGTGATTGAGCCCGCTGCGGTCAACGTAATACTACCGCTGCCTTGTGCCGTCACCCCACTGTTCACATCCAGATCTCCCGCCGCAACATCAATGTGGATATTTCCACTACCTCCCAGCGTTTGCACTCCTGCTCCTCCGATGCTCAGCCCGCTGGACTCCTGAACATAGATTACACCGCTTGTGCTGTTGCTCGCCACCAGCGTTCCGATCGTCGTATCGATGTCTTCATCAAATACTGACGTTCCGATGCCCGTTGCCGCCGACAACGTCGCCGTACCGCTGGTTATTATGTTCGATCCTCCTTCGCCTCCACTTCCATTTGTCAGTATATCGGTGATCTTGCCCGCTCCGTTCGTATCGCTATCCGCAGTCACATTGATGGCGCCGCTTGTAGAGTTTAACTGCGACAGCGCTACGTCTCCCGTCGCATTGTAGACAATCGCGCCGCTATCGGTTTGCGACTTCGTAAGGTCGGCCATTGTGATCGATCCGTTGTCCGCCGTCACACTCACCGTTCCGATATTGGGTCCGACCGTGCCCGTCGTTATGTTCACACCCTGCGTTACCGCATCGCCGGTAACCACGATGTCGCCGCTCGTCGAGCTCACCCCCGCGTTGATGGCTACCGTGCCGGCATCGGCGTTCAGCGTCACGTTCCCGGCTCCGTTAGCCGTCACCGTGTTCGACAACGTTATTCCATTGCCGGCTCCCGTCGTGCTCAGGAAGATGCTGCCGCCGCCTGTAGTGCTGATGTTGCCGCTCGTCGTCAGCGCTCCACCGGTACTCGTCGCGACCAGATCGCCGGCGGCTATCGTGGTACCAAGAATTAATCCGCCAACCCCGTCCACCAGCGTCACATTCGCTCCATCACTGTAAACGGCGCCCTGGAAGTTGTTGCTCGGTGAAAACAGATTGATATCTGACGGGGAACCGCCCGATCTTGCATAAAGCGTTGTCGGTCCGCCAACGATTACGGATGCACCAGGCGATTGGCTGATCGAGCCGCCATAGGCATAAACGTTCAGCGCATTGCCGACATATGTAGCCCCCGCCAGGGTTACTCCTCCGCCAGTATTACTGAAGGTCAGATTCGTCAACCCCGAGGATGTCAATGTGCTTGAAGCAGCCACAAAATCAAAAACATTAACGCCTGTCTGAAGTACATGAACATCCGCCTGGTTCACCCTGAGCGTCAAATCAGTGAGCGTCGAAAAAGTATTGCTAATGTCAACGCCAAAAAAAGGACTCGTGGTCGTGACATCAAGATTAGTGGCCATCGTATTGAAATATCCTCCTCCTCCAATTATGAACATAGAATTCAACGTCACCTTGTTACCCATAATCACCGCTGCTGCAGCTTGCCCTATACCACCTCCAGCAGTCACGGCAACATCTCCAAAGGTAGCAAGGTTGCCGCCTATTGAAACACTACCTCCTGCATTCAACGCCATTCCACCAATGCCATTATTTTGAATGTCAACACCGTTATTGATGATAATGTCACGATAAGCACTAAGGGTCAATTTGTAACCACCAATCCAGTTAATTGAAGAGGCCACAGTAATGTCACCACTGCCTGAGGTACCCAATTCTCCTGTTGTAACCAGGACATTCCCCAGCGAAAGTTGGGAAACAAGCGTACCAGGAAGCAAAACCCCGTTGGGATACAATAAATCTGGAAATGGTATGAAATAATAGTTATAAGGCCCTGTTTGATATAAGTACCAATCTACATCAAGTATACCGCCGATATACATATCAAGAGGGTCGAGCAACAGCGTTCCAACGCTACCCTGTGGCGCCCTCAGGTCCGCCGATCCGTTAAAATCGAGGGCTGCCTTGCCCGAAACCTCTGCAAATCCGCCGTTGCCACCAAGCTCTCCGCCACGGGCAGAGATATTGCCGAAAAACTTGGTACCATCGTTTGACCAGACGATCACCTTGCCGCCGTCGCCGTTGCCGGTCGCATCGGCGTTGATCTTCGCGTCGCTGCCGACAAAGGTGCGGCTGGCGTTCTGCACTTCGGGGTTCTTGCCCTGGTAGTCGCCGCCGATGAGCACCGTGCCGCCGCCGGCGTCACCCGATGCGTCGATACGCGTGCCGTCGAACAGGCCAACCTTGTCGCCCAGCACTTCGACCTTGCCGCCTTTCTGCCCTGCGAGCTTGCCGGAAACGTCGATAGTACCGGTGTTCGCCGTAATACCCTCGTCGCCGCCCGAAAGGACGACCGAGCCGCCCTCGACGTTGAGCGCCGTGGCTTCGATGATGCCGCTGTTGTTGACCACCGAGGAGAATACGTTGCCGCTGGCGTTACCGACCAGGACGACATCGCCGCCCTTTGCCGTGACGGTGCCGCTGTTGGCCACGCCGGAGCTCATCGGCTGGCCGTCAGGGCCGATCACGCTGTCGAGCACCTTGCCTGAAACCGTGTAGGTCATCAGCCCGTCGCCGTTGAAGTCAAGCGTAAGCTCTTTGCCGGAGGCCATGACGACCTTGCCGAGCTGGGCCACAATGGTGCCCTTGTTGCTCACTCCAGGTGCAACGAGGAAGCAGAATCCGTTATCCGCCACATGGATTTCGCCCTGGTTGACCACATAGGAGTTCGCCTTTGAAAGATCCTGGGAGAAAAGGTTGTGTCCGCTCATGAAATCGTCGTTACTGATCGAAAGGGTGGTGGCGACCAGGCCTGCCACGTCGATCTTCGAACCTGCACCGAACACGATGCCGTTCGGGTTGGCAATGAACACCCGTCCGTTGGCCGAGAGCTGGCCGAGGATGGTCGTCGGATCCCCCCCCTTGACCCTGTTGAGTACCGCGGCACTGGAGTTCGGCTGGTTGAACATTACCAGTTCGTTGGAATTGATACTGAACCCTCCCCAGTCGATCACCGCCCGTGCGCTTCCCTGATCGATCGTGGTGGTGGTGCCGCTCTGGGAGATAATGGCTGATCCCTTGACCGTCACGCCGCTGGTCGGCGCGGTAAAGGCGAACATCGGGTAGAAAAACAGCATCGCTGTGGCTGAAACCATGCTGATCAGCGGTTTCCTCATGTAAGGGAGGATGCGGGCGGAGTGGAATGAGTGCCTCATGATATGATCTCTCTTTTGGAGGTTAAGAACCTATTGTTAAAGCCTGATTGAAGTCTGGAAATAGAATGCGACCTTGTCTTTCGATTGATTGGTCGACGGATTCAGTGGGAATCCCACATCGAAGCGAAGATCGGTCGGAGCGATGGTCACCAGATGGGACGAAACGCCGAGGCCGATACCGGTCAGGTCGGTGCTGTGACGGGAGCCGCTGAAAATGGTTCGTTTGTATGAATGCCCGTAATCGAGGAATGCGGCCAGTTGAAGGAACTCCCGGTTCTCCAGCGGGTTGACGCGGAGCGAAAAGCTTGCGCTGTAGCCGCTGTCGCCGGCAGCCTCGCCGATCGCGAAGCCGTGAACCGACTCCTGCCCGCCGACCAGCCACTCCTCGGAGGCCAGAAGGTTGTCCGGCGACCATTGGCCGGAAAGCCTGACAACGGATGAGAACAGGTCGCTTATGGGCTGGAGGCGCACAAGGTCCAGATTCGTCTTGAAAAAGTCGTTGTCGGCGCCAGAACGACTGGTGTTGGCGCTGCCAGTTTCAGTCCCGCCGAACACGCCGCCAAGGCCTTTGGATACGGTAAGGTTTGCAAGGCCCCTGCCTCCTGCGAAAACCCGATCGCCCTGCAACTGCAGGTATGCGACTCGCGTGTTGTCGAGGGAAGAGAGCTCATCCAGCTGGTAATATTTGGCTTCCGCTGCCCTGAAGCCGAGTTTTCCGAAAAGCTTTTCACCCCGCCTCCTGACCAGCGGCCGGCGAAGGTAGATGTCGGCGCTGCTCTCCTGGTTGTGAATGCCCAGGTCGGCAAGGTCGTTTCCAACATCGAAATTGCCGTGGAAGGCGCTCATGCCAATCGTGGTTCCCGAGTCGTTGACCGGAAATTCGTAACTGCCGCTGTAGACCTTCATGCGGTCTGCATGGTCGCCGACGATGCCGCCAAGGGCGAGGTACGAGCCGTCAATCACGGCGTTGCTCCAATCGGCAGTAGCGCCGAAACGATAGCGGCTTACATATTTCGAGCCAAAGTTGTTTGCGGAAAGGGTGAGATGACCGGGCCGGCTGTCGCTGACCTTGATATGGACGTCCGTCGTACCGGGGGCGTCTCCGGGCGCAAAGTTGGCCGTCAGCTTCAGGTCGGCAAAATCTTCGTTGAGGCGCAACAGGCCGTTTTCTATGCGATCGTAGGTCGGCCTGGAACCGGCATTGGTGCCGATGATATTCCTGCGAATAAAATCTGTGGAGTAGTTTTTGTTGCCTTCGATGATCACCCTGCCGATACGCCCTTCGACGATCGCCACCTCGACAATACCTCCGGCTACCTTCTGGGGTGGGATGTATGCCGTTGCCAGTGGATTGCCGCGGCGGAGGTACTCTGCGCTGACCTTGCCGGCGGCCTGTCTCAGGTCGCCGAGAGTGCATCGCCTGCCGACGTACTCTTTAACCGTGGCCTGCAGTTCAGCAGCGCCAAGCAGGGTATTGCCTGAAAAAGTGAAGCCGTTGACCACCACTGCGCCGTCAGAGCTCTTTTCGGCATTGACGGGCGAGCGCTGAAGCATCTCCGGGCTGACTCCGCCCGTCGAACCCTCTTCCGCAGCCATGGCCAAGCGTTCCGATGGCATCATCAACAGCGAAAAAAGGAAAAATGGAGTACCAAGTCTACCTGCTCCACGAGTGAGCGAGGCAATCGTTATTTTCATGACATTGTAACAAGCACCATTATGAACAATACTGCCGTCAAGGCTTTAAAATGGCTCGGCCAACGACATGGGAACAGCATCATTATCCACTGCTGAAACGATAAAGTCGGACCGGATCGTCAGAATCCATATCATCAAATCAAACAAACCACCATCAAACTCTGCTGCAATTGCGCCGTACCCTCAATGTCGGACCTCCTGCAAGGCTCTCCCGGATAACCATCCATCACCCTTCGCAAAGGGAAGACAGGTAAAGCCCTATACGCACATACACACAAAACCTATACCAACCACCTTGCGACATAGGTAAGTGCATAGGTGACATATGAATCTAAACATCCGTTATCGCAGGAATAATAACAATTTAGTATTAATACTGCCTGAGAGGTACTGCACGTAAAAATACCTGACGTACACACAAATCAATATATATACCGAAAATACATTGTACGCTATAAAGAGTAAAATAATTTCGGCGACGGCAAAGTATGATGAAGTATCTCGATGGGTTATGCACAATACGACACACGTAATAACGGCACTGTGCACAATAAAGACCCGTCATTGAGCCCCGGAATTTATAGCCCTGTCGCAGGAGCGGCTGGGCTATAAATTCCGGGGCTCACGGGGAAGGAGTGAAGAATCAGTTTTTTCCAGCCTTGTCAGGCTCGAATTCGAGTGACACGGAGTTCATGCAGTAGCGTTTTCCGGTTGGTGGGGGGCCGTCGTCGAAAAGATGGCCAAGATGCGATCCACACCGACCACAAAGAACTTCGGTGCGCTCCATGCCGAAAGAGTTGTCCTTCCTGTAGGTGACGCTGCCGGGACGCACCGTCTCGAAAAAGCTCGGCCAGCCGCAGGTGCTGGCGAATTTTGCATCAGAACGGAACAGGGCGTTGCCGCAGGCTGCACAATAGTATGTCCCGTTGCCTTCATAATCCCAGTACCTGCCGGTGAAGGCGGCCTCGGTAGCTCCGTGGCGAGACACCTCGAAGAGCTCGGGGGAGAGCGCCTTTTTCCAGACATCGTCGGATATCTCCAGCTTTGTCGTTTCGAGCCTCGAGTAGTAGGGATTGAATGATTTCCTGTCGCTGTTCATGGCCTCTCCCGTTTTCGTTGTTGATCCCGTTGAGCCCGGCACAGCCTGACAAGCCGTGAACACCATCAACAGAGCGAGAAAAACAGCAGTTGTCCTTATCATATGGCATCGTCCTTTAAAACAATAACGGAGCGCCTGCCGTAAGGGTTCCTTTTACTCCATGGAGGAGGCCTGATATTCGTCCCAGGAGCGGGAGATTTCCTTGCGGGATTTGATGAGGAAAAGCGTTGCAACGATGGTCACTAAAGCACCGGCCCGAATGGCGATCGCCGTCCCGAAATGCTCCGACAGAAACCCGACCTGAAGATTGCCTAGCGGCATCAGTCCCATAAGCACCATCAGATAGATACTCATCACGCGGCCGCGGTAACGATCTTCGACCAGGCGCTGCACCGTCGCGGTCATGGTCGCAAACGCCGAAAGCATACCGAGTCCTGAAACAAAGAGAAAAAACAGTGCAAGAGGAACGTTGGGGGTGAACGTGAACGCCAGCAGGGCGACGGCAAAGGTAAGTATGCCGCCGACCACCATGGCGCTTGGCCTGACCTTGCCGCTCGACATCGACACGAAAAAGGTAGCGGAAAGCGAACCAAGCCCGAACGCCGAGAAGAGGGTGCCCATGCCCGATGCTCCGAGATTGAAGGTCTGCTTGGCCACTACGGGCAGCATCGCCATGAACGACCAGCCGAAAATCGAGACCACCGCGACGAACAGCACGATCATCCTGATGAGCGGGTGCCTCCATGTGTAGGAGATCCCGTCCCTGATGGATTGCAGTGGATTTTCATGCTCGTTGCGTGCAGGAACTGCCGTGGTCGTAATTGCCAGCAGGGCCGCAATCACGGCCACATAGCTCAGTCCGTTGGCCACAAAGGCTCCGCCGGTGCCGATCCACGAAATCATCAGACCGGCAAGCGCCGGCCCGATCACCCTGGAGGCGTTGAAGATCGCCGAGTTGAGAGCCACTGCCGAATGGAGCTGGCTGCGATCAACCATTTCACTCAGGAAAGCCTGGATGGCCGGAGTGGCTACCGCGCCCACGCAGCCCAGCAGGAAAGCGAGCACAAGAATGACGGGAATCGTAATATGGCCGGTCAGGGTGAACAGGCCGAGGATAAAGGCCAGCGACATTGACAACGTCTGGGTCCAGAGCAGGATGGTCTTGCGGGAATAGCGATCCACGATCACCCCGCCTATGAGCGAAAGAAAAAGGGTGGGAATTGTCGACGCAGCCGCCGTTACGCCAACCCAGAACGCTGAACCGGTCATTTCGAGCACAAGCCACCCCTGCGCCACCATCTGCAGCCAGGTGCCGATCATGGAGATGATCTGCCCGAGGAAGTAAAGCCTGAAATTCCTGCTACGGAATGCGGGAAAAGCCTGGAGGATTTTTTCTCGCGGCCCTGAAGGGCTGTTGGCGGTGAGATCTGTGCTTTGCGATGCTGCCGGCTCGTCAGTCGGTTCGGTCATGGGTTGTTCTCTTCATACGTGTCGGTGATTATCAGCACCAATGTATGAAAATTCAGGCTGTTTATGTAGCAGGTATGACTGCCGGCAGAAGCCTTTAGCTTCAAAAAGAGGACCCGCACACTGAATTTTTTATCGATACCGGGCATACCCGCACTCAAAGGCAACGGATGACGCGACAGGCCTTCCTTAAAAAATCTCTCCCCGATCTGTTAACAACATTAATGTATATTCAGCCACAATTTCCGGGCAAAGCTGACGTGTTTGTGCGGTAATTGGACAGTAAACATCAATCTCAAAAAAAGGAGTTCTTCCGATGAGTGTAGTTAATCCGGAAGCAATCGGAGTGTTCGGGCTTATGGTGACCGTATGGGTATTCGGTCTGGAGCAGCTCGGTTTCGGGCTGAACAAGGACACGGACCATGAGATGCTGGGCAGGAGTCTCGGGAATGTCGCGCTCTATTTCGGCGGCTTCGCCCAGATTTTCACCGCGCTCTGCCTGTACCTGTTTGATGTGGGAATGCCTCCAGAAATCAGGATCTATCTGGGAACCGTCTTTGCGACCTATGGCCTGTTCTGGATCGTCGTGGCGATGCACTTCTACAATCCCGGCGACAAAAAGGTTTACGCCCACTTCTTCCTCGGCATCTTCTTCATGACCGCGCTCTTCAGCTACAAGGCGATCATGCTCGGCAAAATCTGGCCTCTCGCCACCGTTCTTCTGCTCATCAACGGCCTGACCATCCTGTTGCCCTTCAGCTGGTACAAGCCAAACGCAATCATCACCAGGATCTGCGGTGCACTGAACGTCGCCATCGGCGTCTGTGCCGCCCCCATCCTGCTACACGCCCTCGGCCTTTAATCGCCACGGCTTACCGGGCCGTTCCAACTCCTGAACGGCCCGGGGTAACCCACTCATTCAGCTGCGCGATTTCATACGCACCCAGTCACTCCGGATTCAGCCCTCTCCTGAAAACCTGGCAGATCCTGCTTTGCGCCGGCACTTTCAACACCGTTCTGTCCTGAAACAGATGCCCTGGCAGGAAAGTCTGGCCCCTTGCGTTCGACAACAACATCACCTGGCTTCCTGGAAGTAGCTTTCAGCTGACAACGGTAAAAAAATGGCGAGCAGTTTTCAGGCTCCATGGTTCGATCTTTATTATTGAATACCTGATTCGTTCATCAAGTCAGTTGGCAAGTCATATTCTTTATCGCAGGCTCAGTATCGCGCCATCTTTTCATCTCCCGCCCGACATGATGCCACTGGCAGCCACCAGCAGCACAAGCACCTGCAGGATCGTGATGACCGAATACAGGTGTTTTTTCTCACTGAAGAACACCAGAAGTGCAGAAACAAGGCAGATCAGTGTAGCAAGAGAGAGAAATATCACCGAGATATAGCTCATGATGTCACCGTGCAAAATACCGGCCGGGCTGGTAAAGCAGCCCCATCCACAGGGCAGGTTGAGCTTTGCCTGCATGTTTGCCGCGCTGAGATGCCAGTTGCCGGCTATGGTTTCGATCGGCACGGACAGAGGCAGCATACCGGTCAGATAGAGGAAATAACCGGCGGCCATGACGACAATTACCGAATGCGCCACATAATCGAGTGTCTTGGCATAGACGAGCTGTACCCTGTCGGCGTACCCTCCCTCTCTTGGCTTGTCAGTCATATCCCCAACCCTTTCAAAAGTGAACGAAAGCCTGAAAGGGCCAGGATGGTGATGACAATCAGCCTGATGGTCCTGGTGTTTACCTTCGGCAGCATCTTTGCGCCGATCTTCGATCCGAGCATCATCCCGCCGATGGAGGGAACGGCAATCAACGGCAGCACAGCCCCCTTGAACAGGTAGACCCATGCGGCAGCCGAGCCGTTAATCGAGAGCACCAGTCCGCTGGTGGCCACGGCAACCTTGAGCGGCACGCCCATAAGCAGGTTGAAAACCGGCACATTGGCAAACCCGGCGCCGAGTCCGAACATCCCCCCGATGAAGCCTATGATGAAAAAGAAGACCAGGCCCAGTGGCGTCCGGTGAACTTGCCAGGAGACCTCATGCTTTCCGAACTCTTCATAATAGAGTCCGGAGATCTGCAACATCTGCGACAGGCGATCAGGCTGGGAAACTTCCGGATATCCGGACCTGCCCGCCTTGATCATGATGGCAGCGATAGAGATGATGACGATGCCGAGCAGCAACTGAACGTTCTGGGCAGGCATGGCAAGGCCGACAAGCGCCCCTGCGATGGAACTGATCGAACCGACCAGCGCCATGGGCAGGCCGAGCTTCAGGTCGGCAAGCCCCTTCCTCATGAGCGGGGGCCCGGCAGAAAGAGCTCCTGCCATGGCCACAAGCAGACCTGCACCGCGGACGAAGTCGAGATGAAACGGGAAAAAGCTGCTCACGATAGGCACGAAAAGCACCCCGCCGCCTACACCGGCAAGGACCGCGACGATGCCAAGCACAAAAGAGAACACAAAAAGGGCGAGCACCCAGACCCACCATGGCGTAAGGCCTGCCGGCTGGGCCGCTGCTGCGGCAAGCAGAGGCATAGCCGGCAGCAGGAGCATGAGAAGGGTGCCTGTGACCGCCGCCGGGATCACCAGGCGACGGGCTACTGAAATCTTCATAACTGGAGCGATGTTGATGTCACGTTCATTACGGCTTGTCGATGTAGAAGGTCGATTCGTCCGGCCTGAAGGGACGGTTCATCCACAGCGGACGACGCAGCCCGCCGGGGCCTGGCGCAGGCCTCGTCATGGCAAGCCACTCCTTGTAGATCGCGAAAGACTTGTCGGTATCGACAAACACGTCGCCGTAGCGGTCTTCGGCATGGGCCTTTTCGATCCTGACCTTCTGGTGCCAGCAGTGCATGCCGCTGATCGGGTCGGGATGAACCGGGAAGGTGATGTTCTGGTGCACGCCGCCGTCGGACCAGAAGATCCTCGATGTGTCGGGATCTTTGCTTTCGAAGGGCTGGATGCTCTCCTCGACGCGCATCTTCCATTTGCCCTTGCCCTCCTTGACGATGCTGACCTTGTTGGTCGACCAGCGGTTGCACTGGGCGTCCTGCTCGCGACGCCACCGGCCGATGTGGTGCGAACAGGCAACGACACCCGGGCGGATACCCTCGGTCACCCATGCACGGTTGATGAAGTAGCCGATGTCGGTGTTCACCCTGATCAGGTCGCCGTTCTCGATGCCCAGCGCCGTTCCGTCCTTCACGCTGATCCAGACCGGGTTGCGGTTGGCGATCTCGGCAAGCCACTTGGCGTTGCCCGAGCGGGAGTGGATCAGTACCGGCAGGCGGAAGGTGGGCACCAGCACAAACTCGCCCTTGCCGTGATCCATCTTCTCTTCGTGGATATGACTCTTGATGTAGCCGGGCAGCTTGTATTCAGGCCACTTCCAGTCGACCATGGTCTGGGAGTAGAACTCCTGCTTCCTGGAGGGAGTGGGAAAGCCGGTGCAGGCCTTTCCCTTGACCTCGACGCCCACGGCCTTGCCGTTCTTTCGGATCAGCCCAGTGGAGGGATCGACCGAACTGCCGTCAGCTTCGGCAGCGGGTACCGGGCGTTCGTTGACGTCGTAAACCTTGGTCTCCACCTCGAACGCACCATACTTCTGCATGTATTCGAGCGGGTTGAGCCCCTCGGCGGCAGCCGCCTCAGGCAGCTTCGGCACGCGCTCGAAAATGTAGCGGTAGTACTCGTCGATGGTGATCTTCTCGCCGGGACGGTAGGGCGACATGCAGTACTGCCTGATGCCCATGCTGCCGTCCGGGTCGATGCGCCAGGTCAGTTCGATCCAGAACTCATCCTCTTCCCACACTTCGCCGACGTTGGCCTGCCAGGTGTAATCGATCTTCTCGCCCATCTTCTTCTTTGCCACGCGAAGCACCGGCTGGCGGAAGGCGATCCATTTGCCGGCATGGGTCTCGTAACTGATGATGTCGTGCCGTTCGGGCGCGTGGCCCATCGGCAGCACATAGTCTGCGAAATAGGCAGTCTCGCTCCAGGTCGGGGTGAGGGCGGCATGCATGCCGATCTTCGATTCGTCCTCGAGCGCCTCCAGCCAGGAGAAGCCGTCGGGATAGGTCCATACCGGGTTGAACACCCTGGTGAAGTAGACGTCGAGCTTGCCGCGCCCCTCTTTCAGGAAATGGGGAAGCAGGAAGCTCATCTCGAAGTGGGCGAGCGGATAGTCGTTCGGCAGGTGCAGCTCGTTCCAGTAGGTCTGCGGCTTTGGCTCGGCAGGAACCTGGGGCTTGAACTTGTTCCAGGCGCTCGGGGCGGTGCCGCCCACGGTGCCGACGCTGCCGGTCAGGACATTGAGAAAGTGCAGGGTGCGCGATACCTCCCAGCCGCCGAGGTTGGCGCTGCTGGCGCTTCGCCACACATGCGTCGAGAACTGCGTCCCCGCCTCACCGATCTTGCGCGCCACCTCGATGATGGTCGCCGCAGGCACGCCGCTCTCCTTCTCGGCATACTCCGGAGTATAGGAGGCGTACTCTTTTTGCAGCGCCTCTATGAAGTTTTCGAAAACGACCGGGGTGCCGGCGCAATCGGCCGTCAGGTACTCCTGCCAGTTCACCCAGTTTTCGAGATAGTCGCGGTTATAGAGCGCCTCGTCGAGGATCACCTTTGCCATGGCGAGCATCACTGCCGGTTCGGTGCCGGGATAGCTCGGCATCCAGTAGTCCGACATGCTGGCCGTATTTGAGAGCCTCGGATCGAGCACGGCGAGCTTGGCTCCCTTCATGCGAGCCTCAACGATACGCTGGGCGTGCGGATTGAAGTAGTGGCCCGACTCAAGATGGGCACTGATCAGAAGGATGAACCTTGCATTGGCATGGTCGGGCGAAGGGCGGTCAAAACCTTCCCATAAAGCATATCCGAACCTTGCCCCCGATGAGCAGATGTTGGTGTGGCTGTTGTGGCCATCGACGTTCCACGCCCTGAGGACCCACTCCATGAACCCTTCATGGCCGGGACGTCCGACATGGTAGGAGATTTCGTTGTTGCGCTTCTCCAGGATGGCTTTGCGCATCCGGGCGGCGATATCGTCAAGCACGCTTTCCCAGCTCACCCGTTCCCACTTGCCGGCACCCCTTGCCCCGACCCGCTTCATGGGATAAAGAATCCTGTCCTGGTCCTCGACCTGGTTCAGGGTCGCCGGGCCCTTGGCGCAGTTGCGCCCGCGGCTGGCCGGGTGGAAGGGGTTACCGACCAGCTTGCGCATCGTCCGGGTCTCCTTGTCAACATAGGCCAGCAGGCCGCAACCGGCCTCGCAGTTGAAGCAGGCCGTCGGCACAAGCATATAGGCGTTCTCCTTGCGCTCAGGCCAGCTCTTCGAATCGAGCTCGACCCAGTGGTCCCAGTGTTCGGGAGGAGGGCAGGCCTGCTGGGCCTCGCCTTCTGCGACTGGTTGTGCGCTCTTTGCAGGTGCATCACTGTGCAGATCGGGAATGATCTTCAGCTTCTCTGCCAGGGTTTCGATAACGGATGGCTTATGCTTGTAACTCATGATATATGGGAACGCGTTTTAGCTTAACGGGACTGACTGAGGCGCCTGGACCCAGACTTTTTCGGTAAAGAATACGCCGACAAGAGCGAGCAGTGCGGCAACGGCGACCACTGCCGGCGACGGAGCGACGTAGACGGCAATCATCGGCAGCACATTACCGACAAGAACGCTTCCTGTCCAGAACTGCTGCTTGAGGGCGCCTTGCGTAATGATTTCGGCACTTCTCTCCGCATTGGCCGAGGGATGTTTGCCGAACAGTTCAGCAGCCATGACGATCAAGTGCAGGGCGAAGCCTGTTGCCAGGAGGCGCCCGAGGTTTTCGGCCAGGGCCGCGTCCATTCCTGTCACGATTCCGAGCACGGCCATGGCGGAGCCGCCGGCTATCAGGGAGTTGATCAGCATGTGCAGCCAGAGCAGGGGGCTCTGCCAGAAATCGCGCCCCTTTGCCGAACCGAACAGGAATGCCGTGTAGATCGAGGTAAGAAGAGCCAACGCCGATCCGGCCCAGAGTGCGGCCGTTTCGATACCGTGCAGCTTCAGGAACTTTGCCGCACCCCACAGGGCGAGCAGCGCACCGAAACCGGCAATGGTAAGGCCACCACGCACGAGCCATGAACTGAACTGGGGGCGAAGCATCACCGAAGTGAAACGGTCGGGCCGATCAAGATCCTTTACCAGAAGAGCGCCCGTCACTGAAAGGAACAGCAGGGATACACACCATGATGCCCACTGAAGGGTATCGGGCAACGAAACACCCATGATGGCGGTAAGCAGGAAAAGCATCAGGAAAGAACCGGCGGCAACGGCTTTCGACCAGACATATGCCGGAACTTCCCAGCCCCAGACCGATCCCTTCGAAGGGGCATCGTAGACCCTGCGCGCCGCAGCCGGCTTGATGGATCCTGAGTTCGGCCTGCGGATAGCCCTGGCCGGGGCACCGTGATGCGACTTTTCGGGATCGAGGTTGTATTTGGCGAAATGGCCGACGCCTCGCGCCTGGGAACTCCAGTGGTACTCCTTGTCCGGTGGCGCCTGCAACGGATCGAGTGACGCACCGTCGCCATTGATATAGTACAGATTGGGTCGGGTGCCTTTCTCGGACCTGCGCACCATGGTCTGCTCGCTGGCGACAAGGACCGCGATGGCGCTGGACGGATCGTCAAGGTCGCCGGAGATGATCGCCTGCTGCGGGCAGATAGCCACGCACGCAGGTTTCAGGCCGACCTCCTTGCGATGGGCGCAGTAGTTGCACTTCGCCGAGGTTTTCGTTTCGGGGTCGATGTAGAGCGCACCGTATGGACATGCCTGTCCACAGGCCTTGCAGCCGATGCAGCGCCGGGCATCGAAATCGACGATGCCGTCGTCCCTCTTGTGGAGCGCCTCGACTGGGCAGATATCAACACAGGGAGGCTCCTCGCAGTGGTTGCAGCGCAGGACCGTAAAGTATCGCCGGGTATTGGGAAAGCTCCCTTTTTCGACATACTTGACCCAGGTGCGGTTCACTCCGAGGGGCACCTGGTTCTCTGACTTGCATGCTACCGTGCATGCATGACAACCGATGCACTTTCGCGCGTCGATGACAAAACCATAGTTCATGTACAGGACTTCTCTTGTTATTGGGCGCTGCTGTCGCAGCTGACGATTCACCTTAAACCAACTGACCATCCCGGCTGTCGGGATGCAAAACCTTTAGCGGGCCACCTCCTTCCGTCGCCCGGAACCGGTCATCGAATGACTGCCCGCCCTGAATAACACCCCTGGCGTTCAACGGACTGCCGGCCGAATGACGATCTTCAACAATGGAAAGGAGATTGGAAAGCACCGATGACTATATAGCTACTGATCAAATCAGTCATTATATATTCATATAACCAATCAGTAATATAATAATCTAACTTAGCGACACTCCCAAAAAAAAATCAGCCCCGCCCCCCTTTGAGTAAACGGCATTAACACAGCCTATTTCGTTTATTTATAATATCTTGGCAAATAGATCAGAAGCGTTCCCTGTCAGAGTGTTTTTCAAAAAAACCGGACAGGGAGATTATTTTCCTTTTTAGAACCCTATTTTCCACTATGGATGGTGGTATCTGCCCTGCAGGTCAACCCCTTAAATTCACTTAACTCCAAACCATGCAACACCATGAGCGCACACATCTATAAGAAAATCGAGATCGTCGGCTCCTCGCCCACCAGTATCGAAGAGGCCGTAAACAACGCCGTCGCCAAAGCCGCTGAATCGGTCAGGAACATCCGTTGGGTCGAAATAGTCGAAACCCGATGCCATGTCGAGGACCAGAAGGTCGCCTACTTCCAGGTCACCGTCAAGATCGGCTTCACCCTCGACGAAAACTGATCGACCCCGGGCCGAATGAGAGAAAACAGCAAAAGAGGCTGTCTCGGTGTTGCTGCCGGGACAGCCTCTTTTGCTTGTAGATTGCGCTGGCGGCCTCACAGCCAATTCGGGCGGTTCGCTAACCGCACCTTCAGACAAGAGATTCCTCTTCAAACCCCTTATGTCCCTTTGGTCCCTTGCGTCCTTTTGGTCCTTTTTGCCCCTTTCCTCCCTGCAAATAAAAAAAGCGGGCATCGCAGCCCGCTTTTTTTATCGTAGGAATTACAATCCCCTCAATGTTCGCTGGAATAGCGCTCGGGCGCCATCTGCCAGTGCTTGGGAGACATCCACAGGGTCGAAAGCATCAGCTCGCGAATATGGGTAAACTCCTTGGGAAGCTTGTCGTAAAGCTTTTCAAGCAGCTCTTCGTGTGAAAAGAGCTCCTGCTTCCAGGCTTCGCGATCTACAGACATGAGCTTGGTGAACTTTTCCATGGTAAAATCTTCCTTGCCTCTCCAGTCGATCGATTCATACTTGGGCATCCATCCCAGCGGGCTTTCAACCGCTGCAGCGCGGCCATGGACACGACCGATGATCCATTTCAACACCCTCATGTTCTCACCGAATCCGGGCCAGAGGAACTTGCCGTTCTCGTCCTTGCGGAACCAGTTGACCCCGAATATCCTCGGAGGATCCGAAAGCGTACGGCCAACCTGCAACCAGTGCGTGAAGTAGTCTCCCATGTGGTAGCCGCAGAAAGGAAGCATGGCGAAGGGGTCGCGGCGAACATCGCCGACCTTGCCGGCCGCAGCCGCGGTTTTCTCGGAACCCATCGTTGCGGCAAGATAGACGCCATAGTACCAGTTGGCCGACTGGTAGACGAGCGGGATGGTATCGCCCCTGCGTCCGCCGAAAATAAAGGCAGAGATCGGCACGCCGTCCGGATTTTCCCAATCGGGGTCGATTGACGGGCACTGGCTTGCCGGTGAAGTGAAGCGCGCGTTCGGATGCGAAGAGGGACGTCCGCAGTCGGGGGTCCATGGCTTGCCCTGCCAGTCGATCAGCGAGGGCGGCGGAGTATCGGTCATATCCTCCCACCAGACGTCTCCGTCGGGGGTCATGGCAACGTTGGTGAAAATGCAGTTTGCGTAGAGTGTGGCCATCGCGTTCGGGTTGCTTTTCACCGATGTGCCGGGAGCGACACCGAAGAAACCGTACTCGGGGTTGATCGCATGAAGCTTGCCGTCCTTGCCGGCCTTGATCCAGGCGATGTCGTCGCCGATCGTGGTAATCTTCCAGCCTTCCAGCTGCTCCGGAGGAATCATCATGGCAAAATTGGTCTTGCCGCAGGCACTTGGGAAGGCTGCGCCGACGTAATCTTTTTCACCTTCGGGAGACTCGACGCCGAGGATGAGCATATGTTCGGCAAGCCACCCCTCGTCACGAGCCATTGACGATGCGATGCGAAGCGCGAAGCACTTCTTGCCGAGCAGGGCGTTGCCGCCGTAACCGCTGCCGAAAGAGACGATCGCGCGCTCTTCAGGGAAATGGACGATATACTTGGTGTCGTTGCATGGCCATGGCACATCCTGCTGGCCTGGTTCGAGCGGGGCTCCGACCGAATGAAGGCATGGCACGAATTCGGCCTCCTCATCAAGCAGCTCGACCACCTGGCGCCCCATACGCGTCATGATGCGCATGTTGGTGACGACGTATGGCGAATCGGAAATTTCTATACCGATATGCGCGATATGCGATCCGAGCGGTCCCATGCTGAAGGGAATAACATACATGGTACGTCCCTTCATGCATCCGGCGAACAGCTTGTTCAGCGTGACCTTCATCTCCTTGGGGGCGACCCAGTTGTTGGTCGGGCCGGCATCCTTCTTGCGGATGCTGCAGATGTAGGTCCTGTCCTCAACCCTTGCCACATCGCTCGGGTCAGAGCGGCAGAGGTAGCTGTTCGGGCGCTTCTCTTCGGAGAGCTTGATAAAGGTGCCGTTCTTTACCATTTCGCCACAAAGCCGGTCATACTCCTCCTCTGAACCGTCACACCAGTATACCGAATCGGGTCTGCACAGCTCGGCGGTCTCCCTTACCCATTGAAGAAGTTTCCGGTTCCTGACGTAGGCAGGAGCATTGATTGCAATCGGTTCCATAATCTTGATAATCGATGTTAATGACAATTGAGAGAAAAATACCTGAAAGAGAAACGCCCCGGCAGGAATATCCCACGGGGCGCTTGAACTGAAGAACCTTTTTGATCGTCACAGGATGCAGGCATCTTTGCTGACATGATAACGACCATTACTTGCCTGTTTTCCGGCTTGTTGACGAGTTGATGATCTGCTCGAACGCCGCCTTGCTTCTCGGACCGACCATGACTCCGGTCATGTTGCCCGACGAATCGACGACGAAAGAGGTCGGGATACCGGTGATGCCGCCTTCGATATAACGGTTGAACGTGCCCACGATGGCCGGGGTAACCATAAGCACCGGGTAGGTGATCCCTTTATCTTTGATGAATTTCCTGACCTTGGGCTCTTTCTCGTTGACCGCGATACCGATAAAGGTAAAACCCTTGGCGGCATAGGCTTTCTGGAGGGTGACCATATCAGGTATTTCAGCCCTGCATGGAGGACACCAGGTTGCGAAGAAATTTACGATATAGGCCTTTCCCTTGAGGGAAGCCGACGAGAATGGCTTTCCATCTATGGTAACGCCTGAAAACGAGGGAGCAGGGGCCGGCAGGGCGACCGTGCTGTTTTCTGAGGCCATCAGGTTGGTGGCAAAAAGAATGACAGTCAGGCAGATGACCGCCAGGGATGAGGTGATTTTCTTCATATTGGTTCCTTATAGCACGGTAATGTAATGAAAGTTGAATACTTTTATGGGCGAATCGACACAAGAATAATATATGAATCTCTGATTTCCCCCCCCTTTATCGAGCCCGATAATTCTTTGTGTTTTGAAAACAAATAAACTATATTTCGGCTTAAATTTTGTTGCCTGCGGGCATAATCAGCCGTTTACAAGCCACCTTAGCTCAGTTGGTAGAGCAACTGTTTCGTAAATAGTAGGTCGTGGGTTCAAGTCCCTCAGGTGGCTCGCATCCCTAAACCCAAACCGGGATAAAAGAAACAGAAAGTAACTGCGGGTTCGAGCAATCCCGACCTGAAACGTTTGAGAACTAAATTAAAATCCTATCCATACTGTCACAATGCAAGAAGGTAAGATTTCCCAGATCATCGGCCCTGTCGTTGACGTTGATTTTCCTGAAGGGCAATTGCCCTCCATTCTTTACGCCCTTACGGTAACCCGTCAGGATGGCTCGAAACTGGTGCTCGAAACACAGCAGCACCTCGGAGAGGAGCGCGTCAGAACCATCGCCATGGAAGGTACCGATGGCCTTGTCAGAGGTATGAGCGTGGTAAACACCGGAATGCCGATCCAGGCTCCGGTAGGCCCTGAGGTTCTCAGCAGAATGTTGAACGTTGTCGGCGACCCTATCGACGGTCGCGGCCCGGTCAATGCCAAGAAGTCATACTCGATCCACCGTTCTGCCCCGAAGTTTGACGAGCTTTCGACCAAAGCCGAAATGTTCGAGACGGGCATCAAGGTCATCGATCTTCTTGAGCCTTACTCACGCGGCGGCAAGACCGGCCTGTTCGGCGGCGCCGGTGTAGGCAAGACCGTTCTCATCATGGAGCTGATCAACAACATCGCCAAGCAGCAGTCCGGCTACAGCGTGTTCGCCGGCGTCGGCGAGCGCACCCGTGAAGGAAACGATCTCTGGCACGAGATGATGGAGTCAGGCGTTATCGACAAAACCGCCCTTGTGTTCGGCCAGATGAACGAGCCTCCCGGAGCACGTGCACGTGTTGCACTGACCGGCCTCAGCATCGCAGAATACTTCCGTGACGAAGAGCACCGCGACGTGCTTCTCTTCATCGACAACATTTTCCGTTTCACCCAGGCTGGCTCGGAAGTATCCGCACTTCTCGGTCGTATGCCGAGCGCCGTGGGTTACCAGCCGACGCTCAGTACGGAAATGGGTGAACTCCAGGACAGGATCACCTCTACCAAGAATGGTTCGGTCACATCGGTGCAGGCCATTTATGTTCCTGCGGATGACCTTACCGATCCGGCTCCTGCCACCGCATTTGCCCACCTTGATGCAACGACGGTGCTTTCGCGCCAGATTGCAGAGCTCGGTATCTATCCGGCAGTTGATCCGCTCGACTCGACCTCGCGTATCCTCGATCCGAACGTCGTCGGCGACGATCACTACAACACGGCACAGGCTGTAAAGCAGATCCTGCAGCGCTATAAAGATCTCCAGGACATCATCGCCATTCTCGGTATGGACGAGTTGAGCGACGAGGACAAGCTTGTTGTCGCCCGTGCCCGTAAGGTCCAGAGGTTCCTGTCCCAGCCGTTCTTCGTCGCCGAGGCCTTCACCGGTCTTGCCGGCAAGTACGTCAAGCTCGAAGACTCCATCAAGGGCTTCAAGGAGATCATCGAAGGCCGTCACGACAGCCTTCCTGAAAACGCATTCTACCTCGTCGGAACCATCGAAGAGGCTGTTGCAAAAGCAAAAACGCTCTAAACCAACAGAAAGAAATGGCCAGTTCAGATAAAGCCTTTACGATCGATATCGTTACGCCGCAGAAGCTTTTCTTTTCGGGAGAGGTGACCAGCGTCATAGCGCCCGGCCAGGGTGGACTGTTTCAGATCCTCAAGGGCCACGCTCCATTGCTTGCCGCACTGAAGAAAGGAAAGGTCAGGCTTTCACTCCCCGACAAATCCGAGCAGTCTTTCGAGATTGTCGACGGGTTCTTCGAAGTGAGCAACAACAAGGCAATCCTGCTTTCCGAGGACGTATCCTGATCCCGGGAGCGTAACCAAGTCAAAACATCAGCAGTGCCCATAAGTGCTGCTGGTGTTTTTTTGCTTCCATGAAAATTCAGGTACCCAGAGCCCTTCGCAGCGGAGACGTAATCGGGCTGATCTCGCCGTCGTCGACCTGCGCCGAGCCTGAAAAAATCCAGCAGTCTGTTACCTACCTTGAGCGCAAAGGCTATAGGGTACGGCACTCGCGTTACCTGAACCAGGCGGAGCACGACCCCGCACACACCGACCGCTACAAGCTTCACGACATCCACCAGATGTTTGCCGACACTGAGGTGCGCGCACTCTTCTGCCTTCGTGGCGGAGCTGGGGCGACCCGGCTTCTCGACCGCATCGACTACGCACTTATCGGAGCGAACCCAAAGATCCTGGTCGGCTACTCAGACATCACGGCACTCTCTCTTGCCATTTTCAAGAGGACAGGCCTCATCAATTTTTCCGGGCCGATGGCCGCTACGGAACTCTACGATCCCGCCGACTATACCGAAGAGAACTTCTGGGGAATGCTTACCGATCCCGGCTACCCGCAGGTGCTGAAAAATTTCAGCGGCCATCCGGTAGTCTGCATCAGGCCGGGTAGCGTCACCGGCAGGATGATCGGGGGTAACCTGTCGGTGCTCTCGTCGATGGTCGGCACACCTTACCTGCCATCCTTCAACGG
>JAAXXK010000072.1 GCA_013334525.1 Chlorobiaceae bacterium
CGGCTGAGTTGCAGGTTTCGCCACGTATCTCTTGGAATTTCGGCCTCTATCGGCTTTTCGAATCCCTCGCTTTCCAGCTCCAGGCCGATCTGGCTGCCCATGATCCTGATGTCGCGGATGATGCCCACCAGGTCACTTTCGCTGCTGCGGATCCTGCTTACCCCGATCTCGTGTGGACGGATGAAGGCCTGGCCGTTTTTCTCGTCGTGGCCGTCGAGGCTGTGCTGTCCCTCAATGGGATGTTCTCCCACTACGACTTTTCCATTCCTTATGCGGCCGTGGAAGACGTTGACGTTGCCGAGGAAATTGTAGACGAATGCGTTGGCCGGATGGTCGTATACCTCCTGCGGTGAACCTACCTGCTCTATTTTTCCCTTGTTGATCACCACGATCCTGTCTGCGAGTTCAAGCGCCTCCTCCTGGTCGTGTGTAACGAAGATGCTGGTGACATGGATATCTTCGTGGAGCTTCCTGAGCCAGCGCCTCAGCTCCAGCCGCACCTTTGCGTCGAGGGCGGAGAAGGGCTCGTCGAGCAGCAGCACCTTCGGGTTTACGGCAAGAGCCCTGGCCAGTGCGATGCGCTGCCTCTGGCCGCCCGAGAGCTGTGAGGGATAGCGTTTGACCGCCCAGTCCATCTGCACCAGCTGCAGGAGGTGCATGACGCGCTCATTTATCTCGCTTTTCGACTGCTTCTGGCCCCATGGGCGGACGTTCAGCCCGAATGCGACGTTGTCGAACACATTCAGGCGGCGGAACAGTGCATAGTGCTGGAACACGAAGCCGACGTTCTTCTCCCTGGCTGGCAGGTTCGTGGTGTCCTTGTCTTCAAGGATGATGCTGCCCTTGTCGGCTGTTTCGAGGCCTGCGATGATCCTGAGCAGGGTGGTCTTGCCGCATCCCGAAGGACCCAGAAGGGCAATGAGCTCGCCGGTTTCAATGTTCAGGCTGATGTTGTCCAGGGCCGTGTATCCGGGATAGCTTTTGGTGATGTTCTTGATCTCTATGCTCATGACAGGCGGAATGCTATTGATTGTTATGGACATTTTTTTCGACGACGCCCTTTATGGCAATGGTGACGAGGGCCAGGAATACCAGGATCGAGGCGACGGCGAAGGAGGCGGTATAGTTGTATTCGCTGTAGAGAATCTCAACATGCAGCGGAATGGTGTTGGTCATGCCGCGGATATGGCCCGAAACGACCGAAACCGCGCCGAACTCGCCGATGGAGCGGGCCGTGCAGAGAATCATGCCGTACATCAGCCCCCACCGTATGTTCGGGAGGGTGATGATCCGGAACACCTGCCATCCTTTCGCCCCCAGGGTGATGGCCGCCTCCTCCTCCTCACGTCCCTGGGACTCCATGAGCGGGATGAGCTCCCTTGCAACGAAGGGAAAGGTGACGAACAGGGTGGCGATGACAATGCCCGGTGTGGAGAAGATGATTTTTATGCCGTGCTCGCCGAGCCAGGAGCCGAAAGGGGTGCGGCTGCCCACGAGCAGCACGAAGATCAGGCCTGCGATAACGGGTGATACCGCGAAGGGCAGGTCAAGCAGGCTGACGAGCAGGGTTTTACCCTTGAATGAGAATTTGGAGATGGCCCATGCGGCCGTGAGGCCGAAAACAGCGTTCAACGGAACGACGATGGCTGCGGTCAACAGGGTCAGTTTAACCGCTTCGATAGCGTAGGGTTCAACGATGGAGTCCAGGTAGAGCTGTATGCCCTTCTGCAGCGCCTGTGAAAAGACCAGAGCAAGCGGCATGAAGATGAACCCGGCAAAGAACAGGAAGGTCAGGGCGATGAGCAGCACGCGCACCGCCAGCGGGTCTTTGCTTCGCGGTCCGGGGATAATTGTGGCTTGCCTGGTATTGTTTGTCTGCATGGTTTAGCCTGGATTTACTGGTAAGCCTTCTGTTGCCAGCGCTGGACTCCGTTGAGCAGCAGAAGCATCGAAAAGGAGATCAAAAGGAGCACGAAAGCGACTGCCGAAGCACCGTTGTAGTCGAACTGGTCAAGCTTGGTCATGATCATCAACGGGGCGATCTCGGTCTTGAGCGGAAGATTTCCGGCGATAAAGATGACCGAGCCGTACTCCCCGATTCCACGCGCAAAGGCGAGGGTAATTCCGGTCAGGAGTGCGGGAAACAGGTGCGGAAGCAGGATTTTGCGAAAGGTTTGCCAGCGGGTAGCCCCGAGGCTTTGCGCCGACTCCTCGATTTCCGGTTCGAGTTCCGCGATCACCGGCTGCACCGTGCGGACCACGAAGGGAAATCCGATGAAGATCAATGCGATAACGATGCCCGATGGCTTATTGATCAGCTCAATGTTGACCTTGGCCAGAAACTGGCCAAGCCAGCCGATCGGCGAGTAGAGCGTTGCGAAGCAGATGCCGGCTACAGCCGTCGGCAGGGCGAAGGGGAGGTCGACGAGGGCGTCGAGTATCTTGCGGCCGGGGAAACGATACCTGACCAGCGTCCATGCCGTGAGAAACCCGGCAACCGCATCGAAGAGTGAGGCAAAAAAGGCGGTCGAAATGCTGAGCTTGTAGGAGGCGAGAACCCTTGGCGAACTGATTGCCCCGAAGAATGTTTCCGGATTCATGCCGAAGGCGCTTATGACGATCGTGCTCAGTGGAACGAGCACAATCGCAGACAGGTAGAATACCGTGTAACCCATCGAAAGGCCGAAGCCCGGGAGAATTTTTCGTTGTTTCCCTTTGAAAAGAGTCATGTTCATTAATTGAAGGTGGCCGCAGCCGAACCCGGGATCAGGAGGTAGGTCCCGGGTTCGGTGTCAGGTTCAGGTTTCTGCGGCCGGTCGGTGAATGCCGTCAGGGGGTGTAAATCTGGTCGAATGTGCCGCCGTCGCTGAAGTGGGTTTTCTGGGCCTGGCGCCAGGTGCCGAAGAACTCCTTCAACGTGAACAGCTTGATCGAAGGGAAGCTTGCTGCATATTTTTTGAATGCGACAGCGCTGCGGGGCCTGTAGGCGTTCCTGGCAATAATCTCCTGCGCTTCCGGAGTGTACAGGTAGGTCAGGTAGGCTTCGGCAACTTTGCGGGTGCCATGCTTGTCGACGTTTTTGTCGACCACGGCGACCGGAGGTTCAGCAAGGATGCTCACAGGAGGGGCAACGATTTCGTATTTGTCGGCGCCGAACTCCTTGAGAATGAGGTGCGCTTCGTTTTCCCATGCGATCAGCACATCACCGAGCCCGCGCTGGGTAAAGGTGAGGGTTGAACCGCGGGCACCGGTATCGAGCACTGGAACGTTCTTGAAGAGCGCCTTCACGAAGCTTTTGGCCTGCTCCGGGGATTTTGTCTGCTGCTGCTTGTAACCCCATGCTGCCAGGTAGTTCCATCGGGCTCCACCGGAGGTTTTCGGGTTTGGCGTGATCACCGAAATGCCGGGTTTTACCAGATCGTCCCAGTTTTTGATTCCCTTCGGGTTTCCTTTGCGCACGACAAACACGATGGTCGAGGTGTAGGGGGTGCTGTTCTGCGGAAGACGCTGCTGCCAGGTTTCAGGGAGCAGCTTGCTGTCGGCGATGGCATCGATGTCGTAGGCGAGCGCAAGGGTGACGACGTCGGCTTCAAGTCCGTCGATTACGGCGCGGGCCTGCTTGCCGGAGCCGCCGTGCGATTGGTTGATCGTGACCGTCTGTCCTGTTTTCTTTTTCCAGTAGCTGCTGAAGGAGGCGTTTTCACTCTGGTAAAGCTCCCTGGTCGGATCATAGGATACGTTCAGCAGGGTGACGTTTGCCGGTGCTGCCGGTGCCGCATGGGCAGCAGTTCCAAGAAGGCTTGACAGGAGCAGGAGCCCTGTGGTGAATCGTGATGTTCTTACTGACAGGTGTTTCATGGTATTCTCTCTTTTCGATTAATATGGTTGAATGGGTAAAAAAAAAGCCGGCTCACTGTCAATGGCAGGAACCGGCTGGCGCAAAAGCCGTTTCGGGCTTCACGGGCACATGCCGGAGTTTCCAGTCACATCGTTGCAGCGTCGACAACTTGCGTTGCAACAGTAGGGTGTATGTCGTGCAGTCATGGTCTTCATTGTCATGATTGTCTGAAATGCTTGCATCAAAAAAACGATGTTCAGTTGGATTCTCCGCCGCTCATACCATAAAAATACCCTGAAAAGGGTAGGTGCCTATACCGTAGCGCAACCTGTTCAAGCCTTTGCCCGCACCATTCAAGGATCAGGAGAGGAAGATGGACGAGTGTTCCTCGGCCATCCCGGCGATGATCTGCTCTTCCTCGGTGAGTGGTTTGCGGTTTGCCGGTGAAGGCTTAAGCAGGCTCACCAGTTTTTTTACTTTACCCTGGAAGAGGTTCGGCCACCGGCCAGGTGAGGTCGGTGAGCCGAGTGGCATGGCGCCATTTTGTTCCTGTAACATGGGTTCGTCCTGTTTCGTGTTCGATGATTCTGTGCCCTGGATCGACATGCCTGCATTCATAGTTTCCCTGGCTCCTTTTCCTTATGGCTGTTGCAGCTTTCAGGTGAAAACAGCGTTATTATGCCGCTCCGATATGTTTCAGATAGCGACCGCTTCGTTCTCGAACTGGTAGAGCAGGGTCGAGAGGTAGCGCTCACCGGTGTCCGGCAGGATCACCACGATGTTCTTGCCTTCGTTCTCGGGGCGCAGGGCGAGCTGCAGGGCAGCATAGGCGGCCGCGCCGGATGAGATGCCGATGACCAGCCCTTCGGTGCGTGCCAGCTTCTGGCCTATACGGAATGCGTCCTCGTTCTTGACGGTGATGATTTCGTCGATGACACCGGTGTTCAGGATGTCGGGAATGAAGCCTGCGCCGATGCCCTGGATCTTGTGCGGACCCGGCTTGCCGCCCGAAATGACCGGGGAATCGAACGGTTCGACCGCAACGATCTTCACGTCGGGGTTGCGCTGCTTGAGCACTTCGCCCACGCCGGTGATGGTGCCGCCGGTGCCGATGCCGCTGACGAAGATGTCGACCTTGCCGTCGGTGTCGTTCCAGA
>JAAXXK010000043.1:0-9083 GCA_013334525.1 Chlorobiaceae bacterium
GCCGTCAGGCCGCTCACTGCAAGGCTGTATGGCGTGATCGCAGCACTCAGGCCTGTCTGCTGAACCAGCGTGTAGTTGTCCCTGTCAGCTCCGCTCAGCGTGTTACCCGTTACGGTGATGTTCTGCGTGCCGACGTTCTTCGAGACGAACGTTCCTACTGCTGTGCCACCAAGGGTGATGTCATCACTGCCGAGTTTCGTGATCGTTGCCGTACCGCCAAGCGTTACATCCGTGCCTGCATTATAGACTCGCCCACTCGCCGTCAGGCCGGTAACAGGCAGCAAGGCCGAGGTAATGATACCGATGTTGCCGGTAACGGATGTGGATGCGAGCTGGTAGCCGTAAACAGCTACAGAGCCTTTCGATGCCGAAACTATGGAAACTCCGTTTACAGTGATGCTTTTGTTGGAGCCGACGTTCTTGTCGCCGTAGGTGCCCACAGACGGATTGTTCAGGATAACCGTATCGCTATCGACATTACCAATGAATGAGTAGTTGCCTGGAAGCATGGCAGCACTCCGGAAGCTGTCATAGGTTTTGCTGACTGAGCCGGTCAGTGAAACAGTGATGATTGGCGCCAGGGTATAGAGAAACCCGTTGCCGGTACCGAGTACCGTGCTGCTTCCGTAGAGGGCGTTGTACTGCTTGAAATTATAGAGTTGCCCGCCAAGGGTATCGTTTGCCGGATCACTTGACCAGGCCAGCCATCGACCGCCGGGGGCCAATAGGGCAGCACTACCGTAATTGTTGATGAACTCCATCCCTGCGAGCTCGATCGCCGTGCCGCCAGCCGATGCGCTCAGCTCTCCGTTGAGGGTGATGCCTGAACCTGCCGTTGATCCGTGGTTGACCACGCTGATCGACCCTGCCGTGACAGCACCGAGGATGATGTCACCACTTGTGCTGTATGTCTTGCCCGTGCCTGATCGAAGCTCCATCGATACGCTGCCCGTACCGGCATTAATTGCTGTTCCTGTTGCCATGGTGATTGCCGCAGGGCCGGAAAGGCGGTAGGCATCCACCACACCGTTCGATGTGTTGTCGTTTGCTATAATCGTCAGGTTGCCATTGTCGGTGCTGATGCCTGCGTTAAGGAGAACGCTGCGCCCGGCCATGAGCGAAAGCTCCCCGCCATTACCTGCAAGATTGTTTGTCACGATCGCCGAATTCACCTTAATGTCATTATTTGCCTGAAGCACCACATTCGTGCCGGTATTCAACAGAGCGGTCAGTTGCGAGGGTAATAAGGTGTAGTCCGTTCCAGGGTTCGACGCATAAGTCTGCGGCAACGTTGCCGGCGTTGCCGGCGTTATCGGCGTCAGTATGTCAATCCTGCCGGTACTGTTCGACCAGGAGGGCGATTGAAGCACGAAGCTGCCCGCCATGCTGCCGACCTTCAACTCGGTTATGAGGCCATAGCCGATGCTGTCGCCCGCTGTGGTGCCGACGAAGCTGTTCGAGGAGGAGACCACGCCGGTCACCCCCGCTGTACCGCTGCCCCAGGTCACCGCACCGAAGCCGTTGGGATACCCACCGTTCCAGAATGGTGAACTCACCACATAGTCGCCGTTAATCAAGGGGGTCACGCTATAGCCCACCTGGTCGCCCGCTGTCGAGCCAACAAGGCTGTTCGCAGCCGAGACCACGCCGATCACGCCCGATGTGCCGCTGCCCAAGGTAACCGCACCCAAACCGTTGATATCCCCACCGTGCCAGTATTGTGAAGACACCACGTAGTTCCCGTTCGTCAGTTCAACCAAGCTGGTACTGCCCACCTGGTCACCTGCGACCGACCCAACAAGGCTGTTCGAAGACGAGACTACACCGGTCACGCCCGATGTGCCGCTGCCCCAGGTCACCGCACCGAAACCGTTGCCAGACCCACCGTTCCAGGACGATGTACATACTACGTAGTTGCCGTTATTCAAGGCTATCACGTTGTTTACACCCACCTGGTCACCCGCTGCTGAGCCCACAAGGCTGTTCGAAGACGAGACTGCGCCGGTCACGCCCGATGTGCCGCTGCCCCAGGTTACCGCACCGAAACCATTGCCGGACCCACCATTCCAGAATGGTGAACTCACCACGTAGTTACCGTTCGTCAGCTCATTCACTCCGTTTACGCCTACAAAGTCGCCCGCTGCTGAGCCCACAAGGCTGTTCGAAATGGAAACTACGCCTGACACGCCCGATGTCCCGCTGCCCCAGGTCACCGCGCCAAGGGCGTTGTTAGGTGTCCCGCCATTGTTCCAGTATGGTGACCACACTACATAGTTACCGTTGGTGAGAACTGTCACACCATATCCCACCATGTCACCCACTGTCGAGCCAACAAGGCTGTTCGCATCCGAGACTACGCCGGTCACGCCCGCTGTTCCGCTTCCCCACGTCACCGCACCTAAGCCGTTGGTAGTTGTCCCGTCATTACTCCAGTATGGTGAATTCACCAGATAGTTGCCGTTCGTCAGGGCTGACACGTTGTTTATGCCAACCCGGTCACCGGCTGTCGAGCCCACCAGGCTGTTGGCAGCCGAAACTGCGCCTATCACGCCCGCGGTACCACTGCCCCAGGTTACCGCACCGTAACCGTTGGTATCCCCACCGTTCCATAATGATGAACACACCACATAGTTGCCGTTCGTCAGGGCTGTCACGTTGTTTATGCCCACATAGTCGCCCGCTGTCGAACCTACAAGACTGTTCGTAGCCGAGACTGCGCCGACCACGCCCGCTGTGCCACTACCCCAGGTCACCGCGCCGACAGAGTCAGCATCGTTGCCTGCACTGCCCCAGTTTGGTGAATTGACCACGTAGTTGCCGTTCATCAAGGGGGTAATGCTATAGCCTATCCGGTCTCCGGCTGTCGAACCCACAAGGCTGTTCGAAATGGAAACTACGCCGGACACGCCCGTGGCGCCACTGCCCCAGGTCACAGCACCGTAACCGTTGGGATCCCCACCGTTCCAGTATGGTGAACACACCACATAATTACCGTTCGTCAGCTCGGTCATGGTATAGCCTACCTGGTCGCCCGCTGTCGATCCCACCAGACTGTTCGCAGCCGATACTGCGCCGGTCACACCTGCTGTGCCGCTGCCCCATGTCGCCGCGCCGAAACCGTTGGGATACCCTCCGTTCCAGTATGGTGAAAACACCACGTAGTTGCCGTTTGTCAAGGCTGTCACGCCATAAAACCCAACCCAGTCGCCTGCTGTCGATCCCACCAGGCTGTTCAATGCCGAGACTGCGCCGGTCACGCCCACGGTGCCACTGCCCCATGTCACCGCGCCAAGGCTGTCGTTATAATTCCCGCCACCGCCCCAGTATGGTGAATACACCACATAGTTCCCGTTCGTCAGGACTGTCAAGCCATAGCCAACCTGCTCTTCCGCTGTCGAACCTACCAGACTGTTAGATTCCGAAACTGCACCAATCAAGCCCGCTAAGCCACTGCCCCATGTCACAGCACCGGCATTGGCAGATGTACCGCCATTGTTCCAGTTTGGTGAACACACCACATAATTTCCGTTCGACAGGGCTGTCACACTGCCCATGCCCACGTTGTCATCCGCTGTCGAGCCTACCAGGCTGTTCAATGCCGAGACTGCGCCGCTCACGCCCGCTGTGCCATTGATCCAGGTCACAGCCCCTGCATTGGCAGCTGTCCCGCCATTGTTCCATGATGGCGTATAGGTGAGTGCATTTCCATTCCCTGTCAGCGCACTCAAAAAATATCCCACCATATCATTGGCGGTTGAACCGGTCAGTGACGAAACGAGCGTGCCATCAGGATTATAGAGCCTTACGGCACCCGCAGCTGGCGCCACAAAACTGTCAGATGAATTCGACACCAGGATGTTGCCGCCAGAAAGTTCGATGACGCTGCCCGATCCATACTGATTGCCCACTGCAGGGTGTGGATCGAGGAGTGGTATGACCGTAAAGGGCGCTGAAGTACCTGAAGCGTCTATGGTTAAGTTCCTCGGGTCGAAAAGCACGGTGCCCTGTGTACCGTGCGGCGCAGTAGCTGAAATGGAACCTGCCCAGGTGAGAAGCTCATGGCTCGATATCTCGACCTGGCCACCGTTGCCGC
This sequence comes from Chlorobiaceae bacterium, assembly GCA_013334525.1. Taxonomy (GTDB): domain Bacteria; phylum Bacteroidota; class Chlorobiia; order Chlorobiales; family Chlorobiaceae; genus Chlorobaculum. The sequence continues at coordinate 4,094 of JAAXXK010000043.1, forward strand.
CCTCTGGGCCGCCATCAGCCGCGATAGTGCCGGCTACTGCCGTTGATGATTCCGACCACACAACAACCGTGCCGCCGTTTCCCGCTGTTGTAGCGTTTGCAGTCAGGGTGCTCGGTCTGGTCACGACCGTGGTCGTGGCGTTCAGGATGCCGGTGTCGCCACCCTGCCAGCCGCCGCCGATGCGGATTCGCCCGCCCTGCAGTTTACCGTCGGCATGGACCTGTGCTCCGGCAAGCAGCGTTTCTGGCGCCGTGATTGCAATGTCGCCTCCACGACCGGCACTACCGGTGGCGCTGAAGCTGCCTGAGAGGTAGAGGCTCTTGCCTGCATTAATGGTTATCGAACCGCCAGAGGTACCGCCGTCGGCATTGAAACCGGAAGCCCGCACCTGCTCGATGCTGCCGTTGGCGTCGACCTTGATAGTGCCGCCAGACTGGGTGCCGTTGACACTCCATGTGCCTGCAGCGAGAAGGTTATTGACTTTGGCTGTAATGGTGCCGCCGTTCGTGCCATCTCCGGCTGTGATGGTGCCTGTGTCGACAAGCGCCCCGGCGGCGCTCATGCTGACTGACTTGCCTGCCTCTACGGTGCCGCTGTTGACGAGGGTCGTACCTTCAAGCACGATCTTGCCCTCCTTCTCACCGATCGAGCGGGCACGAACCACGCCTGAGGTATTGATGACCGAACTGATCAGCTCACCGGCAACAGAGGCTTTCATCAACACCGTACCGCCGTCCGTCTGGATGATTCCCTTGTTGTCGATCAATGTCGCCACGCTCGCCGGGTCGACGGCCACGCTGTAGAGGTTGTCGCTGCCCAGGGTTAGTGTGGCTGCTTCGCCCGTGGCAAGTATGACGCTGCCGAGCCGAGCCTCAATCACCCCGTCATTCTTGATGTCGGTGCCAAGAAGCGCTACAAGACCGCCCTCTGCAGCCCGTATCGATCCCTGGTTGATGATCGATGCTGTCGAACCGCTACGCTGGAAACGGTAGTTGCCGGCGTTGAAATCATCGTCGCTTATCGACATGGTGGTGGCCACAAGGCTACCGACGTTGACACTCGATCCCTTGCCGAAGATGATGCCGGACGGGTTCACAAGGAACACCCCGCCGTTTGAGGTCAGGGTTCCGTAGATGCTCGACGGATCGGTGCTGAGCACCCGGTTCAGCGCTACGGACTGTACGCCGGGCTGCTGGAAATCGACCCGTGCTTGCGAACCGATGTTGAAACTCTGCCAGTTCAGGACGGCGCGATCTGTCGTCTGAAGCACCGACATCGCTGAGCCGGCCCGGCTGACCGATGCCTGGCCGGAAACCAGCTGCTCTCCAGCCGGGAGTTCACCGGCCAATGGGAGGGTTGCCGCCGATAGAGTACCCGTTCGCCAAAGTATGGCGATGGTTGCGATGGCTATGGATGTTGCACGACGGGAAAGCCTGATCGACCTTGTCGATTTTTTTGCCCGATTCACTTTTTTCATGACTCTAACATTTAGGGAGTCTCTTTACGCTGGATTGCACGGAGTCCCGACCTGTCGGAATGTTCCGGTTTTTTAACTCCATGTACTTCATAACCTGACCGCTTCAGAACGATCATCTTCAGATTCACGTCAGGTCTGCCTGGCATACTCCCCCGGGCACGACACGTTTAAAATGCATACGAAGCTTCAACCCAGAACCGGGGTTCGCGTTTTGTTCCGTCATGATCCTTGCCATCGGCGTTTGCCGCCGGATTCGTTTTCAGGCGGGTCGCCACCGAGCTCTTGATGCTCAATCCTTTCATCGGGCTCAGGAGTATCCCTATTCCGATTCCATCAAGGCTGTAGATATTCGATTTGCCGGGGTCCGTCGTCCATCCCGGCCAGGTATCGACGTATTGCCTGATCATTCCGTAGTCGTAAAACGCCAGTAGCTGCAAAGCGGAGGTAACCGATTGGCGAAGTTCAGCCGTCACTACAAACCCCTCATCGCCGGCCCCTTCATTGGTCGAATAGGCTCGCACCCCATTGGGCCCGCCAAGCATGAATTTTTCCGAAACATCGAGGTTTTTGGATGCAAGCTGGCCAGCTATGCTCACAATAAACCGTGTGCTGCTGCCGGACAGTTGCTGGATTCTCGACAGGCTCATGTTGATTTTCTGGTAGCTGCCCGAAGTATTGGCGCTAATACGGTCGAGAGCTTCGACATCCGATACTCTCGACAGGTCCAGGCTGCCAAGGGATACTGTGGCGCCCGCCGTCGTATAGCCGCCGCCGAGCATATCATCGAACCAGCCGCCGGCCAAACCGATCGAACCGGAATGAATGGACTTTTCGCTCACCAGATCGGAGGCGATATCGTCCCTGAAGAGCCGGTAATCGTAGCCAATAATTCCATACAGGTTCGAGCGACGTGACAGGATCAGGGGCATGCTGACAAACCCTCCGGCGGTAAGAGCGCTGCCGGTGGCGTCAAGTGAGGCAAAATCACCACCGAGCCGGTAGTCGAGATAACTTACCGATACACCCGCTTTGAGACCGTGCGTTCCGAGAGGAATGGTGTACAGCGCACGTCCGTAATTAATGCCGTCCGAATAGAGCGCTTTCAGGCTGAGACGGTCGCCGATGTTCAGGGGACTGTTGATATTGACGGTCGCATTGGCTCGAAGCTCACCCGTCGAGACGCTGCCGTAGTTATCGAACTCGACACTGCCGGTCACCAACGGGGCTGAAGCAAGGGTGATCATGGCATCCACGTTTCCGAATCCGGAGCCCGGCCTGATAACGGCGCTTGAACGGATACCGTACGTATCCTGCAGCAGGTAAAGCCCCCGCTCAAGATCCCTTATCCGGATATATTCTCCGGAAGGCTGTGCACCGGTGACCATATCCGACGCCCTCTGTCGACTGAAACGCACATCTTCCGAAGCGGCGACCCTAACCGAGCCAAGCCTTGCCTCGATCACCTGAATCACCACAACGCCGTCTACAATATCCTGGGCAGGAACCAGCGCCTCAGCCAGGTATCCCTGACGTGCGTAATATGAGGTGATCCTTTTTGCCGCATTGTTCAAATCCGCCAGCGTTGCCTCCCTGCCGACATACCCGGAGAGTTCCTGACCAAGCACCCCTTCGCTGAAGAGCGATGCGCCCTTTATGACAAATCGCCTGACGGTTACCTTATAACCTTTTTCCGCCTCCGTTGGCGGCCTGCTCTCTGCAGGCGAAAGCGGAGGGTTCTGGCTTGCTTTTGGAACTTCCAGAAGCTTGTCGCCTATATCTCGCTGAATCGTACCTGCATCAGGCAATGCCGCGTGAAGAGAGAACGAAAACATCGTCACAAAAACACCTAACATCGCCGAACCTACTACCCTTGTTTGTTTCATAGGTCTTCAAAAGATGAATGGTTTAAAATCAGACTTCATGCATATCGATAATCAGCACAATGTCACTTACGCGCTATACTTCATTTTATAAAGTAGTTTTATTAACAAACAGTTCCGGGCGACGTAAGGACGTCTTTAGTGATGATCGTATTGCGCCCGGTTACGTTCGCAACTACTTCCTCTGGTATCGATGTGTGATGTATGTCGAATATCATTTGGGTTCATGAGACGATCATGTTTAATCGACTCATATCCTCAAGAGGCAATCATAATCACTCCCGAACCCCGAACTTTCAAATTTCATGGTCGCGAGTTCGAGTCCCGTTTCCCGCTCAGCATTAACACAAATGAGGCTGTCTTTGAAGAAAAATCAGGAACACCAAAACCCCGGGAACGCCGAGCACCAGCTCGGCAATTCACAGGTGATTTCCGGATTATTCAATAAAGGAGTAGAATTCTTGTCTGATGGCGTTGATGCGGAATCCTTCTGGTTAGCCACAAGAGTGCCTGGCTGGTGCTTGGCGTTCCCTGGAGGGCAATGATTCGGCATCATCTTGACTTATGAGACTGCCTCCATTCACCGGCGAGCTTCGAATTAAGCTATGAAAGGGTAAACGTCTTGTCTGGTAGAGTTGAAGCAGAGTCCTTTTGGTTATCCATAAAGATGAGGCTGCCTCAGAAGCAAAACTGAGACAGCCTCTGGCGCTGAGGACTCCTGGAATAAGGGCGAACATGCAGGTCCGCCCCTACGGGGTAGGGATTACAGGTCACATCTAAGGATTGAATAATTGGCCTTCGGCATAACATCCAGGGATCGCCATTGAATTATAATTCCAGACGGTAGGGGCGACCCTTGCGGTCGCCCTTCCCCTTGGAGGTCTGCATTAAGCGCGGTTTGCGAACCGCCCCTACATTAAACAATGCATTTATGTGCCCTGAAATGTTGTGTTTTCAATGACAGATCATAGATCACGCTGGAAGGGGGAACTCCAGAAGCTCCAACGAGAAAAAGCTGGATCATCCTGGCTTATGAGACAGCCCCTTTTCTGTTTGTTGCATAATCAGGCAGAAAGAATAGCTCCCCCTGTTGCACAAAAGGGGAATTATCCCTATAATTACGACTCTCAAGCGGGAATAGCTCAGCTGGTAGAGCACAACCTTGCCAAGGTTGGGGTCGCGAGTTCGAGTCTCGTTTCCCGCTCAGCAGTAACACAAAAGCCTCCAGTTCGGAGGCTTTTGTGTTTTCCCTGTTACCGCATCCACGGAATATCACCCGAAGAGATCAATTCATTGATGACCGGTCGCGAGCTACACCTCGCCGTCACCAGGCTAATTGCCATATCCGGGACCAACCTGCTTGATCACAAAGCTCGGGTCGATCAGTTCGTCAATCACCTTGTCCAGATCCGTATCCTGGGGAATCAGCTTCTCTTCCTTCAGGACTGGAGCCGCATCCTTCAATACCCTGATATCATTCCTGTCGATAACGGGGTTCGAGAAATCAAACCGGCTGAGCACCAGTCGGGCTACCGAATATGAGACCCGCGCCTCTTCTGCAAAAATCAACTCAAGCTCTTCAGGATGCTTGAGTGCCCAGATGCGCGCCCGTTCATAGGCTTTGATAACCCGG
>JAAXXK010000043.1:9183-22033 GCA_013334525.1 Chlorobiaceae bacterium
GCCGGCTTCAATAAAACCGTGCTGAAACAGATTATGCACAACCTGATGAAGTAACGCATTGCTTCAGGCGATTTAATGTTCTCTCCATAGCAGGCATCACAATACCTGAACATATCAAACTGCTAAAGCTGCTTAACCGTTGATGGATAAGCCCGATAAGTCAGATCATCGAAAAATATTGCCGCCATCGCCGGGTCGACTGATTTCAGGCGGGAATAATACTCCATACCTTTTTCCTTGTTGCCGTGCTCCTGGTAATAATGGCCAAGGTTAAACAGTGCGGCAGCATCGTCGGGCTTGACCTGGAGGGCCTGCTCATAAGCCTTCACCTCATCGCCTTCCCGATGGACATTACTGTAGGCAACCCCCAGGCAGACGTAGACATCTGACGAAAATTCATCAATACGGAGTGCCTGCAGATAAGCGTCAATCTCCCTGACCTGCTGACCAAGTTTGCCATAGGCATATCCCTGAATCAACAAGGCTGGAACATGGGCCGGATTGATCCTTATTACCTGCTTTGACGCATCAATGGCCTGTTTAAACTGGGAGGCATCACGATAAACGACAGCGAGATTATACCAGGAGCCTGCATAATCGGGGTTGATGTGGACGGAGGCGCGGTAGGCATCAGCCTGTTCAGCCCGTTGTCCTGTTTTGCCGAACAGAAGACCAAGTTCAAGCCAGTACTGTGCGGAATCCGGATTGATAGTGACTGCCTGGCGGTATGCCACTATGGCCTTGTTGAACTCTCCGTTATTGGCATATGCCGAACCCAACAGCTCCCAGGCACGAACACTCGATGGAAACTCTTTCGTCCAGCGCTCACCAAGCTGGATCTGGGAAAGCCAATCCTCTTTTTCTTCCATGGCAAGCGTCTGCTGCTGATAGAGGTCGTCTCTTTTGACACCGATCTCTGCAGTGACCTGAGCACCATGCCGTCTGGGTAGATCGACAACCCACTCGACAGGCAGGGCAAAATTCAGAAGTTGCCCCTGATTTATGAAGTAGGTTGGAATACCGATCAATCGAGCCTCTTCATCGAACAGGCCGCCACCGCTCGAGCCCGGTGAAATAGGGGCTGTGAATTGGATATAGTGCCCTCCCGATGTCTCGCGTAATGAGGAGACCATTCCATTGGAAAAGGTCAGGCCGACTGCCATCGGAGAGCCTATGGCATAAACCGTGGTGCCTATCTCGATTTGGGAATTCTTTGCGAGTGTTACCGGAACAGCTTTCAGGCCAGGTACTTTTATAGAGCAGACATCCCTGATACGGTCAACATACCTGGGCGTTGCTGTATACTCTTTTTTGTCATAATGAACGACAATCTTGGCCGCTCTCTCGATAACGTGGAAGTTTGTAACGGAGTCCCCATCATCGTTGAGCACGACGCCGCTTCCTGACGACAGAAGTTTTCCCTTGTCATCGTAGGTTTTGATGACGATGATACTCCTGGAGGCCTCCTTGAATATTTCAACCGGGGTTTTAGCATCCGCCCGACTGGCGGATATGAGCATAAAGGTCAACAGGCTGAACAACCATGAAAAAGCCAGTCGGGCTGCAACAACCCTACCCCTCCTCTTGTCACCATTGACCAGGGTCGCCGAATACCTGCTCTCAGGCATTGATGTTCCGACGTTCTCCTTCACATACCTATGTTTGACTGTTCATTACAAACGCAAACCTTAACCACATCCGATAGTCATCACCTCAAAGCTTTATGAGCATTGCAAAGCGGCCTGCATGGCCCGATGCAAAAAAAAAGGCACTACATACTGCCCGATACTGGAGCGAGCTGCCTTAAAACAAAACTCGTGTCGATCAGTTCTGCGATCACCTTGTCCAGATCAGTATCCTGGCCGATGAGCTTCTCATCTTTCAAAACGGGAGACGCATCCTTCAGCTCCCTGATATCATTCTTCTCAATTACAGGGTTTGAAAAATCAAACTTGCTCAAAACCCCTCGTGCTATGGGCAGGGGTACTTTCGCTTCGTCAGCGAAAATAGCCTCAAGGTCGTCAGGGTGACTCAGAGCCCAGCGGCGGGCACGTTCATAGACTTTGACAACTCTCGATACCGCTTGTGGATAGTTGTTTGCAAAATCCTCCGATACGTTCAAAAATCCATCCGAATTGAACAATACGTTTCTGTATATGACCTGAAAGCCGTTTTCAAGCTGGCTTGACGTAGAGTAAGGCACGCCACCGACCCAAGCATCAACTTTCTTCAGTTCAAGAGCCGCCCTTCCCTCCCTGTGTGTCAAAGGCACAATCACGACATCGTCCTTGTGCATACCTGCCTCACGCAAGGCACGCAAAAGAAAGAAGTATGGATCGGTTCCCGGTGTAGCCGCGACCCGCCTGCCTCTCAACTCTTTTACTGATCTTATTGGAGAATCATGCGAAACGACTATAGAGAGCCATTCAGCCCGTGTAAAAACGTAAAAAGCCTTTATCGGATTGCCGCTCGCCTTGCTCCAGACCGAAGAGAGGCTGGCGCTGGATGAGATGTTGGCACTGTCGGCTTTCAACGATTTAAGTGCGCTATCGCTTCCGGGACTGAACACCCAACGGATGCGCACATCGTCCCCGTTGAACTCATTCTCCAGCCAGTTGAATTTTTTCAGCACCAGGCTCAACGGGTTATATGGAGCATAATCCACGCTCAATTCTGATGGCAACTGCCTTGCATATAGATCAGCCCCCGAAAGCACTCCGAGCAAGATGCCGACATATATGATCACTGTTTTGATTACTCGATGCATTGATAAAGCCGTATTTATGTTATAACAGAAAAAGCTGACGATATCAATACATTGACAACCACCATTACTTTATAAGTTTAACAATATATATACAAACGCACCCGATCATCAAAACATATCTATATCTATTCAGGATATATAGATTTAACCAATGATTATCATTTCATAACCAGCTACGGATTGACTTGCCGGGGATCACAAGCAATATTAAAAATCTCTCCGGGTCAATACCGTATTATTACTCTTATATCCAGAAATAACGGCTGGAATGAGTTATCAGGAAATTATAATGTCAATTATTAAATAAAGAAGGCAAGCATCGCCATTAAACGATTTGCCTCGCTGTAGAATGGAGTATTACAGGACTGTGGATGAAACGACCAGCTTTAAAACAAAACTCGTGTCGATCAGCTCTTCGATCACCTTGTCCATATCCGTATCCTTGCGGATCAGCTTTTCTTCCTTCAAAACGGGAGATTCATCTTTCAGCACCCGGATATCATTCCGGTCGATAATTGGCCTGGAAAAATCACACCGGCTCAACACCAGTTTGGATACCGGCAATGAAACCATTGATTCATCTGAAAAAATTACCTCAAGATCGTCAGGATGTCGGAGCGCCCATTTGCGCGCCTTTTCATAAACCTTTATAACCCTTGACACCGCTTCAGGATATTTTCGGACAAACTCTTCGGATATGCTCAACACGCCGTAAGAATTAACAAGATCGTTCCGGCATATAACCCGCGAACCCTGCTCCAATTGGCTGAGTGCCGCATACGGGTGCCCCCCGGCCCATGCATCTACCCTTTTCAGCTGGAGAGCCACTCTCGCTTCCTCATGAGACATAGGTATGATCTGGACATCAGACTGATGCATCCCCGCATCATGCAATGCATGTAACAGGAACAGGTACGCATCGGTGCCCGGAGCAGCTGCGATCTTCAGTCCCTTTAACTCTTTGATTGATTGTATTTGAGAATCACGTTGAACGACTATTGCGTCCCACTCAGGGCGGGCAAAAACATAAACAGCCTTTATCGGCTTGCCGATCGCCTTGTTCAAGACGGAAGAGAGGCTTCCTGTAGATGCGATATTGACGCTGTCGGTTTCAAGATGTTTCAGTGCAATACCGCTTTCAATACTGTAAACCCAGCTTATGTGGACCCGGTCTGCCCTGAACTCCTGTTCGAGCCACCCGAATTTTTTTATCACCACACTCAACGGGTTGTAATCCGCATAATCAACCCTCAACTCCGCCGGCAAGGACGCTGCGGAGAGATTACCACCATAAATCAATCCTAAAAGCGTGCTGATACCGATTATGCACCTGTTGATAAATCGACGCATCTCACTCAATCCGTATATTTGATACATATATTATCAAAACAGAAGCCTCAACATCCATATAAAATTAATATAACAATTATCTCCGGGCAACAGTTTCAGGATACACCCGAGATTTCAGGTCATCGAAAAATATACTGACCAGCTTAGAATTGAGCGTTTTCAGGCGTGAATAATACTCCATACCCTTCTCCTTGTTGCCGTGCCCGAGGTAATAATGCCCCAGGTTGAACAGGGCGGCATGGTCGTCCGGGGTGACCGCAAGCGCCTGCTGATAGGATTTCACCTCATCCTCTTCGCGACGGGCCTCGCCGTATGCAACCCCGAGGCATACATACGCATCTGATGAATACTCGTCGATATGGATAGCCTGCAAATAGGCTTCAATCTGTTTGGCTTGCTGGCCCAGCTTGCCATAAGAATACCCCACGATCATCAAGGCCGGGACATTGGCAGGGTTGATCCTTGTTACCTCCAGCGAAGCCTGCAGGGCATTGCCGAACTGGGCCGCATCCCTATAGACGACAGCCAGCCGGTACCAGGTGCCGGCATATTCAGGATTGATGCGAACAGCTGACCGGTAACACTCTATCTGGTTATCGCTTTGCGCGGTTCTTCCGTAAAGCAGGCCCAGTTCCAGCCAATATTGCGCCAGGTCCGGATTAAGCCCAACGACCTGCCGATATGCCTCAATGGCTTTGCCGAACTCTCCGTTGTTGGCGTATGCAGATCCCAACAACTCCCAGGCACGAATACTCGTGGGAAACTCTTTGGTCCATTTCTCGGCCAGGTGAATCTGGGACAACCAATCCTCGTTCTCTTTAAGGGAAAGCGTATGCTTCTGGAACTCCTGGTCTTTATTGACAACCTGAGCAGCAGCAATCTGGGTTTTATGACGATGGGGCAGATCAACAACCCATTCGACCGGCAATGCAAAGTTCAGGAGCTGGCCCTGGGAAACGAAGTATGTGGGAATGCCGATCAATTGAGCCTGTTCATCAAACAGGCCGCCACCGCTGGACCCTGGAGATATAGGAGCGGTAAACTGGATGTAGTTCCCTCCCGGGGCTTCCTTCAAAGAGGAAACGATTCCGTTGGAGAAGGTCAGGCCGACCGCCATCGGGAACCCAATGGCATAAACCGTAGAGCCTATATCGAGTTTGGAGGTGTTTGCAAGCGATACGGGCAACACATTCAACCCTGGAGCACTGATTGAACAGACATCCCTGATCCGGTCTACATATCTTGGCGTTGCCGGGTAATCCTTTTTGTCGGAAACCACGACAAGTTTTACGGCTTTTTCGATTACATGGTAGTTGGTCACGACCGTTCCCGCCTTGTCGAGAACGACGCCGCTGCCTGACGAGAGCATCTTGCCCTTGTCATCGAAGGTTTTGATGACAACAATGCTTTGGGACGCCTGCCTGAACACTTCAACCGGGGTTTTGGCCTCAAGTTGGCCTGACGAAATAAGCGCAACGGCAAGAAGCATCAAAAGAGATGATGCACAGCTTCTTCCCAAGCCCCCCCTGCCCCTGAATGAACCTTGAATGATCAATGCTGACAGGTAGCTGTTGGAAAATCCGGTCGGATAGACAATGTCCTTCATATGGGGGGTTGTTAACTTTATCACTCCGTAATCATGACGCCCTGAAATCGGGTTTGCACAAGCCATTTCCCCGAAAGAGCGGTATGGATGCATGTAAAGGGAACTATCGGTCAGAATCGTGGCCAACCTGCTTCATGACGAATCCCGGATATATCAGATCGTCAATCACCTTGTCCAGGTCCGTATCCTTGGGAATCAATTTCTCCTCTTTCAATACAGGAGATTCAATCTTCAGCACCCTTATGTCGTTCCTGTCAAAAACAGGACGCGAGAATTCATACCTGCTCAGCACCACTCGAGCCAGGGGCAGGTTCATACCCGCTTCCGCTGCATAAGTCATCTCAAAATCATCAGGATACTTCAGCGACCATTTGCGCGCCCTCTCATATACTTTGATAACTCGCGAAACAGCCTCCGGATATTTGCGGGCGAACTCGTCTGATATGGTCAAAAAACCATACGAATGAAAAAGAATGTTCCGGTATATCACCCGGGAGCCGCTTTCCATCTGGCTTATGGAAACATAGGGACATACTCCCGCCCAGGCATCCACCTTGTTGATTTCCATGGCAGCTTTGCCCGACTCATGCGGCATGGGTATGATTTTGACATCTCTCCTGTGCATGCCGACATCACCCAAAGCACGCATCAGGAAAAAATAGGGACTGGTGTCCCAGGCAACCGCGATCTTCTTGCCCCTCAGTTCTTTCAATGACTTAATCGGGGAGTTGCGCGAAACGAGGATCGCATTCCACTCCGGACGTGCAAAAACATAAACAGCCTTGATTGGGTTGCCATGGGCCTTGCTCCAGACTGAAGAGAGGCTTGCGCTTGACGCGATATCGAGAGTGTCCGATTTTAAATGCTCCAACCCGAAATCGCTTCCCGAGCTGAATACCCAGTTGATGCGCACATGCTCCGCGTCAAACTCTTCCTCGAGCCAGCCGAATTTCTTTATAACCAGGCTCAAGGGATTGTAATCAGCATAATCAATCCTCAATTCCGTCGGCAACGGCTCAGCCCATACATTCCTGGCCAGAATCAATCCCAAAACCATGCCAATACAGATGATGCTCCTGTTGATGAATCGACGCATAGTCAATCTTGTTTAAAGTGTTAATGTCGATACAACCGACCGTTTCCTTTATCTGACAACAGCTAATGCCGTTGGGCAATAGCAGGATGCAGGCGATAACTCAAATCATCGAAAAATATCCTGACCAGTTCCGGATCGACCGCTTTCAGGCGGGAATAATACTCCATACCCTTCTCCTTATTGCCTTTTCCGAGGTAATAATGGCCAAGGTTGAACAGCGCGAAACCTTCATTGGGGTTGACACGAAGCGCCTGCTGGTAAGCCTCTTCCTCCTCCGTATTGCGATGGGAATCGCCATAGGCAATCCCCAGGCATACAAAGGCCTCAGCCGAATATTCATCGATATGGATTGCCTGTAAATATGCCTCGATCTGTCTTGCCTGCTGCTCCAATTTACCGTAGCAATAGCCCTGTATCATCATGGCAGGGACATTGGCAGGATTGATCCTGGTTACCTCAAGCGAAGCCTCAAGAGCATTGCTGTACTGAGCCTTATCCAGGTAGACCACAGCCAGCTTTTGCCAGGTTTCGGCATACTCGGGATTGATGCGGACAGCCATCCGGTAAGACTCTATCTGTTTATCGCGTTGTCCGGTTTTGCCGTAAAGATGTCCCAGTTCCAGCCAGTACTGCGCCAAATCGGGCTTGATCATGACCGCCTGCCGATATGCATCGACGGCTTTGCCGAACTCCCCGCTACCGGAGTATGCCGAGCCCAGCAAGTCCCATGCACGAACACTCATTGGAAATGCTTTGGTCCAGCGCAGGCACAGCTGGTCCAGGGCACGCCAATCCTCTTTTTTGGCCAGGGCAACCGCTTTGCCCAGATAATCGGCATCACTATTGCCGATATGTTCAGCTGTCGATTGAGCGATATAGCGATCGGGCAGATCAACAACCCATTCGACCGGCAAAGCGAAGTTCAGATGTTGACCCTGGGAAATAAAGTAGGTTGGAATGCCGATCAATTGAGCCTGTTCATTAAACAGGCCACCGCCACTTGAACCGGGGGAAATCGGAGCTGTAAACTGGATATAGTGACCTCCCAGAGCCTCCCGTAAAAAAGAAACAATACCGTCGGAGAAGGTAAGGCCTTCAGCCATCGGAGATCCTATGGCATAAACTGTGGAACCAATCTCTATTTGCGAACTCCTGGCAAACGATACTGGCAAAGCATTCAGTCCGGGCGCGTTAATTGAACAGACATCCCTGATAAGATCCACGCACTTCGGAGTCGCCGGATACTCCTTTTTGTCAAAAACCACGACGAGCCTGGCGGCTTTCTCGATTACGTGATTGTTTGTGACAACGTTACCCTCCTTGTCGAGCACCACCCCGCTTCCAAATGCTTTAAGCTGACCCTTGTCGTCATAGGTTTTAATGACAACAACACTATGCGACACCTGTTTGAATATTTCAACCGGGGTTTTAGCCAATACCTGGCCGGATATGAGAACAACGGAAAGAAGGCAGGGCAACCATGCCCCATGCAGGCCCAGGGTCGCTTTAAGCCTGCCCGAAAATTGAAGGAGTTCCGTCGCTCCAACTCTTTGGGGATATATGTATCGGCTCAAAGTTCTCATTAACCTCATGGGAGTTGATGGCTATAGATGCCATGCATTCCTGCTATTAAACTCCTTCACGAATTTATCGGGAGTCGCTTGGAACAACAATAACGACAACCTCCGGTCAAACGACCTGAGTATTGCTTACTACTGCCTTGCTCCGGACTGAGGCGAGACTTGAAAAGTGGGTAATACCTTACGAATATCGGGTTACAGATGCTTCAGAACAATAACTTCACCTGCTGTTAAGATCAAAAATACCTGTCTGCAAAAGATTGTACGACTGGAACTCCTGTTCAATCCAACCGATTCCCTAAAAAGCAGACAAAAGGGATGGTGAACCCGCCGGCCAGTAACCAAAAAGGTCACGAAAAAAAAATACTGCAAAGAGATCAGCGGTAAAAAATCTATGTCGAAACCATACTGAAACTGAAGATGCACGGACTGATGATTCCATACATTTCCGTCAATTCCTGAACGCAATATCCAGTGAGAAAGAAAACTTCAATGCATCCTCAATTTGAAAGAACCGCTATCCCTTATTAACAGTTTCAGGATATACCCGATAGTTCAGGTCATCAAAAAATATCCTGACCAGTTCCGGATCGACAGGTTTCAAACGGTCATAATACTCCATCCCCTTCTCCCTGTTACCACGGGCGAGGTAATAATGGCCAAGGTTGAACAGTGCGGAGCCTTCATTGGGATTGAGTCGAATGGCCTGGTCATAGGCCTTCAGCTCTTCCTCTTTCCGACCGGCATTACCATAGGCAACCCCCAGGGAGACATAAGCATCGGCCGAATACTCGTCGATATGGATAGCCTGTAAATATGCATCGATCTGCCTTGATGGCTGACCCAGCTTTCCATAGGCATAGGCCTGGATCATCAGGGCTGAAACATGGGCAGGATTAATCCTGGTTACCGCCTTTGAAGCCTCCAGGGCACGTTCAAACTGTAAAGCATCCCGATAGACGACCGCCAGCTTGTACCAGATACCCGCATAGTCGGGATTGATCCGCACGGCCATACGGTAAGCCTCTATCTGTTTGACCGGTTGCACGGTTTTACCGTACAGAAGACCCAGTTCAAGCCAGTACTGGGCTGAATCAGGGTTGATCAGTACAGCATGCCGGTATGCCTCGATAGCTTTGCCGAACTCTCCATTATTGCCATATGCTGAACCCAATAACTCCCATGCCCGGACACTCCTCGGAATGGCGTTGGTCCAGCGAAGGCACAAATGAATCTGGGCCAGCCAATCCTCTTTTTCCTCAAGGGCAAGCGCCTGGCTTTGATACTCATCGTCTCTTTTTACTCCAGGCTCGGAAGTGACTTGAACGTAGTGGCGATTGGGCAGATCAACAATCCATTCGACCGGCAACGCGAAATTCAGGAGCTGCCCCTGGGCAATAAAATAGGTTGGAATGCCGATCAATTGAGCCTCCTGATCGAAAAGGCCTCCGCCGCTTGAGCCCGGTGAAATCGGCGCCGTAAACTGGATATAGTGCCCTCCGGATGTCTCACGCAAAGAGGAGACGATTCCATCGGAAAAGGTCAGGCCTGCGGCCATCGGAGAGCCTATGGCATAAACCGTGGAACCAATTTCGACTTGTGATGTCTTTGCGAGCAGGACCGGCGGAGCACCCAGTCCCGGAACCTTGACTGAACAAACATCCCTGATTCGGTCCACAAACTTTGGAAACGCCTTGTATTCCTTACTGTCGTATACTACAACGAG
Source organism: Chlorobiaceae bacterium (assembly GCA_013334525.1). Taxonomy (GTDB): domain Bacteria; phylum Bacteroidota; class Chlorobiia; order Chlorobiales; family Chlorobiaceae; genus Chlorobaculum. The sequence goes on from JAAXXK010000043.1 coordinate 19,309, forward strand.
CGTTGCGGCTCTCTCGATAACATGGTAATTGGTGACGACATCGCCCTCCCTGTCAAGGACGATGCCACTTCCGGAAGAGAGCAATTTGCCCTTGTCATCGTAGGTCTTGATAACGACAACGCTCTTTGATGCCTGTTTGAACACTTCGATCGGGGTTTTGGCAAAAACCTGGCCGCCCGATATGGACATAACGAGAGTGAAAATGAGAAACCACGATAAGCATGATGGTGAAAAAGTCCACACTTCCCTGCACGAGCCACCTATGACCGGGGTTGAAAAATACCTGTGGACAGGTATTGATGGTCCGACTTTCTCAGTCACCTGAAAGAGTTTGTCAATTTGATCATAGCAAATAATATGCTTTCACAAGCCCGGAGCATCATTGTGCAACAAATAAAGCGGCCTACCGGAGTGATCCGGTTTCGGAATGTTTAAAAACAAATCTCGTATCGATCAGATCGTCAATCACCTTATCGAAATCCGTATCCTGAGGGAACAAATGCTCTTCCTTCAAAACGGGAAGTCCAGATCGAAGAAGTCGAACATCGTTCCGGTCAAAAACAGGGCGGGAAAAATCATAACTGCTCAAAACCTTTCGGGCAACCGACAATGGCACTCTCGCTTCTTCACCATACATCATTTCAAGATCTTCTGGATGCCGGATTGCCCAATTGCGGGCATTCTCATAGACCTTGACAACCCGCAACACCGCGTCAGGATATTTGCGGGCAAACGCTTCGGTCACGTTCAAAAAGCCATAAGAATGGAAAAGAGCGTTTCTGTAAATCAAGCGGGATCCGCTTTCCAACTGGCTCATGGCGACGTAGGGGCTACCTCCAGCCCAGGCGTCCACGAAGTTCTGCTCCATTGATGCACGCCCATCCTCATGCGGCATAGGAATGATCTTGACATCCTCCTTATGCATACCGGCGTCCTTCAAGGCAAGCATTAGGAAAAAGTATGGCCCTGTACCTAAAGCCACAGCGACCTTCCTGCCCTTCAAATCCTTCACTGATTGAAGCGGAGAATCACGCGAAACGACAAGCGCATTCCACTCCGGCCTTGCAAAAACGTAAACGACCTTGATCGGTCCACCGACGGCCCTGCTCCATACGGAAGAGAGGCTTGCGCTGGATGCGATATCGAGGCTGTCGGCCTGCAGATTTTTCAGCGCGACATCGCTTCCGGGGCTGAACTTCCAGTGAATGCGCACAGTGTCAGCCTTGAACTCTTTATCGAGCCAATTGAACTTTTTCACGACAAGGCTCAACGGATTAAAATCCGCATAATCCACCCGCAATTCGGCTGGTACGGATGCAGCATAAGCATCAGCGTTAAAAATCATACGCAGTAACATGCAGATACATATGATGCGCCTGATGATGAAGCCACGCATTGTCTTGCAGATTTATAAGTTAATTTCGATAGGTACTGACAGTATCAATACATTTTCTGAAAACAAACTACCGGACAGATTCAAGGTGAAGCTGATTAACGAAGCGAGAATCGATCAGATCGTTAATCAGCATATCAACATCCGTATCCTGACGGATAAACTTCTCCTCTTTCAGGATGGAAGAACCATCCTTAAGCGTAGTGATATCGTTGTGCTCGAAAACAGGACGCGAAAAATCATACCGACCAAGCACAATTCGGGAAACAGGCAATGAGACTCTCGCCTCTTCCGCATAAATCACCCTGAATTCATCAGAGTGCATGATCGCCCACTTGCGTGCCTTTTCATAGACGTTTACAACCCGCGACACAACTTCAGGATATTTGCGGGCAAAATCCCCGGTTATATTCAAAACACCATATGAATTAAAATGAACATTCCGGTATAACACCCGTGAACCCCTGTCCAATTGACTGATAGCCGCATAAGGCTCAACACCGCCCCATGCGTCCACGAAGTGATTTTCGACCACTGCCTTTCCCGCCTTGTGCGGCAATGAGATAATCCTGACATCATCTTTATGCAAACCGGCGTCATGCAATGCACGCAACAGGAAAAAATATGCATCGGTACCTGTCGGAGATGCAATACTCTTTCCCTTCAAATCTTTTACGGAACCTAACGGTGAATCGTGCGAAACCAGAACAGCCGCCCACTCCGGACGGCCAAAAACGTAAAAAGCCTTTATGGAATTACCATTGGCCTTGCTCCATAATGAAGAGAGGCTTCCTGTGGATGCGATATCGAGGCTGTCGGCTTGCAGGTTTTTCAACGCCGCATCGCTTCCGGGACTGAACACCCAGTGAATGCGCACATTGTCTTGTTTGAACTCTTCATCGAGCCAGTTGAATTTTCTCAGGACCAGGCTCAATGGATTATAATCCGCATAATCCACCCTCAATACCGACGGCAAAGGCCCAGCTGAAAGATCCGCGCCAAGAATCAATGCCAGAACAGTGCTGATGCAGATTATGCTTCTCTTGATGAAGCTGTGCATTTGTCTTGAGGTTGATTGTTAGCCGGCAAACAAGATTAATTTAACCCTTTTTTTTCAGAACTGTTACGGGTGCTGAATAGTTGCATTAATGTCCCGAAAGGCCATATCAACATGGTTATAGGAAGCCTTTCAAAACAGACTTCGGAAATATAATCTCATGCAAAAACACTGCATTTGATAAAGGACATGGATTGAGCGTGATCAAGAGATCTTACGGTCGGCAAGCTCGTCATGCTCTTGCCCACTGAGGAAGTGCCCTGAATGCCGGTCAC
>JAAXXK010000044.1:0-13831 GCA_013334525.1 Chlorobiaceae bacterium
CGGAAAGTTTGAGATGGCCATATCGAGCTTCGACAACGTCATCGCCATCAAGCCGGACCTTGCAGAAGCGTATTCCAATCGAGGCAACGCTTTCCTTGGGTTGAAGCAGACCGAAGAGGCGATTGCCAGCTATGACAAAGCCATCGCCATCAGGCCGGACTATCACCTTGCCCACTTCAATCGCGCCAACGCACTCCAGAAACTGGATAAATACGACGAAGCGGTAGCGAGCTTCGACATCGCCATCACCATCAACCCGGACCTGACCCAGGCATGGGCCAATCGCGGCAACGCACTGAAAAAACTCAGGAAGTTTAACGAGGCTGTCGCCAGCTATGACAAAGCTATCGCCATCAAGCCCGGCTTTGCGGAAGCCCACTACAATCGCGGCGCGGCGCTCATGGAGCTACAGCAGCAGGGCGCGGCCATCGAAAGTTTTGACAAAGCCATTTCACTGAACCCGCTCTATCACGAAGCTTACGCAAATCGCGGCGACGCGCTTAAAGCGCTCAAGAGGCCTGAGGCAGCACTGGAATGCTTCGAGCGCGCCATAGCCATCAAGCCCGACTTTGCAGAAGCATACTCCAATCGCGGCTTACTGCTACAGGAGCTCAACCATTTTGACGCAGCGCTCACAAGCTTCGAGCGCGCCATAGCCATAAAACCCGACTTTGCAGAAGCATACTCCAATCGTGGCGTATTGCTTGAAAAGCTCAAACAACTCGACGAGGCGCTTGCCTGTTTTGATAAAGCCATTGCCCTTAAGCCCGACTTTGCCGAGGCTTACTGGAACAAGTCTGTTGTCTTACTTTTGAAAGGCGAGCTCAGGCCCGGCTGGGAACTCTATGAGTGGCGCTGGAAAAGAGAGACTGTTGTCGTACCAAAACGCAGCTTCACCCGACCTTTATGGCTTGGCAAGGAATCCATAAGCGGAAAAACCATATTGCTTTACAGCGAACAGGGCTTTGGCGATACCATTCAATTTTGCCGTTACACCACATTGGTTGCCGGTTTGGGCGCAAAGGTCATCCTCGAATCGGAAATGCCGCTCGCCGCTTTACTCAAACAGCTCGACGGGCTCTCTGAACTCGTGGTCAAGGGCAGTTCCCTGCCCGATTTCGATTTTCACTGCCCGCTGTTGAGCCTGCCGTTGGCGTTCAACACCGATTTGAGCTCTATTCCTTACCCCCGCCGTTACCTGAAAAGCGATCCCGACAAGTTGGAGCACTGGAAAAAAAGGTTGGGCGACAAAACGACGCCCAGGGTTGGATTGGTCTGGAGCGGCAATAGTGCACATTCCAACGATGTTAACCGGAGCATCCCGCTTTCGACGATGAGGAAGCATCTGCCCGAAGGCTTTACCTATGTGAGCCTCCAGAAAGAGGTGCGGCAGAGCGACAACCCAACGCTTGAATCGAACCCCGGCATCCTTCACTTCGGTGATGAGCTGGAGGACTTTACCGATGCGGCTGCGCTTTGCGACCTCATGGATGTAGTGATCACCGTAGATACCGGCATTGCCCATCTCAACGCGGCATTGGGAAATCCAACATGGGTTTTGTTGCCCTTCTCTCCCGACTGGCGATGGATGCTCGACAGGGTTGACAGCCCCTGGTACTCAGGCGTCAGGCTCTTTCGTCAACAGGAACAGAACGACTGGAGCGGCGCTTTCGGGATGCTCAATTCTGCGATGCTTACTTTTTATGGGAAATAATTGGACTCTCTGTTCTGTAAATTCATGAGATATCTGCACCTCCCCCATAAAATGACCTACAGGCATCAGGCAGTCCCAACAGCAATTGAACCTATGAAATGTTGAACAACGGGCATGTACAGGAAACGTTCGAACAAGCTCTTGAATGTCATCGACAAGGAGAGATCGAGCAGGCTCAGGCACTTTACCAGGAGGTGCTTCGCGTTGCGCCGGATCACGCGCAAGCCATGCACTTGTCTGGCGTCATAGCCTCCAGATCCGGCGATCACCTGAAAGCGGTCAGGTTGATTGGCCGGGCCATAGCGACCTGCCCCGACAATGCAGCCTTCCACTTCAATTTGGGCAACGCGTATAACCGGTTGAAAAAGTTTGATGCCGCCCTGGCAAGCTATGACCAGGCGATATCCATCAATCCAGACTACAGCAAAGCCTTCACCAATCGCGGCATTGTACTCAATGAGCTCAAAAGATTTGACGCTGCCCTTGAAAGCTATGGGAAAGCCATCTCCATCAAGCCTGACAATCAAGAGGCATACTCGAACCGGGGAGTCCTGCTCAGGGAACTCCGGCATTTTGACGCTGCCCTTGAAAACTTTGACAAAGCCCTCTCCATCAACCCTGATTTTGCCGAAGCCTTCACCAATCGCGGTATACTGTTCAAAGAACTGAATCAACTTGATGCTGCCCTTGATAGCTTTGATAAAGCAATCACCATCATACCTGATCTTGCTGAAGCCCACCTTAACAAATCACTGATTCTGCTCCTGGAAGGAGATTTCAGGAGAGGCTGGGAGCTCTATGAGTGGCGATGGAAAGTCAGCAGGCTTGCCTCTGCCTTAAACGGCTTCACTCAACCCCTATGGCTGGGCAACGAGTCCATAAAAGGCAAAACCATATTTCTTTATAGTGAACAGGGCTATGGAGACACCATTCAATTTTGCCGTTACGCCTCATTGGTGGCCGATCTGGGTGCAAAGGTTATTCTCGAATCGGAAATGCCGCTCACAGCATTACTCAAAAAGCTCGAAGGGGTCTCTGAACTCGTAGCCAGGGGAAGCACTCCTCCCGATTTCGATTACCATTGCCCGCTCTTGAGCCTGCCTTTGGCGTTCAAAACCGATCTGGACTCGATTCCTTGCCCCAAACAGTACCTGAAAAGCGATCCCGAAAAGGTGGCGTACTGGAAAAGCCGGTTGGGCAACAAAACGGAACCCCTGGTTGGACTGGTCTGGAGCGGTAATCCCGCACATACAAGCGACCATAACCGGAGCATCCCTCTTTCAGTGCTGACAAAGCATCTACCTGAAGGCTTTGCCTATGTGAGCCTCCAAAAAAAGGTGCGACAGAGTGACCGGCCCGCGCTTGAATCGAACGAAAACATCCTTCACTTCGGCGACGAACTGAACGACTTTACCGATACGGCGGCGCTTTGTGATCTCATGGATGTTGTCATAAGCGTCGACACCAGCGTTGCCCATTTAAGCGGAGCCCTGGGCAAACAAACATGGGTGTTGCTGCCGTTCGCTCCGGACTGGCGCTGGATGCTCAACAGAAATGACAGCCCCTGGTATCCGTCAATGCGGCTTTTTCGCCAACAGAAGCCGAATGATTGGGACGAAGTGTTCGGAAGGCTCAGATCGGCGCTGCTCACCACCTGCGGGAAAGGTGAGGGTCTGGCTGTTCCGGAAAATCAGCGCATGGAAAATGAGAATTCGGCTATCAAGCCCTCGATAGCCCAGGGCAATCCTGAGATTGAAAACAGCAATCAAAAGCATGAAACGCCAAACACTGCTCAAGGACAGGCAGCCTTCGAACAGGCTCTCGAATGTCATCGACGGGGAGAGCTCGAACAGGCACAGGTATTGTACGATGAGGTGCTGGCCATGGAGCCGGATCACGTTAACGCCCTGCACCTGTCGGGAGTGCTGGCTGCACAGGCCAACAATCACCGGAAGGCTGTCGAGTTGATCGGCAAAGCCATAGCGATCTGGCCCGGCAACGCTACGTTCCACTGCAACCATGGTTTGGCGCTCAATGAACTCAATGAGTTCGATGCCGCAGCCACAAGCTTCGAAAAGGCAGCCGCCATCAAGCACGACTATCATGAAGCCTACTACCAGCGCGGTAACGCCCTCCAGAAACTCGGGAAGTTTGACGCCGCCGTTACAAGCTATGATAAAGCCATTGCCATCAGGCCGGACTTTGCCGAAGCCTACTATCAACGCGCCAATGCGCTTCAGGAGCTCATGCTGCCTGAAGCGGCTCTTGAAAGCTATGATAAAGCCATTGCCATCCGGCCGGACAATTTCAAAGCCTGCTCCAATCGAGGGGTGTTGCTGCATAAACTCCGGAACCTCGATGCGGCTCTCGAGAGTTACGACAAAGCCATTGCCATCAAGCCCGACTATTACCTGGCCTACACAAATCGTGGTGTATTGCTTCATGAACTCAGAAAGTTCGATGCGGCTCTCGAAAGCTATGACATAGCCATTTCCCTGAAACCCGATTCTGCCGACGCTTACTATAATCGCGGCAATGCGCTCCATGAGCTGAAACGATTCGGTGCGGCTCTCGAAAGCTATGACAAAGCCATCGCCATCCGGCCGGACTTTGCCGAAGCCCTCTCAAATCGCGGCAACACACTTCATGAGCTGAAGCAGTTCGATGCGGCTATTGAAAGCTACGATAAAGCCATCGCCATCAAGCCCGACTACCCTGACGCCTGCTGGAACAAATCCCTTGCCTTGCTGACGACGGGAAACTTCAACAGCGGCTGGCCGCTTTATGAGTGGCGCTGGAAAAAAGAGAATTTCACTTCACCCAGACGCGACTTTACCAGTCCCCTTTGGCTCGGCAACGAATCTTTGGCAGGAAAAACCATACTGCTTCACAGCGAACAGGGGCTGGGCGACACCATTCAGTTTTGTCGCTACGTTGAGTCGGTTGCCTTGTCGGGTGCGCGGGTCATTCTCGAAGCCAAACCGGCGCTCGGCGTTTTATTGAAAAACCTCAGCGGGCTGTCCGAGCTTGTGGCAGGGCAGGGCCCGCTACCCGATTTTGATTATCACTGCCCGCTCTTGAGCCTGCCGTTGGCGTTCAAAACCGATCTGGACTCTATTCCTCACCCCCAACACTACCTGAAAAGCGATCCCGACAAGTTGCTTCACTGGAAAAACAGGCTGGGAAAGAAAACCAAACCGAGGATTGGCCTGGTATGGAGCGGCGGCGTCAAGCACAGGCATGACGGAAATCGGAGCATCCCGCTCTCAACGATGGCAAGCCATCTTCCGGAAGGCTTTACCTATGTGAGCCTGCAAAAAGAGGTGCGGGACATTGACCGGGGCTGGCTTGAATCGAACAAGCATATCCTTCACTTCGACGATGAGCTGGAGGATTTTTCCGATACGGCTGCGCTTTGTGATCTCATGGAGGTCGTCATCAGCGTCGATACAAGCGTTGCCCATCTCAATGGCGCGTTGGGCAATCCGACATGGGTTTTGCTGCCCTTCTCCCCTGACTGGCGATGGATGATCGACCGGGAAGACAGCCCATGGTATCCGTCCATGCGACTCTTCCGTCAACAGAAACCTGATGACTGGAGTGGAGCTTTCGAGAAACTGAGCTCAGCGTTGCTGGCTCTTCAAGGGAAATGATCGAACAGTAATTGAACAGATGAAATGCCGGACCCATCACCAATACAGACGAAATTCGAGAAGGCCTTCGCCTGTCACCGGCAGGGAAAGTTGTCCCTGGCCCAGGCGCTCTACGATGAGGTGCTCGCAATCGATCCAAACCATGTTGATGCCCTGCACCTGGCGGGAGTGACCGCGGCACAGGTGAACGACCACCACCGGGCGATAGAGTTGATCGACAAAGCCATCGCACTCGATCCTGATCATGAGGCGTTCCATTTCAATCGGGGAATAGCCCTCAATGAACTGAAGGAGTTCGGGGCCGCCGCTTCAAGTTTCAGCAAAGCCTTCGACATCAAGCCCGACTATGGCGAGGCGTACCTCAATTGCGGCAACGCACTCTGCAGGCTCAACAAGCATGAAGAGGCTGTGGATTGCTATGACAAGGCAATTGCCATCAAGCCGGACGATCTCGAAGCATACTATTGCCGCAGCATCGCTCTCCAGCAACTCGGCCTGAACGAACAGGCGATCGCGAGCTTTGACCAAGTCATCGCATTAAAGCCGGACCTTGCCGAAGCTTTCACCAATCGCGGCAATGCGCTCCAGGAACTCAGGAAATTCGAAGAGGCTCTGGCGAGCTTCGACAGCGCAATCGCCATCAAGCCCGGGTTCGCCGAAAATCACTATAACCGGGGCAATGCGCTCAGGAAACTCGGGCGTTTTGAATCTGCGATCGAAAGCTATGGCAAAGCAGTTGCCATCAATCCTGGCTATCACGAAGCTTACCATAACATGGGCATGACCCATCATGAACTCAACCAGCTCGATGCGGCCATTACCTGTTTTGATAAAGCCATTGCCATCAATCCTGGCTATCACGAGGCCCGCCTGCACAAATCCCTGGCGCTGCTCCTGTGCGGTAACCTCATGCAGGGCTGGGCGCTCTATGAATCGCGCTGGCAAGTCGACCGGCTTGCTTCTGCGCGGCGCAATTTTAACAGGCCGCCCTGGCTTGGGGACCACTCCCTTGCAGGAAAAACCATTCTGCTGCACAGCGAACAAGGTCTTGGCGACACCATTCAGTTCTGTCGCTACGTTCCGTTGGTGGCCGATCTGGGAGCAAGGGTCATCCTCGAAGCAGAACCGACACTCTGCCCTTTGCTCAAAGGGCTCGAAGGAGTCTCCGGGCTGGTGGCCAGGGGCGACACCCTTCCCGATGTTGATTTTCATTGCCCGCTATTGAGCCTGCCATTGGCGTTCAGGACCAACCTGGACTCGATTCCTCACCCCCAACAGTACCTGAAAAGCGATCCTGTAAAGCTGGCCTTCTGGAAAACCCGGTTGGGGCAGAACAGGAGCCCGAGGGTGGGACTGGTATGGAGCGGCAGCGTTACGCACACCAACGACGACCATCGGAGCATCCCGCTATCGACAGTGATTCAGGCTCTCCCGGCCGGCTTTACCTATGTGAGCCTGCAAAAAGAGCTGAGAGACGAAGATCGGAATACGCTTGGCTCCAATCCAGCCATCCTGCACTTCGGCGATGAGCTGAAGGATTTCACCGATACGGCTGCGCTTTGTGGAGTGATGGATGTGGTGATCAGCGTCGACACCAGCGTGGCACACCTGAGCGGGGCCTTGGGCAGGCCGACATGGATGCTCCTGCCATTTTCGCCCGACTGGCGCTGGATGCTTGACAGGGATGACAGCCCCTGGTATCCGTCCATGCGACTCTTCCGTCAACAGAGGCCGAATGACTGGATGGGTGTGTTTGAAAAGCTCAGCCATGCGTTGCTGAACGTTTGCAAACCATTATAGCGCCTCAACCGCATTATGCGCATCTTCCCGGTAATGAAACCACCCCGCCTTGTCAGGATTCCGGCTCACCGGGCCCGGTAGAGGTTCGACGGCCGCCATCTCGATTTCCTGGAAAAAAAGAGAACAACCCGCTGCTGATCCTGTAGAACACGCTCACCCAATCACCCATGCTTTTCTGGCGAAACAGGCTCACGGAGGGATACCAGGGAGTATCGTCCCTGTCGAGCATCCACCGCCAGTCCGGATCATAGGGAAGCAAAACCCAGGTCGGCCTGCCCAAAGCCCCGCTCAGGTGCGCCACGCTGGTATCGACGCTGATCACCAGGTCCATCTCATCGCAGAGCGCAGCCGTGTCGCTGAAATCCTTCAGCTCATCGCCGAAGTGCAGGATGTTCGGATTAGACCGAAGCGTCTCCATATCAGCATCCTTCAGCTCTTTTTGCAGGCTCACGTACTGAAATTCCGGCGGCAGCCAGGCCTCCAGCCCTGAAAGCAGGATGCTGCGATTGTGGTCAAGGCTATGCATTGCATTTCCACTCCAGGCCAAACCGATGCGCGGCCGGGTTTTCTGCCCCAATTTTTGCTTCCAGTAAGCCCTCCTGGCCGGATCGCTTTTCAGGTATCGTGAAGCGCAGGGAATGGTCTCGAGCGTTGTCCTGAGTGCCAGGGGAAGGCTCATCAGCGGACAATGGAAATCGAACGACGGAAGCTTTTCCCCCTCTTGCACAACCTCGGCGATGCCATCAACCTCCCTGAGCAGGTTGACGAGCGATTTTTGAACTTCGAAAACCACCCGGGCCCCGAGACCGGCAACCATGGTCGCATATCGACAAAACTGAATCGAGTCTCCAAACCCCTGTTCGTTATGGATCAGAACGGTTTTGCCTGAGAGCGGCTGTCGGCCAAGCCATAACGGCTGTGAAAAGAGTCGCTCCTTAAGTGAAAGTTTTTCGTTTTTCCAGCGCCACTCGTATAGCTCCAGTCCCTTCCCGTAATCACCGAGAAGAAGCAGAATCAGCGATTTATTCCAGTAAGCATCGGCATTGCAAGGGTCTGCAGCGATTACTGATTCGTAGGCGGCAAGAGACTCCTCAAACCGATGGAGCTCCTTCAACACAAAGCCCCTGTTTGCATAGGCCTTGAGATAGAACGGATCGAGTTCGATGACTTTGCTGTAACTGTCCAGGGCTGCTTCCAGCTGCCGAAGGGCCCATAACGCATTGCCTCGATTGGAGTAAAAATCAACACATGACGGGTTCAGGGCGATTGCCTTATCGAAACTGGCGACGGCGGAATCAAATTTCAGAAGTGCCCGCAGCGAGATTCCCCGATTGGACCAGGCTGGGGCATATGATGGGTCGAGGAGTATTGCCCTGTCGTAACTGGCGATGGCGGAGTGGAACTTCCCGAGCTTGTGGAACTCGATGCCCTGGTTCAGGTAATAGGCTGCATCACGAATGCATCGAACAACAATGGATTTCGGTTTTTCCGACATAATAAAACCAATGAGATTCAGATCACCTGACTATGCCGGCACCAAGGTACCGGCACGATGGCCAACCGGAGCGTCCCGGACGACATCCAAAATAAAAACTCTCCGGATGCCCCCGTCATCGGGCGCCGCCGCCACGCCCCCCCCTACGACACTATTCCACCGTCACCGATTTGGCGAGGTTGCGCGGCCTGTCGACGTTGCAGCCGCGAAGGGTGGCGATATGGTACGCGAGCAGCTGAAGGGGAATGACCGTCAGCAGAGGCAGGACGGGTGCAGAAGCCTGGGGAATGTAGATAACATGGTCAGCCAGGCGACTGACCTCGCGATCGCCCTCGCTTGCGATGGCGATCACTTTGCCTTTGCGGCTCCGGACCTCTTCGATGTTGCTCAGGATCTTGGTATAGGTGTTGTCCCTGGTGGCGATGAAAATCACCGGCATGTCTTCGTCGATAAGGGCGATCGGACCATGCTTCATCTCTGCGGCCGGGTAACCCTCGGCGTGGATGTAGGAGATCTCCTTCAGCTTCAGGGCTCCTTCGAGCGCCACCGGGAAGTTGTAACCCCTGCCGAGGTAGAGCGCATTGCTGGCGTCTTTCAGCTTTATGGCGATCTCCCTGATCACATCGTTCTGCTCCAGGATCTGCGACACCTTCTCGGGAACCTCGACCAGTTCGCGAAGGTTAAGGCGGATCTCGTCATGCGAAATGGTACGTCCCTTGCTGAGCGCCATGGCCAGCATGAACAGCACGATCACCTGTGCCGTAAACGCCTTGGTCGAGGCGACCCCGACTTCAGGCCCTGCATGGGTGTAGATGCCGCACAAGGTCTCCCTGGCGATGGTCGAACCGACGACATTGCAGATACCGAGCACCATGGCCCCCTTCTCCTTGGCAAGCCTGAGCGCAGCAAGCGTATCGGCCGTTTCGCCCGACTGCGAGATCACGATCACCACGTCGTCCGAACCCACAATGGGATTGCGGTACCGGAACTCGGAGGCATAATCGACCTCGACGGGGATTCGGGCAAACTCCTCAATAAGGTATTCGCCGATCAGCCCTGCGTGCCAACTGGTGCCGCATGCACAGATCACGATCCGCTTGGCCTGCTTCAGCCGGTCCAGGTAATCCTCGATGCCGCCAAGCTGCACCCGTCCATCTTCGAGACGTACCCTGCCGCGCATCACATCGCGCATCACCTCCGGCTGCTCGAAAATCTCCTTGAGCATGAAATCCTTGAACCCGCCCTTTTCGATCTTCTCAAGGCTGAAATCCAACTCGGTCACCCGCTTCTCCTGCTCGACGTTTTCGATCGTCTTGACCGTGTAATTATCCCTGGTCACGATGGCCATCTCTCCGTCGGCAAGGTAAACCACCTTGTTGGTATGCTCCACGATCGGAGCCGCATCGGAAGCGATGAAAAACTCCCCGGTGCCGATGCCGATGACCAGCGGGCTACCTTTGCGGGCAACGACGATCTTGTCCGGCTCGCGCGACGAGATGATGCAGAGCCCGTATGCCCCCTCAACATGCCGGAGCGCCATGCGGACAGCCCCTTCGAGGTCGAGGGAAGGGTCGGCCTTCCAGATGCGGTCGATCAGATGCACCAGCACCTCGGAATCGGTGTCGCTCTTGAACACATACCTCTGCGCGATCAGCTCCTGCTTGAGGATCGAATAGTTCTCTACGATACCGTTATGGATAAGTGCGATGTCGTTGGCGACGTTCATGTGGGGATGGGCGTTCCTGTCGCTCGGGTCGCCATGGGTTGCCCATCGGGTATGCGCTATACCGAGAGTAGCTCCCATCATATCGGCGCCCGACTCTTTCATAAGCTCTTCGAGGTTGCTTACGCTCCCTTTCTTCTTGAGCACATGCAGCGACTCCTTGATGACGGCCATACCCGCCGAATCATAACCGCGATATTCAAGTCGCTTCAATGCGTTGAGAAGCAGCGGAGCCGCTTCGCGACTGCCTATATATCCTACAATTCCACACATGGGCTAAATCCCTTTCTTACTGTTAATTCCTACAAGCATATACACTGATATACCCGAATATACACTGGGCAAACTGAATCACAGCATAGACTTCATGCTGTCGTGCAAATCACGAGCCTCCTTTCCGACAGCGGCCTCGAACTGCTCGACGCTGCGGAACTCCCCTTCAGGAAAAATCAGCGCCCTGCTGACGTTGACGACTGCGCTGCGACGTGCCGAGTCGGCCCCCTGTTCGACGGCATGCTGCATTGAACCTCCCTGGGCACCCACACCCGGAATCAAAAAGAAAAGGTCGGGAGCTTCATGTCGGAGATCCTGCAGAAGCCCCGGCTTGGTAGCCCCGACCACGATGCCTGCGTTACCGTTACGCTGCCAGTGGCTGACTTTTTCGAGTACGGCGCGATAGAGTGGACGGCCATCCTGCAGATGCTGCTCCTCGAAATCGTTGGAACCAGGATTCGAAGTGAGGCAGAGCACGAAAACAAGCTTCTCTTCATACTCGAAAAACGGTTCGAGGGAATCGAATCCCATGTACGGGGCAACGGTGATCGAGTCGAACGGCCAGGCCTCAAAAAAAGCCTTCGCATACTGCCTGCTCGTGTTGCCGATATCCGCCCGCTTAGCGTCGGCGATGCTCAGGCACTCTGGAGGAAGCAGTTCGAGGGTTCCTTCAAGATCCCGCATACCCGACATTCCCCTCGATTCGTAAAATGCCGTATTGACCTTGTAAGCAACCGCATGATCCCTGGTCGCACTGATGACGGCCCGGTTGAACTCCAGTACCGGACGATCCATAGTCATGAAAACGGCCGGTATTTTGGCCGGATCACTGTCGAGACCGACGCAGAGCATCGATTGAAGTGCGGCAATCCTGTCGTTTGTCTTGTCCCTGGCTGAGCTCATTTGTTGTCTGCTGATTGATGGATAAGTCCTTTAATATAAACATGGGCGGCAAAAGATTTACACTGGAGCGCCCAATGCCGACCCGTCCAGTCAAGTAAGCTTGAAACTATTAGGAACTGGAATACATTTATCGATTGCGGTTATGTATCTTGCAGATTGGCGGGCCAAAATATTTATTTTGGCCTCCAAATACCGCAAGCCCCTGTGATAATGCGCGTTACCAGTTGCAAAAGGGCTGCAGACCGATGAATAATGTCAGTGAATCTTTTCAATCATGAGTGCTCTCGATGGCAAACAATCCTTTCAAGCCGAACAATCCCTATAAAAACGAACCCGAGAACGGTCAGCGCCGGCCCCGTTTCTCCGTCATTTATTATGTCGCGGTCATACTGCTGATCATCGGCTTTCAGCTTGCGTTTTTCTGGTCGGGCCCGACACAGGAGATCGCATACAGTGAGTTCCGACGCATGATCACCGAAAACAAGGTCGAGTCGATACGGATCGCCCCTGAAAAAATATATGTCCTGCCCAGGGCGGACTCACTCTCGGCAGCCACCCAGAAGGCTCCGGTTCAGGAAATTCCCGGGCTCCGCATGCCGAAATCTTCAGCATCGTCAAAGGAGCTGACCGTCAACCCGATCCGTGACGAGGGGCTCGTACCGCTTCTTGAATCGAAGGGAATCAAATACCAGGCGATCCCCGGCAACTCATGGATTGGGGAACTCCTTCAGTGGATACTGCCTTTCGGCCTGCTGATCGGCATATACTTCTTCATGTTCCGCAGGATGGGCGGCCCCGGATCGCAGTTCATGAACATCGGCAAGAACAAGGCCGCGCTCTATGAGAACCTTGACGAGCATACCCGCATAACCTTCAAGGACGTTGCCGGGCTCGACGAGGCCAAAGCCGAGGTCATGGAGGTCGTGGACTTCCTTAAAGACCCGAAAAAATATACCAAGCTTGGCGGCAAGCTCCCCAAGGGGGTTCTGCTTGTAGGCCCTCCGGGCACAGGCAAGACGCTCCTTGCAAAAGCGGTCGCCGGTGAAGCGGATGTGCCATTCTTCAGCATCAGCGGTTCCGATTTCGTCGAAATGTTCGTCGGCGTCGGCGCGGCCAGGGTGAGGGATCTGTTCAAGTCAGCCAAGGAGAAGGCTCCCTGCATCATCTTCATAGACGAAATCGATGCAGTCGGCAGAAGCCGCGGCAAAGGGTTCATGATGGGTGCGAACGACGAACGTGAAAACACGCTGAACCAGCTGCTGGTTGAGATGGACGGGTTCTCCACCGATAAGGGGGTGATCCTGATGGCCGCCACAAACAGGGCCGACGTGCTCGACACGGCGCTGCTCAGGCCCGGCCGATTCGACCGCCAGATCATGGTGGACAAGCCCGACCTGAAAGGACGTATCGATATCTTCAAGGTGCACACCAAAAACCTTTCGCTTTCGGAGAACGTCAACCTCAAGGCCCTTGCATCGCAGACCCCGGGGTTCGCCGGCGCGGAGATCGCCAACGCGGCCAACGAAGCCGCCCTGCTCGCGTCGAGGCGGGGGCAGCTCAGCATTGAAATGAAGGATTTCGAAGATGCTATTGAACGCGTCATCGCCGGCCTTGAGAAAAAGAACAAGGTGATCAACCCGAGGGAAAAGCAGATCGTGGCCTACCACGAGGCCGGCCATGCCATCGTCAGCTGGATGATGCCGGAAAACGACCCGGTCCAGAAAATCTCTATCGTACCGAGAGGGGTCAGCGCTCTCGGCTACACGCTGAACATTCCGCTCGAAGACCGCTACCTCATGACCAGAGGCGAGCTGGTGTCGAGGATCTGCGGCCTGCTCGGCGGCCGTATCGCCGAAGAGATCATTTTCGGTGAGATTTCGACCGGCGCACAGAACGACCTTGAACGGGTGACCGAGATCGCCTACAATATGGTGGTGGTCTACGGCATGAGCGAAAAGGTGGGCTACCTCTCGTTCCTCGAAAGCAACAACCCATACTACGGCGGACCCAGCGTCGACAAAAAATATGGTGACGAAACCGCCAGGCTGATTGACAACGAGGTCAAGGCGATCGTCGATTCCGCCCGGAAACAGGTCTTCGAACTCCTCTCGGCAATGCGCGACAAGCTCGAAGCAATCGCACGCGAACTGCTTGCCAAAGAGATCATGCACTACTGCCAGATCGAGGAGATCCTAGGAAAGCGACCGGCAGGCAAATTCTCGGAGCATCTTGGCCACGACTGCCAGAACGGCGTCGATGTGCATGATGCC
>JAAXXK010000044.1:13931-21887 GCA_013334525.1 Chlorobiaceae bacterium
ATGATGCCATTGCCGAACCGGTAACGACCGAAGCACCGGCGAACCCTCTGCCCGATGAGGAGCGAAAGGCACTGGAAGCGGCCGTTGAAAAGCTCCGCCAGTCAAGGGAACTGTAGATAAACCGGACCGGGGCGATGGAAAAAAGAGTCAACGTCATCGTGCGAGGGCTGGTCCAGAGCGTCGGCTTCAGGATGTTCGTCCATCGTGAAGCGACCGCCCGAAACCTTACTGGTTGGACGCGCAACAGGCCTGACGGCTCGGTCGAACTCGAGGCCCAGGGAGACGGGGGAGTGGTCGAAGAACTGGTAAGACGGGTTGGAACCGGTCCGTCCCGCGCGATGGTAAGGTCGCTTTCAGTAACGGAAACCGCCATCGAGCCCGCAGAAACGACCTTTCGCGTTCTTGGCTGAAGCGAACCGGCGCAGAGCGGAAGCCTTGAAAGCGCAGCGGCTGCAAACAATGGAAAACCTGGAGAATATAAAGGAAGGGAAGGAGTGGGTCCCGAGGGATTCGAACCCCCGACCTACTGGGTGTAAACCAGTCGCTCTAACCAGCTGAGCTAGGAACCCTTAGACAAGGGGCATCA
This sequence comes from Chlorobiaceae bacterium, assembly GCA_013334525.1. GTDB lineage: Bacteria > Bacteroidota > Chlorobiia > Chlorobiales > Chlorobiaceae > Chlorobaculum. The sequence goes on from JAAXXK010000044.1 coordinate 14,518, forward strand.
TTATAATACATTTTCACCACATAACAAACGAATTCCCGCATTTTCGACGATGCCGGACGGAGTGACACTTGTAAGCGGTGACGAAAAAGCATAAATTCAGGCCGTAAGAGCAACTTGGCCCGCAATTGGAAAAAGCCCTGCTGTCAAACGTTACACCCGGCAACCACCGTCCCTAACACCATGAAATCATTCTCCGTCCTCGGCAGTACCGGCTCGATCGGTGTAAGCACTCTTGACGTCGTGCGCCAGCACCCCGAGCGGTTCCGGATTGCCGGCCTTGCCGCAGGAAACAACATCACCCTGCTGGCCGAACAGATCAGGGAGTTCAGGCCACAGGTCGTTTCGGTCCGGGACGAGGCCTCCGTCGATGCTCTGCGCCTGCAGCTCGGAGAGTTCACGCCTGAAATCCTCCACGGCATCGATGGAGCATGCGCGGTGGCCACTGCCGACGAAGCAGAACTGGTCATCTCGGCCATCGTGGGTGCGGCCGGGCTGGTGCCGACGGTTGCGGCCATCAAGGCGAAAAAGCATATCGGCCTTGCCAACAAGGAGACGATGGTGGTTGCCGGTCGGCTCGTTTCGGATCTGGCCCGTGAAAACGGCATCGAGATCCTGCCTGTCGACAGCGAACATTCGGCGATCTACCAGTCCCTGGCGGGCCATCGTCACGAAGATGTGCTGCGCGTCATCCTCACTGCATCGGGCGGGCCGTTCCTGAACACCCCGGCGGAAGAGATCCGTAAAGTCACTCCTGCCCAGGCGCTGAAGCACCCCAAATGGAACATGGGCGCGAAAATAACCATCGATTCGGCCTCCCTTATGAACAAAGGGCTCGAAGTGATTGAAGCGCACTGGCTGTTCGACATGCCCGCCGAGAAGATCGGCGTGGTGGTCCACCCCCAGAGCATCATCCACTCGATGGTCGAATATATCGACGGCTGCGTCATGGCCCAGCTCGGCATGCCTGATATGCGGGCCCCGATCGCCTATGCCATGGCATGGCCCGAACGCTGTCCGAGCGGCATCGAAAGGCTTGACCTCACCAAGACGGGAAACCTGACCTTCCAGGAGCCAGACCCCGTAAGGTTCCCATGCCTGCGACTCGCCTACGAGGCACTGAAAGCCGCCCGCACCTATCCTGCAGTGCTGAACGCAGCCAACGAAATCGCCGTGGCGGCGTTCCTCGACGGCAGGATCGGCTTCACCGGCATCCCGGAACTCGTGGACAGAACCATGCAGGCACACGAAGCATGGAGCCCTGTCGAACTGGACGAATACCTCCAGGCCGACCAGTGGGCCCGCCGTACCGCCGGGCAGCTCATCGCTGAAACAACCCAATGCCCGGCTTGACACCTTAACGCATCCTGGCCGCGCGGCACGGGAACTGACGACCATATCGCATTAATCGACAAAGATCATCATGGACACTCTCAGCACGCTATTCTACTTCATCGTCGCCATCTTCATTCTCGTCACGGCCCACGAGTTCGGCCATTTCATCACAGCAAGGATTTTCGGGATGCGTGTCGACCGCTTCTTCATCGGCTTCGACTTTTTCGGCATCAAACTGTGGCAGAAAAAGATCGGTGAAACCGAATATGGCATCGGGGCATTTCCGATTGGCGGATATGTCAAGATCGCCGGCATGATCGACGAAAGCATGGACACCGCCGAGCTGCACGGCGAACCCAAACCCTGGGAGTTCAGGGGAAAACCGGTCTGGCAGCGCCTCATCGTCCTGGCGGGCGGAGTGGCTATGAACATCGTGCTCGCTGCCGTCATCTTCATCGGAATAACCGCAGTCTTCGGCGAATCGCGCACTCCGCTCACCACGCCGGCCTTCATCGAGCAGAACTCGGTCTTCTCTTCGATGGGATTCAGGAGCGGCGACCGCCTCGTTTCGATCAATGGCCAGAAGCTGAACTACTGGGAAGAGGCCCTGGCCCCGGAGCAGCTCTCCGCAAAGAGCCTGCAGTATACCGTCGAGCGCAACGGCCAGGAGCTGACCATCCAGGCGCCCCCCGACATCCTCTCAAAACTCAACGCAAGCAAGTCGATCGGCATCAGGCCGACCGTACCGCCAATCATCGACCAGGTCCTTCCCAACGACCCGGCAGCGAAAGCCGGCTTCAAGCCTGGCGCGCTGATCACCTCCATCGACGGCAAGCCGGTTTCCGACTGGACCGAAGTGGTCAGCGTGATCTCGAAAAGCGCCGGTAAAAAACTGACCATCACCTGGCTGCGCCTGAAAACCGCACCCGCAGGACTGGTCACCGCCGAGATGATCCGCAGGGATGGACAGCCCTTCACCACCGAAGTGGTTCCCGGCAAATCGGGAAAAATCGGCATCTCGCTCAAGCAGACCATCGAAACCGAGCGCCGCAAGCTCTCCCTGCCGGAATCGGTCGCAAGCGGAGTCAACCAGACCTGGAAAACCTCCGTAATGACCGTCCAGGGTTTCGAGAAGATCTTCTCAGGACAGGAGGATTTCAGGAAATCGGTCGGCGGCCCGGTCAAGATCGCGAAAATTGCCAACCAGAGCGCCGAACAGGGGCCTGTCAGCTTCCTCTACTTCGTAGCAGTCCTTTCGATCTCGCTTGCGATCATCAACATACTGCCTGTGCCGGCGCTTGACGGAGGCCAGTTCCTGCTCAACGCCGTGGAGGGCGTCATCGGCAGGGAGATTCCGTTCGACATCAAGATGCGCATCCAGCAGGTCGGCATGTTTCTGCTGCTGGCCCTGTTCGCCTATTTCATGATCAACGACATATTCAACCCCTGACCTTAAGGGGCGACCACGGCCATGTTTGACAAGCTTCAGTCCATCAAGGACAAATACCAGACGATCGAAGAGCAGCTCTCCGACCCTGAGGTCGTCTCCGACCAGCCCCGGTTCAGGCGCCTGAACAAAGAGTACAGCAGCCTGAAGGAGATCGTTCAGGCTTTCGACGCATGGGCCGACACCAGGCACCAGATCAGGGAGACCCTGCTCATGCAGAAAAACGAGCAGGACCCCGAGATGCGAGCCCTTGTTGAAGCTGAAGCCGAAGAGCTCCATGCGAAAATTCCTGAACTCGAACAACGCCTCAAAGTGCTGCTCCTGCCAAAGGATGAGGCCGACACGCGCAACGTGATCATGGAGATCAGGGCGGGCACGGGAGGCGATGAGGCCGGGCTGTTCGTCGCCGATCTCATGCGGATGTACCAGCGCTACTCCGAACGGCAAGGGTGGAACTGCCAGTTGCTCGACGCCAACGAAGGCTCGGTACCCGGAAGCCTTAAGGAGGTGGTGCTCGAAATCAGCGGCAACGAAGTTTACGGCATCCTGAAATTCGAGAGCGGCGTCCACCGCGTGCAGCGGGTTCCCGATACCGAAACCCAGGGGCGCATCCACACCTCCGCAGCCAGCGTCGCGGTACTTCCCGAAGCCGAGGAGGTCGACGTCGAGGTCCGCAAGGAGGATTTACGGATCGACACCTTCCGCAGCGGCGGCAAGGGGGGGCAGAACGTCAACAAGGTCGAAACGGCCGTCAGGATAACCCACATGCCGAGCGGCATAGTCGTGGGATGCCAGGAGGAGCGTTCGCAGTTGCAGAACCGCGAACGGGCCATGAAGATGCTCCGCGCCAAGCTCTACGACATCCAGATCGCCCAGCAGCAGCAGCAGCGCGCCGACATGCGGCGTTCGATGGTCACCACCGGCGACCGAAGCGCAAAAATCAGGACCTACAACTTTCCCCAGTCAAGGGTCACTGACCACCGGATCGGCTTTACGAGCCACGCCCTGCCCCAGATCATCCAGGGAGAGCTCGAACCCCTGATCGACGCCCTGAGGATGCACGACCAGGCCGAACGGCTTCAGGCCGAAACCGCCTGAACGACAAGTCGGCACATCCGCGCCATCGACATCGTACATTATTGCAGGATAGTCACTATATTTTTATATGGATTGCACGATTGCCCCCGGGTGTGGCGCGAGGCCTGCCGGGTATCTGATTTTTTTTAAAACATAACGATACGATATCGCTCAATCGGCTGAGCAGGCCGATCATGGGCGGGAGGACACGAGACAATGGAAATGGACGCCACAGGCAAGTGCAAAGGTCAATGGGTATTCCACGGCGATTTCGTCAGGACGGTCGACTATCTGTCCGATCACCCAAGGATTCTGGGATTCAATCCGTTTTGCCATAAAGTTGAGCTTCTCGGGCCGGATGAGGCCTACCGGTGGTACTTCAGGGTTACTGACCCGCAGAACAACCCGTTCGACGTGATATTCAACATCCAGCAGGAGACCGAGCTGCTGCTGGAACTGCCTGAAGATGCTGCAACGATTGACCCGGCAGAGCTGACCGATGAAATGATCAGCAAGTACACCGTCGGCAGAAAGATCTCATGGCACCACCTGCCGGCGGAAGATACGATCGCGATGCCCGAAAAATACCTGTTCGAGGGCAAGGCCACAGCCCAGATGCTCATACTGCCGCTGCAGGGGGAGAGAACAAAAGTCGATTTTGACCTCCAGGTCGATGTCAAGTTCGTCCTCTACCCAGCGTTCCGCATCATCCCGGAACAGATCATCCGGGCAATGACCAACGCAGGCATGTCCCTGGTCATGCAGACGGCCACAAACAGGATGTTCCAGAGCATCTCGAACGATTTCGGAACGGTCCGCCAGCTCTGACGACAGAATCGTAACAACCATGATGACCATCGCCCATTGACCAAGGACACACAACAGTTTTCCGCCATACGTCGGTTTGCGGTATCCATCGTCAGCGTCGCGTTGCTGATCCTGTCCGGCACGACGGGCTACATGTACATCGAGCACATGACACTGCTCAACGCAGTGTACATGACGGTCATCACCCTGGCGACGGTCGGGTTCAGTGAAGTCCATCCACTCAGCGATCTCGGCAAGCTCTTCACCATTTTCCTGATCATCAGCGGTACAAGCCTGTTTTTCTTCACCTTGAGCAATGTGGCCGTCTTCCTGCTTTCGGGAGAGTGGCGGTCACACTGGGAACAACAACGCAACGAACGCATGCTTCGCAAGCTCCACGACCATTTCATCATCTGCGGCTACGGCCGTCTCGGGGGCAACGTCGCCGAGGAACTCCGGATCAAATCGATTCCGTTCATCATCATCGACAACATGATCGACCAGGTCCTGCGCGCAAGGGATAACGGTTACCTCTCCCTCAAGGGAAACGCTGCTGACGAAAGCGTGCTGGTCGACGCCGGCCTGCACCGGGCAAAAGGACTGATTGCCGCTGCCGGCAACGACGCTGAAAACGTCTTTATCGTGCTTACGGCACGAAACCTCAAGCCCGACCTGCACATCGTCGCCAAAGCCGACAGCGAGGAATCTGAAAGCAAGCTCCTCCGGGCAGGCGCTGAAAAGGTGGTGCTGCTCTACCGTTCGGCAGGCAAAAGGATGGCGAACCTGCTGATCGAACCGGAACTTGAAGAGTACCTCGACGAACTCAGCGACGCCAGCAACCTGAACCTCAGGATCTCCCAGTTCCTCATCCACGAACACTCCCCCCTGGTCGGAAAGTCCTTCCAGGAGGTCGACCTGTACAACAACCACCGGATCAACGTTGTCGGCTACAAACTGCCTGGTGGGGAGCTGCACACCTCGCCGCGGCCTGCCGAGATCATCCAGAAAAACGGCACGATCATCGCCATCGGCCAGGGCGGCGACCTTGAAATGCTCAGCCACCTTTCACAGGGAGAGCAGGCAAAAGAAAAAAAATCATGAACATACACGACCTCGTCGCATCCCGCTATAGCGTCCGCGGCTACCAGCCGGATCGTCCGGTTCCGAAAGAAATCCTGGAACGGATCCTCGATGCCGGGCGCTTTGCCCCATCGGCCAAAAACCTCCAGCCATGGAAATTCCTGCTGGTGAGTTCGCCCGATATGCTCGCCAGGGTAGGCGGCTGCTACAGGGGCGAGTGGTTGCGGCAGGCCCCGCACGTGCTCATCGTCACCGGAGACCGCGATGCTGCATGGGTCAGAAGTTCAGATGGATGGAACTCCCTCGAAACCGACCTCGGCATTGCCATGGACCACCTGATCCTCGCCGCCCATGCCGAAGGGCTCGGAACCTGCTGGATCAGCGCATACGACCCGGCAATGCTCCGTGAGGTGCTCGGCCTCAGGCCGAACGAAGAGGTCTTCGCCATAACCCCGCTCGGTTACCCGTCCAATCCCCCCGAAACCCGCCCGAAAACGCGCAAACCCCTCGAGGAAGTGGTGGTATTTCTGTAGACCGACAACAACGGTCATGATTTGAGGAAACGATGGAACAAGGAGTGAAATTTCATGATGACTATTCGACACGCCAAAACATTTGCACTTACCCTTCTGCTTTGCTCTACGGCACCGCTGAACCTGATGTCGAGACCCATGCCCATTCCGGTTTCGGATAGCGAGGTAAGCGCCGATCGACTGCCTGATACCAAACTCCGCCTCGGCAAGGTCACACTCACCAGGGATGTCGTTTACTCGATGGTGCCCGGCTACCGTCCCATGCTGCTCGACCTATACAGACCTGACGGCCAAGGCCCCCACCCGCTGGTCATATTCATCCACGGTGGAAGCTGGACCACCGGCTCGAAGCGTGCGACAGCGAACTTTTCGGATTTCCCCGGGCTTCTTGCTGCCCTTGCAGGACGAGGCTTCACCGTCGCTTCGGTCGACTACCGCCTTGGCAGCGAAGCAAAATACCCTGCCGCCCTGCAGGACATCAAGGCCGCGATCCGCTTCCTGCGGGCCAACGCAGGCAAATACGGAATCGACCGGCGACGCGTGGCGGTATGGGGAGCATCAGCCGGAGCCCATCTGGCTGCCATGGCCGCACTCACCGGCGACGATCCGGCACTCGAACCCACTGTCAGGAACAACCCCGAGCAATCTGACTGCGTGCAGGCCCTTGTCGGCTGGTACGGCCCCTACAATATGCCGGTCATGTTCAGGTATGCGATGGCTAACGCCCCGGCACCAGGCACCCCCATGACCCCCGAAGCCGCTGCTGAATCCATCGGGCCACTTAACTTCTTCGGCTGCACCATGGAAGGCTGCGGGCCCGGCGTGCTCGAAAAAGCCAGCCCGGTCAACCACATCGATCGTAACGATCCCCCGGCGCTCCTCATTCACGGCACAGCGGACACCAAGGTACCCCCGGAACAATCCGTCGAGCTAGACAACGGCCTGAAAGCCGCCGGAGTAAAATCAGACCTCCTCCTGATCAACAACGTCGGCCACAGCTGGACCGGCGAAAACCAGCCTGCGACCGCAGCCGCCTCAAGAAAAGCCGTAGCTGCGACATTCGACTGGCTGGAAAAGAAGCTGAAAAGGGGGGG
>JAAXXK010000045.1:0-12192 GCA_013334525.1 Chlorobiaceae bacterium
CTGGTCGGCTCGATGATGACGGTATCCTTGGTGATCTGGCCCGATTTTTCGCCGGCCTCGATCATCGAGTTGCCGATACGGTCCTTGACGCTTCCACCGGGATTGAAGTATTCGAGCTTGGCGATGACGGTGCCGAGCGCGTTGCTCTCACGGTTGAAGTTCTGGAGTTCGAGAAGCGGGGTGTTGCCGATCAGGTCGGTGAGTTTTTTCGCGATGCGTGCCATAGTGCAAGTGGTTTGGGTGTTGTTGCTTTTCCACTTGTAAGATCGGTACTCTATGCGGTATGGGAAATCCCGACTTTCTGGTATTTTTTATACCATAAAAGCGGTAGGGTGGTGGGCTGTTGCCTACGAATACTGATGAACAAGAATCGGAAACCCTTTGTAAGTGCATATCAATAAGCAGGATATGCTGAGCCTGAGGGCTCTCGTGCGATTTCTCTCAGATTCCGCTTCCATCCTGCTGTATTCTCTCGGTGACCAGGGTTTTGCTGATCATGCTGCTCTGTCTGTGCACCAGGTCGAATGCTGTTAAAAGCTCTTTCCGGTAGCGATCGAAACGTTCGTCGGTGCGGCTTCGCGGTGTGGCCATTTCGATCTCCATGATGTTGACAAACCTGCCGGGATTGGGGGCCATGAGCACGACGCGGTCACCGAGGTAGATCGCCTCATCAAGGTCATGGGTGACGAACACGACGGTCAGGAGTCTCTTTTTTCGCAGTTCGAGCAGTTCGTCCTGAAGGTGCAGTTTCGTGAACGCGTCGAGCGCACCGAACGGCTCGTCCATGAAGAGTACACTTGGCTCTACGGCCAGGGCTCGGGCCAGCGAAACGCGCTGCTTCATGCCGCCTGAAAGTTCGTGGGGATGACGGTTCGCGTAGGTCGCAAGGCCCACGCTGTCAAGTGCGGCCAACGCTTTCTTTTTCGCTTCCCCCTCCCTGACGCCTCGGCATTTCAGGCCGAAGAGCACATTGTCGAGCGCCGTTTTCCAGGGAAACAGCCCATAATCCTGAAAGAGCATGATATGGTCCGGATCAGGTGCGACGACGGGCTTCCCATCGATGGTGACGCTTCCGCCGGTCGGCTGCTCGAAGCCGGCCATCAGGTTGATGACCGTCGATTTCCCGCAACCGCTCGGCCCTACAAGGCAGACGAATTCACCTTCATTGATGTCGATCCTCGCCTTTTCGAGTGCGGTTTGCGTTTCACCCGATGAGGAGCGGTAGGTCTTTTCAGCGTCGATGAGCGAGATTTTCGGTACGGGTCTGTTGTTCATGGTGTCGCGGTGGCCTTGTGATGATGGCATTATGCAGCTCCTCCCGTCATTCCCCATTGCCTGTTGATGAGGTTTTCCGCCAGGCTTATGAGTGAGTTGAGGATGAGGCCGAGCATCCCCACCAGGATCATGCCCGCCATGATCAGGTCTGTACGGAGGAAGTTCCTGGCGTCGATGATCAGGAATCCGAGCCCTGAATCGGCGCCGAGCATCTCACCGGCGACGAGGTGGATCCAAGCTGTGCCGAGCGCGATGCGAAGGCCGGTCATGATGCCGGGAAAAGCCGCAGGAATGATGATGGAGACCATTACCAGGGAGGGCTTCGCCCCGAAGTTCCTTGAGACCTTGTAATAGCTTTCGGGGATGGTTTTGATCGCCCCGACGGTGCCCATCAGCACCGGGAAAAATGACGCGATGAAGATGATGAAGATCGCGGGAGCATTGCCGATGCCGAACCAGAGCACGGCAAGGGGAAACCACGCGATGGGTGAAATCGGCCTGAGAAGCTGCACCAGGGGGTCGATTCCCCGGAGGCAGGCGGGGCAACGGCCCAGGAGAATGCCCATCGGGACGGCGCAGCAGACGGCAGCCGAATAGGCGACGACGAGCCGGAACAGGCTGATGCCGATATCGCCAGCCAGCCGACCTGCCTTGACCAGTTCGACGATCGCAAGAGCTACCTGGAGCGGCCGGGGAAACTGCTCCAGCGGGTAAAACGATGCCGCCGCGTGCCACAGGAGCAGGAACGCGGCGACTGCAGAAACCGGGATGGCGACTTTAAGCACTTTGTCAGGCATGTTTCAACACCCTTTTTGCGAATGAATCGTCAATATACCCGCCAAGGTCGGCCTTTGCGCCCGGAAGCCCGAACTTCGCCATAAGGGTTTGGGTGGCCGAGAAGTCGGCCCGATCCGGTACGAGGTTGTTGAAGGTCAGGCGATCTTTCGGCGTGGTCAGCACCTGCTCCACGATCTGGGGTTTCTGGCCGAGAAGCTGCTGCGAATCCAGCGCAGCCTGCACAGGGTTCGACTCGATGAAGGTCGCGGTCCTCGACAGCCCGCCAACCAGCTCCTGCACCGCTTCCGGGTATGCGCGGATCACGCTCTCCCTGAGGTTCAGTACGCAGCAGATGTGGTTTGGCCATATATCCTTGGAGAGCATGAGCACTTTTCCTGCGTGCTGTGCTTCGGCCTGTACTCCGAAGGGTTCCGCCACGATATAGCCGTGTATCCTTCCCGAGGCAAGCGCAACGACCATCTCCGGTGGAGGCATGTCGATGATCTTGACATCCCTGGCGCTGTCGAGCCCTTTTTCGGCAAGGATCTTGCGGAGCAGGATGTTGTGGGTCGAAAACTGGCTCGGTACGGCGATGGTCTTACCCTTGAGGTCTTCGATCCGATTGATTTCGCCGCTGTTTTTCACGGTGATCACGCTGCCGTTCCTGTGGCCGAGGAACACTACCCTGATCGGTATGCCCTTTTCACGAAGCGCGAGGCTCATCGGGGTGAGCAGGAACGAACCGTCTATAGCACCTGCCTTCAGCGCCTCTGCGTTCTCGGGCCAGGAGGAGAAGCGCACCGGCTGGATGGTCAGGTTCTTGAAGCGCTCGCGGAATGCGGCGATCAGCAGCAGGTGGTCGGTAATCGGGAGATAGCCGATCTTGAGGTTGACCTTGCCGGTTCCGGCCAGAGCCGTGGCAAAGTTTCCGGCAACAGCCGCCGGAAGCTGCGCGCCGAGCGCGAAAAGTCCGGTTTTGAGGAGGAAATCACGTCTGTTCATAATGGTTTACCCGTGGTTATGATGATGAGGATGGTTGTGTATATGCTGATTACCTGCGTGTTCGGCTTCGTGCTGAATCTCGGAGAGCCTTTTTCCGGAAGCCGGCGCGCATGTCGCCCAGCCGAGGGCCGTACGGCGCTCATCGAAATCGGCGATAAGCTTGCCGGCAAGCGAAACCGGATCGGCATCTATGACCATGACGCCCCCGAGCATCGCTGCCGTGTCTTCATAGAAGAAGCGGGCCACCTTGTCTGAACCTGCGATCGGCGGCGGCACGCAATGGTATGAGTTTAGGCCGAGAAGCCTGAAGCCGAGGGCCGCCCCGATCCCCTTTTCGTTCGACCATTCCGGGCTCGAAAAGGCAAGCGGCAACGCTGTCAGTGGAAGTTCCGATGCGGTGGCGATCGCCCTGAACAGCGCCGATGCCCTGGCATTGTCGAGGCATTCACCCATATGCCAGACCGGTGGAAGCTCCAGTGGGGCCAGCAGGTCGCGGAGCGCTTTGCCGGCACCCTCGAGCCCTTCCGGGATGCAGAAGCCGAGCTTGAGGAGCGCGTATGCGGCGCAGCCGTTGGTCAGGGCGATCACGTCATGGGCAATCAGTTCGTCGGCGACCTTGACGATCGCTTCCTCGTAGACCACTTTCGGGTTGTTGCATCCGACAAGGTTGACGATTCCCCTGATGCGCCCCGATTTGAGATGTTCGACGATCGAGCCCATTGCGCCGAAGGTCTCGGTGATGTTTTCGACGGAAAAGCCGACCTCCGCATCCATGCGTGCCTGGGGGATGAAAACCTTGCCGTTGTTGCGCTCCCTGAAGCCTTCGATGCCTCTCCGGATTATGCGCTCCGCAAGGGCGTCCGCATCCCCGAGGTTCGAGTGGTGGTGGTCGAACGCGATATGCTCGGCTCCCGGCAGGCGGGCCGAGTCGCTGGTCGTGACCACCCTGGTGTGGAAACAGGCGGCAACGTCCATGATGCCGGGAAAAACATCCTGCACATCGGCGACCCAGAGGTCAAGGGCCCCGGTGGCGAGGGCAAGTTCGGCTCCGGCGGCATTGGTCAGCGGATGGATGTCGCCGAATTTCGCAAGGGCGGAGTGGCCGGAGCAGCAGATGCCATAGAGGCGGATGCCTTCAGCGCCCATGCCTTTTGCCTCATCGACCAGCTTTTTGCTCCTCGAGGCCTTCACGATAGCCGCCACCAGGACAGGGGAGTGCCCATGGACAGCTATGTTGAGCGTTTCGAGCCTTATCGTGCCGAGGTTGGTCGTGATGCGGCTTCTTTTGGGCAGGCCGTAGAGGCAGTCCATGGCGATCGATGAGCCGACGACGCTGCTCCAGGCGAAGGCGAGCCCGCAGCGCAGCAGTTGCAGTGAAACGTTGTACCAGTCGCCATCGGTTCCGACCGATGTGCGGTGCAGCGCCTCGAAGACCTCATGGTAGGCTCCTATCGGCATGATGTCGAGCGCTTTCCAGACCTCGAGCCGCTCCTTCGGTGCCAGGGCGTCAAGGGTTTTGTACGGGCCGGGAATTGTCCGGCAGAGATCTTCGAGCAGGATCATGGCGATATCGCCCGCAAGCGAGGGTATCGATTTTCCAGGCTCGTATATCCCGAACGACTTCGCCGTGGCTATGACCTTTTCAGGACCGAGGATTTCGAGGTTGATATCGCCGTCAGCTGCTTTTTTCAGCGCAAGCATCACCTCACGGCCCCTTGCCCCGTGCGCGGCCACTCCGGCAGCCGTCCAGCGAAGGATGTTGCGCGCCACGATGAGGTGCACGTCGGCGCCGCAAACCCCACGTGGGCTTTTTGAGGTGACTTTGCAGGGACCCATGTGGCAGTTTTTGCAGCAGGTGCCGTCGAGGCCGAATCCGCAGTGCGGTTTCTGGGCGTCGAACCTGTCAAATGCGGTCTCGATGCCCAGCTCTTCCATATGCACGAGCATCTCTTTGACCGCCCGGTCAGGGGTTCTTTCGAGAACATCTTTTTTGTTGGGGAATTGCGACCTGATGCTCATGAAGCTGTATCTGTTTATAGGTGTTTCCTGTCCGTTGTCGAATGGGCGGGCAAGAGGCTGCACGGAAATCCCGAATCCATTCAAGATCTCAATAGTGGGCCATACCTGAAATCCCGTTAATACGGTATTTTTTATACCGCAAAAACGGTACGGAGGGTTAGCTCAAATATGGTATTCGATGTTGTCGATAAGGCCGGCCTTGATGGCGAACATCATCAGTTCCGGGCTGCTCGATACCCCGAGCTTGCGGAAAATGTTCTTGCGGTGGGTCATCACCGTATGGAAGCTGATATGTTTTTTCGTCGCGATCTCCTTGGTGGAGAGCCCGGACGAAATGAGCCGCACGATCTCTATCTCTGACGAGGTGAGGAGGCATGCGTCTTCGACCGGACCCTCCAGTTTGAGGAGGATGTCGAGAACGCTGCCGGAATAGGCTTTTTTACCTTTCAATGCTGACGAAACCGCAAGGAGGAGTTCCGTCTTGTCATCGGTTTTCAGGGCTATGTTCCTGATGCCGACATTGTTGAACTCCTTGATCTGCATCTGGTTTATCGCGTTGCTGAGGATCAGGATCGGGGAGTCAGGCTGGTGCTCGCCGATCTCCTTCAGGTCGTTGATCGACCTGAAATCGAACAGCACATAATCGGTGATGATCAGCGCCACTTGATCTTGCTGGAGATACTGGAGCAGCGCGCTCCTCGATGATACCGCCTCTATCTTGTGGCCGCTCTCTGCGAGAAGTAGCTTCAATGCCTCGGTAGTGAGGTATTGCGTATCCGCAATCAGGATTATGCCTTTGTTGCTGCTGGTTTCCATGGTCTCTCTGTGTCTGCTTCAGGGGCATCTCTATCTGTTTTCTTCTTGATGCCGAAATAGAGATGCCCTTGAATGATAAAATCGTCGATTATGTCGTCATACCCCGGCAAGCGCCTGGTCGAGGGCTTCGATCAGGTCAGCCGGATGTTCCAGCCCTACCGAAAGGCGGATCAGCTCCGATGAAAGTCCGCTCTGCAGCTGCTGCTCTTCGGTCAGCTGGCTGTGTGATGTGCTTGCCGGATGCAGGATGAGGCTTTTCGCATCGCCTACGTTTGCCACGTGCGAGAAGAGCCTGATCGAGTCGATGATCTTTACGGCGGCCTCGTATCCACCCTTGACGCCGAAGACCACCATGCCGCCGAAGCCGTTTTTCAGGTCGCGCGATGCCGCCGGGTATGAAGGGTCGTCCTTCAGGCCGGGGTAGCGTACCCATGAGACTTTCGGGTGGCTCTTGAGGTGTTCGGCTATCGTGAGCGCGTTTTCAGAGTGGCGGATCATACGAACCGGGAGGGTTTCGAGCCCCTGGATGAAGATCCACGAGTTGTCGGGCGATATGCAGGCGCCGAGGTTCCTGAGCGGCACGGTGCGCACCCTGAGGGCAAAGGCTATCGGTGCAAGCGGTTCCGGCAGGTCGATCGCCCAGCGCAGGCCGTGGTAGTTGGCGTCCGGTTCGGTGAAGAGCGGATGGCGACCGGCTTTCCAGTCGAACGTTCCCGCATCGGTAATGATTCCGCCGATTCCGGCCCCGTGTCCCCCGATCCATTTGGTGAGCGAGTTGATGACGATGTCCGCGCCTAGTTCGATGGTCTTGAGCAGGTATGGCGTGGTGAACGTGGCGTCGACGATGAGCGGCACTCCATGGCGGTGCGCCACTTCGGCGATGGCCTTGACGTCGGTGTAGTCGAGCACCGGGTTGCCGATGGTTTCGATGTAGAGAGCCCGGGTTTTTTCGTTGATCGCCTTTTCGAAATTGGACGGATCTTTCGGGTCGACGAAGGTGACGTTGATGCCGAGTTTGGGAAGGATGGCGTCGAACTGGGTATAGGTGCCGCCGTAGAGATTGTTGGCCGATACAATGTTGTCGCCCGCTTCGGCAAGGGTAATGACCGTATAGAAGATAGCCGAGGTACCGGAGGCCAGGGCGACCGAGGCTGCGCCGCCTTCAAGCGCGGTGACCCGCTGTTCGAGGACGTCGGTGGTCGGGTTCATCAGCCTGGTGTAGATGTTGCCGAGCTCTTTCAGTGCAAAGAGGTTTGCCGCATGTTCGGTGTTCTTGAACAGGTATGAACTGGTGCGGTAAACCGGTACGCCGCGCGACTGGGTAGCGTCGACACTCTGGCCGGCATGAAGGGCGATGGTTTCTGGACGATAGGGAGTGTGGCTCATTGTTGTTTTATCTCTTTTATGGTTTTACGGATCGAAAATTGTTGACGATGAATGTTCTATTGCCGAAACTCTCCATGCTCATTTACCGAAAAGCTTGTGGCGCTGCAGGTTGAACTGGTAGAAGAGGAAGCAGCCGAAGCAGAAGCCGCAGAGCGCTACCAGGGCCGCAAGAGCTACGACGGCAGAAAGGATCCATGCGGCAAGGGGGGCTTTCAGTAAAAACGCGATCTGGGCCAGACCCAGCAGGATTACGGCGATTGAGTTGTTGAATCGCATCAGTTTCGGGCTTTCCGAAGCAGCCGTCCGGTTCTGTTTCTCAAACAGTCGCGACCCGACAAGGAATACAAGGCTGGCTTTCTGGCCCCACAGCACAGCCGGGAGGATGACCAGAAACAGGGCGGTCGTGATCAAGGGTTGCTGGAGAACGATCGCGACGGTGATTCCTGCGAGAAGCATAACCCGGTTAAGGGTGACGACAGGCATTGGAATGCCTTTGGCGTTTTCGACGGATGTCATGGATATATCAAAAGTTTGCTTCCGGGAATATATTCAGGATTAAACGAAAAAAGCCGGTGCTGACAATCAGAACCGGCTCATGGACGCGTCGTGCATTTTCGCAGCAGACGACATCAGTTCAGTGTGTCAGGGTTCCTCATGCTTGAATCAAGCGGCATGTTGCGGCAACATGTTGCCTTTACGCCATATTTGGAAGCCACTTGTGTCATGAATAGAGCTGTTTTTCATTCTTGTTAACAATCGTTAAGGTTATTCATTTTTTTGCTGATCTCAAAAATCTTTTTTTGTCCTATTTTTGTTTTCACTGCAGAAAAATGGGGAAGCCACTTGACCGGTATTCTCTTTTCGTGTACATTAACAATTGTTAATAGTTCTTTTGCAGTTATTGCTGGTCATCAAGAAAGGCTGAGGGAATAGACCCTGAGACGCCTTGACAACCGATCCCGCAAGCCGGGACACGGTGCCGCATTCTACTTCCGCTTACGATCCGGGGGGCCGAGAGGTTTCCTGTGCGGAAGAAAGATGAGTGAAAAAGAGCCCGACAGCTTCTCTTTTCAAAAACGGCGAAATCCTCACGACGAGGTTTCGCCTGACAAGAGTTCTGAAAACCTCTTCCTTGCTCGTCCGGGAAGGGGTTTTTCTTTTTTCCCTTCCGTTTGCGAACGCATTTTCTTAACCATGAACGGAGTTAAACATGAGTTTCCAGACAGACACCATCCATGCGGGAGTGGCTCCCGACAAGGCATATGGTGCAATTATGACGCCGATTTACCAGAGCTCGACATTTGTTTTCGAGGATATCGGCAAACACCGCGGCTTTGATTATACCAGAAGCGGCAACCCCACGCGCAAGGCGCTCGAAGACAGCCTTGCTGCCCTCGAAAGGTGTTCGTGCGCCGTGGCCGTCACCACCGGCATGGCGGCCATCGCCACCGTGCTCCACCTGTTCAAAGCCGGTGACGAGATCATCGCCACCGACGACTGCTATGGCGGCACGGCCAGGCTGCTCAAGACCATCAACCAGCATTTCGATATCAAGATCCACTTCATCAGCCTGAGGGAGCCGTCTGAGATCGAGGCCTATATCAACGAAAAGACACGGGCGATCTGGATCGAAACACCTTCCAACCCGCTGCTGAACCTGATCGATATCGCCGCGGTCACGGCCATCGCAAAACAGCATGGCCTGCTGTCGATCGTCGACAACACCTTCCTGTCGCCCTACCTGCAGCAGCCCTTCAGCCTCGGGGCGGACATCGTGGTGCATTCGACCACCAAGTACCTTAACGGCCACTCGGACGTGGTCGGCGGTGCAGTCCTGTCCAACAGCCCGGAGCTTGACGAGAAGGTGAAGTTCCTGGTCAATACCCTTGGCACCTGTGCCCAGCCGTTCGACTGCTGGCTGGTGCTTCGCGGCATCAAGACCCTTGTGCCGAGGATGAAGGAGCACGAACGCAACGCCCGTATCGTCGCGGAGTTCCTCCATGCGCATCCCAGGGTGAAGCGGGTATTCTATCCCGGGCTCGAAAGCCACGCCCAGCATGAACTTGCCAAACGCCAGCAGCGCGGTTTCGGCGGCATGGTTTCGTTCGAACTGGATGGCGGGATCGCCGAGGTCGAGCATGTACTGCGCAGTACGAAGATTTTCGCCCTGGCCGAGAGCCTCGGCGGGGTGGAGTCGCTCATCGAGCATCCTGCGACGATGAGCCACGCCTCCATGGGCGCCGAGCACCGGCAGGAGGTGGGCATCACGGATACGGTGATCCGCCTTTCGGTCGGAATCGAAGACCCCGAGGATCTGGTCGCCGACCTGAATCAGGCACTTTCCTGACGGTATAGCCGGATATTCCCGTTTGGCCCTTTTCCTGTGCAACGCAGGATTCTCCCGGCCGCTTCAGGCGGTCGGGATTCGGTTTATAGGGGCTATCCGTTTTTTTTATACCCTGCCACATCCTATAATGTATTGTGAAACCGCCCCCTCAACCTGATAACAAAGCCTATTCATGCCGAACAACGGCTCAGGAAGCTCATCGACAGAAATTTCCTACAGGGTCAGGGTCAGTCGTAGGGCACGATATGCGCGTCTGAAAATCTCACCTCACGACGGTCTGGTCGTTGTCGTGCCGGAAGGGTTCGACACCCGGCTCGTTCCCGGTATTGTCGAGAGCCGCATGGAGTGGATCACCAAGGTTCAGCAATCGTTCGACAAGCGTCGACTCAGCGGTGTGTCGGACGCAGGAACAGAACTTCCTTCTACCCTGGACCTGGCAGGCATAGGCGAGTTGTGGCGCGTATCGTATCGCAGCGAGCCCCGGTCGGGCGTGACGCTTTTTCAGTCCGGCGCTGATGAGCTGGTGGTTGCCGGTACGGTGCATGACCGGAAACTCTGCCTTTTTGCCCTTGAGCGATGGCTGAAGCGACGCGCTGAGCAGCGGCTGGTGCCGCAGCTCATGCGAATCGCGTCCATACATGAATTTTCGGTTTCCGCGGTTTCGGTCAGGAAGCAGAGGAGTCGATGGGGGAGTTGTTCATCCCGCGGCAATGTCAGCCTGAACCTCAAACTGCTGTTTCTTCCGCCGTTGCTCGTACGCTACATCATGGTCCATGAACTCTGCCATACGCTCCACATGAACCACTCGGCCCGTTACTGGAAAGCGGTCTCGCGGTTCGACCCCGACTATGCGGCGCATGACCGGGAGATGAAGCATGCCTGGCGTTACGTGCCCGGCTGGTTTTCCACTACCGGGTAAGCTTCCGCCCTAATCCTGACGGGTTTAAAAACGGTTGTTCGGCATCGATTTCAGCCCCGAGCGGATCAGGGATGCTGCCAGGAGCAGCGCTCCCCATCCGGCCGAAACAGTTGTCGCAAGTATCGTCGACACGGTACCGTAGAGCAGGTATATGGCAACGCAGGCCGAAGCCCAGAGCATCACGATGGAGATGATCCTTTTTTTCCCGATTGAACGCATCACGGAGGGGGTCGACGATATGGCCAGGCAGGCCGCTGCGAGCAACCAGAATAACGGTTCGTGAAGAAAGCTCATGGAGTCCTGTTGCAGGTCATTGGCGGTATCTGGAACCGGTTTTTGTGGAGTTGGTTTTTCCGGGAAGATTCAGGATTGCTACATTACTGCTGTATACCATCAATAAAACCGTTCCTTTGCATGAATATAGGAATTCCGAAAGAGATCAAGACCCTTGAGACAAGGGTCGGCTGCACTCCTGCCGGGGTAAGGCATCTTGTCGGCGCCGGACACCGGGTTGTCGTAGAGTGCGGTGCTGGGGCCGGCAGTGGCTTCACTGACGAGAAGTACAAGCGTGCCGGGGCGATCCTGGCTTCCAGTCCGGAAGAGGCATGGAAGAGCGAGCTGGTCGTGAAGGTCAAGGAGCCGCTGGAACCGGAGTTCAGGTTTTTCAGGAAGGATCTGCTTCTTTTCACCTTTCTTCACCTTGCCGGCGTTCCTGAACTGACGAAGGCACTTCTTGACTCAGGCACGACAGGGATTGCCTACGAAACCATCGAAGTCGGGGGGCGCCTGCCGCTGCTTGCCCCGATGAGCGAAATCGCGGGGAAAATGAGCGTGCTCATGGGGGGTGTTTACCTCTCGAAGCATAATGGCGGCGAGGGCAAGCTGCTTGGCGGCGTACCCGGTGTGCTGCCCGGCAGGGTGCTCGTGCTCGGCGGTGGCATAGCAGGAATGAACGCAGCCCGTTCAGCAGCAGGCCTCGGAGCCGAAGTGACCATCATGGAGTCGAACCAGGAGCGGATGCGAGAGCTTGAATCGCAGCTTCCTGCCCAGGTGCATACGATTTACTCGAACGAACAGCATCTCGAAGAGCTGCTTCCCGCAACCGATTTGCTTGTCGGGGCAGTACTTCTTGCGGGTGCAAGCGCACCAAAGCTGGTGACGCGCCGCATGGTCCAGTCGATGAAGAAGGGCTCGGTGATCGTCGATATCGCCATCGACCAGGGCGGCTGTATTGAGACGTCGCGTCCGACGACCCATCTTGATCCGGTATATGTCGAAGAGGGGGTGGTGCACTATTGTGTGACGAACATGCCGGCCGCCTATCCCGGAACTTCGACCGAAGCCCTGACCGGGGTGACCCTGCCCTACGTCAGAAGGCTTGCAGACCTCGGCCTCGAAAGTGCGATGGTGGTCTTGCCGGGTTTTGCCGGCGGCCTCAATACCTGGAACGGAAAGCTCACGCAGGAGGCGGTCGCCCGTTCACTGGGTTTGCCCTACCATGAAAACCCGTTCGCATAGGGAGGATTTTCTTTATTCCCCGGGCTGAAGCCGTCCTGAATGCAGGAACCTTCAGCCTCTTGTATTCAGAAGGGTTTCAACCCTTCGGACATTCAACATCTTACATTTAGTTGCCCCGGGCTTCAGCCCGGGG
>JAAXXK010000045.1:12292-21547 GCA_013334525.1 Chlorobiaceae bacterium
CCCCCCAAAAAAAACATCCCGGACTTCAGTCCAATCTCTTCGACATCAGATCAGACGATTCGCGCTTACGGAATGAGCAGCTTGAAGCCTGTGGCTTTGTCGGGCAAACGGGTGGCTTTGGTGCCGAGAAGTTCGATGAGGATGACCTCCATGACCTGCCATACCCTGACTCCGCTGCGCACGCAACCGGTGACGGTGTTCTCCTCACGGCCGCAGGCCATATGGAGGTGGACGACCGGATTGCCCTCGTCGTCAGGGAAGAGCGTTCCGGTGCCCGTGACCTCATGGGCATCGTAAAGTTCATGAACCATGGGATTGATCGGCAACGTCCGGCTCTCTTCCGGGCCAACCACAAGGCGACTCCCTTTGTCGGCTCCTCCGACGACGTTCAGGTATCCCCGCTCAATTCCGTGTTCCCTTGCGAACTTTTCGATCTGTTCATGAAAGATTTCGCCGTCTTCGAGCCTGATGACGAAGATCCTGCCCTGTGTCGCTTCCGAATATTTCATTCTCCATAATTCAAGAGGTGAACCAGCCGAATCGAAAGCGGCCGGCCGGTAATGCTTGTTTGTAAATCCTGGGTTTCAGTCAGCAATTTAGCGAATCCAATGCGGCTCTCAATGGGAGGCGTCAATACTCGTCCGAACGCTGCTTCAGGCTTGTCGATTACTGCCGGCCGGATTAAGCCGCAGGATGCCCCAGTTCAGGTAGGTAGCGAACAGGCACCAGCAGCAATAGGGTATGAGCAGGTATGCCGGGACAGGGTTGGCCCGGATGAAAAGAATCATGATGGCCGCGAGCGTCACATCCATGAAGAGCAGGTCGAGCAGGGCCGCAAGCAGTCGTTTTTTGCCGAAAAATATCGAAGTCCATGAAAATCCTGCCGAAAAATGAAAGCCGAGCAACAGGAGCGTAGCCGTGAATTGCGGTTTGGCCGGAGTGAGGAAATAGATGGTCAACGACACGGCGATGAGCAGGTAAAGACTTGCCCAGACAGGGCCAAAAATATTTTTCGGGGGCGTCAGCGGCGGTTTGACCAACCCGTCATACCATGTTTGCATCGAATATTCTCCTGTTTACCGAAAGGTAGCCAATCGAATGGGAACCCCGCAACAAATCGATTGAAACTGGCAGATGGAGCCTCTCCCATATGTCAAGATGATGCCGACTCATTGCACCCCCGTGAGCGCCAAGCACCAGTTTGGCATTCTTTTGGCTAACCAGAAGGACTCAGCATCAACGCCAACAGACAAGAATTCTACTCCTTTATTGATTAATCCGAAACTCGCCTGTGAATTGCCGGGCTGGAGGTTGGCGCTGCCAGGGTTTTGGCGTTCCTGATTTTTCTGTTGAGACAGCCTCGCACTCAGCTGTAGAACGCTATCTCCAGGCTTTCGTCCGGTGCTTCACTCATTGCATAGGTGCCTTTACGGTTGACGTTCAGCCCTTTTTTTGCGGCTTCAGGTACAATGTTGCCCGTAATGGCGTCGGCCTCATCGGCAGGGCACTCGGTATTGAAGAACAGGTCCAGCGAGCCTGACTCGGCGGTGAACTGGAGAATGAAGTCGTTGTGGTCGATGAATACCAGGTCATCATAGGCGTAAGTGATCTCATGGCCGAGTTCCTTGATGATTTCCATGACGATGCCCAGGGGGCGCAAAGGGGTTTCCATGGTTCAGTTCTCCTTTATGGTGCAGTTGTCGTTTGAAGTGTGCGGGCAGGAGTTCAAGTCGAGCTTTTTGATCTCCGTGACGACCGTTTCGGCGCCGCCTACCGGCTCAAGGCTTATGATCGACTTCAGCATGACCGGGTCGAAACCCTGGATATGGCGGCCTTCGATGGTCATCAGCGGCCTTTTGATCAGAAGCGGCTTTTCAATCATGAGCTCAATGGCCTGTTCCATCGACATGCCGGCCGGTTCCACCAATCCATCCCGAATGTCAGGAGCCGCCGGGTTGAAGCAATCGGTTACCGATTTGCCGTCGAGGAACCTGCCCAGCTCCTCTTTCGTCCACGGATGAGTGAGAATATCGATCACGTCGAGCGTGTGTCCCGCCAGTTCCAGCCACTCTTTCTGCCGTCGGTTGTTCTGGCAACCCGGCTTTTCATGGAAGATTATGTGCGTCATGGTGTTTCGACAGTCAGGTCAATAGTGTTTTTCATTCGGATAAATATTCCGAAATGTTTGATAATTATGAAATAATAAGCTAAAATCAATTAATAACCTAAATAATTAAGGTTATTAATTGATTAACATACAAAAAGGGAGATTATATGGCAGTTAACGCCTTACAGACATGGGAAAAGGTTCTCGAATATGCATCGGTCCCTCTTCATGGCACCATGTCCAGGAAGATCAGGAAAGGGGTCAAGCTGCAGATCAACGAAGGAAAGGTCTATGACGATGCCGTACTGTTCATCAGCGATCTGTTCCTGAGGGTCACCGAAGATCTGGAGGGCTCATCGATCAACACCTACTACGACATCGATTCGATCGCGAGTATACGAACCTACAGCACAAAGGAGTAATTGCCTTTTCCTGTCAAGGACCTTTGGCTTGCGGTCGGCCGGATGTTTCCACCCAGATACCGACGGCCGCTTCATTTGCGCTCAGCCGTGCACCCTGATACCAGGTGGGGTGCACGGCTGTTTGTTATTTTCCGCTCTCCCTTTTCACGGTCGGCACGAAGTTGGCGGGGCGGCCGATTCGGGTAATGCCGAGCAGCTCCCTTGAGCGGTCGAGTGCATCGTCAATGTTCCCGAAGATGTTCTCTTCGCCGATCTCGCTCTCCAGGCCGTATTGCTGCATGGCAAAGAGCGGCTGGACATGCACGCCGGAGAGAATGAGCGTGGTGCCCGATTTTCGACAGTCCTTCAACAGTTCCCTCATCATGTTCAGTCCGGTGGCGTCGATGCTCAGCACTTTGCGCATCCTGATAATGCGTATGGCAGGCGACTTGCCGACGATATGGACCGCGTCCTTGAATTTGGAGGCTGCACCGAAGAAGAACGGGCCGCTGATCTCGAAAACCTCCACTCCCGGAGGAATGGTTCTTGATACTATGGCATTGGGATCGTCCTCTTCGTCCTCGTCCCTTAGTTCACCGGTAATGACCCCTACGTTGGTCAGTCCGGCCATGCGCTGCATGAAGAGTATGACGGCCAGCAGCATACCGACCTCGATGGCGACAGTCAGGTCGAAGATCACGGTCAGCCCGAAGGTGGTTACCAGCACGATGACGTCGCTGCGGGGGCTTTTGAGCAACTGCCGGAACACATGGTGCTCGCTCATGTTCCATGCGACTATGATCAGGATTGCGGCCAGGGTCGGCATCGGGATGAGCTTGGCCCAGGAACCGAACACCAGCATGATGAACAGCAGGGTGATGGCATGGACTATGCCAGCTATCGGCGTCCTGCCTCCGTTCTTGATGTTGGTGGCCGTGCGTGCGATGGCGCCGGTTACCGGAATCCCTCCAAAAAGCGGCGAAGCGATGTTGGCGACCCCCTGTGCGATGAGCTCCATATTCGATTTATGGCGGCTGCCGATCATTCCATCGGCCACGACAGCTGAAAGCAGGGCTTCGATGGCTCCGAGCACGGCGATGGTTGTCGCCGGCATGATGAGGCTCTTGACGGTCGCAAAATCAACGGAAGGAAAGGAGGGGGACGGGATCGTCGATGGGATCTCTCCGAATCTTGATGCGATGGTGTCGACATCGAGGTGGAGCAGTTGGACGGCAACCGTCGTGATGATGATAGCCACCAGCGGCCCTGGAATTTTTTTCGATACCCTGGGCCAGAATATGATGATCAGCAGGGCAGTCATGCCGACAAGCAGGCTTTCGGGGCTGAAAGTCGGGAGGGCTTTGGCGTAGGCTGTCCACTTCTCGAAGAATTCAGAGGGTACCTGCGGGATGGCAAGTCCGAGAAAATCCTTTACCTGGCTCGAGAATATGATGACGGCGATTCCGCTGGTAAAGCCTACGATGACCGGGTAGGGGATGAATTTGATCAGTGAACCGAACTGGGCGATTCCCATGACGATCAGGATGACGCCGGCCATCATGGTGGCGATCAGCAGGCCGTTGATGCCGAACTTTTCGACGATGCCGTAAAGAATGACGATGAAGGCTCCTGTCGGACCACCGATCTGGACCCGGCTTCCGCCGAGGAACGAGACGAGGAACCCGCCGATGACGGCGCTGATGAGCCCTTTCTCGGGAGATACCCCCGATGCGATGGCGAACGCGATGGCAAGGGGAAGGGCCACGATGCCGACAAGGATTCCAGATGTGATGTCCCGAATGAGCTGCTCTTTGTTGAGCTCGGGAAGTACGGTAAAGAGTTTTGGTTTGAACATGGCTGCAGAACATGGAGTGAAGGAACGGCAGTTCTACGTATCAGCCCGGTTACGATGCTGAGGGAACTGTCAATGGTTTTACAATGTATATTTTTCAAAGAATTATCAATGGCTTTGTGCAGAATCCTTCAGGAAGCGTTTGCAGGATTGGCCCGTGGATGCTACACTGTTATTCATAATTACCCTTGATTTTTTCAACCGGAACCAGTCACAAGAACAGGAGACAAGCCTATGCCTACAAACACCGACAATCTCAAGACTGCATTTGCCGGCGAAAGCCAGGCGAACCAGAAATATCTCGCATTTGCCAAAGAGGCCGAAAAAGAGGGGTTCGGCAACGTCGCCAAACTTTTCAGGACGACCGCCATGGCGGAACGGATACATGCCGAGGGACATTTCCAGGCGCTCGGTGGAGTCGGGTCAACCGCATTTAACCTGACGGCAGCCATCGGCGGCGAAACCTTCGAGCATACCGAGATGTATCCTCCCATGCTTGAGCAGGCCGAAGCCGAGGGGCATCCCGCAAAACGTATGTTCGCTTATGCCCTCGAGGCGGAGAAGGTTCATGCCGTACTCTACAGGAAGGCTCTGGAGGCTGTACGCAACGGCCAGGACATTACGGCTTCTGAAATCTGGCTTTGTCCGATCTGCGGCCATATCGAGCTGGCCAGCCCGCCGGAAACCTGTCCGATCTGCGGTGCCAAATCATCGGTTTTTGTCCAGGTCTGACCTGAGGCTCCCTTTTTTCCAAAGCATTGAGGGGCCGACTGATGATCGGCCCCGCTTTGTTTGTAGCCATTCGGGTCACTCCGCATTTTTCCAAACCTGTATTTCTGCTTTTACCATAGAGCATCATCATGCATCAGTATGAATTCCTCGGGCAGATGGTCCTGATCGGAGCACTTGCCATCGTCAACATCCTCGTGTTCCAGAAGATCCGGGTGCCGCCGGTCATAGGGCTCATCGTCACCGGCATCATGCTCGGCCCGACGGGGTTCCATGTCGTAAAGGACAGCGGGATGATCTCGACGCTCGCAGAGATGGGCGTCGTGCTGCTGCTTTTCACCATCGGCCTGGAGTTTTCTGTTGACGACATGAAAAAACTCCAGAAAATCGTCGTTTTTGGCGGCACGGCCCAGCTCCTCCTGACCGGGCTGGTCATTGCCGGTTTTTCATTATGGCTGATGGATGCGATCGGCAAAAGCATCGGTTTGAGGGAGGCGCTTGTCCTTGGCTTTTCGTTTTCAGTAAGCAGTACGGCGCTTTGCCTGAAAATACTTTCCGACCGTGAAGAGCTTGGCCTTGAACATGGGAAAATTGCCGTTGGCATCCTGATTTTCCAGGATATGGCCATCGTTCCGTTGATGTTCGGATTGAGTTTCATGGTCCCGGGGCGCGCGCCGTCGATCGATTCGGCGGTTGAAGAGATCATCCTTGTCGCGCTGTTCGGCATTATCATGTTCGGTGTGTTCCGGCTCCTGATGCCGAAGCTCGTGCGCATAATCACCTCGCTCCATGCCGGGGAGGTGCTGGTGCTCGGCGTACTGGTGCTCTGCTTCGGGGCGGCATACCTTGCATCCCTGATAGGCCTCTCCCTTGCCCTCGGCGCGTTCCTTGCCGGCATGGTTATCGCCAGTACCGACGAAAGTCACCGGATCAGCAGGACCATCGATCCTTTCAGGGAGGCGATGAGCAGCATCTTTTTCGTGTCGGTCGGCCTGTTGCTCGACGTGAACATGATCGATTTGCCGTGGCTGGTGCTCGTGGCCATCGTGGTGCTTGTTGTCAAGGGGGTGATCATGGCCGGGATCTCCATGGCACTCGGATTTTCATCGCGGGTAAGCGTCATGGCGGGCATGGCCCTGGCACAGATCGGCGAGTTTTCGTTCGTGCTCGCCGGAACGGCCATGGACATCGGTCTCCTGGACAACCGTATGTTCCAGTCGATGCTTACTGTCATTGTGGTCACCATGATCGTCACCCCCGCGCTCATAGCGGCCGCACCGAAATTTGCGGCACAGATGGCCCCTGTTTTCAGGTTCAGGCCTCTTTCCCCTCATCCTGAACCGAAACAGCCTGCCTTGGCCCGGGCGGGAGCCATCGTCTGCAAAGGTGAGATCCATGCCGCAATCATAGGGTTCGGATTGAGCGGCATGAATGTCGCAGCTGTGCTGAATGCAACCAATCTGGCCTATACGGTTCTCGATATCGACCGACGGGTCGTTCGTACGATGCGGCGCAAGGGCGAACCCCTTTTTTACGGCGACTGCACGGAGCGAAAGTCGCTGCTCAGGATAGGGGTCGACCATGCCCGGGCAGTAGTCATATGCATTCCGGATCTGACGGCATCCATGGAGTGCATACGGCAGGTTCGCGAAATCAACGGTGATGCTTTCATTATCGTCCGTTCCCGATCCCTCGAACCTGTCGGGCAGCTTTATCGTGCCGGAGCCGATGCCGTCGTTACGGAGAAATTTGAAACCTCGATCCAGATTTTCTCTGAATTGCTGAAGCATTTCAGGGTCGATCCCTCCACGATCCTCGAGCAGCAGGAGATCATCAGGCGCGAAGGCGGCATGATTTTCCATGAGCCCGCAACGGAGACTGCACAGACAGATACTGCATCCACCGGTTCGTGATGGCACTATTGCTGTCGTCAGGTTTACAATAATCTTACAGCGTACTTTGAAGAAAAAATGGCGTGTATGGCGGGATTTTTTGTAAATTTATTAATCGAATTCTCATGAATTTTTTACCACTTCATACCATGGGAACCATGCCAAATCCTTCATCGCAAAAATTCCGGACCTACCGCGACAAACTCCTCATCAAACAGAAATCAGAAAACACCTCCGAAAGGCGCGGGGCGGAGTACGAGCTGTCGTTGATGGAGAACAGTCATTTCATCGAAGTTGGCGGCCTTCTTCACCACTATCACGATTCAGGTCCCAAAAACCCCAAAGAGACCATTCTGCTGATCCATGGGTGGGATTGCTGGTGGATGTGGTGGCATCATGTGATCAAGGCGTTGAACGCGCAGGGAATCAGGACTGTTGCCTACGACATGAAGGGACACGGCTGGTCGGAAAACGATCCGAACAACCACTACCATATCGACCATTTCGCCAGGGACCTCGACGAACTGGTTACGAAGCTGGGACTGGAGAATTTCCATGTCGCCGGCTTTTCTTTCGGCCCTTTCGTGGCTATCGATTACGTCACTCGCTACAAAAACAGCGTAAAGTCCCTGCTGTTTTTCAATTTCGGTTACCTGCCGAACAACGAGATCATTTCGAAGGTGGCGCCAACCACGATCAATTTTATGTTCAACAACCTGCTTCGCGGCCTGACCTGGTGGTTGCCGGCCTATGTGTTCGCAAGGCTTGTTTTGTCGAAGAACGCCGTCATGAAGCATGACGTCCTGATCGCCTTTGAGAGCCTCGGACTTTGCGCTCCTGACGCCATTGAGCAGACAACACAGCAGATATCTTCGATGGAGACCACAAATGCGCTACCCGACAAGGTTCGTGCGGTGAAGGTGCCCATGACATTCGTCGCCGGTGCGGGCGATTCGATCATGACTTGTGAGAATGCGAAGAAGCTGCAGGAGATGACCCAGACAGGCACCTATATCTGCGTGCCGGATTGTGGCCACCTCATTACGCTCGAACTACCTGAAACGGCATCGGAACTCGTGATTCAGCATATCAGAAGCAACTCCTGATCGCTCGGTCGGCGTCGCGCACAGCCTCGATGAATGCCTTTGTCTTTATCGGGTCCTTGATGCCCGGCGCCGATTCGACCCCACTGGCCGTATCCACTCCCCACGGGCGCACAAGCCTGACAGCCGCGCCCACATTTTCCGGCTTGAGGCCGCCGGCAAGCAAAGTCCATGCGAAATTGCGTGTCTGCTCGAAGAGTTGGACCGCCGTCGACGATTCGATCGACTCGCCGGTGCCTCCAGCCATCTGTGGGTTGAACGCATCGAACAGGAAGCCCTTGTATCCGGTTATATCCGCAAACTCCCTGACCTCTTCGATCCTGAAATCCGGACCCGGCCGAAATACCCTTAACACTTTTGCCCCCCTGACCAGCAGCGCCTGTTCGGGCGAATAGGCGTCGGAGTGGAGCTGGGCGACCTGCAGGCCGCAATAGGCGCACAAATCGCTGATCTCGTCGGGAGTCTGTTCCACAAATATGCCGACAGCAGTGACCAGTGGGGGAAGCTGCTTTATGATTTTTTTCGCGACATCAGGCCGCACCGCTCTCGGGCTTGAGTTGCTGAAATTGAATCCGAGCGCATCCGCGCCAGCCAAGCAGGCATCCAGGGCGTCCTGGTTGCGGGTTATGCCGCATATCTTGATTTTCGTCATGGGTCTCAAAGAAGGTTCGGGACAGGTCAAAAACTAAGGTAAGCAAAGAGCCGGAAAAACTGCTCTATCGATTTACGAGACGGTATTTAACAACCATTACACGGGCCTCCCGATCCCGATCTCCTTTTGTGATTTAAAGTATTTATCCGTATAATTGGTGCCCTGTTTTCGGGCATTCCGCAAGTTCGATGGGGCGTCGCCAAGTGGTAAGGCATCGGCCTTTGGAGCCGACATTCGCAGGTTCGAATCCTGCCGCCCCAGCAAATCCCCTTCGATAGCCAGAAGTCTTCACCACAGCTCTGGCTTCACCTGTTCAACAGCCTCGTTTATCGACCGTTACTCCCATGTTTCTCGCATAGAAGCAACAGCAGTCCGCAATGGTTGTTGAAGAGATTGGACTGAAGTCCGAAGAGTAAGAGTTGATTTATTTTTCCTCAATCAATGAATCAAATCGATTATCCCTTTTCCAATTGGAGGCTGTCGCAGCGTAAAATCAGGAACGCCAAAATCCTGGGAACG
>JAAXXK010000005.1 GCA_013334525.1 Chlorobiaceae bacterium
TTCGAGTCGGGCCTGGAAGGCGAACTCGACCGAATCATCGTGGTTGCTGCCGGCAATGGCCTGAGAATCGAACGTGCCATGGCAAGGGGGCTCGGAAGCCGTGAAGAGATCGAGAATCGGATGCGTTCGCAATGGCCCCAGGAGAAGCTGATCGAACGGGCCCATTACGTGATTTTCAACGACGGAACCATCGATGAGCTCCGATCGCAAACTGAACAGGTCTACCAAAGCCTCCTGACCCTGATTCCCCGGGATTAAGGGATACCTTTATAAAAAACACCATCAAAACATCATCCTTACCTCTTGAACCCCTTATGTCCTTTGGGTCCTTTACGTCCCTGTAGTCCTTTTCTTTGTCCCTTTGGTCCATGTAATTTTAGCTATGATATAGCCGACGCCAGCAACGGCAGGGAGATTTTGTACCTGTAGGAGGTGTCGGCGTGCGAGTCGTGGAACTCTTCGTAACGGTGTGCGATACCGAATTCGGAGGCACGATCCGTAAATCGCCGGAGAGCGAACTGAAGGTTGTATTCGTCCTGGGAACCGCAGTCGAGAAAGAGCAGGTTGAGTGAACCGAGAGCTTTACGGTACCGTTCATTTTCGATCATGACCAGCGGATCGAACTGTCGCCAGAGCTCCCATATTTCAGGGATGAGCCGGCAGGTGCGCGTATCGAACGGCAGCTTCATGTTTTCAGGCGCAGGCATGGCCGGATCCGGAGAGTAGGCTGCAGACATGGCCATCATGTCGAGCAGGGCGAACTCCCCCCTGGGTTTCTTGTCGAGCGATTCCCAGTTCATGAAAAAAGCCGAAAGGCTTCCTCCGTATTTCTCGAGGGTGCGAGCGGCGTTAGGGAAGTTCGGCCGGTAGCAGAGGTCGAAGTCCATGTCGCCGCTATGGCATGCTACCGCCGAGAAGAGGCCGGGATGCCTCATGCCGAGCCGTATGGCGCCGAAACCGCCCGACGACTTGCCCGCGACGGCACGATGCCTGGCTTCCCGAAGCGTAGCGAAGCGGTTGTCGATCCAGGGGATCAGCTCTTCGGTCAGATAGGTTTCATAGAGGCCTGTGGCCGCAGAATCGACATACTGCGATCCACCGTAACGCGTCATGCAGTCCGGCAGCACCAGTATGGTTTCCGGCATGAGCCCCTGGCGGATCAGTGCGTCGGCGGTTTCCGGAACGGTCGGGCGACCGAAGCTGAAGTTCAGAAAACTCGTTCCGGTGGATGCGAACCCCGCAAGCAGGTAGATCACGGGAAAGCGTTTCGTGCCGTCATAGGAGGGTGGAAGGTATACCGGCACCCTTCTTGCTGCCGGATCTTCGAGTGCGTTGCCTTCCAGCGTGGAGCCGGGAACTGTTTCGAACACCACGTTCGGGAGGTCGGGCGGCTCAAGGCTCATATGTTCTCCTGTATCATCTCTCTGTTTTTCTTCCTCTGTACGCTGCCCGAGATGAAAATGCTCACCTCATACAGTATGATCATCGGCACGGCGATGACCAGCTGCGTGACCATGTCGGTCGATGGCGTTACGACAGCGGCTATTACAAGCATTGCGATAACGGCGTGGCGGCGATAGAAGCGCATGAACGCAGGAGTCAGCAACCCGATTTTTGACAGGATGTATGATATGAACGGCAGCTCGAACACGATTCCTGCCGTCAGGAGCGTGCCGAGGAAGAAGCTGATGTAATCCTGTACTGAAATGTTGTTCTTGATGAGGGTGGAGCCGAACCCGGCAAAAAACTTCAGTGAAATCGGCAGCAGCACAAAGTAGCCGAAAGCGATACCGGTAAAAAAACAGATCGAGATGAAGAAGATGATGAACTTGCTCGCGTTTCGTTCCTTTTCATGCAGGCCGGGTTCGACGAATTTCCATATCTGCCAGACGAGAAAGGGGAACGAAAGAATGAGGGCTGCGAAAAGCACGGCCTGCAAATAGAGAGAAATCTGCCCGTAAGGCACGAGGTTCTGGAGCGAGAGGTTCGGGCCGCTCTGTTTCAGCGGGCCTATGAGCACGACGTTTACGAGGAAGTCCGCGTAATATGCGCAAATAAGGGTGGCTACCAGGAACGCTATGCCGCCCCTGACCAGACGCCAGCGGAACTCTTCGAGGTGGTCGATGAATGACATTCCCTGGCTTTCGCTACCCTCGGCAGCCGGTTCTTCCGTCCCATCCCTGCTATCGTCGTCAGCTATGGTTTCGATGGCGGTTTCTGCTGGCCCGGAAATGAGGTTCCCCCCATCTTCTGTCGGCTCATCCGTGGAACCACTGATTTCCGCTTTTCCGCTCTCTTCAGAGGTCGGGATCATTTCGCTTCCGGTATCCGCACTAAGTCCGTTTTCGTCCTTCCGGGGTATTGATGAATCGCTTTCGTTGCTCATGTGGAATTACTGGGCCGTTGTCGTGAAGGCAGCCAAGGTTTGAAAAAACTAAAGGAGGATGTCTGGGCGGGCGTGACCAGGCAGGTACAAAGAGCCCGTAATCCGTTTCATAGTAATAAAGATAGCCATTGCGCGCAAATGGTTTTTTGCCCTTGCCCGGGAGGCTTCCCGGTGGAGGGAACTTCCGGGCTCCCGGAGGGATTTTTATAATCATGGAAATATCGATAACTTCTCACGATTTTGAACGTAAGCCGATCATGTCGGATAATCATAACTGCGGCTTCAATTAACTTTCACGTGCGCATTGCGCATCTGACAAGCTGAGCAGCCACTAAGCAACAGGACCTGTGGATATAAAAGAGGTTACCTCTTCCGTCACCGAAGAGCTGAAAGTTTTCCGGGAGCGCTACAAGAGTGTTTTACATTCAAGCAACAGCCTGGTTGACAAGGTCACCCGCTATGTCCTGAAGCAGCAGGGCAAGCAGATCCGCCCTTTGCTGGTGCTTCTGTCTGCCAAAGTTTGCGGGCAGGTGGTTGATGTATCCTACCGCGGGGCAATCATGATCGAGCTGCTTCATTCGGCAACGCTTATCCATGACGATGTCGTTGACGGCGCCGAAATGAGACGCGGCATCCCATCGATCAATGCCCTTTGGAAAAACAAGATATCGGTACTGATAGGAGACTACCTTCTATCGAAAGGGTTGCTCTATTCCCTTGAAAACAACGACTTCCAGTCGCTTCGCCTGGTTTCCGAGGCGGTCAGGAGAATGAGCGAGGGCGAGATTCTCCAGATCCAGAAAACAAGGAGCCTCGACATTACCGAGGAGGATTACATCAGCGTCATTGCCGACAAGACAGGCTCGCTGATCGCCACCTCCTGTGCCATCGGTGCTGCCAGCGCCACCTCATCCGAACAGGATATCGCCAGCCTGAAAAGTTACGGTGAATTTTTGGGCCTGGCGTTCCAGATAAGGGATGACCTCCTCGATTATACGGGGGACTCGAAAAAAACAGGCAAGCAACTCGGCATCGATATCAAGGACAGGAAGATTACCCTGCCGCTCATATACGCCCTCCGGCACGCCGAGAAAGGAGAGCAGAACAAGATCAAGACGATCCTGAAAAGCTCGCGGAAGCGTTCGGTCAGGAGTCGCGAAGTGATCGATTTTGTCACGCAGAAGGGAGGGCTTGACTATGCGGCCTCTATTGCCGAAGGCTTTGCGGACAAGGCGCTTGAATCGATCAGCCATTTTCCTGACAATGAGGCCAAACGATCGCTGCAGCATCTTGTTGCTTTTGTGATGAAACGGCAACACTGAAGTGCTGATAATCGGTCATACAACCATGCACCATCTCTTATACCTGAAATGAAGAAAAAAGTCTGGATCGGTGTCATTCTTGCCCTGATAGCCTTTGTAGCCGTTGATAAATTTCTGCTTCCCCTATATACATCGAGCGGACGTGAGGCTACCGTTCCGAATGTCAGGAACATGACCTACGACCAGGCCGAGCGCACTCTTGGAAATGCGCATCTCAAGGCAGTCAGGAGCTACAACGTGCGTTATCTGCCTGATGTCCCGGCCGATATGGTGATCGACCAGGTTCCTGCCGCAGCCTCTACGGTCAAGCCCGGTCGCAACGTCTACCTTGTACTCAACAGGAAAGACAAGCCGAGCTATGTCATTCCGGATCTTACCGGACGACCCGAGGATGAGGCTCGCCAGGTTCTTGGACGGCTCGGCATGACCGTTGCGGGTGTACAGATCCGGGCTGTTTCAAAACCCGAAGAGGACGGAAGGGTGCTCAGCCAATCGGTGCCGCCCAATGTGACGCTTGTGACCGGGAGTACCATTTCCCTTATCATTGGCAAACTCGAACAGGAGCCGGCAGGGATGAAACGTGTGGTGGTTCCGGATGTTCTCGGCATGTCCCTCGATCAGGCAAGGAGCATCATCATCCAGAACGGCCTCGCGGCAGGAAAGATCACGTATGAAAAGTCGGCACTTCTGGTGCCAAATACGGTCATCAGCCAGAAACCGGGGGCCAACTCATTTGCTCAGGCAGGCCAGACGGTAGAGATGACGGTGGCGACCGGCGAATAGGGGTTCAGGTCAGCTCGTCGATGAATTTCAGCGGTAGTTGGCTTTTTTATACTCTTCACGCATATCCTTGATGCCGGTTGTCCGGTCGTTTCCATCGCTGATCAGCCCGAAATATTCGAGAATGATCCTGACGACGAGCCAGAGCCCGGCAAAGAATATTTTGATGCTTGCTGCAAGCGTACTGAACAGTTTCATCCGTGTACCTGGAATTGCGGGAGCTGACAGGGAGGTGACAGCAGGCCGTTTACTGAAAATGTGAATATAAAAAAAGCCATCGTTGAATGGCTTTTTTTATTGGTGTCAAGGTATGTAACCTGATTATTTCCTTATCTGTTTCTCTGCTTCATTCCAGTGCTCATCGTGACTGCCGTCTGGCCTGCCCTGCTCTTCCCAGAGAAAATAGGCGGTGACCCTGATATGTTCCTCGATATGCTCTGGAGCCGGTGCCTCGGCAGATTTTTTGGATTTGCCGCTTTTCTTCTCAGGTTTCTTCTCGGCTACTACCTTTTTCTTTTCTGCTTTTGGCTTCTCGGCCTTTACTTCCTCGGTTTTTGGCGCCGTATTCACCGTAGTTTCAGCTTCAGCAACAGTTTTCTTTGCTGCCTTTTTCTTCGACGCTTTTTCAGCGCTCTCTTTCTCTGTTGTTTTTTTTGGCATGGTGTTCGAGGGCTTCGGTAGATGGACAGATATTACTCAACTTCGTTATTTAAAGATAATGATTATCCGGGTGTATGTACAAGTCCCTGGCAATAATTTTCCTTCATGTAACATGGTACTCCGATATGTGGCTGTGACCTGGGAACTCATTTCCTGATGAACTTCCCGAGTATGGCGGGAAATGAGATCATGGCCAGGATGGTCAGTCCCTGAAGCATCATGAAGATATCTTTCGGAACCAGGGTGTTTACGGCAAGTCCTCCGTAATCGAGCCAGGCGAACAGCAGTGCGGAAAAAACGATCCAGGCCGGATGTGCGCCGGCCAGAAGGGCGACGGCGATTCCCATGAATCCAGCACCTGATGTAAGCCCCGTTTCAAACCAGTGTTTGTAGCCGAGCACGAGGTTGGCGGCTCCGAGCCCGGCCAGCGCCCCTCCCATCGCCATTGCCGACAGGGTATGGGTATCGGTGTTGATTCCAGCATGGCGGGCGGCTTCAGGGCTCAGCCCGACCGCGATCATGTCGAAACCGTATCTCGAACCGTAGAGCAGAATCGCCGAACCGGCAGTTGCGCATATGGCCAGCAGTACCGACAGGTTTGCGGGGGAGTGCCAGGAGAGCCCGAAAAGGGCGTCGAGGCCCGGCAGGTGGCTCCCCTCGGCGACCAGCGGAGTGTGGACGGTTGAGGGGACGGCGAAGCGGGTGGTCATCAGGTAGCCGGTGATGCCAAGGGCTATGAAGTTGAGCATGATGCTCGAAATCACTTCGTTGACGCCATGGCGGACCTTCAGCAAGCCTGCAATAAGGGCCCAGAAGCTTCCTGCCGCCATGGCCGAAAGGAGTACGGCGGGCAGGGCTATGATTGCCGGAGTTTCCTGTGGAAGGCTTATGCCGCAGAGGGCTGCGGCGAACGATCCCATGAGCAGCTGGCCCTCTGCACCGATGTTGAAGAGCCTTACCCTGAAGGGCAGTGCGACGGCAAGTCCGGTGAATACAAGGGTAGTTGCCCTGAAGATCACCTGGCCTGTGCCGTAGCCCGATGCGAAGGTGGAGCGGAACATTTTCGAGTAGACCTCGAGCGGGCTGCTTCCCGTGGCTGCGATGATGAGGCTGCCGGCCGCGAGGGCCAGCAGTACCGACAGGGTCGGGACAAACGGCTGGATGCTTTTTCGGTTCATTGGGCGCCGGTGTTTCAGGTGATGTGCAGGCCGATCTCATTTTCGAGGCCTGAGGCCTCTTCACGTCCCCTCCTGACGGCATCCTCATTGAACTCGTGGCGTATCGACCCCTTGTAAAGGCAGCCGATCCTGGTGGAGAGGGAGATGACCTCCTCCAGTTCGGAAGAGATCAGCAGTATGGCAAGGCCGTTTCTGCGGGCGTCGATAATCCTGCGGTGAATCAGTTCGATGGCTCCGATATCGACACCGCGCGTCGGTTGGGCAAGCACGAGGAGTTTCAGCCCGGGCCTTTCCATCTCACGAGCCAGCACGATTTTTTGCTGGTTTCCGCCCGAGAGGGAGGCTATGGCAGGATTGTCTCCGGAGCTGCACCTGATGTCGTAACGATCGATCATCACTCCGGCGTTGCGGTGGATCTTGTCGTGGTCGAACCCGATTCCCCGATGGAAACCCCGTTCGCGGTGCCGGCCGAAGATAAGGTTCTCCTCTATGCCGTATTCCGGTACAATGGCCGACTTCAGGCGATCTTCCGGGATCATCGACACCCCCAATCCGGCTATGGCCGCAGGGCTCATGCCGAGCATGGGATGGCCGCCGAGCGTGATCGACCCGCCGACTGTGGCGTGACGGTCGAAGGTGCCCCACAGGAGCGAAAGCAGTTCGCTCTGCCCGTTGCCCTCAACACCCGCGATGCCGTAGATCTCCCCTTCATGTACCTTCAGTCCCAGCTCATGGAGCTTCCTGCTTCCGTCAGCGGCAACGTAATCAAGACGCTCGATACACAACACAGGGCGGCCTGGAACCTGTTGCGGATTATCGATTTTCAGGAGCACGTTTCGTCCGACCATCATCCGGGCAAGCTCCTCCTTGGTTGCCGAAGCCGTTGGAATCGTACCGACGAGCGCACCCTTTCGCATGACACTTACGCTGTCCGAAACGGCGAGCACCTCATCGAGCTTGTGAGTGATGAGCAGGATGGTTCGCCCTTCGGCCGCCAGCGATCGCAGTGTGGCGAACAGTTTCACGGTTTCCGGCGGTGACAGCACTGCGGTCGGCTCGTCGAGGATGAGTATCCGGGCCTGGCGATAGAGCAGCTTGAGGATCTCCACGCGCTGCTGCTCGCCGACCGACAGGGTAGAGACCAGGGCGCACGGATCGATCTCAAGCCCATGGCGGACGCCAAGCTCCCTGATCTCCTGTTCGAGGCGTTTGAAGGGGAGGGTGAACCGGCTCCGCTCCCTTCCGAGGATGATGTTCTCGGTGACCGTCAGGGTAGGCACCAGCATGAAGTGCTGATGAACCATTCCTATTCCTGCTTCGATGGCCTGACGTGCAGAGGTGAATACAACCACTTTTCCATCGATCTCGATAGTACCGGAGTCAGGACGCAGAAGACCGTAAAGGATGTTCGACAGGGTGCTTTTTCCTGCGCCGTTTTCACCGACAAGGCCGTGGATGGAGCCCGCCCGCACCGAGAGGCTGACGTTGTCGTTGGCTTTGAGCTGGCCGAACTGCCTGTTGATGCCGGAAAGGCGGATCGCGTCTGCCATGGTCGCCTATATCCAGCTTATGACCGTTTTGATAGCTTCCTTGCTGTCGAGGGCAACCCGGTAGGCAAGTTCGTACTGGCTGAGCGGAAAGACGTTGGTGAAGAACTTTTCGGTATCGAGCTCATCACGGTCGAGCAGATCCCTGGCGGCTTCAAGATGCCTCGGTGCGGTGATATTCGAGCAGATAACCATCGGCTCCTTGTGCTGGATCAGCCGGTAGTCGTAACCAAGAATGTCGTAGCTGCCCATCAGGAGCACCCTGGCCTGGGGCTTCATGAGGCGGATGGCCTTTTCCACCATCAGGATGCGCCCTGTGGTCTCGATCACCAGGTCGTAGCGGTCATTGAAATCAGCGGTGAAGTCAACCATTTCGATGGCGATGTTTTCCGCATGGGAAAGCTGGCCACGTAGCGGGAAGTTCTCCAGGGCATCGACCTGCCGGATTCCTTTTAGATGAAGGTATTCCGACACCATGAGCCCCACCGAACCAAGGCCGAGGACGAGCACCCGCATCGACGGATCCAGGCGGACTTTTTCCATTGCGCTGATCACATAGGCTACAAGCCCGGTAAGCAGGTCCCTATGGATTGGTTCCCGTCCGAGGGGGAGCACGTTTTCCTGCGATGTAGGCACCACTTCGGCATGGCAGCCTGAATAGGGGTCGATGCCGATCCACCGGTCCGCTTTGAAGGCATAGACGAAATCGCCCTCCTTCACCCCGGTGACCTTCGGTCCTGTCTTCAGGACCTGGCCGATGGTTTCGCTGCCGGTCATTACCGGGTAGGCGAGTACCTTGCTCGATACGGGTTTGTTGGTCAGCAACAGCCGGTCAAGACCCGGAGTGATGGTGCTGGCAATGGTCCTTACCAGGATATCGTGCGGGTTGTCGGCAAGGTAACGTACGGACTGGAGCTTGAGTTTGTTCGCCTTGAGGAGGACTAAAGCCTGTGCTTCTCCCTGCATGGTCGGTCAGTTGCGTTTAATGGTTTGTTACACGTTCAGGACGGCGCTGAGGAGCCAGCCCACAAAGCTGATGCAGAGGGAGCCAAGCATGGCCCACCAGAAACTTTCGACTGCAAAACCGTCGACAAGCATCGCTGAAAGCTGCAGCAACAGGGCATTGATCACCAGCATGAAGAGGCCGAGCGTCACGATCAGGAACGGTATGGAAAAAAAGATCAGCACCGGC
This sequence comes from Chlorobiaceae bacterium, assembly GCA_013334525.1. Classification (GTDB taxonomy): domain Bacteria; phylum Bacteroidota; class Chlorobiia; order Chlorobiales; family Chlorobiaceae; genus Chlorobaculum. The sequence continues at coordinate 9,066 of JAAXXK010000005.1, forward strand.
CTGAGCAGGGTGTTGATCAGCCCAAGCACCAGCGCCACGACGAGCGCCGCGGTGAAGCTTTTGATCGAAATGCCGGGCAACACGTGGGCGGTCACATAGACGGCCGTAGCATTGATGATCCAGTACAACAATAATCTGAGCATGGTCATATTCCTCCTGACGTTAAACAAAATATACAATCATCGTAGTGCAGATCTTCCTGTTCAACTCAAATGTATAACATTTCATCAAAAAATGGCTTGTCGATAAATCCACAGCGGGCAACCTGTTGATTGTTGAGCCGATGAGATCGAAATATCGAATGGAGAGCGTTGTATGTCGTCGGGAGTAAATGTGAATGCTTTGCTTTCTTGACTGTATATACTTCTGAAGTATACTTTGCGGCGTATATGGTCCCTGTGCGTATTTTAATTTTTAAAAAAAAGTAATATTTGGAAGTAATTATACAGGAATCGTATAATGATGAATGAGTTATTCATTAATCTTCGTCAGCCCTGACGTACAATGAATTATTCTTCTGCTTATAACGATCGATATACGCCACGCCGTATATCCAATCAGTCCGTATCCCGTCCCGGTTCACTTTTCAGTGCACTTCGTACCCTTTAAATAATATCTGGTACCATGTTGAAACCTTCAAGCAGTATCATTATCGCCGTTAGCCTGCTGACTTTCGCCAGGCTGGATGCAGCCGCCATTCCCGATGCCGGCAGCATCATGCGCGAACAGAATCCGCAGCGCGAGCTTCCCGGAAATCTTCCGCCCAGAGAGCAGGAAAAACCGCTCATAACCAGCGAGGCCGACCCTGCAGTGCAGGTGACGGTCAAGGGGTTCCGGTTCGAAAACTTCCAGGGTCTTTCAACAGATGCAGAATTGCAGGCTGTCGTTGCCGGCAGCGTCGGCAAGACGCTGAACGCGGCCGAACTGAAGGCCGTGGTAGGCAAAGTCACTGCGTTCCTGAGGTCGAAGGGCTGGGTTGTGGCCCACGCCTATCTTCCGTCACAGGAGCTGGGTTCCGGAATCGTGACGATAGGAATCGTCCAGGGAAAAAGTGATGGCAGCATAATGATCAATCGTAATTCGTCGGTGAGGATCAGGGAAAGCCGGTTGCAGTGTATAGCCGACAGTGGAGTTACGCCCGGCGAACCTATCAGCCAAGATCGCCTGGAACGCGCCATCCTGCTCGAGAACGACCTGCCAGGTGTGACCGCCAAGGCGGAGATCGCTCCCGGAACGACACCCGGCACCAGCGCAGTGAGGTTCAACGTAAGCGAAGGTGCGCCGGTTACGGGCACGATATGGAGCGACAACCAGGGCAACCGATACACGGGTGCATGGAGAGGCAATGGGCTGGTGAGCATCAACGATCCTTTTCATTATGGCGACCAGATTACCGTGCTCTACACCGGCGCCGCTGGTTTGAACCAGGGCAAGATCGGCTACAGCTTTCCGCTGGGTTGCAACGGCCTCAGGGGAAACCTCTCCTGGACCGGTATGAACTACAAGCTGCAAGAGGAGCTCAAGAGCCTCGATTACAAAGGCGACAGCAGCGTAATAGCCGGTGGCTTGAGCTATCCGCTGGTCAAGAACAGGACAACGACGGTCTTGCTTGGTATCGATTATGCCGACAAGCACCTGACGGATAGCCAGAACGGTAACGGCCTGCGCGACAAGACCGTGAAAGTCGGCAACCTGAGCCTGTCGGCCCTCCATTTCGACAATTGGTTAGGCGGTGGATCGACCAGTGCGAAGCTCGGCTTGAGCCATGGCGATTTCCACGAATCCAATCCCCTCGCGATAATTGATGCGAACCTCAGTGGCACCCAGGGCGGTTTCACGACCATGACTGCAGGCCTGTCACGTCTCCAGAGGGTTGCTGACCGGGTGACGCTGAACCTTTCGTGGAGCAGCCAGTACGCCTTCGACAACCTTGACAGCAGCGAAAGATTCTTTCTCGGCGGACCTGACGGCGTTAGAGCCTATGCCGTAGGCGAAGCGAGTGGCGATTCCGGGCACCTGCTCAACGCAGACCTGCGTTACCAGTTGCCGGTTCCCGCCGGTTGGGGCAAAATGCAGATCGGTGGCTTTTATGACGCCGGCCACATCACTATCAACACCAACCGTTTTGCCGGCGACGTTGTATCGGCCACGAACAAAAATGAATACTGGCTGCAGGGTGCCGGTGTCAGCATGAACTGGCAGATCGCAGGCAACTATGTGATCCGGGGCAGTTGGGCGCACACCATCGGTGACAACGCTGGCAGGAGTGCCCTTGGTTTGAACTCTGACGGTAAAAGCAACAACAGCCGTTTCTGGCTGCAAGGCATGATCTACTTCTGATTCAAAAAATAATACCCCACCCATGAACAGGATACACAAGATAGTCTGGTCGGCAGTCAAGGATAAATGGATTGTCGTTTCCGAAAAGGCAGGAGCCACCGGATGCCCGATCATCAAGGTTGGTGTTTTAAGCCTTGCCGCACTGCTTTGCCTCGGAACTCCGGCGTTTGCAATTGCACCCGGTGAACTTCCTACAGGCGGAACAATCACGGCCGGCAGCGGCACGATAGCTGCCGCGGGCAACGCCATGACCGTCACCCAGACGAGCCAGAAGCTTATCGCCGACTGGAACACCTTCAACATCGGCGCGCAGGCTTCCGTGAAGTTCGAACAGCCGGGAGCAACATCGGCGGCGTTGAACCGTATCCACGACCTCAACCCGACCCAGATCATGGGTAAGCTGAGCTCGAACGGCCAGGTGTTCCTGCTTAACCAGTCGGGTATCATTTTCGGTAAAACGGCCCAGGTCAACGTCGGCGGGCTCGTGGCATCGAGCCTCAATATGGCAGACAGCGACTTCCTCGCCGGCAATTACAAGCTGACCAATGGCGGTGCAGCAGGATCGGTGGTCAACGAAGGCTCGATCAACGCCCTGCCTGGCGGCGTGGTTGCGCTGATCGCTCCGCAGGTCGAGAACCAGGGGACGATAACTGCAGAAGCCGGCAGCGCGGCGTTGCTTTCGGGCAACAAGGTTACGGTGGATTTCGTTGGTGACGGGTTGATCAGCTACGTCGTCGACGAAGGGGCGGTAAACGCCCTGGCGGCCAATAGCGGCCTGGTCAAGGCTGACGGCGGGCTTGTGGTGATGAGCGCCGAGGCGGCTGACGAACTCACCAGTGCGGCGGTCAACAACAGCGGCATCATCGAAGCGCGGACGCTCGGCGACCGTGAAGGAAAGATCGTGCTGCTCTCCGACATGAAAACCGGCACGACGTCCGTCGGCGGCACACTCGACGCCTCTGCGCCGAACGGCGGCAACGGCGGCTTCATCGAGACCTCCGGTGCGAACGTGAACATCGGCAACGATGCGCTCATCAACACCAGTTCCGTAAACGGCAACACCGGCACCTGGCTGCTCGACCCGGTTGACTTCATCGTCGCCTCCAGCGGCGGCAACATTACCGGATCACTTCTTGGTACGGCGCTCGCATCGAACAATGTGACGATCCATACCGATGCTGCGGCTGCCGATACCTCGACGGACAAATACGGAACCTCCGGTTCGGGCACCAATGGCGACATCTTCGTCAACGACACGGTGACCTGGTCCTCCAGTCGGACCCTCACCCTGAACGCATACAGGAACATCAAGGTCAATAGCGCCATATCGCTTACGGGATCCGGAACGCTCTCCCTGCTCTGGGGCCAGGGAGCAGCACAATCGATTACAGCCAATACTGCCACCTTCACGGCTACGGCACCGATAAACCTTACGGCCAGCTCACACTTCAACACCACGTACGGTCTCGGCGGCGACATGAAGGATTATACCGTCATCACCACGAAGGAGGAGTTGCAGGCAATGAGCATTGCCGGCACAAACTACGTCCTCGGCAACGATCTTACGCTGACGGGATCGTTCACGCCGATCGGCGGAATCCTGGACAACACGGTCTATGTAGATGCCATGAACTCGTCCAATCCTGTGGCCGCACTTACACCGTATGCGTTCAAGGGTTCATTCGAGGGTGCCGGTCATACGATAACCAGCCTGAACATCAGTTCTCCCTCGACCACTTTTGTAGGCATGTTCGCATTGCCGTTCAATACCACGACGATACAGCACATTGAAAACCTGACCATCAGCAGCGCCAATGTGACCGGCGAGCTTATGGTCGGCACACTTGCCGGTTTTCTGGGCCCAAAGGAGATCGTCAATAACGTTACGATCAGCAACTGCGCTGTCAATGGCCAGTCGATGGTCGGCGGCCTTGCCGGAGGAGCTGCAGGACTTGTTGAAAACTCTAAGGCGTTCAGCGTTACGGTTACCCAGAATAGCGATTACAACACTTTTTCAAATATACCTGGTATCGGCAGGAATAACGGGGGAAGAGAGGAGTACGGAAGCATAGGTGGCCTGTTGGGCAATATAGACGGGGCGACCGTTTATAATTGCTCTGTTTCCGGAACGGTGACAGCCCTGAACGATTCCAGCAACATTGGCGGTCTTGCCGGTGACATAAGCTACAGTACCGACATGGGAGGTCCGAACCAGGGCCTAAGTTACTCCAGCAGCAGTGCTGATGTATTAGTGGGCAACCGGCTTGACCAGACTAATCAAAACGGTAACTTCGGCTCTGTCGGCGGCCTTGTCGGAGGAGATTGGGGGCAGACGATCAGTTATTGCTATAGTACCGGCAATGTCACGACAGGATGGGGTCAGGCTGGAAACTACGGATTGAACAGCATCGGTGGACTCGTCGGCCAGATGGGACGCAGGGAAGATTTCCCGACCATCGTACCCTCTGTAGACCATTCCTACAGTACCGGCAAGGTGACTGTAGGTTCAGTTGACAACGGTGTTAATTCCGGTGGGCATGTCAACAACGTCGGAGGCCTGATTGGTGGTATATGGGGCGGCAGTGTGTCACAGTCTTACAGCACCGGCCGGGTAAAGGAGTTCGGCTCCAACGGAGGCAACATTGGCGGCCTGATCGGCTCCGCCGGCAACTGGAATAACAGTTCATACAACAGCACCATATCAAATTGCTACAGCCTCGGAAACGTGGTCGCACTTGATGGCGCATTCTCGGTTGGCGGGTTTATCGGATCATTGCAGAGCAACGGTTCACCGTTGAGCCAGATATCGTATTCGTACAGCACGGGCCTGGTTTCGGCAGGCGGTGGTGGCGGTATCGGCGGCTTCATCGGGCAGAACAACGGCACGATCACGAACAGCTACTGGGATACAGAGACTTCCGGCATCGCCAGCAACGGCATTGGCAGTGGCACATTAAGCGGGGCCAACGCCAATGTTACAGGCGTGAGCACTTCCCAGTTGATGGGCGGTTTGCAGTCGGGCTGGGATTCCGGAATATGGGGGATCAGCAGCACCTATTCATTCCCCTATTTCAAGTGGCAGTACCCTTCGACGCCGGAGGTCTTCAGTGGAACGCTGAGCTTGCCAATATCTGATACGCTCAGCGGTAAAACTATCGTAATCGCCGCCGGCGGCCAGATTGTCACAAGCACGTTAACAGCCGCCAATGGCTTCTATTATACTCTTGTGCCTTACGATACGGTTACGGTGGGTCAAAACCTGCTGATCTTCGTCAATGCCTCCACCTACTCGGATGGCACCACTCCGTTGCGGGCGAACCACGTCACCTATGTCAGGACGGATGAGCAGTGCACCGGCCTCGGTCTTTCGGGCGGGACTATTATGGTGACCAGGAACAGTACGGACGCGCCCCTGTTCCCTACCATTGCGATGAACAGCGCCATCGGCAGCCTCGGTTCCAACAACAAATACAAGAATGATATACTTTACAGGTCAAGCGGTACTGGTTCGGGAACCATGACCCTGAACGCCGATACGCTTTTCAGGGGTAAGACCGCGACGGGTATTTCGATCACCGGCGATGTGAACGCAGCCGGACATGCCCTTATGCTGATGTCCGGCGGACAAGTGATCCAGAGTGCAGGCAAGTCGATTACCGCGGGTACATTGATTCTTGTGAACGAAGGGATTAGCTCCCCATCGTTTACATTGACCAACAGCGGGAATACCTTCAGCACACTTGCCGCATATTCCAACGGGGGCAACATTCTGCTGAGCGATGCCAACAGTACGCTCTTGATCGGTTCGGCTTCATCTCCCGCCGGAACGATTGACGGCGTCAACGTCGGTAGCGGAACCCTCATGCTCAACGTTCCCGGGGCGGTCACTCAATCATCTTCTGCTCCCATAACGGCCGGTACGCTAGAGCTCCAGGGCGGCAGTTTCAACCTTGGTACGGCAAGCAACAGCGTCGGGATCCTGGCAGGCAGTGTGACCGGCAATGTCGCATTGACCGACACCTCGGCCCTGACCATCGGCTCTTTCACCTCCGGCCTTGGCGGAACGGTCTCCGGACTGAACGCGCATACGGCAAGTGTCATGCTGGACGATTCGGTTTCGATCGGCCAGGCATCCAATGCCCCGATAACTGCCGCTACACTTCAGTTGTTGGGCGGAGGCAATTTCGACTTTACCGGAGTCGCCAACCATATCGGCACACTTGCCGGTGTTGCCAATAACCTGTATTTCACCAATCTCGAAAGCATCATCGTCGGTCAGGTCAACACTTCCGAGGGTCTGACGGCGACCAATAGTTTGACCATACAGACTACCGGTGGATCGTCCAATATCACGCTGAACAAACCGTTGTCTGCAAATGTACTGGGGCTAAGCACCTCCGGTTCGCTCAGCCAGTTGGCATCAGGCTCGGAGATAACTGCTGGTGTGTTGGAACTGAACGGCAGCGGTAATTTCGACCTGCGCGGATCAAACAACAGCATTGCGAATCTGTTTGGCGATGTAACCGGTAACGTCGCCCTGATTGATTTCAGATCCCTAAACATCGAATCGTTTACCTCCCTTTTCGGTGGAGGCCCGGTCAATGGCCTCAATGCCCATAACGCTACCGTTATGCTCGGCGATTTTGCCGGGGTCACCCAGACCGCTCCGATTACGGCCGGCACGCTTGAACTGCAGGGCGGCACTTTCGACCTGAGCACCCAGGCCAACAGCATCGGTATACTTGGCGGAAACGTCACCGGCGATGTTAAACTGAACGATACGGCAAACCTGCTGACCATCGGTTCATTCACCTCGCTTATGGATGGATCTACAACCATTGCAGGATTGCAAGCAGGCGCCGGATCGACCGTTGTGCTCAAAGACCTGCATACGGTTACCCAGACCAGCAGTGCACCCATTACGGCCGGCACGCTTGTCCTGATCGGAGGTACCTTCGATTTGAGCGCAGCATCCAACGAGGTTGCCAATGTGGCCGGCGACACTACCGCAACTTCAGGCAGTATCTCCCTGAAAGGCTCGAATTCCAACAACCTGAACATCGCATCGTACGATGGATCCTTTGGTGGCTCAGGGGTGGAGATCAACGGATTGGCGACCAGTACGGGAACCGTAACGCTCATCAACAAGAATACGGTCAACCAGTCGTCTTCGATTCTGGCCGACAAGCTGGATCTGCTGGGCGGAGGAGATTTCGTTTTGAACAGGTCGTCCAACAGCGTCGGCACCCTGGCCGGGAATGTTCATTCTGCCTCGTTCAGCAATTCAGGTGATCTGGTCATTGGCCAGGTTAACGCCACTTCCGGGCTTACGGGTTCAGGAACTCTTGAACTCACCGTTGCCGGCTCCCAACTTTCGCTGAACAAAGGAGTGCAAGCCGACAAGCTTAAAATCTCCGGCAACTGCTCGGTCATCCAGTCTTCGTTGGCCGCAATCACTGCCAATGTAATTGATCTGGGAAACAGCGGCAATGTTACACTGAATGAACAAACCAACCAGATCGGTATTCTTTCAGGTGAAGTCAACGGCAACGTTTCTGTTACAAACGGCGGCAGCATTATTATCGGATCAGGTATAGAATCCACTGGACTGGCGGCTACGGGCACGGTGACTGTTGTGGCCAACGGATCGTCTGCCGATATCACGCTCGATCAACCAGTTAACTCAAATTCGCCAGGCAACGCCGTTGTGCTGGCAGCGGGTCGCGATTTCGTCAATCACTTCGGAGCGGGAGGCATCATCCTGGGCGGCGGCGGGCGCTGGCTCGTCTATTCAACCAATCCGGCGAATGATACGTTCGGTGGCCTCAATAGCGGCAACAAGGCGGTCTGGAATGCGACCTATGCAGGTAATCCTCCTGCAGGTGTTGCGTCCGGCAACCGTTACCTCTTCAGCCTGTCTCCGACGCTGAGCGTCACCTCGACGAACTTGACCAAAACCTACGGCGACGATGCATCGAGTAGCGTTGCAGGTGCCTACAGCTTCGGTGCACTGCAGGGTAACTTTGGCGGTGCGATTGTTGCCGACCAGATCGCTGATTTCGGGACTCCAACGGTCACTTCCAACGGGTCAGACATTTATGCTGCCGTTTCAGGTTCGCCTTACACCATTACTGCGGTTAAGGGATCAATGACCGACAACGGATATTCGCTCAGCTTCGTGTCGAGCGGCAGGCTGACGGTGAACAAGGCGGACTATACGGGCATCAGCGGGACCAAAACGTATAACGGCAGCGCAGTGTTCAGCAACGTGGCGGTTGCCGGAGTGAACGGCGAGACCTTCACCGTAGCATCGGCCACTGCCGACATCAAGGATACCACGGCGACCCATTTTGAGAGCAGCATCGGAACTATCTCCGGCACTAACCTCCATGCCGACCCGAACAACTACAACTCCCTCGTTGTAACGAACCTGACAGGCGTTCACAACACGGCGACCATCAACAAGGTGACGTTGACTCTTTCCGGCAGCCGGGTTTATGACGGCTTCACGACTTTCGATGGTGTGGATTTCGGAACTGCAGGCTCGATCAGCACAGGTATTGGCAGTGAAACAATCGCCTTGACGGGCTCGGGCACCGTTGGTTTCAAAAACGTTGCATTGGGCGCACAGAGCCTCGCCACCGGAGGATTTACGCTGAACAACGGTACCAATGGCGGCCTGGCGATCAACTACCAGATCGCAGCCTCAGGCAATACCGGTACCTTCACAGCCAAGCCGCTGACAGTGACCGGGCTTACGGCAGACGACAAGGTATACAACGGTAACGATACGGCCACTATATCGGGTACGGCCGTATTCGGCGGAAAAGTGGACGGAGATGAATTGACTATCAATACCGGGGCGATCACGGCAACCTTCTCCGACAAGAACGTCGGCAACAACAAGTTGATCAACCTGGCCGGTGTTGTTCTTTCGGGAGGCGATGCCTCCAACTACACGTCGAGTGGTGTCTCGGGATTGACGGCGAGCATCACGCAGGCGCCGGTGACGCTTATCGGCACCAGGACATACAACGGTCTTACCAGTATAAGCGGTTCGATTTTCGGCTCCATCATCACGGGTATCGGAAGCGAAACGGTGACGGTGACCGGTGCAGGCAGTGTCGGCAGCAAGGATGCTTCTGCGACTCCGCAGAGCCTTGTCACCACAGGTCTGTCGCTTGCAAATGGAACGGGAGGCGGCCTTGGCAGCAATTACAAGATCGCAACCCTTGGCAACACAGTAGTCATTACCAAGGCGGACTACACGGCGATCAGCGGCAGCAAGACTTACAACGGCAATGCGGATTTCAGCAACGTGACGCTGACCGGCGTGGACGGAGAGACCTTCACGGTGCAAACTGCAACGGCCAATGGCCAGAACGTGGCGGACGCGACCTACTTCCTCAGCACGAGCGGCACGATCACGGGCAACACCGGAGCTGCGCTCACGACCAATTACAACGCGCTCACGATCGGAAACCTGACGGGTGCCAACAACCTTGCCACGATCAACAAGGCGACGCTGACGCTGACGGGCAGCCGGGCCTATAACGGCCAGGCAACATTCACCTTTGCGGCATTCACTCCCAACGGATATATCAACGGTATCGGAAGCGAGACTTTAAGGCTTACGGGTACCGGCAGCGTGGGCAGCAAGGACGTTACGGGAAGCCCGCAGCTCCTGACGCAGGGTACGCTGGCGATCAGCAACGGTAACGGAGGAGGCCTGGCGTCGAACTACCAGATCGCGGCCAGCGGCAACACGGGCAATGTGACCAAAGCGGACTACGTCACGATCAGCGGCAGCAAGACCTACAACGGTAATGCAGACTTCACCGACGTGACGCTGACGGGTGTTGCCAGTGAAACCTTCACGGTTCCGACGGCAACGGCCAACAGCCAGAACGTGGTTGGCGCGACCACCTTCATTGATACGAGCGGCACGATCACAGGCAACACAGGAACGGCACTGACTACCAACTACAACCCCCTTGTGATCGGAAACCTGACCGGCACGAACAATGTCGCCACGGTCACCAGGGCAACGGTGACGCTGACCGGCAGCCGTACCTATGACGGCGGTACGGCTTTCAGTTATACCGCATTCGGTTCGCACGGGGTCATCGAGGGTGTCGGAAGTGAGTCGCTGCAGTTGAGCGGTTCCGGCAGCGTGGGCAGCAAGGATGTTGCGGCAGGTCCGCAGGTCCTTGACGCCACAGGACTTACGCTCTCAAACGGTTCGGGCTCGGCCAGCAACTACCAGATCGCTGTCAGCGGAAATACGGGCACAATCGGCAAGGCGAACTACACGACGTTGATCGGCAGCAAGAGCTATAACGGCAATGCGGAATTCACCAATGTGACGCTGACGGGCGTGAACGGAGAGACCTTCACGGTACCAGGGGCGACGGCCGACAACAAGGACGTTGCCACAGCGAGCAGCTTCACCGGCACGAGCGGGATTTTCACAGGCAACACCTCTGCTGCGCTGACGGGCAACTACAACAACCTCGTCCTTGGCGGACTGACGACCAACACGGCGACCATCACCAGGGCGACGGTGACGTTGGCCGGGAGCAGGGTTTACAATGGAACTGCGGCCTTCAACGGTTCGGATTTCGGCTCGGTCAGCACGGGCATTTCAAGTGAGGCGTTGACGTTGACGGGCGCAGGCAGTGTCGGCAGCAAGGATGTTTCGGGTACCCCTCAGGGCCTGACGACAGGTACGCTGGCGCTCGCCAACGGGACCGGAGGCGGCCTGGCGGCAAACTACCAGATTGCTGGCAGCGGCAATACGGGTATGGTGACGAAAGCGGATTACACCGCCATCAGCGGCAGCAAGAGCTATAACGGCAATGTGAACTTCAGCAACGTGACGCTGACAGGCGTGAACGGAGAGACCTTCACTGTACCTACGGCAACGGCCAACAGCAAGGATGTGGCTACGGCGTCCACCTTTACTGGCACGGGCGGCACGATCACGGGCAATACCGGAGATGCACTGACGACCAACTACAACTCGCTGACGATCGGAAACCTGACCGGCGCGAACAATGTAGCCACGATCACCAGGGCAACGGTGACGCTTGCCGGCAGCAGGGCATATAACGGCGGTATGGTGTTCAATGGCTCTGATTTCGGCACGGTCAACACCGGTGTTGGAACAGAGACGCTGACGTTGACCGGGGCAGGCACCGTGGGCAGCAAAGACGTGTCGGCAGGCTCTCAGGGCCTCACGACTGGCTCGCTGGCGCTGGTCACCGCAACGGGTCTGTCCGGCAACTACCAGATTGCTGCAACCGGCAATACCGGCACCATCACCAAGGCGCATCTGACCGTAACAGCTGACAACCAGAGCAGGGAGTACGGCGACAGTAATCCGACCCTGACCAGTGTGATCAGTGGATTCATATCCGGTGAAAACGCCTCGAACATCGGCTTGACGGGAAGCGCTTCGGTGAGTACCCCGGCGACTGCAACCAGCGATGTAATGGTCGCTGGCTACGCGATCACGCCCAGCCCAGGAGGTCTTGCGTCACCGAATTATGACTTCACGACATTTGTTCCCGGAACGCTGACGATCACCAGGGCAACGCTGACGGTTGCAGGCTACGGCGGCAGCAGGCTTTACGGCGGGGCAAACAGCACTATCGCATACACCGGCACGTTGAGCGGCAAGAAGTTCGTGAGCGATGATGTCTCCCTTACCTCATCAAGCATCGATGGGAGCATTACCCAAGCCAGCAACGTGAACACATACAATGGTGTGCTGACTACCGGCCTCACCGGAGCGAAAGCGGGCAACTACACGCTTGCCTCGAGCACGGGCAACCTGACGATCAATCCCGCTCCGTTGGGCGTGACGGCAAACGATGACAGCAAGGTGTACGACGGCTCAGCCTATTCCGGCGGCAATGGAGTAACCTACAGCGGCTTCGTGAACAGCCAGGACCCCTCGGTGCTTTCCGGCACGCTGGCCTACGGTGGTTCGTCGCAGAACGCGGTCAACACGGGCGACTATGTGATCACTCCTTCCGGATTGACGAGCACGAACTACCACATCACCTTCGTCGACGGAAAACTGACCATCCAGTCGGCCATAGACGAGCCGAACCAGGTGCCGTTTGATGCGCCGCAACAGGTCGGCGATCTTATGCCGACTGGCGAAATGCCTGATCCGCTGTTCAAGATACTGGGCGAAGACGATCTCATCAATGGAGTGACGAGCCTGACATCCACGGACGGCTCCATTCTCGTTACCATCACTTCAGATCAGGCAGAGTTGGGCTCAACGTTCCGGTTCGTCTTGCCGGAAGCTGTCGTGAGCGGTTCACTGCCGGTTGCGGTTACGCTGGCCGATGGCAGCGCGCTTCCTTCATGGCTCAGTTTCAATGCTGGTGACCGGAGCTTCACGGCCACCGGTATACCTGCAGGGGCGCTGCCTCTGCGATTGCTGGTCTGGCAGGGCGGGCAGACATTGAGGGTCGAAATCAATGCTGCGGTGATGTCACGCGGTTTGGCCATGAGCGGGCTGTAATCATCGTTTGTTCTCCAGGTACGGCAGGGCTGCCTTTCAGGGGATCCCTGCCGTAGCCGTTTTCAGCTGTCATGGACAGCATCCAGGTAAATAAGAGCCGTCCCGGTACACGGGGCGGTTTTTATGTTTCAGGCTGGAAGGATGAAATCAGTTCAGGCAGGGAAGCTGTTGATTAAAGCTCCAATGCTTCAAGGGCTTCGTGGAGGCTTCGGCATCCATGGATTTTGATGGGGAGCTTCCTGATGGAGGGTTTGAGCTCGCGGGTGTTTGATTCCGGCATGACGATCGATTTGAAGCCGAGGTGGACCGCTTCGCGGATCCTGCGCTCACCGTCGCTGATGGCCCTCAGTTCGCCGGAGAGGCCGATCTCCCCGCAACAGGCAGCCGAGGGGCTGCAGGGCCTGTCCTGGAGCCCTGAGGCGATGGCAGCGGCCACGGCGAGGTCGGCTGCCGGCTCGACCAGACGGAGGCCGCCGGCGATCTTGACGAAGACGTCCTGTGCAGAGGTCTGGAACTGAAGCCGTTTTTCGAGCACGGCGAGGATGATGGCTATGCGCTTCAGGTCGAAGCCGGTGCTGATGCGCTGCGGCATGGCGTAGCCGGTCCTCGACACCAGCGCCTGGACCTCCACGAGCAGCGCCCTTGAGCCCTCGATGCCCGCCAGCACGGCTGTGCCGGGGACGTCGGCCGTCCGGTCGGAGATGAAGAATTCCGAAGGGTTCGAGACCTCCTCCAGCCCGCTCTCCTCCATGCGGAAGACGCCTATTTCGTTGGTCGGACCGAACCGGTTCTTGACCGAGCGGATGATGCGGTACCGCTGGTACCCCTCGCCTTCGAACTGGAGCACGGTGTCCACCATGTGTTCGAGCGCCTTGGGGCCGGCGAGCGCCCCCTCCTTGGTGATGTGACCGATGATCACGAGGATGAAGTTCTGCTCCTTGGCAGCACGGATAAGCGATGCGGCGCACTCCCTGATCTGGGTGATGGTGCCTGCCGAGCTCTGGTAGTCGGTAGAGTAGACGGTCTGTATCGAATCGACAATTACCAGTGCTGGCTGTTCGTTGCCGATGGAGTCGAGGATCCGTTCAAGGCCGACTTCGGAGACGAGCCTGAGGTTCGGCGCCTTGATGCCGAGCCGCTTTGCCCGTTCGCGTATCTGGTTGGGGGACTCCTCACCGGCGATGTAGAGCACTTTTTTCCCGGCAAGCCGAGGTGCAAGCTGGATCATGAGCGTCGACTTGCCGATGCCCGGCTCACCGCCAACAAGGATGGCCGAGGCCTCCATCAGCCCGCCGCCGAGCACGCGGTCGAGTTCGCCGATGCCGGTCAGGATGCGGTGAAAGTCGGATGATGATGGATCGTCGAGGTTCTGCACGGCCGGAAGCGAGCCCGAGGGGCGCTTTTTGCGTTGTTTCGACTCATCCGTTTCTTCGTGGGTTTCGACGAGGGTACCCCAGCTCTGGCATTCAAAGCAACGTCCCTGGTATTTCACCGATACGGCCCCGCAGGCTGAGCAGACGTATCGGACGGCAGTTTTGGCCATACTCAGAGTCCGTTGGCGCGTCGGAACGACTGCAGCGTGTTTTTCAGGAGCATGGCGATGGTCATCGGCCCGACGCCTCCGGGCACCGGGGTGATGGCCGAGGATATCAGTGAAACCTGCTCGAAATCGACGTCGCCGACGAGGCGGAAACCGCTCTTGGTCGTCGGGTCTTCGATGCGGTTGATGCCGACGTCGATGACGACCGCGCCCGGCTTGACCATCTCTGCCTTGATGAACCTCGCCATACCGATAGCAACGATGAGGATGTCGGCCTGTCGGGTGATGGATGCGATATCTTTCGTCGCGGAGTGGCAGATTGTCACGGTGCAGTTTGTGGCATCGAGCTTCTGCACCATCAGGTTCGCCATGGGCTTGCCGACGATGTTGCTGCGGCCGACCACGACACAGTGTTTGCCTTTCGTTTCGATTCCGTAGCGACAGAGCAGTTCAAGGATGCCGTTTGGCGTGCAGCTGATGTAGCACTGGTCGAGGTGGCCGAGCACCAGGTTGCCGATGTTGACCGGATGGAAGCCGTCGACATCCTTTTTCGGGTCGATGGCCAGTGTTACGGCCGTCTCGTCGATATGGGGGGGGAGCGGCTGCTGTACGAGTATGCCGTGCACGTCGGGGTCGGCGTTGAGTTCCGCTATTTTGTCGAGGAGCAGTTGCTGGGTCGTTTCGGCTTCAAGTTCGATGACGGTCGAATTCATGCCGATCTCTTTGCAACTTTTGGCTTTATTGCGTACATAAACCTGTGACGCAGGGTCCTGGCCTACGATGATGACCACCAGGCCGGGTACTTTGCCGATTGCGGACCGGTGTTTTTCGACGCTTGATTTAAGCTCCTGCTGAAGATCCGACGATACCTTTTTTCCGTCTATGAGAACCATTGGGATTTACGGTGATGTTATGTTGCGTACAGTGTCCGGCTTTCAGTCGCCGACCGTAAAAAACGAAAGATAATGAAGATGCGTGAAAAGAGCAGGCAGTATTTCATTCCCCCATCCTCCTTTCCCCAGGATCGGCCGTGCTGCTCGGCCTGTCCAATCCCGGCAATCCATTATTGACCATGTCGATCATATCCATCGGTGAAGTCCTCGTTGAGCGTGAGCTTCTTGAGGCACGCTTCAGTTGTCCCCTTGAATTGTGCCGCGGGGCCTGCTGCGTCGAGGGTGAACTGGGAGCCCCGATCGACCAGCGGGAAGAGGCGTTCCTTCAGTCCTCCGTCGAAGGGGTGCGGGATAAAATATCCGAAAAGAACCTGCGCTACATTCGTCGCCACGGATGCACGGAAGTTTATCAGGGAAGCCTCTACACAAGGACCGTCGAGGGACGCGAGTGCGTGTTCGTCCTCTATGAGGATGGGGTTGCCCTCTGTTCTGTTGAGGCAGGCAAGCCTTTGTCCTGCAGCCTGTTCCCGATCAGGGTGAGAAAAAAGTTCGGATTGGACTATCTTGTCTACGAACAGCATGCCATGTGCCGTGAAGCCCGCCGGAAGGGCGCCGAACAGAATGTCAGGCTTGTCGATTTCGTGGGCCCCTCACTTGTGGCGCGTTACGGCAGGCAGTGGTATGAAAGTCTGTTGGAATTCGTCGATTCATCTACCTGAGATCATGGTCGAGATCCGGCTACAACAAAGACAGAGTGCCCAGCTCTCGGCGCAGCAGGTTATCACCAGCCAGTTGCTGCAACTTCCCCTTGGACAGCTCGAACAAAGGATTTATGACGAAGTCCAGGAGAATCCCATGCTCGAACTCGTAGAGGCACCCCGACCCGGTGAGCCCACCCTGGTCACCGACCAGCCGGCATCTTCGACCGATCCATCAGACATGTTCGATTCGGTTGCCCGTTTCGACCGTTCGACTCTGAAGGAGCGCACCGATATTCCATACAAGGGGGAGGATGCAGGCGTGCGCCAGCGCTTCAGCTCCTCCGGAGGCTCGGACGAACGATTTTTCCAGGCGATCCACCATGACTCGTTCCATGATCAGCTGCTTCGCGAACTCTCCCTGCAGGAGGGGATCGACAGGCGGGAGGTGCTCATCGCGGCCGAAATTCTCGGAAACCTCGATGGCGATGGCTACCTTACCGAGGAGCCGGGGGTTATTATCGAAGGGCTCGAACAGGCAGGCATAGAGACTGACGAAGATGAGGTTCGCGCCATACAGAAGAGGATATGGTATCTCGACCCGCCAGGCATAGCTGTAGGAAATCTCGCCGAACGCCTGCTGGTTCAGCTCTCGGTTCACCAGGAGGAGCACGATGCAGGGGCAGTGCATACGGCTCGCACCATTTTGCGCGAGGCTTTCGACGATTTCCTGAACAAGCGATTCGATCGGCTCCAGAAAAAGCTGGGGGTCGACAAACGGCAGCTTGAGGCGTCGATCGATGTGATCACTTCGCTTGATCCCCACCCCGGCATTTTCGTCGACGAAGGGGGCCATTACATCTCCCCTGATTTCGTGGTTACCTATGAGAACGGCGCTTTGACGGCCGTACTCAACGACCGGAGCAGCCTGTCGGTCAGGGTTTCTGACAGTTACCGCGAGGCGCTTTCGAACCGGAAGCTTCCGAAGGCGGACAAGCAGTTCATGCGCCAGAAGCTGCAGAGGGCCAACGAATTCGCGACCGCGCTGCAGATCAGGCGCCAGACGCTTCTTAAAGTGATGGAGGCCCTGCTCGAAACCCAGGGGAAGTTTTTCATCGACGGCCCCCGATTCCTGCAGCCCCTGATCATGAAGACGGTCGCCGAGCGTACCGGGTTCGATATTTCGACCATCAGCCGGGCGGTCAACGGCAAATATGTCCAGACCCGTTACGGGGTTTTCGAACTCAAGTACTTTTTCAGCGGCTCCCTTTCGACCGACGAGGGCGATGAGCTTTCGTCGAGGATCATCAAGCAGCAGCTCAGGGAGTTGATCGAGGCTGAGCCTCATGCTGAGCCGCTCAGTGACGACCGGCTGGCCGAGCTGCTCAGCGCCAAAGGGGTGAGGATTGCGAGGAGGACGGTTGCAAAATACCGGGAACAAATGCAAATTCCAGTTGCAAGGCTAAGAAAAAAAATAGGTTAATCAATACGAATATGGGCCACGAAAAGCCGCAGATAAGGTCGACCACGGTCATCGGCGTGATCAGGGACGGCAAGGCCGCTCTCGGAAGCGACGGCCAGATGACGCTTGGCAACACCGTACTGAAACATTCGACACGAAAGATACGACGCCTTTACCAGGGACGCCTGATCGCAGGTTTTGCCGGTGCTACGGCCGATGCCGTCACCCTGCTCGACCGCTTCGAGGAGAAGCTTGAGGCATACAGCGGCAGGCTTGAACGGTCTGCAGTGGAACTTGCCAGGGATTGGCGCACCGACAAGTACCTGCGCCGCCTTGAGGCGATGCTGGCAATTGTCAGCCCCGACAAGGCGCTGATCATATCCGGTACCGGCGACGTCATTGAACCGGAAGACGGCATCGTCGCCATCGGCAGCGGCAGCATGTACGCCCTGGCCGCAGCAAGGTCGCTGATGAAGCACACCTCGCTTTCGGCCGCCGAGATCGTCACGGAAAGCCTGAAGATCGCGGCCGACATCTGCATCTACACCAACGACCATATCGTTGTGGAAACTCTCTGAACGGGCCGTTTCCGGATCGCATGAACCGGCACCGCCCATTCGGCAAAAACTGAACGACCAAAATGGAAAACAATAGCGAAGAGATTGTGGTTTCCGTCGAAAACCAGCATCCGGGCGCAAGCCTCATCGACAAGGAGCACCTGACTCCAGGGCAGATCGTCGAGCAGCTCGACAAATACATCATAGGCCAGAAAGATGCCAAGAAATCGGTAGCCATCGCACTGCGCAACAGGCTTCGCCGCCAGAGCGTAAGCGACGAGCTTCGCGATGAGATCATGCCCAACAACATCATCATGATCGGGCCTACCGGCGTCGGCAAGACCGAGATCGCCCGTCGGCTGGCCAAGCTTGCCAGGGCGCCGTTCGTAAAGGTCGAAGCTTCGAAGTTCACCGAGGTCGGCTATGTCGGACGGGACGTCGAGTCGATGATCCGCGACCTGGCCGAGCAGGCCGTGGCCATGGTGCGAACCGAAAAATCTGAGGAGGTCAAGGAAAAAGCGGTCCTGCTGGTTGAAGAGCGCCTGCTCGACATCCTGCTTCCGCCGGTGGCATCCCGGAGCGGTGAGGATCTCGAAGAGCCATCTGAGGATGAACCCATGAGGATATCCGGACCTGGAACCGAAAAGGATGGGGATGATCAGGGCGTCGAGCGCGAAATCAACAGGAAAAGCCGCCAGAAGATGCTGGAAAGGCTGCGCAGTGGCAGGATGGAAGACCGCCAGATAGAGATTGAGATCAGCAGCGACAACCAGGGCGGCATGATGCAGATTTTCGGCCCCATGGGCCAGATGGAGGAGCTTGGCGGCATCATGCAGGACCTGATGAGCGGGATGCCGAAAAAAAGGAAAAAGCGTCGCCTGACCATAGCCGAGGCCCGCAAGCTGCTTGAGCAGGAAGAGGTGCAGAAGCTCATCGATATGGATGCCGTCGTAAAGGAGGCTCTCAGGAAGGTCGAAGAGTCCGGCATTGTTTTCATAGACGAGATCGACAAGATTGCGGCGCCATCGACCGGGGCTGGCGGAAAAGGGCCTGATGTGAGCAGGGAAGGGGTGCAACGCGACCTTCTGCCTATCGTCGAAGGTTCCAACGTAGCCACCAAGTACGGCATGGTAAGGACGGACCACGTCCTGTTCATCGCCTCCGGTGCGTTTCATGTGGCGCGTCCCTCCGACCTCATTCCCGAGTTGCAGGGTCGTTTTCCCATCAGGGTCGAGCTGAAAAGCCTTACCGAGGATGATTTCTACATGATCCTTACCCAGCCGAAGAACGCCCTGATCAAGCAGTATCGCGCACTGATCAGGACCGAAGGGGTAGAGCTGGAGTTCACGGACGAGGCGATAAAAGAAATTGCGCGAATAGCAGCAAAAGTGAACGAAAGCGTCGAAAACATCGGTGCCCGTCGTTTGCATACCATTCTTACCAACCTGCTCGAAGAGCTTATGTTCGGAATTCCGGAGACGATCACCGAAGAGCGCATCGTCATCGATGCCGACCAGGTCAGGGAAAAGCTCGGTCAGGTAGCTGCCGATCGGGATCTGAGCCAGTATATCCTTTAAGTGAAACAGGAGCATCCATGAGCACCACCAACATCCTGGTCATGAACGGCCCCAATCTTTCACGTCTCGGGAAGCGCGAGCCGGAAATATATGGCAGCCGTACCCTCGAAGACATCAATCGTGAGCTTGACGGGGCTTTTCCCGAAATCAAGTTCGGATTTTTCCAGTCTGAAGAGGAGGGGGAGTTGTTGCAGAAGCTTTTCGAAATCGAGGATCATGGCGGCTGGTCGGGGGTCGTGCTCAACGCAGGGGCCCTGACGCACTACTCCATCGCACTCCGCGACGCCATCAGCGCCGTGAAGATCCCTGTCGTTGAGGTGCATCTCTCCAACATCTATGCACGAGAGGAGTTTCGCCGTAAATCGGTCATATCGGAGGTCTGTGTCGGGGTCGTCAGCGGCTTCGGCGCCGACAGCTACCATCTCGGCGTAAGGGGCCTGATGGGTATTATCGGCTGGTAGGCTTCATATCGAACCGGGTTCGTCAACCGGCATTGAGCTTTCTGTGTTGAGTTTCTTGATCAACGCCCGAATGTCTTCGAGGCGCCTGACATCGCTTTTCATGAGCACCGGTTTTGTCAGCGCGGCATGAAGCAGTTGCAGGGCCTCCTCCTTGCGCCCTTCGTCGATGTAGAGAAGCGCCAGTTCATGATAGTGCCTTATGGCTCGGGGATTGATGCTGATTGCCTTCTTGAAGGCTTGTTCCGACGCCTTGCGGTTTCCTTCAGGCATACCGCCGATGAAGGTGCTGCCGACAATACGGCTGAACCACCCTATGTTCGATATCTGATGATGGTATGAGCCCAGGATGGACCACGCCACATCGTCATGCGGATTCAGGGCAAGAGCCTTGTCGAGCTCATGTTTGATCTCTCCAGCCCTTCTCACTTTTTCCTTTGCCCCAATTTTGTCGGCCTTGAGGGCCAGCGATGCGGCAAGCCAGGTATGGCCGCCGGCGTTGGTGCTGTCGAGCGCTACCGATTTGCGCGCGTAATCGACCGCCCTGTTGTAGTAGGGTATCCGCTTTGCGCTTTCAGAGGGGCTTATCGACTCGGCGATGGTGATGTTCAGCCTGGCGAGCTTCCAGAAGAGGTCTGCGCTCTCCGGGCCGGTTTCGAGCATACATTTGTAGAGCGAGTCGGCTGTGGAGTAATTGAGCGACATGAAGGCATTGTCGGCAGCGGTAAGCGATGTGGCTGGAGCAGGGGCAGGCGCCGCAACGGGTGCCCCTGTTGTTTTGGTTTTGCGAACCGCGCATTCATCATCTGCGGGGAGTGCCGGCAACAGCGCCAGAGCAATGATGACGATCTTCGAATGCCTTGAAAAACCTTTACGTAAACGGATCATCAGGAAAGAGTTCATTTGAACCATGGGGAGTCGGGGTGTTTCAAATGGAGATTCCGGTCGAGTCCGAGCCAGTGTCCGGTAGGCAGAACAATGAACAGCACCGACATGGTTACGAGAGGAGGAATAGTGATGTTGTAGTATCCTCCTGCCGCGAAATTGAGAAGCAGGAAAAGGCCGAATGCCGCGTTGATCCGGGTGGTGAGTCCAAGAAGCATGGCAACGCCTACGAAGAGCTCTCCGATGGTCACGATCCAGGCGATCGGCATGACGAGCGGAATGGCGAAATGCTCAAGGTATGAAGCCTGGAACATGGCGACCTGGGCATCGAATGAGCCGCCGGGCAGCGCTGCTGCCTGCAACTCATGGAAACGTTTGAGGAAATGTCCTTTCATGATGTCGCTCCACATCCATCCTTTCACGACTTTGTGGTATACACCGTAAATGAAGAGCGAGGTGTAAAGATATCTGAGCAGGAGCGTCGCTATGACCCCGGAGGCCTTGAGTTTATGGGTGGCCAGGTAACTGCGGTTCCACTGGAAATCTGTCATATACTGCTTTAATCAATGGTTTCGAAAACTACATCCGTAAAGTTACTAAAAAAATAACTATAGAAGATGCTGCGGATCGACATCGGCAAAAACCGAAAGGTTCTGATGGCGAAAATCGGCCATAACGTGATACTGGAGCTCCCTGAGCAGGTTGGATGAGAGCTTGATGCCGAACAGCTTCAGGATAAGCTGGTAGCGGAAGCGCCCCTTTATTTTCATGATGCCGGCAGGGGCAGGCCCCAGTATCGTACCTTTGCCTTCAGGCACATGCGGTCGCAGGCTTTCGAGAAAAGCCATGGCCCCCTCTTCGGCAGCGGACTCCGAGGGCGACGAGCATTCGAACTTGATGAGCCTCGATACGGGAGGATAACCGAGTTCAAGCCGGGTTTTCATCTCCGACTCATAGAACTGACGATAGTCTCCCAGGAGAATATGCCTGAAGAGCTCGTTTTCGCGGTTGTAAACCTGGATGAATACCTCTCCGGGTGTCGTAGAGCGCCCGGCGCGCCCCGCGACCTGCATCATCAGGGCATAGATACGCTCTGCGGCCCTGAAGTCCGGAATGTTCAAACCGATATCGGCCATGAGTACCCCGACGAGCGTAACGTCGGGAAAGTCAAGTCCCTTGGCCACCATCTGGGTGCCGAGAAGGATGCGTGACTGCTTGTCGCGGAACGCCGAGAGCATCGTGACGTGGGAGTCTTTCGTAGAGGTGGTGTCGATATCCATCCTGAGGATCTTCTCGTCCGGAAAAAGCCCGTTCAACTCCTCCTCGATGCGTTCGGTGCCGCTGTTTTTGTAGAACAGCTCTTTCGACGAACACGATGGGCACTCAAAGCGATGGGGGGTGACATGGCCACAGTAGTGGCAGCGCAGGCTCTGGTCGGAGTCATGGTAGACCAGCGGGATGTTGCAGTATCTGCATTGGGGCGTGTGGCCGCATTTCATGCAGAGCACGCTGCCGGCAAAGCCGCGCCGGTTCTGCAGAAGAATGACCTGCTCGTCACGTTCGAGCCGTTTGCGAATCGCATCGTAGAGCACCCCGGAGATCGACGGCGTTACACGCTGGCTTCCGGGCATCCAGATGAGGCCGATCGGCGGCAGTTTGGCATTGTCGATCCTTTCGGGCAGTTCGAGCAGGGTGTATTTGTCCGCCAGGGCATTGCTGTATGATTCGAAGGAAGGGGTGGCCGATCCCAGGACGCACACGGCATTTTCAAATTTTGCACGCATTACGGCAGTGTCGCGGCCGTGGTAGCGCGGTGAGCGGTCCTGCTTGTAGGCCGCATCGTGCTCTTCGTCCACGATGATGGCCCCGACGTTCTCCAGGGGCGCAAACAGGGTCGATCGGGCACCGAGAGCGATGCGGGCCTTGCCCTGCCGCAGCCGTTGCCATGCGTCGTATTTCTCCTGGTTGCTCATCGCGCTGTGCATGATCTGGATGTCATCATGGAAATAGTGCCTGAAGCGCGCAGCTGTCTGTGGTGTGAGTGCGATCTCCGGAACCAGGACGATGGCCGTCTTTCCCTGGGCGAGCACATGGCGCAGCAGTTCGATATAGACCAGGGTTTTGCCGCTGCCGGTCACGCCGTGCAGCAGGAAGGTCCGGAACTCTCCCGCCCTGGAGGCTTCGGTCAGCGTTTCAAGGGCGCTGGACTGGGCGGTGCTGAGGGCGGCAATCGTTTTCTGCGGCTCTTCGAACCGCAGCCGGGAGGAGGTGAACAACAGGTCTACCTCCGTTTTTTCGGCAAGGCCAAGGCTTACAAGGCCGTTGAGCACCTCTCTTGAAACGCCTGCCTGGCCTGCCAGGAACAGCTCTTCCGGAGAGGCGGCCAGAAGCTCGAAGGCCTCTTTTTTCCGGGGCGATCGAGCCAGGAGCAGTTCCGGGTTTTCGGGCAGGGATGCAGCCCGGCGCCAGGCGATGCCTCTCTTTGGCCTGGTTTCGACGAAGGTTTTCCTTAGCCTGACAAGGCCGCCGCGTTCGAGTTCTGCAAGTGTTTTGTATAGTTCGCGCCTGCCGAGGCGTTTGCGCAACTGGCGAACCGTCAGCCGTTTTTCGGCGGCCAGCTCCTGGAGGATCTTCCTGCGCAACAGGCTGCTTTTGATTTTGGCCTCCGTGCTTTCGAGGCGAAACTCGCCCAGCTCCACCACGTCGTCGACAATGGTCCTGAGCGGGGAGGGAAGCGCTGTGGTTATGGCGTCGATCGGTCGGCAGAGGTAGTAGTCGGAGAGCCACATCGCCAGCTTAAGCAGTTGGGGAGTCAGTACCGGTTGCCCGTCGTTGAGCAGGTCGACGATCTCTCCGCCGGTCTCCTGTTCGAAACCATCATCCGGGATGGAAGCAACATAACCGATGAATGCAGACGCATGGTGGCGCTCGAGGCTGACCAGCACCTGACAGCCCGGCTGGAGATCCTGTTCGAGTCCCTCGGGAACCGAAAGGCAGAATGGCTCGTCACGGTAGAGTCGATCTATATATACCAGGGCGATCATAGGCACAATTAATCATTTGTTGCGCATTTCGACAGTCGGCCTCACTTCATGCACGTCGTGATCGAAATCCACAAGGGGGCACACCGGCAGGTGCGCCCCTTTCTTTTGCTTTGCATCCCGATAAACCGGGAGTCGCGACCATAGTAAATGTGCCATAATTTTAATCAAATCAACGGCCTCGCGCGAGATCGTCGTTAATTTCGGGGTCAACGACATTCTGTTGACACATTCGGGGAGCATGTATAAAAAAAAGCCAGTGGGGTGCACTGACTTTTTTTGATGGTATATCGCCTGAGCGGAGTTTACTGGCCGAGCGCTGAGAGGACGGCCGACCGGATCTCTTCGACCTCTCCTATGCCCGCTATCCTGCAGTACTTCGGTGCATCGGACGAGCCATTTTCGGCAAGCTTCTGGTAGTAGCCGATAAGCGGCTCGGTCTGGTCATGATAGATTTTCAGGCGCTTGCGAACGGTCTCTTCGGTATCGTCATCGCGCTGTACGAGATCCTCCCCGGTCACATCGTCTTTTCCTGCCAAAGCCGGCGGATTGAAGATGACGTGATATGTTCTGCCTGAGGCAGGGTGAACGCGGCGGCCGCTCATGCGTTTGATGATCTCTTCGTCGGGTACGTCGATCTCTACGATGCTGTCGATCAAGATGCCGGCCGACCTGAGGGCATCTGCCTGGCCTATGGTACGGGGAAAGCCGTCAAAGAGGCAGCCGTTGGTGCAGTCTGCCTGTTCGATGCGCTCTTTCACAAGGCCGATGATGATATCGTCCGATACCAGCCCACCCTCATCCATGATCTTTTTGGCGGCAACTCCCAGAGGGGATTGTGCCTTGACGGCAGCGCGGAGCATGTCGCCGGTTGAAATCTGGGGAATGCTGAAAGCTTCAGAAATATATTGTGCCTGCGTGCCTTTGCCGGCGCCGGGAGCGCCCAACAGGATTACTCTCATGAATCCGGATCCTTTTTTATGAATTTTTTTTCAGGGAGATGACAGTGATTTTTGGCTTTGACGGCGACTTCGCTCCCTGGTCGGCAGGTGCGGCGGCGGTCGAAGAAGAGCCGTTCTGTTCAGCCGCGGCGGTCATGGGAGTCGCAGGCTTCTGAATCAGGTTACCACTGTTTTTGGACGATTTGAACTCGATGGCCTGTTTTCCGGATTTCTTGAGCTCTATGGTCTTGGCTTTTGGATTGTTCGGCCTGTGCTCAAGTTTGGTTTCGTCGAAGAGTTGCTGGAACGAAGAGGCAGAACCTTTAGGGTCGAGAGAGCGGAAAATGTAGTCGTCCTCATGGATGATCTGCGGCCGGAACTCGAAGTCGAGGGCCGAGAGCATCATCCTGAGCATCCTGCGGCTTTCTCCCAAGTCACCCTTGGAATCGATGCGGGTGTGTGCTTTTCCGTTTACCGTGGTGATCGGCCGGCCGTTGACGTCCTTCTCCTCCATGAGTCCGAAGCTGACGTCTATTTTCATGCCAAGCAACGCGAACGACGACACCTCTCCCCGGATCGATTTCATGCCGCCCACGGCCGTTTTATGATCCTTCAGGCGCCATCCTACCCAGTGATCCATTTTCAGGATGATAAAGTCGGCTATATCGTCTATTCCGCAGTCGTAACGGCGAATCTTGAGTTCGTTGAATACCGGGTTATCGGATGTGTGTGTGGCGTTGTCGGTCAGGCAGTGGTATACCTTGACCATTTCGTCTCTGAAGGGGAGAAAATAAAATAAATCCATGATGAGCTGGGCCGGTTAGTAATTACTGCGGTTTCGAACCGTCATTTCCGGACAGGGTAGCTAATTGTCCGCATGCCGCATTTATAGCCGCGCCCTGACTTTTTCGGACGGTGACGTGCAAACCGGCATCCAGCAACTGCCTTACGAACGCGTTTTTACTGTCGCTGTAAGCAGGCTTGAACTTGAAATTAACGATTGGATTATAATCAATCAAATTAATTTTGCACGACAGCCTCTTTGCGAAGCGGGCAAGTTTTCGGCCATCTTCGACCGAATCGTTAATTCCCTTCAGCATCATGTAGACCAGGGTTACCGGTTGGCCTGTTTTTCGGTTGTATGCCGAGATCGCGCTGCTGAGCTCATCGAGGCTGTAGTTTTTAGCGACAGGCATCAGCAGCTCCCTTTTCTGCTGGTCTGCGCTGTGGAGTGACAAGGCGAGCTTGATCCTGAGGCCCGAATCGGTCAGGCGCTGTATGCCGGGCACCAGGCCTACGGTGGAGATCGAAATTCGTTTTTCGCTGATGCTGAAGCCATAATTCTTTTCCGTCATCGTGCCGATCGCCTCAAATACGTTGTCGAGGTTCAGGAGTGGTTCGCCCATACCCATGAATACGATGTTTGTTAGCCCCCGGCCATACCTTTTCAGGGCGTCTTCGTGCATCGCATAGACCTGGTCGGTCATTTCGAACGCGAACAGGTTTCTCCTGAAACCCATTTGCCCGGTGGCGCAGAAGGTGCAACCGAGAGGGCAGCCGACCTGGGCCGATATGCAGGCTGTCATTCGCTCTTCCGAAGGGATCAGCACGCTCTCCACGAATTCTCCGTCAGGGAGGCTGATCAGGTATTTGGATGTAGGCGACTGGTTGCAGGCGACGGTTCCTCCATCTTCGCTTTCGGAGCGGACAACCGAAGCCGACCGGATCGCCCAGTCGACCGCGAGCCTGGTGCGCAAAGCCATGCTGATTGAACTCATCGTTTCGAAATCACGGGCCTGCATGCCGTAAAGCCAGCGGTGAAGCTGGGCGGCCCGGAACCTCGGCTCGCCCATATCCGCCATGAGGTCGGCAAGCTGATTTCTGGTCAGCTCCTTGATGTTCGGCAGGAGAGGCTCTGATGACTGATGGTTATTGCTCATTTCTTGTTGCTGTAGGTACAGGATTGGAGGTTAATTTTCATAGGGGCTGACAATGATTTGCCATTGCCGTTGATCGATAAAAAAAGTAAGTTATAACACAAATAAATTCCTGTCACACAGTTAGTAAATCAGTGCGAGAATATAATGTCCCAGGAACCATCGAAAGAAAAAAAGGATTACAATCATCAGTTGCTCGATAAGATGATCCATGCGAGGATACGTTTTGCCGCACTGGCATATCTCCTGAGCGTCAATGAAGCATCGTTTGTAGAGCTTCGCGACAGCATCAGGGCTACGGACGGTAATCTCAGCATTCACCTCAGGAAGCTTGAGGCCGTCGGTTATGTCGAATGCATCAAGAGCTTCGAGAGCAGGAAGCCTTTGACAAGTTATCGGGTGACCGAAACAGGACGCGAGGCGTTTATACGTCATCGTCGCCATTTCGACATGTTCTGTGAGGATTTGACCGGATTGCAAATGGCCTGAAACAGTTTTCCGATCGGATTTTCTCGTGATCGGCAGCAAGCTTTTTCAGTACCCTTGATCCTCAAGTCCCGGCATAGCCATTTATTTTTTTCTTGCGTTCTACACCGTCGTTTTTTGCCAACCATTTCCTGACCCGATGATTATTCCCGAATATGGCCGGACACTGACTTCGAATGAATGGCAGCCGGTCATCGATGAGTTGCTCGACGGCAGGCACATCATTCTTTCGACCCACGAGAATTCCGACGGTGACGGCCTTGGCAGCGAAGTTGCACTTGCTGTTGCGCTCAAGGCCCTTGGCAAGGAGGTATCGATCTTCAATCCCACAGAAGTTCCTCCGAATTACCAGTTCCTCAGGGAAACTTTCGATATAAAGGTTTTTCGTGACCGTGACGAAGAGAGCATGCAGGAGATCTATCTGGCAGATTTGCTGGTCGTGCTTGACGCCAACCTTCACGATCGCATCGGTAAAATCTGGCCTCACGTGGAATTTGCGCGTGAAATGAGCAAGCTCAGGATCGTTTGCGTGGATCACCATCTCGAACCTGAGGATTTCACCGATCTGACGATCTGCGAAACCTATGCATCTTCGACCGGTGAACTGGTCTGCGACCTGATCACGGCCATGGAGGCCCATACCGGCAAGGTTCTGTTCACTGCCGATTCGGCATCGGCCCTCTATGCGGCGATCATGACCGATACCGGATCGTTCAGGTTTCCAAAGAGTACCCCTTACGTCTACCGGGTTGCCGGGCTTCTGGTTGAAAAAGGCGCCAATCCGGAACTGGTCTACGATCGAATCTACAACTCACTGACGCCCCAGGGACTGAAGCTCCTTGGCTTGTCGTTGTCAAGCATCAGGATCATTGAAGAGGGGCTGGTCTCATGGCTTTTCATCAGCCAGGAGATGCTTGTCCAGACCGAAAGCAAGCTTTTCGACACGGACCTTATCATCCGCTACCTGCTGAGCGTGCCGACGGTAAAGGTTGCCGTGCTGATTGTCGAGATGCAGGATGGCCGCACCAAGGTCAGTTTCAGGTCACGCGGCAGGATATTCGTCAATCGGCTCGCCGGGCTCTACGGCGGAGGCGGCCATATGAACGCCGCAGGCGCATTGCTTAAAATGTCGGCGGACAAGGCGCAAATGGTCATTCTGGAAGATCTTCGTAAGTTTGTCCATGAAGAGGTCAAAGAGTAACACTGTCATTCTATCATTAAACTTTTTCGTTATAGCATGAAGATTACCGTAACAGCAAAAGATGGTACGTCGGTCAAGGCAGATATCCTTGCCCTGCCGTTCAATACGAAAGATCTGAAAAAAGAGGCCGCAAAAGTCCTGCAGGGCCTCGGAATAAATGCGAGCGCAGCCGAGGATTTCAAGGGATCCGCAGGTGAGCTTGCACTCCTGTATCGTCCAGCCTCAGGCAAGGGGGCATCGCGGATCGCGCTTCTTGGCCTGGGCGAGGGCAAAACCAACGACGATTACCGCAAGGCGGCAGAATCCCTTGCCCGCAAGGCGGTCGATATGCATCTTGGCGTTGTGGCTTTCGACTGTTCGGAAATGACGCAATGGTCGAAACATTCGAAGCGGAGCCCCGAATACCTTGCGGCCTTGCTGGCGGAAGGTTTTTTGTACGGCGCCTATCGTTTTGACCGCCTTAAAAGCGACAAGCTCGATAAAGAGAAGAAGAAAGGTGCCGACAAACCGAAAACGGTCGCAGAGCTGGTGCTTGCCGGTTGCGGTGAACATACCCCCGAAGTTGAAAAAGGGAGCGATTCAGGCTCGATTATCGGATTATGCCAGAATATGAGCAGGGATCTGGTCAATCTTCCGGGCAGCCACCTTTCGGCTGAAGATCTTGCCGAGGCAGCCAGGGAGGCAGGCAAAAGGGGTTGTTTCGACGTGACGGTGTTCGACAGGAAGAGGATCGCGGAACTGGGGATGGGTGGGCTTCTGGCCGTCAACCAGGGCAGCGAGCAGCCTCCGACATTCATTATTCTCGATTACCAGCCGAAAGGCAAGCACAAGAAGAGCGTTGCCCTTGTCGGCAAGGGCGTCACCTTCGATTCCGGAGGTATCTCCATCAAGCCGGCCCAGGGAATGGACGAGATGAAATCGGACATGTCCGGAGCAGCCTGCGTCATCGGCACGATCGAAGCCGTTGCCCGTCTCGGCCTGCCGGTCAGGGTCATCGGCCTTATTCCGGCGACCGACAACATGCCCAGCGGCTCTGCACTGAAGCCCGGCGATGTCATTACCACCATGTCCGGCATCACGGTTGATGTCGGCAACACCGATGCTGAAGGGCGGCTGATCCTGGCCGACGCACTGACCTATGCCAAAAAGGAGTACGATCCAGATGTGCTTATCGACCTGGCGACCCTCACCGGGGCTTGCGTCGTTGCCCTGGGCCATCAGGCGGCCGGCCTGTTCAGCAACGAAGACGGACTGGCCGACGATCTTTTCAGGTCAGGGCAGTCTACAGGGGAAAAAGTCTGGCGGATGCCTCTCTGGGAGGAGTATGATGAACTGATCAAGTCGGATGTCGCCGATGTGAGCAACACCGGCGGACGATGGGGGGGAGCGGTCACTGCGGCCAAGTTCCTCGAAAAATTCATCGACGGGCACAAGTGCTGGGCACATGTCGATATCGCCGGGCCTGCCTTTTTGGCGAAAGTCGGCGGCAAAGCGCCTGGAGGAACCGGTTTTGGCGTGCGTCTTCTGGTTGATCTTTTGAAAGGGTGGTCGTGAGAGCTGCCCGAAGGGTTTGGGAGTGTTGTAGTTGTCCCCTGGATTTTCAATGAAATAATTACAAGATTCAGTCGCCATGGCCGTTGTCAGACAGAACCCGGTAGTGATCATTCCCGGGGTGCTTTTCTGGGATTCTCTCTACGAGGTGATGAGAGATGCCCTGTCAGCATGGATTCCGAAGGAGAAGATTGCCATTGCCCCGGTCAGCATGCTCGACTGGGTAGGGTTTCCCCCTTCCCCCGAGCGCTCGACCAATCGTGTCATGGCGACCCTGGACCTTGCGGTACGGAAGATGGCCGCCCGTTTTCCCGGTGAACCGGTGACCATCGTAGCCCACAGCGGCGGGGGCACGGTTGCCATGGTCTATCTCCTTGAAAATGCGTTCCAGGGGGATGTTTATGCCGTGAACGGAATGGTCGGCAGGCTGTTAACCCTCGGAACCCCATTTCATACGCATGAACATTTCGCAAAAATCAAGACAGATTTTATCTTCAGCCATCTGAGCGCTGAATTTTTCCGGAAGTACCATGTGGTGTCGGTTGTCAGTGACCGGTACCGCGGCTCGACCAGCGGCAACATGCTCGAAAGGCTTTGCAGCATGTTCTACCTGAGCGTCACTGACGATGGAAATCTTGACGGCGATGGAGTTGTTCCTGCAAAAAGCTGTTTTCTTGAAGGAGCAGAAAATGTTACTATACCCGAATGTGAGCATCTGCCGGCACCACACACAAGGTGGTACGGCACCAAAGAGGGAGTTGAACAATGGATAGAATGGCTTTGAAGCCCATGAAGCGTATAATCGTACTGTTGCTTGTGGCCGCGATGGTGGCCGGAATCTCATCGTGCACCCAGGATCAGCAGAAGAAGGAGGAGCAGCAGCATCTTGAGTCGATGATGGCGATCCTCGTCCAGGTACAGAAGAACCTTGGACGGATTCGCCAGAAAGAGGCCGTTGTCGTAAGGCTCTCTTCGGACGTCGAGGGCAGGAAAACGCAGAGCGCGGAACAGATCGGCAAGGAGATCTACAGCAACATACGGTTCATAGACTCGACGCTTTCGGCCAGTAAAAACCTGGTCAGCAGGCTTGAAAAGGAGAACCATGATTCCAAATACCGCGTAGAGGCGGTTGACCGCATGACCGGCGACCTGAAGGGCGACATCGAAACGAAGGGCAGGGAAGTGGCCACCATGAAGGGTGAGATTTCCAAGCTCAACAAGCAGATATCCCAGCTCATGTCAACCGTCGACGTCATGGACGAGGTCATCAGCGATCAGGAAAGCCAGATGTCGAAGGCGTACTATATATCGGGAACGACCGCTCAGCTCGCGGCCAAGGGTGTTCTTGTCGCCCCGGGCGGTATCGCACGTTTTTTTGGCGCCGGACCCGTGCTTGCCAACGATTTCGATACGAAAACCTTCAAGCAGATCGATATTTCCGAAACGAGGGACCTGTTTTTCGACAAGCCATCCCGCAATCTCCATATCATCACTCCGCACACCAAGGGCTCCTATGATCTTGTGGGCGGTAAAAATTCCTCTCTTCTCCTGATAAGGGATGAAGCGGAATTCTGGAGAAAATCACGCTGCCTGAT
Organism: Chlorobiaceae bacterium; assembly: GCA_013334525.1. Taxonomy (GTDB): domain Bacteria; phylum Bacteroidota; class Chlorobiia; order Chlorobiales; family Chlorobiaceae; genus Chlorobaculum. The sequence goes on from JAAXXK010000005.1 coordinate 40,768, forward strand.
TATCGTTGTCGACTGAGCCGCATTTCCAGCCCGTAGCATCGGGGGCCGCAGTAGCCATGGATGCACGGTAGCCGCATGTGTATTGAAAACAATAAGTTGTCAACCGCAGGTATTGCGGAGGGATTCGAATTAAAACTCAGGGTGCATGAAGATTACCATATTTGGATCCGGTTATGTAGGTCTTGTTACAGGGGCATGTTTTGCAGAAGTTGGCAACGAAGTGCTGTGCGTCGATATCGACGAGGCCAAGGTCGCCCGTCTCAAAGAGGGTGAGATCCCGATTTATGAGCCCGGTTTGGAGGATATTGTCGTTGAAAACCTACGCGAAGGGCGCCTGAAATTCACCACCAGCATCCCTGAAGGGGTCGCTTTCGGTATCTACCAGTTCATCGCCGTCGGCACGCCGCCCGATGAGGATGGATCCGCAGATCTCCGTCATGTACTGAGCGTCGCCGAAAGCATTGGGCGTCACATGGAGGATTACCGCATCGTAATCAACAAATCTACAGTTCCTGTCGGTACGGCCGATCTGGTTCGTCAGACGATCGGTACGGTGCTTGCCGAAAGGGGGAAGGAGATCGATTATGACGTTGTTTCCAACCCTGAGTTCCTCAAGGAGGGCAATGCCGTCGACGATTTCATGAAACCGGAACGCATTGTTGTCGGCGTGGACAACCCGAGGACTAAAGAGCTTCTGCGTAACCTCTACTCGCCCTTCAATCGCAGCCATGAGCGCTTTATCGCCATGGATATCCGCTCGGCGGAACTGACGAAATACGCAGCCAATGCGATGCTGGCTACCAAGATAAGCTTCATGAACGAGATCGCGAACATCTCCGAGCGTGTCGGTGCGGATGTCGAAGCCGTGCGCAGGGGCATCGGCTCAGACTCGAGGATCGGCTTTGCCTTTATCTATCCGGGGGTCGGCTACGGCGGTTCCTGTTTTCCGAAGGATGTGCAGGCACTGGAACGCACGGCAAGGAAACATGGCTACGATTCCCGTATCCTGCAGGCTGTCGAAGCGGTCAACAACGACCAGAAGCTTCATCTCGTATCGAAGATCCGTGAGCATTTCAAGGGTGACCTCAAGGGGCGGGTGATCGCTCTCTGGGGCCTGGCCTTCAAGCCGAACACCGACGACATGCGCGAGGCTCCGAGTCGCCGGGTCATGGAGGAGTTATGGAAGGAAGGGGTCAGCATCAGGGCCTACGATCCCGTGGCCATGCACGAAGCGAGGCGGCTCTATGGAGATCGCCAGGATCTTGTGCTCGCCGAAAATCCGGAATCGGCCGCAAAAGGGGCCGATGCCCTGGTCGTGTTGACTGAATGGATGGTATTCCGTAGCCCCGATTTCGACCAGATCCGCAAATCCCTGCGCCAGCCGGTGATCTTTGACGGAAGGAATATCTATAACCCTGAAGTGATGGAGCAGCTCGGATTCAGCTATTATTCCATCGGCCGGTTGGCCCGCGTGGCGAAACTTACCTGAGGAAAGTGCTGTAGCGGCCCGTTACCGCGTCCAAGGCGCCATAAGGCTCCTGATTGCAGGGCTGAGTTCGTGTAGGCTATGGCTTTGCCGACAGCATCGGCCATAGCCTCACCCTTCGCCAGACCGGACGCTATGGCTGACGACAGGGTGCAACCGGTTCCATGCGTATTGTTCGTGGCTATTCTCCGGTTTGAGAACCAGTAGAACCGTCCCTCGTGCAGCAGGCAGTCGCGGCATTCGCTTCCCTCCCCATGTCCCCCTTTGACCAGTACAGAATTTGCGCCATCACGCTGGAGCATTCTCGCCATCTTTTCGATCTCGGCTTCACTTGACGGATTTTGTTCGCATCCACTCAACAGGGCCGCTTCGGGCAGGTTCGGGGTTATCAGTGTCGCAAGCGGGAAGAGTCGCCTCATTGAAGCGGCAGCATAGGCGGGAAACAGCTCTTTGCCGCCCGTAGAACGCAAAACGGTATCCAGTACGACAGGAACCCTCTTGAGGCCGCCGATAAGCTCTGCGACCGTTTCTGCGGCCTCCTGCGAACCGAGCATGCCGATCTTGACCGCATCGATCCCGATCTCCTCTGCAATTGCTGTGAATTGTCGTGCGATGAACGGTGCCGGAACGGCATATGAATCCAGTACCCCCATGGTGTTCTGGGCCGTTATGGCAGTGATGACGCTCAGCCCGTAACAGCCGCACGCAGCGACAGTTTTCAGGTCTGCCTGTATTCCCGCCCCCCCGCTGCCGTCTGAACCGGCGATGGTCAGGACGGTGGTGTAATCTTTTTGCTGGTTCATTGCCATATCTGGTTGACCAGAGTCCTTGTGGCCGATACAGGGTCAATGGCTCCTGAAACCGCCGATATGACCGCGACGGCCGATGCCCCGGCGGCCATTACCTTCCGGAGATTGTCCATATTTATACCTCCTATGGCAACTACCGGCAGGCCTGACGCTTTGGCGATCTCACGAATCGGAGCCGTTCCGAGGGGCGGTGAGGTTTTTTCCTTTGAAAAGGTAGGGAATATGTGTCCTGCGCCGATATAGTCTGCGCCATCGTCGCGGGCTTTTTCGGCTTCAGCGGCGCTAGAGACCGAAACACCGATGATGGTGTCCGGACCCAGAAGTGAACGCGCAGCGGAAGCCGGCAGGTCATCCTGTCCAAGGTGCACGCCGTCAGCGTGCATGGCCAGGGCGATATCTACCCTGTCGTTGACGATAAAAACGGCGTCACGTTGCCGGCAGAGTTCCTGTATTCTTGAGGCCCATTCATAAAGCTCCCGTCCGGAAGCCGTTTTCCTGCGCAACTGTACCATGCGGGCACCTCCGTCAAGGGCCATGCCGGCAAGTTTGACGGGACAGAGGTGCTCATCGGTGATGACGCAGAGAAATTTACGGGGAAGTATCATAAGTCAATAAACGATTGAAACCTGTTGATCGTAGCGCATAAAGCTCCGGTATCCAGAAACGGGCCAAGGGCGGCAATGCCGTAGGCTCCGTTTTCGATGCAGGCGTAAGCTTTTTCAGGAGTGATTCCACCAACGGCAAATACCGGAATCGAAACGCTCCTGCACACTTCCTGAAGCGCATCGAGCCCTTGTGAAGGCCCGAAAGCCTCCTTGGAGGGGGTCGGGAATACCGGCCCGAAGAGCAGGTAATCGATGCCGGCCCTTGCAGCCTCGACCGCCGTTGCCTTGCCGTGAACGCTTCCGCCTGCGATCAGGCCCGGGGCTGCCTTCCGGACGATGTCGCAAGGACAGGCGGATTCGGGAAGATGTACACCGTCGGCCCCTGTCGCAAGGGCGATATCGAACCGCTCGTTGAGCATGAGCAGTGAGCCCGAAGCCTTGATGAGAGGGGATAGCTGAAGGCAAAGCGAATGCACGGCTCCCGCCTCAAGTCCTTTCTCGCGAAGCTGGAAGATTACCGGCACTGAACCGGCAAGCGCTTCGGACTGTGCGACAGCAAGGCCTCGGTTTGACAGATGCTCAACTCCGCTGCTGACCACCATCAGGCGGGGGAGTCGGGAATTATTTATAACCATACATTCCAATTTCACGCACGATAACTATTTTTCAAATGTATTCACAATGAAGCGCCTGTCTTCGTGCCCCATCGAGACAGTGCTTTAGTCATATTTGTCAAATTACAACCCAATCCATTATGGCATCCATCGAGGAATTACTGAATAAATCCGGACTCGTCCTTCCAGCCGTTGCGGCTCCTGCAGGACTTTACCAACCGGCGATCCGCATAGGGGAGCTGGTTTACACTTCAGGACAATTGCCGCTGGTCGACGGAAAACTCCTGGAACCCGGAGGAAAGGGAAGGGTAGGCGAAACGAGCCAGGATGATGCTGCAAAAGCAGCCAGGACGGCGGCGATCAATGCCGTGGCAGCTCTCAGGTCGGTGGTCGGTTCTCTCGACGCCGTTTCCCGGATTGTCAAACTGACTGTCTTTGTTTCAAGCGAGCAGGGCTTCACGAACCAGCATATCGTTGCCAATGGGGCATCGTCCCTGATCGGAGAGATTTTTGGTGACGCGGGACGACATGTCAGAAGTGCGATCGGCGTCGCAGCGCTGCCTCTTGATGCCAGCGTCGAAGTCGAGCTGATCGCTTTTTCCCCTCTTGCCTGAACCTCCATCCCGTTCAGCCGCCTGTTTTTATTGAAACTCTCCTCTCCGATTGACAAGGGGAGGGGAGAGGGTTGATCCCTGAATGGCGGTTTCTAAATCCATCCTTGAACCTCTTTGCTCACCAATTCCATCTTGATCATCTATTAGGATATCAATCATTATGGATGAGTATGTCGTGCACATTAAATGGTGATCAAAAGCAGGTATTATCATAATAATTTTATGATATAAGCTTTCAACAATATTATTGAAGTGTCGTATTTATAGCCGTTTAGTTTGGTTTATTGTTGTCTGTTTATATTAATCTTAATGCTTATATCTGTGATATGAAATTTAGTAAAGTTTTTATTAGATAAAATAACCTAATTTCTTTAAATAAAAATAAATATGATAATTTACATGTGTAATATATTATGTATTAAGTTGAAAAATAAATGCCACATTAGATGGTATTTGTTGTGAGATAAAATTTTTATTAACAGTTGAGTTGTGTTTTAATTTAAGTGGTTATAAATCTATTTAAATGTTTGGATTATTTGTGGGTAATTACATTGTAATAATTTACATTACTGATAAGTGGTGTGCTGTTATGGAGTTAAGTAATTGTGTTGAGAGGTGGTTATAAAATGGATTAAACTAGGTTTGTATGTGAGGTTAATCGCTTCGTTATTGTGGGCTCAAAAATGATCTCCCCTTGTCGGTCGCAGCCCGGCGGTTTAATGGTTGAATGTTTTTTTGCGAATTACTCTTCTCTTCGGTAAACTAAAGGGCTGGCTCCTGCTGTAACTGTATTCATTTCCGGTTGCTCCGGGCCAAGCCGGAATCCCATTATTTCTCCAGGTACTTCTGTTTCAGGAGTCTCTGCATTTCCAGGCCGGTTCGTTATCGTCTTCAGGCCTTATCCATTGACGGCATGGTGTTTGTCATGCATTTTCCTTTACATATCCCTTAAAGACAGTTCTCATGTCCCGTATTTTCAGTGCCGTACTCATGATAATTGTCCTGGTGTTCGGCATCTTTATCGGACTCAGGATAAAGGGGGGAGGAGGTAACGAAGCGAGCGGACGGCAGGCCAAGGTGTCGGATGCCTACCGGCTTATCCGGTCGGCGTATGTGGACCCTGTCAATGAGGACAGCCTTGCCGGTGCAGGCATCCGGGGAATGGTCCAGTCGCTGGATCCCCATTCGCTCTATCTTGAACCTGAAAAAGCTGCTTATGCCAATTCCGAGCTCGAAGGGAACTTCGACGGCATAGGCATTGAATTCGATGTCGTGCATGATACGCTCCTTGTTGTCACTCCCCTTGCCGGAGGCCCGAGCGAATCGGCAGGCATAATGCCCGGTGACCGTATTGTCGCGATCGATTCCATGAATGCCGTCGGCATAACCCCGGGTTCTGTGCTCAAGAAGCTCAGGGGCGTGCGGGGCTCAAAGGTCAGCCTCAAGGTATACCGGCCCGTTGCCCGCAAAATGATCGATTTTCTTGTTACGAGGGGGAAGATTTCCACATCGAGCATCGCCGCCTCCTTCATGGTCGATAACCGGACGGGATATATCAGGATCAGCCAGTTCATGGCGACTACCGCCGCAGAGTTCCATAATGCCCTTCAGAAGCTTCGCGCAGAGGGGATGCAGCATCTTGTCATCGATGTAAGGGGTAACCCGGGGGGCTTTCTCGACCAGGCTGTCGAAGTGGCTGACGAAATGCTGCCCGAGAAGAAGCTCATTGTTTATACAAAAAGCCGTCACGGCGGGGCGGACGAGATGAAATATGTCGCCAGGCCGGGAGGGCTGTTCGAGAACGGTTCTCTCTGTCTCCTTGTCGATCGCGGAAGCGCTTCTGCGGCCGAGATTCTCGCCGGGGCCCTTCAGGATAACCGGCGCGGTGTCATCGTGGGGGAACTGACCTTCGGCAAGGGACTTGTCCAGAGGCAGTTTCCGTTTTCGGACGGCTCGGCAGTCCGGCTTACGGTTTCGAGATACTATACTCCTACAGGCCGCCAGATCCAGAGAGGTTACGACGAAGGCATGCATGGGCGAGAGCGATACTACAAGGAGATGTTCACCAGGAGTCTTCCTGACAACTTTATGAAAAAGTATGGAGGATTGCTGTACAAGGACAGCGGGGATATTTCAGTATACAGCACCGGCCGCATTTCCGGAAGCGTTCCGGGCGACAGCCTCAGGACGGTGCTTGCCAGGGCCGGAGGTATTTTGCCTGATTATTGGGTTTTCGGCAAGCCATATACCAACCTGTACCAGGAGCTTTATGCGAAGGGGGTTTTCGAGGACATGGCACTGAAGCTGATCGACGACCCCGGAAGCCCTGTCCAGAAATACCGGAAATCGGCTCAGGCCTATCTTGATGGTTACAAGGGTCCCGAAAATCTTGAGACGCTTATCAGGAAGGAGTGCACAGCCAGGAAGATCAAGTTCGCCGCACCGGAGTTCAACCAGGATCGAGGTTTTATCCTTTTGACCCTTAAGGCGAGGATTGCAAGGCAGTTGTTCGGAACTGAAGAGCAGGTCAAGGTGTTAATCCTTCAAAGCGATCCTGTCATGAAGGTCGCTCGTCATCTCATAGAAAAGCAGGCTTCATGATGCCTCTTTCCCTTTTCGGGGGCAGGTCAGGTTTGCATTTATCCATATAATCGTGATATGTTATGTCATTACTCGAAAAAATTAACAGTACCACCTGTACGCTCAGGTTCAAGAACGACTGGCTGAAGATTTTCACCTGCCCGGTGCCTTCGTCGGATTTTCTGTCATTTGTCGGTGTTGCGACCATCGATGCTCCGCAGCATTCAGTGCTCAGCTTGCTGTACGATATTGATGCAGCGACCGAATGGGTCTGGAAGACAAGGGAGATGCGCGCGTTGCAGGAAATTTCCGAAACGGACGGCAGGGTGGTATATCAGCTGGTCAGTGCTCCATGGCCCGTTTCGGACAGGGAGATCATCACGCGATCAACAGCCTACTTTGATCCTGAGACCTCCGAGGCGTTCATCAAGCTGGAATGCCTTCCTGATTTCCTGCCGTTAAACGACAAGTATGTCAGGGTTCGGCAACTCGAGGGAGCCTGGAACATTGTGCCGCTTTCCGAGAATTCCTGCCGTGTGGTATTCAGGCTGCATATTGAACCGGGCGGGGAGATCCCGTCATGGCTGGCGAACATCGCCGTCATCGACACGCCTTATCATACCATGAACAGCCTCCGTGACATGGTAAAGCGTGAGAAGTACCGTACGCCTGTCGATGCTCCGTTCAAGAAATCATCGGAGGAGATTGTCAGGAACTACAGCGATTTCGTTGTCGAATAGCCTCCAGGGCACCTCATTCATCTCATTATTATAAAAGCTGTACAAATGGATGTCGCAACTGCCCTCGAGGGCAACTGGGAATTTCGTGTTGATCACAAGGCAATCAAGGTCTACTCCTCTAAAATCAGAGGCTCACATGTGCTCGGTTTCAAGGCCGAGACCGAGTTTGAGGTGCCGCTCAAGAAGCTGATCAGCCTTTTTCATGATTTCGGCAGTTACAACCGGTGGGTTCATCAACTTGCCGAAATGGAGGTGCTTCACAAGAACGAGGACCTTGAGTATGTCCTTCGCCAGGTGATCAATACCCCGTGGCCAATACAGAAGCGCGAGCTGATCGTACGTACCAACCTTCATGCCTCGGAAGAGGGAGCCCTGGCCGTGACGATGAGCGGGATTCCAGATTATCTGCCCTCAAGGCCGGATTTCCACCGTGTTCGTGAAAGTCGTGGGGTGTGGATCTTGTTGCCGTTGGCGGGAGGCAGGGTTCACATTACCTTCGTGATGCATCTGAACCCCGGCAAAGATATTCCTGCTTCGCTCAGTAATGCCGCACTTTTCGAAGTTCCGTTCTATTCGCTGCTGAAGATGAGGAGCCTGGCCCAGGATCCCTCCTACACTCCGCCATGGCCATCAGTAGTCGATAACCACCTTCATATTATCGAAGAAGATCCCGGCACACACTGAAGAGTTTCTCGGCCTTTACCGGCACAGCCCCGACCTCCTGGCAGACCGTTCCGGCCGCAAGATTGGCGATTTTTGTGCTGGTCACCAGATCCAGGCCGGCGGCTGTCCCCAGGGCGAGCAGGCCGATGACGGTGTCTCCGGCACCTGATACGTCGGCCACCTCAAGCGATGCTGCCGGTATGTGCGTGAAGGTACCGTTGTAGACAGAAATTCCTTTTTCGCTTCTGGTTACGACGAAACTCCCGGCTTCGAGTTTTTCCATGAGCATCCGACAGGCTTTTTCGACCTCCTCGTCACTGTTTTGCACTACGATGCCGAGTGATGCGGCCAGCTCTGAAAGGTTGGGCTTGAATACGGTGCATCCTCCGTAGGAAAAAAACCCCTTGAGCTTCGGATCGACGAGCACAGGAATGCCCAGTTTCCTGCAGAGGCCGGTTATCGATGAGATCAACGATCCGGTCAGGACCCCCTTGTTATAATCTTCGAGCACCACGGCATCGAGCGTTCCTGCGACCTCGCGGAACATTCCGAAAAGCTTTGCTTCGATGGCCTCGTCCATCGGGTGCCGGCTTTCGTGGTCCACCCTTGTGATATGGTGGTTCTGGGACAGGATTCTCGTTTTGCTTGTCGTCGGCCGGGAAGGGTCTTCGACAAGCATTCCGGATTCAAGTCCGTGCTCCTCCATGAGGGTATTGAGCCCCTCACGTCCGGAATCCATGCCGGTAAGGCCGAAAAGGAAGGTTTCTGCGCCAAGCGCATGGGTGTTGAGGGCTACGTTGGCAGCTCCGCCGAGACGGCTGTCCTCATGGGTTACATCAACGACGGGTACGGGGTATTCGGGAGAGATTCGGGATACATGCCCGAAAATGTATTTGTCGATCATCACATCGCCGACGACAGCTATTTTCTGCTTGCGGAACGACTGGAAAAGTTGTTCAAGTGCAACTGGTGCCATACTCATTGAAATTGATATATTAGGGTCAATATATAACAGAAAAATACTCTGTAGAAGCTTGAACAGGTGGGTTTTATTTTACAAGAAAAATGTTATATTTAAAGCTATCCATTTTTAGAATTTATGTGACAGGTACAACATGTTCGACAATCTCAGCGATAAACTAGAGCTAACCTTCAAAAAGCTCGCCGGTCAGGCCACGATCAACGAGATCAATATTGGTATTGCCATGCGCGATATCAAGCGTGCGTTGCTTGGTGCCGATGTCAACTACAAGGTCGCAAAGAAACTGGTTGAGGACATCAGGGAGAAATCCCTTGGTGAAGCCGTCATAAAAAGCGTTTCGCCGGCCCAGATGATCGTCAAGATCGTTAACGACGAGCTGACCGAAATCATGGGCGGTGAGAACCGTCCGCTGAACCTTCCTGCGAAAAAGGGCCCTGTTGTCATTATGGTTGCGGGCTTGCAGGGTTCCGGAAAGACCACATTCTGCGCCAAGCTGGCAAAAAGGCTCAAGAAGAACGGTAAGAACCCGATTCTTGTGGCCGCCGACGTCTATCGCCCGGCTGCGGTCGATCAGCTCAAGTCGCTCGGCGAGCAGATTGATGTCCCGGTGTTTTCGATAGAGGCGCAGGATGCGATGAAAGCCGCGCTCGGCGGCATCGAAGCTGCCCGCGATGGAGCAAGGGATGTCGTCATCGTCGATACAGCAGGACGCCTGCAGATAGACGAGGTGATGATGGCCGAGGCTGAGGCGCTCAAGAACGCGATCAAGCCAGACGAACTTCTGTTTGTCGTCGACTCCATGATGGGCCAGGAGGCTGTCAACACGGCAAAGGCATTCAATGACCGGCTCGATTTCGACGGCGTTGTGCTGACCAAGCTCGACGGCGACTCCCGCGGCGGAGCAGCCCTCTCTATCCGGCAGGTGGTCGAAAAGCCTATCAAGTTCATGAGCGTTGGAGAGAAGGTCGACGATCTCGATCTGTTCTATCCTGAGCGTATGGCCCAGAGGATTCTCGGTATGGGCGATATCGTCAGCTTCGTCGAGAAGGCCCAGGAGACCCTCGACCTAGAAAAGACCATGGAGATGCAGTCGAAGCTCATGAAGAACGAGTTCGACCTTAACGACTTTTTTGACCAGCTTCAGCAGCTCAAGAAGATGGGTTCGATCCAGGGGCTTATTGAAATGGTGCCCGGATTGAACAAGATGGTGCCGAAACAGGACCTCGAGAACCTCGACTTCAAGCCGATCGAGGCCATGATCTCTTCGATGACCACCCAGGAGCGCAAGACGCCCGAGATCATCAACGGCAGCCGTCGCCAGCGCATCGCCCGCGGAAGCGGCACGAGGGTTCAGGAGGTCAATATGCTGCTCAAGCAGTTCCAGGATATGAAGAAGATGATGCGCTCGGTGAGCAGGCTGACCCAGTCGGGTCGCAAGATCACCTCGCAGAACCTCGCACTCGACAAGTTTCTGAAAAGATAAATGATCATTGTCTCTTAATAAATTAAACTCATTACGCTTTGGTTAAGATCAGATTGAAAAGGGCTGGAAGGAAAAAGTTGCCGTTTTACCAGATCGTTGCAGCCGATGGCCGCGCGCCCAGGGATGGCAAGTTTCTTGAAGTGATCGGACATTACAACCCGACCGCGAAGCCGCATGCCGTAACCATCGAAAAGGATCGCGTTACCTACTGGCTGAACGTTGGCGCACAGCCGACAGCAACAGTCCACAGCCTACTGCGTGGTACAGGCCTGCTTCATGAAATGAACCTGAAGCGCCGTGGTGTCAGCGAGAGCGATATCACCGCACAGATGGAACAGTGGCAGCTGAAAGAGACCGAAAGGCGCCAGAAACGCCTCACGTTGAAACTCCGTCGCCGCCAGAACAAGAAGGCCGCTGAGGCTGCAGCAGCAGCTGGTTCAGCAGAGGCCTGAGGGTTCAGGACAGGGGATTGAAAACGTTAACCGATTGAACGGGGTGGAGCTTTTTCTGACGGGTATCATTTTGAAGCCCAAAGGGTTGAAAGGCGAACTCAAGGTTCAGCCGGTTACCGATTTTCCGGAAAGCTTCCTGAAACGTCGGGAATATTATATCGGCAAGAACCCTGATGATGTCGTGCTGCGCAAAGTTGTTACGGCAAAGCTTAATCAGGGTTTCGCATGGATGATGATTGACGGCGTCGGCTGCCGTGAACAGGCCGAGGCCATGGCAGGTCAACGGCTTTATGTGACCGCAGACGCCCTTGAGAAAATGCCTGACGGCAGGGCCTACATCCATGATCTTATCGGTCTGGAGGTGCTTGACGAACAGGGCGAAAGAATCGGAGTGCTCAGGGATGTTCTGCAGATGCCGGCCCATGACGTTTACGAGGTAGAGGCGGGTGGCCGTAAGGTGCTTGTGCCCGCAGTCGAAGATTTTGTGTCCGAAATTGATCTCGGCAAAAGGATAATGGTGCTGCGGAGGTTTTCTGAATTTCTGTAGCCCGAAAGTGTTCTTGACAAGTTTGATTGCAACGACTCAGGCATCGAATCCATGCGGATAGATATCATAAGCGTCATTCCGGATTTTTTCGTTTCGCCGCTTGAAAAGGGATTGCTCGGCATCGCGCGGAAAAAAGGCCTTGCACAGATCCACGTGCATAACCTGCACGATTATGGGTTGGGCAAGTACCATCAGGTAGACGATGCGCCGTTCGGAGGAGGTGCAGGAATGGTTATCCGTCCTGAACCGGTTTTTGATTGTATTGAGAAATTGCAGGCTGAAAGGGTTTATGACGAAGTCATCTTCATGACGCCAGACGGCAAGCCGTTCGACCAGAAGAGGGCCAACAGGCTATCAAGAAAGGGAAACCTGATTGTGCTCTGCGGCCATTACAAGGCCATGGACGAAAGGATCCGCCGGACATTGGTGACCATGGAACTCACTGTCGGCGATGTGGTGCTGTCCGGAGGTGAAATTCCGGCGCTCATGTTGAGCGATGCGATCGTGAGGCTTATTCCAGGCGTGCTTGGTGACGGAGAGTCGGCTCTGACCGATTCGTTTCAGACCGAAATGCTCGATTGTGCATGGTATACACGCCCTGCAGAGTTCAGGGGAATGACGGTGCCCGATGTGCTCCTTTCAGGCCATCATGAAAAAATTGAGCTCTGGCGGCAGCAGAATGCGCGCGAACGCACGCTTCAGCGCAGGCCGGATCTGCTCGATAAAGAAGAACAGGAAGAGTAAAGACAACATAAAGATAACAGTGTCATCATGGATCAGTTAATTCAATTGGTGGAAGCAACCCAGAGCAGGACAGATATTCCCCAGGTTCGTCCCGGCGATACCGTCAGGATACAGCTGAAGGTTATCGAGGGCGAAAAAGAGCGTCTCCAGGCTTTCGAAGGCGTCGTGATCAGCGACAGGGGTGCAGGTGGTTCCAAGACCATAACCGTTCGCAAGATTTCGCATGGCGTCGGTGTCGAGAGGATCATTCCTATCAACTCCCCGAACGTCGAGAGCGTCACGATTGTCAGGAACGGCAAGGCAAGAAGGGCAAAGCTGTTCTACCTGCGCAAGCGTACCGGCAAGGCCGCGCTGAAAGTCAAAGAGCGCAAGGATTATACCGCCCAGGCGTAAAAGCCTTTTGATTTCGAATATTGCTTCAGCTCTATCGGGAGAGCAGCGCTGCCGTCGAGGCGGCGCTGCAGTACCGGGTGGTTCAGCATGTTTCCTTCCTAAATCGCTGCATCAAGCTGAGCTTCGGCTCAATGCGTCCGTTTCAATACAATCTGGTCGAAATCTGTTTACCGGATGCTCACGATAGGTGAATACCAGCTTCATTCCCTCAAGGTTCAGGAGTTTTTGTTTGAGGGCGGCCCGCTGCCCGGACGTAACCTGGATCCATCGAAACCACTTCCGAAGATACGCCTTGCCACCAGGCTTCTGCTCATCGTAGGCAGGGGGCGCCGGATTCTTGTAGATACCGGCATTGGTGAACTCTGCTGGACGAGCCGTTGGGCTGCCAATGCGACTTCTCCCTACAGGCTTCGGGAGGAGCTTGGGAAGGTCGGGCTCACGCCGGGTGATATTACCGATCTGGTATTCACTCATCTGCACAGCGACCATGTCGGTGGCGCTTTCCAATGTGGAGGTGACCGTCTGGTACCGGTTTTCCCTTATGCACAGGTAATCGTGCAGGAGGAGAACTACCGGACCGCATGCAGACCAGAGGAGCGGGAGCGCCTGAGCTACAACGAGACCATTATCGATGAGTTCCGTCAGCTATCGCTTTTCCATACCATATCAGGTACGCAGGAAATATTTCCCGGCATCGATGTCATCATCAGCAACGGCCATACCCGCGCCCAGCAGCTGGTCCGGGTAACCGACGGCAACACGACGCTTCTGCATGGTGCAGACCTGATTCCCACTACAGCACATTATCCGGCATCGAGGGTCACGGGCAACGACATTGACGCACGTACGGTTATTGAAGAAAAAGCGGCCATTCTCGAAGAGGCGTACCGTCATGGCTGGATACTCTTTTTTGGTCATGATCCCTTCCGGCATGCCGCAACGGTTCTCCAACGTCCGACGGGATTTGTTCCTGGTCCGGCACCGGAATTCTGAACAGGTCAGCCATAACAGAATTTTACCATGAGCAGCTTTATCGTCGAGGCTTTCAGGGAGAAGATTTTCGATTTCTACCGGCAGAAAGGGCGGATTTACCCATGGCGCCAAACCCATGACCGTTACGGCGTGATGGTGAGTGAAATCATGCTCCAGCAGACACAGGCCGACAGGGTTGCGCCTCGCTTTACGCAATGGATGCAGCGTTTTCCCGATGTCGAGTCCCTGGCCGGGGCATCGCTCCGGGAGGTGCTGCAACTTTGGAGCGGGCTGGGCTACAACGGCCGTGGACAGCGGCTGCACAGGGCAGCGGCGATAATCGTCGAACAACACGGAGGCAAGGTGCCCGCCGAGCCCGCCATCCTCATTACGCTTCCAGGCATAGGAGCCTATACGAGCTGTTCCATCCCGGTTTTCGCCGATAATCGGGATATCGCTGCTGTCGACACCAATATAAGGCGGGTGTTGATCCACGAGTTGCAACTTCCAGAAACCATCAATCACAGGAACCTCAAGGATGTGGCTGAGGATGTATTGCCCAGAGGCCGGAGTCGTGACTGGCACAATGCCCTCATGGATTTCGGGGCACTGGAGCTGACCAGCAGGAAGACCGGCATTGCTCCATTGACAAAACAGTCGCGCTTCAAGGATTCACGACGTTGGTACAGGGGAGAGCTGCTTCGTGAACTGCTTGCCGCCGGAGAGCTTTCGAGGCAGGGATTGGAAGAGCGTTATACAGGCTGTCCCTACGAAATCGGGACAATAGTCGATGCGCTTGTCGGCGAGGGTCTTGTTGAAGAGTACGGCGATTCAGGGTTGCTCAGGATTGCGGGGGATAAGGGGGCGGCTCCGGATTTTGCCTGATGTTAACGAAATGTGGCTTTCTTGGCTTATGAGACAGTCCCCGCCTTTAGTTGGCATTGAAGTGAGTCGACTGTCTCAAAAGGATATGTCAACAAAGAAAAAGGGCCACCTTTTCAGGTAGCCCTTTTTCTTTGTTGTTGCTTCCGGGACCGCCTTATTATCCAAAGCCCTTTTCATTTCTGCCGTAAATCATTTTCGGCGCAAGGGGCTCTCCGGGGTGACGGCTCCTACTCCGTATTGTAGACCATGTTGAGTGCGTTGTAGAGATTGTCGATCTCCGGCGTATACTTCTTGATGATCTCCTTGCGCTTGAGCTTGAGGGTTGGGGTCATCAGCTCGTTTTCCAGCGTGAACGCCTCTTCGACCAGCAGGAATTTCCTCACTTTTTCGTGAGTGGCAAGTTGCCTCGAAATGTTTCGCAGCAGCTTCTCATAGATCTGGACGATCTCCTTGTTGTCGATAAGCTGTCTGTTTGGTGCGGCGGTGATATTGTGCTCAGCAGCGAACTCTTTAAGCTTCTGGAAGTCCGGGACGATCAGGGCGATCAGGAATGCCCTTTTTTCGCCAACGATCATGGTCTGATCCACGAATGGACTGTCGAGGATCAGGTTCTCGATGGGAAGGGGAGCGATATTCTTGCCGCCCGACGTCACGATGATGTGCTTTTTGCGATCGGTGATCTTCAGGTATCCGTCTGCATCTATCTCGCCGATGTCGCCAGTGTAGAACCACCCGTCCTTAAGCACCTCTGCCGATGCGGCTTCGTCTTTCCAGTACCCTTTCATGATGTTGGGGCCCCTGAGCAGGATTTCACCGTCTGCGGCGATTTTGACGTCGACGTTTTTAACGGTCGGCCCGACCGTGCCGAACTTTACCTTTTCAGGACGATTGATGTGGGTGACGGGAGATGTTTCGGTAAGGCCGAACCCTTCGAGGATCGTAATGCCGAGCGCCTGGAAGAATTCTCCCGTTTTCTGCGGAAGCGCAGCTCCTCCGGAAACGAAGTATCGCAATCTGCCGCCGAACTTTTTGTTGATCTTGTGGTAGACCAGCTTGTCAGCTAATCCGTACTGCATGTTTACGAAGGAAGAGACCTTTCCCTCGTTGAGCTGTTTATGGTATTTTTCACCGGTCCTGACCGCCCAGAAGAAGATTTTCTGTTTCAGCCCCCCTTCGCTTGTCGCCGCTTTCAGGATGCTGGTCTTCATACGGTCGAAAAGCCGTGGTACCGTGAAGATGATTGTCGGTTTTGATTCGGAAATGTTCATCGAGATGGTCTCGACGCTTTCGGCAAGGAAGATCTGTGCGCCACTGGAGAACATGAGATAATAGCCGCCGGTGCGCTCATAGGCATGGGAGAGGGGAAGGAACGACAGACAGCTGTCGGTTTCGTCGATGCGGATTACCGTTGAACAGGATTTGACGTTTTCACAGATGTTCCTGTGGGTCAGCATCACCCCTTTCGGCAGTCCTGTCGTGCCGGAGGTGTAGATGATGGTCGCAATATCTTCCGGTTCGGTCTTGATGCCGTCAAGCAGCCATGGTTTCTCCTCGAGGTTTTTCTTGCCCTCCGCTTTGGCCAGGTTGAGGTCAATGACATCTTCCATCGGTTCCTCAAGCCGGTTCATGACGATCACCAGGTTCAGGTCCGGCAGGTTCTGCCAGATGGACATAATCTTGCCGAGCTGCAGCATGTTGGAAACGACAATCCCCTTCGCGCTGCAGTTGTTGAGGATATATTCGATCTGGTTCGGCGGCAGGGAAGGGTAGAGGGGGACGTCGATGGCGCCGACAGAAAGGATAGACATGTCGGCGAGGTACCAGCCGGGACGGTTTTCGGAAAGGATGGCTACCCGGTCACCAGGTTCGATGCCCTCGTGTTTCAGGTATGCGGAAAAATGCCGGCAATCTTCTGCAAGTTCATCATAGCTTATCGACTTGTAGGCGCCGTTGATTTTTCTTGCGATGGGGGATTTGCCGCTCTGACCCTTGAAATGGGTGAACACCGAGGTGAAGAGCTCCGGCAATGTCTGAAAATCAGGATTGATGAGTCCCATAAACGAAAGGTTTATTTTGGGATGCTTGATGACGAGATTGAAACAGGGACAGGCTGTGTGATGTAACTCAAGGGCGGCTTGTCGAAACGGAAGCAGATCGTGATCTCCAACTTATAAACCGCCTTAACGAATATTTAACAATCGAGACCCTCTTATCCAACACATTTTCGTAACTGTTTGTGTTATTGGCGTAAAAAGCGCTATTGTCCTGTTACTTATTGGTCCTGAGAACTCTTTTCAGATGCGCAACATGACGGAGGCTGTGGAGTTAAATATAGCCGATAGGCAGTTGCCGGAGGGTTTCAGGCCATCAAAGTCAGATGCGTCACAAGTCGTTTTCAGGGTAGTCCATTATTTAATATATTTCGACGGTTATTGACCCGACAGCGGGGGATAGCAACTTCGAGGCCTGCAGGCAACTGGACGAGGCAGGGGTATGTTTTGTTTTTTCAGAATGGCATCGACCCTTTGAAAGCGTCCAGGAAAGAGTGCCTTTCCTGAAAGGCCGGTGCTCAGGAGTATTTCATTTTCAATCTATACATGCACACAGAAAATAAGACCGCCAATAAATGGCCGGGATATGTCGGCCTTCTTGTCGGAGTTATTCTGATAGCCTACCTCTTCAGCAAAGTCGACCTTATAAGTTCGGCCAGGCTTATCGGTTCGATCGGGTTCTCCTCTTTGCTGATTCCCTTGCCATTCCTGTTACTCCACCTGATTGAAACGGCGGCATGGCAAAAGCTTTTTCCCCTTGGATCGAGGCCGACTTCCTTTTTCAAGCTTTTCAAGATCCAGGTTGTTTCCGAAACGATCTCGATGACTTTGCCGGCCGGCGTAGCCGTTGGTGAGCCACTCAGGCCGTTGCTCTGTCGCCGTTTTCTCGGCATTCCGCTTCCTGACGGATTTGCCAGTGTTGCGGTCCGCAAGCTCCTGCTTGGCATGACCCAGGGGATATACACGCTTCTCGGGACAGCAGCCGGTTTTGCCATGCTTCAGGAGGTGTCGGTCAAGGTTATCGGATTCGGCGGACTGGGCATCATCATGGCCCTGGCAGGTGTTTCCGTTACACTTGTTTTCCTGCTGTTGCTGATCCTGGTGACAAACGGTAAGGCTGTTCAGAACCTGTATAATATCCTGATGAAGGTGCCATTTTCCAGGGTCAGGGAGTGGCTCGCAAGCAAGCAGGACGGATTTGCCGAGACTGACCGCAAGCTTCAGAACGTAAAGTCCGGGGGAGTGGTCCACCTGCTGCCTGTCCTGGCACTCTACATTGCGGCATGGATGATGCTTGCTTTCGAAAGTTACCTTATATTATCCCTTCTGGGCCTTAAGGTGACCTTCATGCAGGTATTCGCTTTCGATACGGCGCTTGTCCTGCTTCGGGCAATCTTTTTTTTCATACCCTCGGGCCTGGGTATTCAGGATCTTGGATACCTTGCCTTTTTTCAGGCGATCGGCCTGCCCGATTACCTTGCCTATGGAGGAGCTTTTGTACTGCTGCGCCGCCTGAAGGAGGTTGTCTGGTATTCCATAGGTTACGCTATCATGTTCATGGAGGGGATTCATCTGCAGGATGCCCAACAAGCTGGTGACGAGGGCGCATGAAGAAGATACTTTTTGTCTGCGGTTCGATGAACCAGACCACCCAGATGCACCAGATTTCAGAGCATCTCGGAGATTACGATCAGTGGTTCACCCCATTTTTCAGCGATGGACTGCTCGGAAAGGCCAGTGATCTTGGTATGCTCGAATTTACGATCATGGGCAGGAAGCGTGCAGGCCGATCAATTGACTATCTGGTATCGCACAACCTTCAGCTCGACATAGGCGGGACCCTGAATGAATACGACCTGGTCGTTACCTGTACCGACCTGATCGTGCCAAAGCACATAAAGCGTCGGAAGATAGTGCTGGTGCAGGAGGGGATGACAGAGCCTGAAACCATTCTATTTCATCTGGCGAGGAACTTCCGTTGGGTGCCGAGATGGATCGCCGGCACATCGACCACAGGCCTTTCCGACACCTACGAAAAGTTTTGCGTAGCCAGCGAAGGATACCGCGAACTATTTTTGCGCAAAGGGGTTAACCCCTCAAAAATCGAAGTGACCAGCATACCGAACTTCGACAATTGTGAGCGCTACCTGGACAACGATTTTGCATATCGCGATTATGTGCTGGTCTGCACTTCGGACAACAGGGAGACTTTCATATACGAAAACCGTCGCCGGAACATCGAAAAGTATCTGCAGATGGCCGACGGGAGGCAACTCCTGTTCAAGCTGCATCCAAACGAAAACGTTGAAAGGGCGACCCGCGAGATAAACCTTTATGCCCCCGGAAGCCTGGTTTTTGCCGAAGGCAGGACTGAAGAGATGATCGCCAATTCACAGATGATGATCGCACAGTTTTCGTCGACGATTTTTGTCGGATCGGCCCTGAACAAGCCGGTGTTTTGCGGTCTTGATCCCGAACATTTAAAGGAGCTGACTCCTCTCCAGAATAAATCGGCCGCCCGAAAGATCTCCGAGGTCTGCCGGCAGGTGATCGACGGATGAGCAGGACGAGTCGGAGAGTAACAGATATAAAGCAGAAAAACAGACAACCTGAATGCAGACGGTAGCAATCATTCCTGCGCGAGGCGGCTCCAAAGGGCTGAAAAACAAGAATATCCATACGGTCGCAGGCGCCCCGCTGCTTGCATGGACCGTGAGGCAGGCCCTTGACGCCGTTCATGTCGACCGGGTGTTCGTCACCACGGACGATGCACAGATCGCTGAGGTGGCCCGCTCATACGGCGCCGAAGTCATCGACAGGCCGGCAGGGATCAGCGGTGACAAGGCGACCTCCGAGACGGCCATAATGCACGCTCTTGATGTGATAGGCCTGAAATACGGTATGGAGCCCGGGACGGTCGTTTTCCTGCAGGCGACCTCACCCCTGCGCAAGCCTGGAGATATCGACAGCGCTATCGAGCTGTTCAGGAGCGAAGGCGCCGATTCGCTGATCTCGGTTACCAGGGCCGACGACCTGACCATATGGGAGCAGCGGGAAGGGGCGTGGTCCAGTGTTAATTTCGATTACCGGAACCGCGGGATGCGCCAGGACCGGCCATCGCAATACATCGAGAACGGATCGATCTACCTGTTTACTCCGGGGGTGCTTCGCAAATTCAACAACAGGATCGGCGAAAACCTTTCGGTCTATCCGATGGAGTTCTGGCAGACATGGGAGATCGATACCATCGAGGAGATCGACCTCGTCGAATTTTACATAAAAAAGAAAGGCCTGCATCTTTCGGCCGATTGAACATTAAACCCATAGAACCAATTGTATCATGAACTTCTTCCTGTCTACCGATCTGTGCATCGGGCTTAACGAAGCCCTTTCGGTGCACGAGCACCTGCAGTCGCTCGGCGTCAAGAAGCCGGGGATTATCTATGACGCGAGCCTTACCGGGAGTTTCTATTTCCAGGACGTGCTGCGCAACCTTAATGCCGGATACGCCAACAGCGTCATCTATTGCAACGAGTTCCGTGGTGAACCGACCTACGCCCATCTCGAAAATGTCGCCGAATTCTTTCGCCGCGAATCCCCGGACGGCCTCGTTGCCATAGGCGGCGGCAGCGCTATCGATCTCGGCAAGGGTGTAGCTCTTCTGTTGACCAACCACGTGCCGGCTCTTTCACTCAAGGGCTTTCCAAAGGACGTCAACGATCCTGTCCCGCTTGTTACCGTACCGTCACTGCTCGGCAGCGGTGCCGAGGTGAGTTTCAATGCCGTGTTCATCGACGAAGCCGAAGGGCGCAAGCTCGGCATCAACAGCCGGAAGAACTTCCCCAAAAAATCGGTCATCGATCCAAACCTCTCCATGAGTGCACCGATGGAAAGCGTCATCGCTTCTGCCATGGACAGCCTCGTGCATTGCGTCGACAGCTTTGGTTCCATCAAGCACACCCCGATAAGCCGCATCTTTTCGATCGAAGGCTTCCAGCGTACCTTTTATGCCCTGCAGCAGGGGCAGCTCGATCGTGCCGAGTCGCGTCTCGACCTGGCCATCGGCAGCATCTGCGGCACCACGGCGCTCATGAACTCTGGCGATGGACCGACCAACGGTTTCGCCTATTACCTCGGTGTCAAGCAGAAGGTGCCGCACGGCCTGGCTGGAGCGATTTTCCTCAAAGAGGTCATGCGCTATAACCATGACAACGGGTATGACAAGTATGCGTTGCTCAATCCGGTCAGGGCGGACGTTTCGGCCAGGGAGTCGACGGCAGAGTTGCTCGAACAGATGGATGAACTGTATCGTCAGCTGGAAATTCCAAACCTCGCACCTTATGGTTACGGCAAGGGCAACATGGCAGAACTTGCCCGCAATGCCTCCATGGCCCTGTCGGGTTCGTTTGCAGGAAACCCGGTCGAGTTCACCGAAGAGTCCGCCAGGGTGGTCATCGATGCTTTGACGTGACTCGGGAGCTGAATGGACGTTATGGACGACATGGACAGAATGGACAAGAGAAACAGATAGAAGAATAAAAACAAGGAGAACTTTATATTATGGCAGGAGCAGAACTTATAGGGCGCGAGGAGCTGGCAGAGATCCAGGATCTGTTCAGCAGGGAAAAGACCGTGCTGTACCGGTACGCACCGGGCAACTACAAAGCCAGGGAGTTTGAGGAGAAGTTCGCCTCATACATGGGCCTCAAATACGCACATGCAGTTTCCTCCGGTACCGCGGCGATACATTGCGCGCTTGCCGGTGCAGGCGTCGGACCAGGCGACGAGGTGATTACCACGGCCTGGACCTTCATTGCGCCCGTTGAAGCAGCTGCGGCTCTCGGTGCGGTGCCGGTGCCGGTTGAGATCGACGAGACCTACCACCTTGACCCGAAGGAGATCGAAAAGGCCATTACACCGAAAACGAAGGCCATCGTGGCCATTCCCATGTGGGCACCACCGAAGATGGACGAGATTTCGGCTATCTGTGACAAACACGGCATCATCCTGATTGAGGATGCCGCCCAGGCGCTCGGCGCGACATACAAGGGGCGCAAACTCGGAACCATCGGCAAGGTCGCATCCTTCTCGTTTGACGCCGGCAAGACCCTCCATGTCGGCGAAGGCGGTATCATCGTCACCGATGACAAGGATATATACGACAGGGTTGCCGAATTCTCCGATCACGGCCACATGCATGTACCCGGCTTGCCGCGTGGCAAGGACCCGAGGCGCGCCAAGGGTCTCAACTACCGCCTGAGCGAAGTGACGGCCGCAATCGGCATCGCCCAGCTCGGCAAGATCGATTACATCCTGTCGAAGGCAAGGGAGAACAAATACAGGATCAAGGATCGCATCAGCCACCTGGACAACCTCATCATGAGGCCCTTCACGGACGAGGCCGGAGCGCAGGGCGATACGCTGATCTTCAAGTTGCGCGACCGCCAGACCGCCCTGAAGTTCGAGGCTCACCTCACCGAGAACGGGTTTGGCACCAAAATCCTGCCCGAAGCCATCGACTGGCACTATGCATCTATCTGGGGCCATCTGCTCAAGGCTTACGACCGCTATCGCGACGTCAACCTCGAAGAGCTGTGGCCAAGGACCGGCGAACTTCTCCAGAGCAGTATCTGCCTGAACATTCCTGTGCTGATGGATGACACTACCATCGACAAGCTCGTGGCAGCCATTATTACCGGCGCCGAAAAGATCGGATAAGGGAGGGGAGAACGAATACCGAAACGAAAAAAGCCTGCTCGATGCAGGCTTTTTTCGTTTGTTTGAGGCGAAGAGCGGATTCGAACCGCTGTACGAGGTTTTGCAGACCTCTGCCTAGCCACTCGGCCACTTCGCCAAACGGAAGCTAAAGGTAAAAAAAAGAAACTGTTTCCCAAAAAATAAGCGTACAACATATTATCCCGACCAGATCAAGGCAGATCAGGCGATTTCTCTGGTTCTGTGCCATGGGTTACCGTTGGAAATCAAATCACGGCACACTCCTCTTTTACCTGGCCATTTTTCATCGAATTACAGGGTATATTCTCGAATATTCATGATTTACGATATATTTTCATATATGTACACCATGGCGTGATGATCGGGGGAATATCCGTTGGCGCATGAAAGATTTTTTCAATGCCGCCAGGCCTGGTTCAGACAGCTCTTTCCACGAAATATCGAACTCCATGTCAAAATCGCAATGATGGCGGAAAATGCTTATGACCGGATTCGTTTGCCATATGGCGGTATGAACCCTGTTTCTTAATAATGAGTAGCCGAAAGAAGTAGTACGATTATGTCCAATTACATGAGTGCTGACCAGGATATGGAGCAACTTATACCGGGAATCGACCAGGAGTGTTTCTGGCATTGGAACCTGACGGATGACCGGGTTTCCATGAGTCGCCATTATTGCGAACATGCCCGTCACATTTCCGGCAATGATGCTTTCGATATGGCCTCAATCAGGACGATTATCCATCCGGCCGATCAACAGAAATTTTTCGATGGGTTCAGTGCGCTTTGCCGTGATGAAAAAGATGCTGCCAGCATCGAATATCGCATGGTCACCAAAAGCGGTTCGATTCGATGGATAGAGTTCCGGAGAGAGGCTATGGAACATGCTGAAGATGGAAGCGTCTCGGGGATCGTCGGTTCAGTGTTCGATATTACCGAACGGATTAAGGCGAAGGAGGCTTTATCGAGACTGAATCGTTCGCTTCTCATGATCAGCAAATGCAGCCAGGCCATTCTGCACGCAAGCAACGAGACGGAACTCCTTAACGATATCTGCCGCATCGTGGTCGAGATTGGCCAGTATCGCATGGCCTGGGTAGGTTACGCCCGTAACGACGATGATAAAAGCGTGGCTCCTGTCGCCCAGGTTGGTTTCGAAGAGGGATATCTTGAGACCCTGGGCCTCTCATGGGCAGATATTGACCGTGGGCGAGGTCCGACAGGTACGGCCATCCGCACCGGGAAGGAGTCTTCGATGCGCAATATGCAGACCGACCCCGGTTTAATCCCGTGGCGGAGCCAGGCCATGGCGCGTGGCTACTCATCCTGCCAGAGCCTCCCGTTGAAAAATGAGGGCGGGGTACTGGGTGCCCTGACGATCTACTCTTCAATTCCTGATGCATTCGATGCCGCGGAGACAAATCTTCTGGGTTCACTGGCCGACAACCTTGCCTATGGAATCTCGATGCTGCAGGGTCGCAAGGCTCGCGAGAAGGCCGAGGAGGCCATGCGCCAGAGCGAGGCCCGTTACAGGAGCCTTTTCCAGAACAGGCATATCGTCATGCTGATCATCGATCCGGAAGACGGGTCGATCGTCGACGCCAACCCTGCGGCAGTTGCCTTCTATGGCTGGGAGCTGGATGAGCTGTTCAGCATGAAGATCTGCCAGATCAACCTTACCCCGACCGGGGAGCCGAATGCTGAAATGGAGCCTGCCCATGCAAAGCAATGCAACACATCTCTCTGTATTCACCGGTTGTCCGACGGATCGCTCCGCGATGTGGAGGTTATCAGCGACCCGATAACCATCCAGGGAAAACGGCTTCTCTATTCGATCGTCAATGATGTTACCGACAGAAAAATGGAGGAGGAAAAGAAGGTTCACCTGGAGTCGCACCTTCGCAACTCCCAGCGTCTTGAAACCATAGGGACGCTTGCCGGCGGCATTGCCCATGATTTCAACAACATCCTGATGCCCATACTCGGCTACGCCGAAATGGGAGTGATCGGCGACCCTGCCGAAGACGCCCTGAATGAATATTTCACCGAAATCATGCGGGCGGCGGAAAGGGCCAAAAACCTCATTTCCCAGATCCTGACATTCAGCCGGGCCCAGGAGGTTACCAGATCCGTCATAAGCATCCAGGCTGTCGTGGAAGATGCCCTCAGGGTTCTCGCTCCCTCTATCCCCGCAACGGTCAGGATTGAGCAGCATATCGATCAATCATGCAGCAATATCCTTGCCGATCCTTCCCAGATTCAACAGGTTATCGTCAACCTCTGCAACAATGCGCTCGACTCGATGGTCGGGTCCGGAGGAGGCCTGATAACCATAAGCCTTTCTGAGGTGGTCGCCGACAGCCGCCTGAAGATGATCTTCCCGAAAATGGAAGCGGAACAACCCTATGTGCAGCTCACCATTTCCGATAACGGGTGCGGAATGGACGAAGAGACCATGGCACGCATCTTCGAGCCCTTTTTTACCACAAAACAGGTCAGCAAGGGGACCGGCCTAGGCCTCTCCATGGTCCACGGCATCGTTATCGGGCATCGGGGGGAGATTACCGTAGAAAGCACTCCGGGCAAGGGCACCTCTTTTAACGTCTACCTGCCGGTTGTTGATGAAGAGATCGATAGTCTTCTCCTTGAAACCACGCTCTCACCGATAAACTGCAGCGTCCTTTTCGTTGACGACGAACCTGACAGCCTCAAGATGATGACGTTGATGATGAACAAGCTCGGGTTCCGCATCCGGGCGCTCTCTTCTCCGCTGAAGGCGCTTGAACTTTTCCGCCAGGATCCTTCACAGTTCGACCTTGTCATCACCGACCTGACCATGCCCGAAATGAAAGGAGTCGACTTCGCCGAAGCACTTCACCAGATAAGCCCCCGGCTGCCGATTATCCTCATGACAGGTTACGGCAAGGACATCGAATACATAAAGCCGATGCAGCAATACGGCATCAGCAGGATCCTGAAAAAGCCGGTCAAGATGGGCAGACTCTCCTCCACGATCAATGAGTTGCTGGTCGGCGATTGACGACGGCGCCCTGTGAGCCATTCCTGCAAACGATCGTGAATTTCGACACGGCGTGAAGCTCTCCCAGGGGCAGGCACCCGTGAGGGGGGCTTTATCGCATCCGGCCGCTTGGATGTAGAAAAAAGTAATCATACACTGAATAAAGGCTAATGGAGGCCATAGGCCTTTTAAGCCTGCATACGGATGGGCATGGCAAGGTAGTGCCTGACATCCGGACAACCCTGTTTAACCGGAAATGATTGAGGATGCTAGATTTTGAACTGAACAGACAGAGCTGCATCCAGTGCGGCGAGTGTGTGGGCGATTGCCCGGCAAGGATCATCGCGATGGATGCCGATGGTTATCCCTCCATCCTGCTCGAAAAAGAGTCGACCTGCCTCCGATGTCAGCATTGCCTGGCCATCTGTCCGACCGGGGCGATCTCCATTCTCGGATTCAGGGCCGCCGGCAGCCGCCTGCTCGATGGCGGGTATCCCGATCCTGACAAACTTGAAACCCTGATGAAGGGTCGCCGTTCGGTACGCCGTTACAGGGCGGAGAATCTTGAACCGGAACTGTTGCAGAGGCTGCTGGATGTCGCCTGGCATGCGCCGACCGGAGTGAACTCCCGCCAGGTACGGTTTACCGTGCTCGACGACAAGGCAAAGGTTGCCAGGCTTCGGGATGAGGTGATGGTCGGCCTTGTCCGGCTTTATAACGATGGAGCGCTGCCGAAGGGGTCGGAATACTTTAGCCGGTTTATCCAGATATGGGAGAAGCACAACGTTGATCTCATATTCCGTGATGCGCCGCACATGCTGGTTGCGTCGGCGCCCAGGAGCGTCGCGTGCCCGAAGGAGGACTGTATGATAGCCCTCTCCTATTTCGAGCTGTTTGCCCACTCATGTGGTGTAGGGACACTATGGAACGGCCTGGCCAAGTGGGCGATCGATGAGCTGTTGCCTGAGACCAGGCATCTGCTCGGCATTCCGGACGATCATTTATTGGGCTACGCCATGCTGTTCGGCAAGCCGGCGGTCCATTACGCACGTACGGTCCAGCATGGCCCGACCATGATCCATCGAGCACTTTAAGGGTAACTTTGCCATTTTGACAGGGAGACGAGAGATGAAAACGGATAAAGAATCCGATTCTGTTCCTCCGGCCTCAGTGGAGGCGGAGAAGAACTATTACCGGTTTCATGAGCAGCATAGTCACCTTGCCCCGGTTTTCGGCAATGACTGGTTTGCGCAGAAGGCCGAAAAATTCGCCCGTTTTTTCGGGACGCCGGTTTTTCTGATAACGCAGACGGTTATCGTCCTGGTCTGGATAGGCTTGAACGTATCGGGCCTGACCAGGTTCGACGTTTATCCGTTCATCCTCCTGAATCTGGCATTCAGCCTGCAGGCGGCATATGCAGCACCGCTGATCCTTTTAGCCCAGACACGGCAGGCCGACCGCGACAAGGCCCACGCCGATGCCGATGCGCAGCACAGGGAAGCGCTTGCCCAGGCAAGCGAACAGCGGCTGGCGGTTGCAGCCCGCCATACGGAGCAACTGGTGGAGCTTCTCGAACGAAATACGCAGCTGACTGAACTTACCCGGCAGATGAGCCAGCACATTCAGGAGCTAACCCTTGAAATTCATGGACGTGTCCTGAGGGACGATGCCACTTCATCCGGATTGCCCGGCACTTCAGAGCAGCCCGATCAGGAGGGAGAGGAAAAGAGATGATCTGTCGGCGTAGGCCGAATCGTCCAGTCTGAATGCAGGTTAACGGCGGGGGGTATGCAGTCGAATTGCCGACAGGCCAACGCAATTGTCACCGGGCAGGAGGAGAGCTGGAAAAACCCCGGAGCTTACCTTGACTTGAATACCATGTACTTAACGGCGTTGGAGACCTCTTCGACTGAGAGCGCTTCATTGCCGCCCTTGGGTGGCATGGCACCGGTTTTGCCATCGTATCCTTCGACCGATTTTTTCGTCAGGAGTTCGATGCCCAGTTCAAGACGTCCCACCCAATCCTCTTTCTTTCCGGGTTTGGGTGCTCCGGCGGTTCCGCTGTCATGGCAACCCGCACAACTGGCTTCGTAAATCTCTTCGCCTGCAGCGACTTTGGCGTCGGTCAACTGGTCGTTGGCTCCATGCGCTAAAGAGTCGTTGTTTTCGCGTTCAGCAGTTTCCTGATGTACAGCCGGAGTTTGCTGGACTGTTTTTTCCTGACCGCAAGCCCCGAGGAACAGGAGGCTGAAAAGAGCCAGCCTTGCATTATACTTCATCTTACGTAGAATCGTTTTAGGTAAAACATACTTTGTGACGCTTGACGGCCTGTTGCGCACATCATCGCTGTATAGCTATCTGGTTATATAGCGAATCCGGAAAAATTTTACAAATCACAATTACCGCCTGAATTTACTCTTTTCAACAGCGTTCACCAAAATCGGTTTTCTGAACTCTATCAGGAAAATTTGTCGATCCGCAGGATGCAGCTTGTGTCATTATTTTCGGGGTTGTTTACCCTTGTCGATACCGGATAGAGATCAAGTGCGCCATCCCTGTCAGCGTTGAGCAGGTCGATGGCTGCGGGATTACCCGATTCCAGCCATCCCTTCCATTCATCCTGTTCGAGGATTGCCGGCATTCGGTTGTGTACCGGTTTCATCTCCCGGTTGGACTGGGTGGTTATGATCGTGCAGGAGACGATCAAGGCAGAAGAGGGGGGGCCAGGAGGCTGCCACTGGTCCCAAAGGCCGGCAAAGGCCATCGGTTCGCCATCCCTTCGGTGAATGTACCATGGCTCCTTTTCGCCTTCGGCTACGCTTTTCCACTCATAGAATCCGCTGGCCGGAATGATGCAGTGGTGACGGTTCAGCATATGGCGGAAGTAGGGTTTTGCGGCAAGGCTGTCCGAACGGGCGTTGAACGGCCGGATTTTCGGCATTTGGGTTGCCCAGTGGGGTATCAGCCCCCAGCGGGCTGTGCCGAGACAGTAACGGCCCTGGTCGCTGAAAAGTGCGACGACTGGGCTTTGAGGCGTAATGTTCCAGCTTTGCCGGTAGCTGAACCCCGGGGTCTCCTCGAACGGCAGGGAGAGCTGGCGGAGCTGCTCGATGAAATGGCTGAGCTCGAAGAATCCGAAACGTCCACACATGGCATGATGGGTTTATGGAATCATACAAAACGAAGCGCGGGGTTGCAAGGCCTGGGAAGTTTCTTTGTCTTCGCAAAAGCGGGAGTTCCGGTACTGGATCTCTTGTTATGGATTATTTTATACTTTGACTTGAAATCGCATTTCACCGAACGGACAAAGAACCATGAAGCTGACACGAATCTGCAATACGCCCAGCCTTGATTTTTATGCAGCTGACCTTACTGTCGAGCTGGAGCTGCCGATGGCTCCAGGCTGCATCTCCGCAGGATTTCCATCTCCGGCAGAAGATCATCTTGAGTTGAAGCTCGATCTGAACAGGGCGCTGGTCCGTCATCCGAACGCCACATTTTACGGTCGCGTCAAGGGTTCTTCAATGATCGATGCCGGAATAGAGGATGGCGACATCCTGGTCATCGACAAGTCGCTCGAAGCCAAAGACGGCGACATTGCGGTATGCTTCATCGACGGGGAGTTCACCGTTAAACGCATCTCGATGGGCGACGAAGGGCTCTACCTCGTGCCGGCCAACCAGGAGTACAAACCCATCAGGATAAGCGAAGATAGTGAGTTTCAGGTATGGGGAATCGTTACCTACGTCATCCACAAGGCACGGTGAGCAGAAGGGCTCAAACTTATGTACGCACTGGTCGACTGCAACAACTTCTACGTTTCCTGCGAGCGGGTTTTCAACCCGGCCCTGAACGGGCGACCGGTGGTTGTGCTTTCCAACAACGACGGCTGCTTCATTGCCCGCTCGAATGAGGCCAAGGCGCTCGGCCTGCCGATGGGCGGGCCGGCGTTCAAGTTTCGTGAAATCCTCAACAGGCATAAGGTCGCGATCCATTCTGCGAACTTTCCGCTCTATGGCGACATGTCGTCGAGGGTGATGAACACGCTTGGCGGACTGGCGCCCGGCATGGAGATCTATTCGATTGACGAAGCTTTCCTCGACATGGAGGGGTTCGGCAGCATCGGCCTTGAGGCGTATGCAGGGATGATACGACGGACGGTGCGTCGCAGCACCGGCATTCCTGTCAGCATAGGCATCGCCCCGACCAAGACCCTTGCCAAGCTGGCCAACCGCATGGCCAAGAAAGATCCTCTTTTCGAGGGGCTCTGCATCCTCAATGATGAATCGGAGGCCCGTGCAGCGATGGCTGCGATGGGTGTTGAAGATGTCTGGGGCATAGGGCGCCGGCATACGGAGTTCCTGAACCTCAACGGCGTAACGACGGCGCTTGACCTGGCCGACGCGCCAACCCAGTGGGTGCGCCGGCACCTGCACATAACCGGTGCACGCGTACAGGCCGAGTTGAACGGCCTCTCCTGCCTGCCGCTCGAGCTGGTGCGCCCGGCAAAGCAGAGCATCTGCACTTCGCGTTCGTTCGGCTCCGACATCACGGAACAGGCCGTCCTTGAACAGGCGGTGGCGAATTTTGCCGCCAAATGCGCCCTGAAGCTTCGGGGCGAAGGCGAGACGGCAGGGCTTGTTACGGTTTTCGCCTGTACGAGCCCTTTTGAAGAGCGTGCTGACCGCTACTGGGGAACTCGGAGTGTGGCGCTGCGGGTCCCGACGCAGGATACGCTCTCCATTGTAAAGGCTGCCGGGGCCGTACTCGGCGATATTTTCAAGCCTGGATTCCGCTACAGGAAAGCCGGCGTGATCCTTGGCGACCTTGCCCCGCTTGCCGGGACCCTCCCGGCTTTGACGCTGTTTGTGCAGGAGGAGCCTGAGCCGACGGCGTCGACCAGGCTCATGGAGGCTCTCGATGCGGTCAATTCGCGCTACGGGCAGGGCACGCTCAGGATCGCCTCCGACGTTAAGGCCGGGTGGAAACAGCGCCAGGAAAGGCTCTCACCGCATTACACGACCAGTTGGGACGATATTATCGAGATTCGCCCCTGAGCGGTGCCGCCTTGCCGTAAAGCCTTGTGCAGTTGCATGTTCCGGTGTACCTTTGAAGGAACAACCCTAATTCCTGTCGTCATGGCCGAAACCCTTGTCCCGCTGTTGCTCATACTGCTGGTCGCCATTCTCGGTTACCTGTTCTACCGCAGCCAACAGGAGGTCCGGCGGCTTGCGATCGACAACGCCCGCCTTCAGGTCGCGCTCGACCATGAGCGACAGGCCGTAGCCGCCACCTCCGAACTCCTGAAGTCGAATGAACTCCGCCTTCAGGCGACCTTCGAGAACCTGGCCAACAGGATCGTCGAAGAGCGTGGCGCTTCGCTCACCGAGCAGAACCGCCAGAGGCTTGACGGCCTTCTCGAACCATTCAGGCTCCAGCTTGACTCTTTTCGCCAGAGGGTCGATGAGGTGCACCGCAACGATACGGAACTCTCCGCGCGCCTGCTCGAACAGGTTCGACAGCTCCAGGAGCTGAACAGCCGGGTAAGCGAAGAGGCCAACAACCTTGCCCGTGCCATCAAGGGTGAGAGCAAGAAGCAGGGGGATTGGGGTGAGCTCATCGTCGAGCGGATATTTGAAGCCTCTGGACTCGTCAGGGGGCGGGAGTACACCGTACAGGAGAGCGACCGCACGGAAGAGGGGCGGCTGGTCAGGCCTGACTTCATGGTGCATCTGCCGGGTGACAAGGCGGTCATCGTCGATGCGAAGGTGTCGTTGACGGCATATGAACGCTGGTGCTCCGGCCATGAGGGCGCGGATCGGAACGAGGCCCTGCAGGAGCATGTCCGCTCGGTCAGGCGTCACGTGGCCGAACTCGAAAAGAGGGACTACGCGGCCATCAGGGGAAACCGGACGCTCGATTTCGTCATCATGTGCATCCCACTCGAACCGGCCTACCAGGCGGCCATGCAGGCCGATCCCGGGCTTTTCTACGAGCTTGCCGGAAAGAATGTCGTGGTGACCGGCCCGGCCACGCTCATGATCACCCTGAGGCTGATTGCCCAGATCTGGCGGCGTGAAAACGAGAACCGCAATGCGGAGCTGATAGCCGACAGGGCGGGCAGGATCTACGACCAGGTGGTGCTTGTGGCCGATGCGATGATCGATGCCCGCAAAAAACTCACAGGGGTTTCCGAATCGTTCGACCTCGCATTGAAACGCCTTACCGAAGGGAGAGGCAACCTTGCAGGCCGTGCCGAAGATATCCGCAAGCTTGGAGCAAAGGTATCGAAACGGCTTCCCGATGAGATGATCGATACGGATAGCCTGGACGAAAGCCGGGACAGCTGACCGGATGTGATCGACCGCGAGATATCTCCCTTTGTTTCGTTTGGATATAAAGAACTTTACAAAATAAAGTACCGTCCCCGAAACCGTAATCCTGAAAACAGAGTCAATGGATAGCGGTGGGAATGCTCGCTGGAGGTGGTGGCGTAAGTTCCACCTTTTGAGTATCTTGGCTCATGCTGGCGATTTGTCGCCTCCTCGAAACCTGAACCCGGTAATCTGCGACGCCAAGTGAAAATCCTCCACACATCAGATTGGCATCTTGGCCGCACACTATACGGCAGAAGCCGTTACAGGGAGTTTGAATCTTTCCTTGAATGGCTTTCCGGCATTATCGAATCGCAAGGTATCGATGCCCTTTTCGTGTCGGGCGACATCTTCGACACCACTACGCCCGGCAACCGAACTCAGGAGCTCTATTACCGTTTTCTCCAGCGTCTGTTCCGCTCCTCCTGCCGCCACGTGGTCGTAACCGGCGGCAACCACGACTCTCCGACTTTCCTCGATGCGCCGAAGCTGCTGCTTCGTGAGTTCGACGTGCATGTGCTTGGAGCCATGACCGACAAGGTGGAGGATGAGGTGCTGTTGCTTCGTGACGCCAGGGGCCAGCCGGAAGCAGTGGTCTGCGCGGTGCCCTATCTGCGTGATCGTGATATTCGGAGTGTAGAGCCGGGGGAGGGCGTGGAGGAGAAGAATCGCAAGCTGATCGAGGGGGTAGGGCGTCACTATGCCGAAGTAACGCAGGTTGCCGATGAGCTTCGCAATAGCCTCGGCGGCAATATTCCGCTGATCGCGACAGGCCATCTTTTTGCGGCAGGCGGCACTACGGTCGAGGGAGACGGTGTCCGGGAAATTTATGTCGGTTCGCTCGCCAGGATTGCCGTTTCTGCTTTCCCCGGTATCATCGACTATCTGGCGCTCGGCCATCTGCACGTGGCCCAGAAGGTTGGCGGCGCCGATCGTCTGCGCTATTGCGGATCGCCTATCCCAATGGGATTCGGTGAAGCCGGTCAGCAAAAGCTGGTGCTGCAGGTCGATTTCGATGGCCGGAGCGGCCGGATCACGGAAATTCCGGTACCCTGTTTCCAGCCTCTCGAACGCCTTTCCGGAAGCCTGGACGAACTGAGTGCATCGATTGCCGCCCTCAGGGCGACCGGGAGCACTGCCTGGCTTGAGATCGAGTATCGGGGCGACGAGCCCGCATCGTCCGTGCAGGAGGTGCTCGACGGGGCCGTCGCAGGATCCCTGCTCGAAATCCGGCGGATCAGGAGCAACCGATCGGTTCGTGAAGCGCTTAGGCAGATCAGTGAAGCCGAGACGCTTGAACAGCTCGATCGCGAGGCGGTTTTTCTGCGTTGCCTCGACAGCCGCGGAACGGACGAGTCGGTTCGTCCGCTGCTTATGGAGTACTACCGGGAGGTCGTTCGCTCGATCGATGAAGATGACGCCATGTCCGAAGCGAGGGATGGTATATGAAAATCCTGCTTCTCAGATTCAAAAACCTCAATTCGCTCCAGGGTGAGTGGTCGATCGATTTTACCCGGCCAGAGTATGTTTCCGACGGTATTTTCGCCATTACGGGGCCGACCGGTTCAGGCAAGAGCACCATCCTTGACGCGATCTGCCTGGCGCTCTACGGCCAGACCCCGAGACTTGGCAAGATCACCAAAAGCAGCAACGAGCTCATGTCGCGCCATACGGGCGAATGCTTTGCCGAGGTCACTTTTTCCACATCCGCCGGTACCTATTGCTGCCACTGGAGCCAGCACCGTTCACGGCGTCGCCCCGAAGGCGATCTCCAGGCGCAGAAGCATGAAATTTCGGATGTCGCTACCGCCCGGCCGATTCATTCGAAGGTTCAGGATACACTCCAGGCCATCGAGGAGTTGACCGGCATGGATTTCGACCGCTTTACCCGATCCATGTTGCTCGCCCAGGGCGGTTTTGCAGCATTTCTCCAGGCCGATCCGGACCGCCGGGCTCCGGTGCTTGAGCAGATCACCGGAACGGAGATCTACTCGAAAATCTCCATGAAGGTGCATGAACGTCAGCGTGCCGAGCGCATGAAACTGGATCTGCTCCAGGCCGAGAGCGATGCTGTAAGGTTGCTTGGCGATGAAGAGCTGGAGCGCCTCAAGGCAGATCATGCAGGGAATCTTGAGATTGAGCAGAAACTGGCCTCTCAGGCTGAAGAAGCATCCGTTGCGCTGCGTTGGCTCCAGGAGATTGACAGGCTTGAAAAGGAGCTCGCAGGGCTTGATATCGAGGCCTTGGCACTCGATGTCGAACGAGAGGCTTTCAGGCCCGAAAAGGTACGTCTCGCCCTTGCAGGAAACGCGGCGGCCCTCGAACATCTGTTCACGCCATTACAGATGCAACGAGGTGAACTTCAGCGCGACCTGGGGGAGCTTTCGGCCAGGCAGTCCCGTCGCCCTGCGATGGAGGCGCTCCTGAAAGAGACCGAATCCCGATTCGAAACCTCCGATGCCGAACTGGGAAGGGAGATTGAATCAGCTGCAGCCGCCAGGCCTATCATTGCCAGGGTCAGGCTTCTTGACGCCCGGATTTCCGAAAAGCTTCGTGCATGCGATATCCGGAAGCATGAGCTTGAAGCCCTTGAGCAACGGCATCGGCAGCTCGAAAGCCGGCGGACTGAAACAGCCGCTGCTATTGAGAGCACCCGGGTTGAAGTGCAGCAACTCCGTTCATGGCAGGACGAAAACCGTGCCGATTCGGCGCTGGTAGCAGGTCTGTCGGGAATACAACATGCCCTCGAAGAGCTGCATCCTGCCCTCAAAAGGGAGGCTGTCGCCGCAGCCGGAGTCGAGGCTGCCCGTCAGGCTTTGCAGAAACTGCAGGATGATACAGCTGCTTTCGAACCTGAGGCTGCACTCTCCCGTTCGAAGCTGAACGGGACCCGGAAGGTTGTTGACGAACTCAGGGCGTCGCTCTTGTTGCATCTCGGGGGCTCTTCCCTCAAGTCACTGCGCATTGAGCTTGATGCGTTGAAGGAGCGCAGGCGCATGCTTGGGGAGATTGCTGCCCTTTATGTATCGGGCAAGGAGCTTGCGCCGAAAATCGCCGGGATATCTGCGGGAATTCAGGCTCTTGAGGCCAGGCAGGCCGATTCCGATGCCCTGCTTGAACAGGTGCGGCAGTTGTTGGCCATGGCTGAGCGGGAGGTCGTCCTGCAGGAGGAGCGGAGGATGCTCGCCGCTCGGGTCCGTTCTCTCGAACAGGAGAGGGATCGCCTCACAGAAGGGCTTCCATGTCCCCTTTGCGGATCGACAGATCATCCATATGCCGAATCGGCAACATCCCTGCCTGATGCTGACGATCAGCAGCTTCAGAGGGCGAAGCAGGTGCAACAGGAGCATGCCGTTGCGCTTAAAAACCTTGAAATCAGCGTCGCCGGATACGGAAAGGAGATCGAACAGAAGGAGCAGCTGCGTAATGAGTTGGCAGAGATGCGGGGAAAACAGGTCGATCGTTGCCTTGAACTGCTTGTGGCAGCGGGTATTACGGTTCCGGCTCGTAATGCGGAGCCTGTCGTGCTTGAGAGACTCGGTGCAGTCGAAGGCTCGATAGGGGAGCTTGCCCGACGGATCGAAACCCTCGAAACGATTGAAGAGCAGATGAACCTGGCTGAAACTGAGCTGCAGCAACGCCTTGAAGCATCCAATGCCTGTGAACGCCGCCTCGAACTGGCTGACCAAACCCTCCGGTCGCTCAAGGGCGATCTTCTTCGCCTTGAACAGGAGCATGAGGCAACGAGCAGTGAACGCAATGCCCGCCGGAGCTCGTTGATCGGTATGATGGAGCCATACTTTGCCGCAGGCCATGACAAATCCGATCCGGATGCCCTGGTTGAGTCTCTTGCAGCAAGAGGCGCTCTTTGGCAGAAGCAGGTCGATCGCGGCAGGAGTCTCGAACAATTGCTGAATACCAATGAAGCCGGTTTGAAGAGCCTTGAAGCTCAGAAACAGACCCTGGAAAAGGACCTTGTCGTGTTGCGCAACGCAGTTTCTGCTGCTGCCGATGAAATTGAAACTGACCGGACCGGGCGCATCCATCTTTTCGATGCAAAAGATCCTGATGTCGAAGAACAGCGTCTTGAGGGTCTGGTACAGAAGGCACGCGAACAGCTCGAAGAAGCGGGAAATGCGAGGGCACAGGCTCGCAATGAGTCAGCCGTGTTCGACAGGGCGTTACAGGATTTGCAGCGCTCCATCGAAGGTCGCCGGGAAATCCTCGATGGGCTCGAAAAGGCATTCGTCAGGGAACTGCTGCAGAAAGGGTTTGCCGACGAGGCTGCATTTATCGCAGCACGTATTCCTGAAATGGAACGGGATCGCATGGAGCAGGTTTCAGCCGGGCTCGACAGGAGGGGGATTGATCTTGAATCTCGCCGGAGCGACCGTGCGGGCAGGCTTCTTGAAGAGGTAGGCCGCCGGTTGACCACGATGCCTTACGATGAGCTTGCAGCACAGATTGATCAGCTTCAGGATCGTCTTCGCAATGTCAGGGGGGATATCGGGGCAACCATCCGGCAGCTCGACGAGAACGAGCGTGCTGCCGGTGAGCGCAGGCAAATGGCGGAGTCTGTCGAAGCGCAGAGATCGGAATGCCGCGGCTGGGACATTCTTCACGACCTTATCGGGTCGGCCGACGGCAAGAAGTTCCGCAACTTCGCCCAGGGTCTTACATTCGATATCATGATCGCCCATGCCAACCGTCAGCTTGTTCGCATGACCGAACGTTACGTGCTGGTGCGCGACCAGTCGGAACCGCTCGAACTCAGTGTCGTAGATCAGTGGCAGGCGGGAGAGGTGCGCTCGACACGCAACCTGTCAGGAGGCGAAAGTTTCATTGTAAGCCTCGCACTTGCCCTCGGTCTTTCGCAGATGTCGAGCCGCAACGTCAGGGTAGATTCCCTCTTCCTCGACGAAGGCTTCGGGACGCTCGACGAAGAGGCCCTTGAAACAGCGCTCGAAACCCTCTCGGGCCTCCAGCAGACCGGAAAGCTTATCGGCATCATCTCCCACGTGCCTGCCCTCAAGGAGCGCATAGCCACCCGTATCCGTGTTGCCCCCCTGACAGGAGGAAGAAGCACCCTGGAGGGCCCGGGGGTAGTCGGGCCGTTATGTTCCCGGTGAAGAAGGTCTTGGGGCAGGAGGTGGACGATCAGTAATACAAAATCGAGTAGAAGAGGTTTTTCTTGATTTCGCTGAGCACGAAACGCAGGCTGGTGCTGTTTTCCCACCAGATCAGCGGGTTCCACCACTCCGGGTTTGTCGCTACCAGCGTGAAACGTTTCGGAGAGTCGGCAAAGGCCTTTTTCCATGTTCGGTGAAGCCGGAGCATGTGCGGGGGATCGCTCACGATAATCGCTTTTTTCCAGCCGTTCCTGTCCATAGTTTCCGCGGTGTTTTCAGCTTCTTCCCAGGTCGTTTCCGACCATGTGTCTACATCTATGGCTGATTTCGGTACGCCGAGCGTCATGAGTTTGCGCTCGCGCCAGTTGGGGTGGGTCGGCCGGTAATAGCGGCTGTCGATTCCTGTAAGCAGGATGTTTTTCGCATAACCGCCATTGTATAGTTCTGCCCCCTTTTTTACCCTGAGCCCACCGTCACCTCCAAGAATGACGATGACATCTGCTTTTTCAGGTTTGGAGGAGTGCAGTGAGACAAGGGCTCCAAGACCGAGGTAAATCGTCGCACTCAACGCGCAGGTGATGACGACGAAAAGCAGGAAAATTCTTATAAAAGCTTTCATGCTAAAAAAATACGGAATTTGATGCTATTGTGGTGCAACCAGGTTGAAGAGAACCGTAACGGAGCGCCAAACTGAGTCCCGCAAGTATGATGCGTTCACTGATCCGGTTATGCAAAACCAGTGGATCTATTGCCTTATATGTTGTTGCCATTCGCCCGTACAGCTCGAAGGATCGTTCACTTAACTCTTTTTTCGACCGGAGGGACAGCTGGCTGGTTTAACGACCTGTAGACAGCAGCCAGGAAGTCTTTGATGGTGAACGGTTTCAATATGAAGTTATTGCTCTCTTCCCCCGATTCTGCATGATTGATCGTGTCGACAGAGTATCCTGACATATAAAGTACCTTCATATTCTTGTTGTTGGCAATGATGTGATTGCCCAGTTGAACGCCGTTCATTTTCGGCAGGGTGATATCGGTTACCAGCAGATCTATGTGATTGCTGTGATTTTCCGCCAGGGACACGGCCGTATCGGCATCAAGGGCTGTGAGCACGGTGAAACCCTTGTTTTCAAGGACTCTCCTGGTGAGGTTGAGCAGTTGCGGTTCGTCTTCGACCAGGAGAATGGTCAGGTCTGAGGTTTGCTGCTGTGTCGGGGCGGATATTTCATGTGCCCTGATTCCCTTCGGCTCATCATGGCGGGGGAGATAGATGCTGAATGTCGTGCCTTTTCCCTGTTCAGTCCTGCATTCAAGATATCCGTTGTTCTGCTTGATGATTCCGTAAACCGTCGAAAGCCCGAGCCCGGTCCCTTTTCCGATCTCCTTTGTCGTAAAGAAGGGTTCGAAAATATGAGGAAGGGTATTTTTGTCGATGCCGCTTCCCGAATCGGTGACTGAAAGTCTTACGTAATCGCCCGGACTTTGGCAAGGATGACCATCTGTGCACTCTTTCTGCCCGATATGAACGGTGCCGGTTTCGATGGTTATCGTTCCGCTATCCTTTATGGCATCACGTGCATTGACGCTCAGGTTTGTCAGTATCTGGTCAAGCTGTGATGGATCGGTGCGGACAAAGTTGTCGCAGGAGTCGGGATGCCAAAGTATACGAATAGATTCCCCGATCAACCGCCTGAGCATCGGCAGAAGATTTTCGACCTCACTGTTCATTGAGAGCACTATTGGCTGAGCAGTCTGCTTCCTGGCGAAAGCAAGAAGCTGGCGGGTCAGGTCGATGGAGCGGATAGCCGATTTATGAATATCGTTTATGTAGTCGACAAGCGGACTGGATTTGGCCACCTGTTCGAGCAGCAGTTCCGTATTGCCGAGAATCACCGCGAGTACATTGTTGAAGTCGTGGGCGATACCTCCGGCAAGCTGGCCTATCAGCTCCATTTTCTGGGATTGCAACAACTGCGCCTGCAGTTTCTCCTGTTCCTCTTCTGCCCGGATGCGATGGGTGATATCCATCATCATGACCAGGACGCTTGGTCGGCCCGCGAACGTTATATTCTCGGCTGAAAAAATGATGTTCATGACCTCACCCGATTTTTTTCGGAGAAGGACATGCCTGTTGACGATCCGGCCCTCTTCCCTGAAGATCCTGACCAGCATCTTGTAGTCTTCGATGCTCGAAAAAAGCCTGAGGTTGGCCAGGGTCCTGCCTATGACCTCCTGCCTGGAATATCCAAAGAATCGCAGCCAG
Organism: Chlorobiaceae bacterium; assembly: GCA_013334525.1. Lineage (GTDB taxonomy): Bacteria > Bacteroidota > Chlorobiia > Chlorobiales > Chlorobiaceae > Chlorobaculum. The sequence goes on from JAAXXK010000005.1 coordinate 79,909, forward strand.
GATGAGTTGACCTCGAACAGACGGTTTTGAATGATATCTCCTATTCCGATGGCGACGGGAGCATGATCGAAGATGCTCCTGAATTTGAACTCGCTCTCCCTTAGTGCGTTTTCGGTCAGTTTCTGCTCGGTGACGTCCCGACCGGTGACTACTGAGCCGACAATTTTCCCGTTGGCGTCGAGGATGGGCGCGAAACCATAGCTTCCCGACCATGTTTCCCCGGTGTCCTTGCGCCGCAACGTGTATACCGCATTGGTGGCGGTTTCGCCCCTTAAGGCTCTTGAAACGGGCCACTGATCCGCACTGGCCCGTTCGCCGTTTTCCATGAATACTTCAAGGAGCTCAGGATGTTCGGCGAAGGTTTTGGCGCACTCCTCCTTGTTTTTGAATCGGTGAAACGTTGCGAAAGCTTCGTTGAAATCGATGAAGCGCCCCTCGGTATCGGAGAAGAGTACCGCATCGGTCATGCTTGCCAGGGCGGCCTCCAACTTTGCCTTGTCCTTCAGGATCTCTATTTCACTGTTTTTCTGCTCGGTAATGACATCGAATATCGCTATGAAATATCCTTTTTCCGGACTTGCGACCGAAATGGAGTGCCATTGGTTGAGGGGTTCGACGTAGTATTCCAGTTGATTCGATTTCCCTGTTCGCGCAACCTCTTCGTAGATCCTGAACAACTTTTCGTGGGTTTTCTGAATACCGGGAAACAGGTCGCTTATCCTTTTGCCGATCACGTCAACAAAGCCCGTAATGCGTTCAAAAGCGGCATTTGCGTCCAGGAAGATGAAATCGGGAGCGACACCCTTTTCGTAAATCATTCGGCAGTAAGCAATGCCTTTCGGTATGTTTTCGAATAGCGAGCGGTATTTGGATTCGCTTACCCGCAGTTGTTCCGAGAGCTCTTTGCGTTCGGTTATGTCGATGACCGTTCCGATGTAGGATGCCGCATGGCCCAGATTATCAAACACCGGCTTGCCCCGTGCCATTAACCATCGTGTTGAGCCGTCACGCATACAGACCCGATATTCAAGAGTGAGCTCCGATTCGTTGCGGGCGGCTTCGCTCACGGATCGTATCGAACTCTCCCGATCCTCGGGATGGAGGGTTTTTGACCATAGATCGAACGATGGCTTTTCATCTCCTCGTTCAAGGTCGTAAAATGACCACATCTCGTCCGACCAGATATTCTCGCCGGTATTGATGTTCCACTCCCAAACTCCGGCGTGGGCAGCTTCAAGCGCCTGGCTGAACCTTGTTTTCTGGGCATTGAGTGTGTTTTCATAGAGGTTGCGCTCCGTCATGTCGATTCCGATTCCAAGAACACACGCTTCGCCCTCTATCAGGATCTTGCGGCCGGTGACCATCAGAAGCAGATAATCCTCACAGTCGTACTGCTGAACCCTTGCATCAACGACCTGTTCTGTTCCGAACTCAATAACCGCCTGAAACTTACGCATGACGAGATTCCTGTCGTCGGGATGGAGGTACGCGAACGCGCTGGCGTCAGGCAGCTCTATCTCCTGGGGCCCTATGATGACATCTTTCGTATAGTTGTTCCAGCCGATCAGGTACCCTTCAGCATCCATTATGAATACGAATCCAGGCAAGGCTTCGAGAATTTCCTTGAAGGCCAGCTCATGGTGTCGACTATGTGCGGGGCTCTTTTTTCCAGTTATGTCATCGATGACGACGAACATCCTGGTGATTGTGTCTTCTGCGGAAATAACCGGGTAGATCTTTACCTGCAGGAACTTTCCGTCCTGTTCATACTCGAATATGAGCTGTTTGCGGCTCTCCAGGACTTCCTTTACCTGTTCTTTCCATGCTCCAGCAACATTGGGATCGCATATGTTGGATGACGCAGCCTCCCAGGCGATAGCGCCAACCAGTTCGAGGGGCTTTTTGCCGAACAAATCGGCGAACTTTGAGTTTGTCTCAATGATAGCGCCTTTTGCATCAATCAGAATGACGGGCTCAGCGAAGGAACCAGTGACCTTTAACGCCTCATGGTCGAACGGTGTCGGGGAAAAGGTTTTTCTTGGCATGTGGACGATCCCTTTGTTGTCCCGGCAGGCATCCGGTCTTTATGAGTCTGACGGATTTGGTAGAGTACAGCCAATGGCGCATACAATACCCTTGAGCTTTGAGGGAAGCATGGATTCTGCATGCTTTAACTTTGCAAGTTATAGTATTCGAAACGATCAGGCAATACTGTCAGGCCGATATCTGGGCTCTTGAAAAGTCGGCGAGTTTGTTTAATCGCGCAAGAGGAGATAATCAAATACCGGTGATCTGCCAGCATGATGGTAATAGCTTTTAATTACGTCAAATAGCTGGATTCAATCAGCGCATATGCTGTAGTGGTCATGCCCGGGATATGAATTTTAAAGTATAGCGTATTAGTAGAGTGATAATGGTCGCAAATAGCTGTATTGTATATAAAGAATATGGATAATCTGAATTATTTAATTATAATCATACTGTTAAAACTATATGCGCCGGGTAGTTGTTAAAGTATATGAATTATCGGTAAGACTTTGGCTGAAGTCTTCATTATTGCAATTTTACTTCAACCGCATCGTATGGTTTAACACATCAATGTTCCGGTCTTTTTTGTCATTGAAATGCACTGGCAGGCTGACTGATCGGGCTTTGTTTTCTGATATCATCTCTCCGTTTATTCGTTTGCATTTTCATTCGACAAGCAAGGTCAGTCTTCATTGAACATGCATTTTTCCCGTTGGGTGATTCGTGCTAGCCTCTGTCAAGAACGCATTTTACTGCTTATGCAAGAGGTTATTAATAAACGTATTTCATGAACAAGGTATTTCGCATCATCTGGTCTTCCGTAAAGGAGAAGTGGATAGTCGTCTCCGAAAAGGCCTCGGCGAAAGGATGCCCGATATTTACGGTTGGCGCCCTGAGCTTTGGCGCATTGCTGGCGACCA
>JAAXXK010000046.1:0-7668 GCA_013334525.1 Chlorobiaceae bacterium
AAGGCCGGCAGCTACCAGCAGACGATCGGCAGCGTGACGGGCAATGATGCAGCGAACTACAGCTTCGCCTCGTTCACGACGAGTGCTTCGAACTACACGGTAAGCCAGAAGGCGTTGACGGCCAGCGCGACGGCAGTTAACAAGGTGTACGACGGAACACCGGATACTTCGATAATCCTATCCGATAACCGTGTAACCGGCGACCTGGTGAGTATTGACGGTACATCAGCGAGTTTTGACGACAAGAATGCCGGTACCGCCAAAACGGTGACTGTCAGCGGAATGACGCTCGTCGGAACTGATGCGGCCAACTACACATGGAACACAATGGCGACGACGACGGCTGATATCACCCCAGCAAGTCTGGATGTTACGGCAATCGACTCAAGCAAGACCTTTAATGGTTTGGCATATAGTGGCGGCAACGGGGTGAGCTACATCGGTTTTGTCAATGGAGAGACCAGCAACGTACTCAACGGAACGGTCAGTTACGGCGGTACAAGCCAGGGGGCGGTTGATGTCGGCAACTATACGATCATACCGGGCGGTTTGAGCTCGGGGAATTATGCAATTACGTTCCATGACGGTTTACTGACCATAGACCCGCCCCCTCCCTTGTTGCCTGTAGATACCATCTATGCCAATGGAAACCAGCCCGGTACAGTGAACTCTCCAACTCCGCCAGCGAGTGTCGTTACTGTCGATACCAACGGTTTGGTGAATGTTCCTGGCCTGGATACCGGCGGTTTTGCGGGTGAGAGCACAGGTAGTGCCGGCAGCATTGCGGAAACAGGCGGCGAAACCAGTCCAAGCCTTCTGGAGCAGAGCGGCGTTACCGGAAATATCAGTATGGCCTCTATGACATATGACAACGGCACGGAGCATAATGAGCTGAACGGCTTGACTGTTACATTGGTTATTGAGTCGACAGGCAATGGCTCAGGACTGATACAGGTGTCTGTTCCGCCGGATATGCTCCGTCCGGGAGTGGCGACAAGTTTCACGTTGCCTGAAGAGGTCAAAAGCGTATTAATAATTTATGGTGGTGTCGAGAATGCAACTCTTGAAGGCGGAGGTTTGTTGCCTTCATGGTTGAGCTATGATTCCGGGAGCAAATCGTTCACCATCATTGATGCCCCGGATGGCGGACTTCCTGTCAAAGCGCTGGTAACTCTCGGCAATATGAGCTGGGTGGTCGATATTTCTGTGCAGGGTATGTGATCGGTGAGTCGTTTGTGGTATAAATGTCTTGAGATTGACAGCATTGAATGCCGATCCTATAAAGCCCGGCAGAAGGTGGTCTTGTAATCCATAAAGGAAGAGTGAGCTATGAGGTGTTCATGGATTGTATCCGCCTTGATGTACGCTGTCGCATGTATGACCGCAATAAGGGCAGATGCGCATGAACAGATTTATATCGGAGGTTCCCACACCCTTGAGCCCTTCGCACAGTATGTATCGCAGGAGTTCAGCAAGGGGACGACCTACCCTTCACCCGTATATAAGAGCATAGGTTCTGAGGCAGCCCTTGACATGTTTATCAAGGGCGATGAGGTCACGCGTATCGACATAGCCATGCTTTCGCGACAAATTGAATTTCCAGAGTTCAGCCAGGCAAAAGTCGAGGAGGTCAATGACATCATCCAGATGCCGGTCGGGCTCGACGGGATCGTTCTCGCTGGCGCCAGGGAGGGTGCGAAATTCAGGTTGACCCGGAAGGATCTTTTTCTGGCTCTTGCAGCAGAGGTGCCCCTCAGGGGAAAGCTCGAAAAGAATCCTTACAAGACCTGGAACCAGATCCGCCCCGATTTACCAAAACAGAAGATACTTGTTTATGGACCGCCAGGCAGTTCGGGGACAAGGCATGTTTTTGTCGAAAAGGTGATCGGTGAGCAATCGCGAACCATGCCGGAATACCTTGATTACGCTGGCAAGTATTTAAAATTAAGGCGTGACGGTGCCTATGTCGCTATTGTCGATCATGACGAGGCCCTGCTTGATGAGGTCAGGAACAACAAGGATGCCATCGGTATTATTTCGTATGGCCTGTACATGCAGAACCGCGATGCCGTCAGGTATGCGACCATCGATGGGTTTGCTCCAACGTATGATAATATCGAGTCAGGAAAGTATCCGATTTCGAGAACGCTGTTTATGTGTGTCCACGGATCCAATATCGAAAAGGTCAAAGGCATCCGCACTTATATCGAACTGTTCCTGAGTGAGGAGATGATCGGGGATAATGGCCAGTTGTGTGATCTTGGGCTTATACCGTTGTCAAGCGCCGAACGGCTGAGAAATCGCATCGATTGGTTGAAAAGATCCAGTCAATTTTAGGCTTCGCATCAAATTATTGTGAATCAAATCGTATCGATCGCCATGCTATTTTTCCGGGATCCGGGCATGGTTTGGCAGGCAACCCCTTTTTTCATGTTGTGACGATAAGGGCTTTTTAATGCCACGAGGTATGGTTTTGGTTACTTGTCGCATTCGCGTTTTTCCGCAGTGGAAGTTTCAATACCCATTCGACTGGTACGGCAAAATTCAGCTGTTGTCCTTCGGTCAGGTAAAACGTAGGGAATCCTACCAGCATTCCTTCTTCGTCAAACAGCCCCCCTCCGCTTGATCCCGATGAAATCGGGGTAGTTGTCTGTATGTAGTGTCCGCCCTCCACTTCACGAAATCCCGAAACAATGCCATCGGAAAGGGTCAGTTCAAGCCCTCTCGGTGCACCTATGGCATAAACCCGGGCACCTATCCTGAGCTGGTTGGTTTTGCCGATAAAGGCTTTGGGTGCCTTGAGGCCGGGTACGTCGAGTACGCTGATATCCATTTCCGGATCGGAATTCCTCAGCCTTGCGGTGAACGCCTTTCCATTATAAACAACAGCAAGCTTTGCGGCTTTTTCAATGACATGATAGTTGGTGGCCACTTCGCCCTCGGTCATTACCACGCCGCTTGCAAAGTGCTGTCTGTTGCCCTGGCCGTCAAGGTTGTAGACGACCACCACGCTTTTTGATGCCAGCTCATAGACTTCGCTGGCTGATTTGGCGTCGACTCTATGAGGCGACGAGAGATCGATCGACAAAAAAAGGAGAAGCAGCACAAGAAGAGGGCGTTGCTTCAGGAAAACGGATAGCCCCCCACTCCTGATGCGGGCGAAGCTGAGCGGTAAAGCTTGTCGTGATCTATTGCCTGTCATCGATTCTGATGCTGGTTGTGGAGAGTTGTTCTTCACCAATTGAATATTGCCATGCCAGGGGTCGATATTGCGATCGCTATTGAATTCCCGGTCAGTAGCTTGAAAAGAAGCCGGATTCTGTTTGTTCATAAGGTTTCGGCACTCTTTCTTGTTTTCAACTATTTACCCAATCCGATCTGCTGTGTTATGATCTCAAGGAAACCTTTCCAGAAGATCTGCCATAGCGTTTTCAAAATGGTCAATATCTCCTCTCTATGAACGAACATGGTCTCAGATGCAAGGAACAGGAGAGCCAGTATCAGTACCGCAGCAATGGACGCAGCTGCGGGAGTGCGGAACAGCTTCCTTATCCACGGACTCAGGCCGATTTTGTGTATTCTCGTTTTAAGCTGCATCCGTATGATCCATACGGCAAGGTCAAGAGCAAGGAGAACCCAGCCGCATCTGTTGACCGTAATGCCTGCAGCTTTCATCGAAGATATTGATCCCAGAAGGTATCCGGCGGAGATCATCGTGACCGAGACCAGCACAATAAGTTGCAGCCAGTAATGGGACAGGACTCCAAGCATGGTTTTAGGGGTGGAAAAATCAAGCATGCCGAGAAGTACACGGTTAAGTGTTTTAAGGTAAGCGCTGATTTTCCCTCCAATGCCCTTGCCGCCGTCAAGTCTGTCGATCATCGATGAAAGGATTGCGGAACTGCGGCCGAGGCGCCGAAGGTTTGGCTCGGGCTCGAACTCCCGGTGAAAGTCGTATGCCGAGCTGAACTGTGTTTTCCATTCCGGCGGATGGGGAACGCTTCCGTCCGGCAGCACATCAGCGTGGCTGTCAAGCAGTTTACGTATGCTTTGGAGGCGGTTGTACTGTTCGCTGTCTTTCACGCATGAGAATCTGCTTCCCTCAAGATCTTTCATCCAATCCCTTGTGGTTTCATCGATGATCGCCTTTTGCGCCTTCAGGATCGATTCCGTTTTCATCGCTGCATCCGCCGACTCAGGCAGGATTGCCGAAATGATGCGTTCGGCAGCGTCAAGCCGTCCCCATAATATATCGTTCCTTCGCCATTCGCGATCCAGGAACCCCCCGAACGCACTGAGCGCGATTCCGGCCAGTTTCGAGCGGTTTCTTGCCGACTCATCCCACAGGGAAACCGTATCCGCCGGGCTGATGCGATAGACTTCCACCCGTCGGCCTTCACCATATTGCCCGCCAGCCAGCAGGGTGAGTTTTGTGGAGTCATAGAGGTCATATCCGTAGTCGTAAACGTACCAGATGCGTCCCGTGATTTCCGGATACTTTTTACCGAGCGTTTCAAACGCATCGTAAATTCGATTGCACACACCAACGGTGCCGTCACAGCCATTCTCGCGCTGTCCGGTCATCTTGCTTCTTCCGCGCCACCCTTTTTTAATGATGACGTTCATCCGCATCATCAGGTATTCCACGTTACTGCCGAAAGTGGCTTTTCCGGTTGAGCGGTCGCTGAAACTGTCGAAACAGTCGGCCAGTTTATCGAATGAATCAGAAATCGGCGGCAACGAGCAGGCTTGACGCTCCTCTTCGGGCAAGGATTCGATTCGGGCCCTGAGCAGGGCAGCGGTGACGGCAAGAGGATTTTGCGATGAATCGGAAAGAAGCAGTGCCTTAAGCCGGTACAACTGCTTGATCGAATCGACGATTGCATTATAGACGACCATGATGGCGGTTGCAAAATCCTCGTCCAGTTTGAAATCAGGAATTTTGCCTTCATCAATCAGGTCGAAATAGAGCTCTTTTGTCGATTTGGCCTGTATGGCGGTTTCGATGGTTTTACGGAAGAAATTCAGGCGCCGTATCCTGAAATCGATGTCGAAATTGCGGAAAAACATGTTTTCCGTTTTTTTGCCGTATTTGTCGCAATCTTTATGGGTTGAAGCAAAATGATCCTTTCGCCATGCGGTTACGATCTGTGTGACCACCTTTGCTATATCAGGTCTGCGTTCTGCGTTCATGGCCCTGATGATCATCTGCGCCAACTGGTCCGTCTGGTTGCTGAGGCGGGTGTAGTGGTAGGCGGTGTATCCGCTGCCAAGTGTCTCAACCATCTCCCCGAGATCCTTTGAATCATATTTCGGCAACTCTTCGTCAGATCTTTTTTCTTCAGCGGGGATGGTCGAACATGCTGTCAGCTTTTCCGCGCTCTTTTTGCTGGATACGTTTTTCCAGAACAAACGCACCTCCTCATCATGGGCAGGGCTGTTTGCCGAGTTGTCTGCTTTGGCCGGGTCCGGGGAGGGAAGTGCAAACAGACGGGGTTTGGCTATGGTGCGGTCGACGTTGCCCGGCCTGGGTTCAGGCTTGTCCTGAAACTCCAGGAAATGCTTTTCGATGATCGTTTTGAGAGTGGCGATATTTTGCTCGTCGAGTTTATCCAGGATATTGTTGACCGTATCTATCCAGTTATTGCGGCGTCTCAGCGCATCGATCTCTTCACGTATGGTTTCGTATCCGGGCAGGGCAAAAGAGGCGAGTACCGAATTCTTGACAAACGAGATTTCCTGCATTTGTCCTATATCATCCTGTGTTTCGGGTACCGGATCGATAAACAGGAGTTTGCGCGAAACCGGGCAATAAGCCTCTCGTGCGTGGATGGCCTGTATTGCATGGCCGAAGGGACGGTTGTCGAGATATCCGCCATCGGCGAATTCGCGTTTCAGGAGCGGAATGCCGGTATCGGACTGGCTATAGGCACTGAAAAAAAGGCGTTCCCACTCTGTAAGGTTGTTTTTAAACTGATCATGGCTTTTCGGATCGTGTTGTTTGAGGAAAAGCATGATATCGTCGAGCGTGACCGGCTCGAAGGCTGTCGGGAAAGAGGATGTGCAACGTGAGGCGAAAGCGAGCATGGGGTCATAATCGCCAGTAAAATGATCCTGTGTGCGGTTCGGGTACAAATCCGGCGATCTGAAGGCAAAAGGAAAGACATGCTTGTGAAGGCGCTCAAACGCTTTGCCATCGCTCAGCAGCACCGGCAATTGCAGGCCACGGAGGTCAGTTGCCGTGACAAACAGGTCCATGGCGTAGATATGGGGAGCCTTGTTCGCGGCAGCCGACTGCATCTCCTTGAAGGCGTCGAACAGTTTGGCATACATTCTCTGGCTGTTGAAGAGCGAACTCTTCGGCTCTTTGGAGTTGTATCGATCGGGCTGGGACTGTCGGTCATTGAGCAGTTTGTCGATATCGCCCTCATCAAGCCATGTTTTTTCGAGTGCTTTCAGGTTGTCAAGTCCCCTGACCAGTCCCTTTGCAAGGCAGATTCCGTTGATTCCACCGGCGGATGTCCCTGAAATGATGTCGACCACGAACCGGTAATCAAAAGCCCCTTTGTCTTTGGCAGAGAGGTGTTTCGCCATATCACGGTATACTGATGCAGTGCCGGTCAGGTCGTCCGGGTTCTCAAGGGAAAGGGAGGTAGAGCGGACCATACTCAATAGCTCCTGGGCGATGCCGTTCATATAGACGGCAAGAGAAACACCGCCATACATGACTACGGCAAACCGGATTTCACTGGTAATTTTTTCCTGGGTGTTATTCACCTGGTCGCTCCTTGTGCATGGATTGGCATGAGAGGAAACATCAGAACCCGGGTCGGTAAGAATATGTTGCCAGGTTTGCTCGATGCATCTGTTTCGCAACAACGGGATGCGGACGTCGGAGTATGTCCGTTATCTGGCAATATAAGAAGCGGATATGATTTTATATATATGCTGCTCGCTCCGGCAACCTGTTTTTTGAGATTGGTGTGCCCGGAGCTGTTCGGGAGTATATCGTTCAGTAGCTATTTGAATGACGGAAGAAGTGATCGGACGAGAATAGTTGTCAATGTCAATGAACGCCCGCAGGCTATGCTGCGTTATAACGTATGAAAGCATCAAGAAGCAGTGCGTGATGATTTCGGGTCTGAGCCGCATCAGCCGGGTTCATTGCCCAATGCATAAAGAATGACGCAAAACGAGCGCGGATATTTACGTATACTACGGTTGAAAAGGTAGTTAAGGGATCATTATAAATTATTTATACGCCCAGGCCATGAAGCATGTTGTGATCGTCGGGGGGGGATTCGCAGGCATTAACGTAGCCAAATCTCTTGGCAACAGGAAAGATGTCAGGGTAACCCTGATCGACAGGAACAACTACCACCTTTTCCAGCCGTTGTTGTACCAGGTGGCCATGGCAGCGCTGAATGGAGGGGAGATCTCATATCCACTCCGCAAGATGCTGTCGAAGTACCGGAATATCACCATATACAAGGGCTCGGTCGAAAATGTCGACCTGGAGAACAAAAAGGTGCAGACCGATTTCGGAGAGATATCATACGACTACCTTGTTCTGGCCTGTGGAGCCAAGCATCACTATTTCGGCCACAATGAGTGGGAAAGCTTCGCGCCCGGCCTGAAGACCATCGGTCAGGGTTCGGAGATACGCCG
>JAAXXK010000046.1:7768-19008 GCA_013334525.1 Chlorobiaceae bacterium
CAAAAGCCGTTTTCTTACCGGGACAAGGGGCAGATGGCGACTATAGGCAAGAACAATGCCATCGTCGAATTTGGTGGTCTCAAGATTTCCGGGATGCCTGCCTGGTTCATCTGGCTTCTTGTGCACATCTACTTCCTGAGTGGCTTCAAACATCGGTTTTTCGTCCTCCTCCAGTGGGGCTGGTCATACTTTACCTTCGGCCATGCGGCCAGGATTGTCAATCGTGAGTGGCGATTCTACCCTGAACAGGCTGATGGCCTTGTCGAAAGCCCTGATGATCCGCAACCGAAGCCGAAGGGGAGCGGCGATGACAACCTTTTCCAGATTGACGGTGAAACGTTCCACTCGTTCGGTAGACGATAGGCCTCCGGGCTCAATGCTTTTGTCGATAGTATGATCGATCTGTACGACGGTATTTCAAGAGGGTACCGGTTTCGGCAACTCTGGATTACAGAAATGAAAGAGTGATGAGATATTCAGCCAGGTCGAAGCGGGGTTTGGAAGTCAACAGTGTCAGGAGGGGTTGCCATTCTCGTCGTTTGCCTTCAGGAGCTTGTCGATCTCCATCTGAATCTGCTTTTCAGGGATGTCAAGTACACGGACACCGGTCGCAAAACGCTTGTCAAAATAACTTTCGTTCAGTTTGTCTCGTGTGATGCCGCGGGAGAGGGAGGAGTGGACGAAGGTGTCGTTGCCGACAAAAATGCCTACGTGGTTAATTCGGTTTTTCGCGTTCCGGAAAAATACGAGATCGCCCGGCTTGAGTTCACTACGCTCAACCTTTCTGCCGATGGCTGACATCTCTGTGGAAGAACGGGGCAGTTCCATATTGAGGGACCTGCTGAACATGTATCGGACAAAACCGGAACAGTCAAAGCCGGAGGGAGTCTGCCCACCGAAACGGTAACGGATGCCGAAATATTGTTTGATGTCGCCGAAAAGATTCTGGACGTTTTCAGCAGAGTGCCTGACAGGAGCGAGTATATCTAAAGATGGATCGGTACGGGCTATTTCAGTTGCCGAATCTTCAGCTCTCAGGGGAGCCGAAGTGCACAGGCCGGAAAACAGGAGCACGAATGAAACCAGAAGGGTTTTCAAACCTGTTCTGCCCGGTAGGGATATTTGCTGTCGTGGCATAGGCAAACAAATCTTTCTGCTTCTGTGCAACATTGCTCCCGGTCACTTGACGGGATTTAAATACTATCCTTCAACTAACGACTCTTTTCCTGAAAATCCAAGCTTTGGTCACTTCTGATCTTCATTTTTCTCCTGTTTGCGTAGCTTTTTCGGTATCTGGGGCTGATTTTCTTTCATGAACACGGCCACCTCCCTCCCTAGCCTGCGGATGGTTGATGTCCCGAACGCGAAGGGTTTGGGCACGATATCGTCATATCCTTCCTCTATATCCCGCGACTCAAACTGGGCCGGGTAAATCATGATTTTGCTGGTCTCGGCAAAGTGCTTCTCAAGCTGGTTTGGAACAAGGTCGAAGGATGGCTTGTAGGAAACAGATTCCTGGCGGGCACTGACAAAGACGATGATGTCGTCCTCCCTGAAGTTGCGGGCTTGTCGCGAAATCTCATCCCACTCCCTGAAGTCCTTGAACGATTCGAAATCAACGGCGGCGCCTGACTGGATTATTTTCAGGATGCCTGCGATGGCGATGCGGCTTTTCTTTTCGCAATGGCACACCATCGGAATGCTGAGCTCTTTGGAGAGGTGTTCAAGCTTGCATACCCACTGCTCGAATCCCTTCTCTTTTTCGGCGAACGGCGGGCAGACAACCAGCAGGCGACGGTGCATGGCGAGTGGGCGGGTGAAGTGGCAGATCAGGGTTGTTTTGCTGGTGCAGCCGACGATGCTTTCCGTTTTGTCGTTGATCATACGGTCTATGAAGCCCTGGCGATTCGGCCATCCGAATATGATGATGTCGGATCGGGACTCTTTTGCCGTCCTGCTTACTCCGCTACAGATGTTGTAATCGATCGTCGCAATGATATTCAGCCTTGTGTCGAACGCAGCCGCAAGATTGACCATCGGCTCCAGCTCCTTCCGTGCCCTCTGTACATTCAGTTCGGCCTCATCGTCGTTCGGCACCACGGTCAGCAGGGTAAGCGGGTTGGGGGAATCTTTTTCCCTGATCATGACCGCCAGCTCGAGGATCTTTTCCGAAGCTTTGGCATCAGAGATGGGCAGCAGGATCTGTTCTGTCGAAGAGTCACGTTCATGATCGTTTTCCGGAACTTCGGCCAGCTCCTCCAGCGCAACTCTTTTCGCGGCTTTTTCGGTGACCATGGAGGCTACGATGCAGGTGACCAGGATGAGGAGGATGGTGCCGTTGAGGATGTTCAGGTCGAGAATTCTGGCCTGGTAACCTACCAGGATGACGGCGATGGTGGCGGCGGCATGGGAACTGCTCAGGCCGAATATCAACTGACGCTGGGCGGCGGAATACTTGAACGTCTGCTGGGTAACAAAGGCAGCTACCCATTTTCCGGCAAGCGCCACCAGTGTAAGGGTGATGGCGATAATCAACGCCATCGGGCCGTTCAGGAGTACCCGCATGTCAACCAGCATGCCGACGCTGATAAGGAAGAAGGGGATGAAGAGGGAGTTGCCGATGAATTCGATACGGTTCATCAGGGCCGAAGAGTTTGGAATGAGCTGGTTTAGCGCCAGACCTGCGGCAAAGGCGCCGACGATCGGTTCTATGCCCGCAACCTTTGCCAGGAATGCTGAAAAGAAGACCGCCGCCAGCACAAAGATGTAATGGGCATGTTTTTCGCTTTCGAGTTTTGTGAAGAACCAGCGGGCAATGGCCGGCAGGACGATAAAGATGATTGCCGTGAAGACCGTGAGTGAAATGCCCAGTCGGATCCAGAAATCCTGGTCGATAGTGCCCTGGGTGAATCCGATGATGATGGCCAGGAGAATCAGCACCGCCGTGTCGGTCAGTATGGTGCCGCCTACGGTTATGGCTACGGCCTGGTTTTTTGACACCCCCATCCTGCTGACGATCGGATAGGCGACCAGGGTATGGGTCGCAAACATGCTTGCCGTCAGGAAGCTTGCGCTGACGTTGTAGTTCAGCAGGTAATGGCAGACCGGGTATCCGATGGATATCGGAAGGACGAAGGTGAAGATGCCGAACAATATGCTTTTGTAGCGGTTTTTCCTGAACTCGTTCAAGTCGAGTTCAAGCCCCGCAATGAACATGATATACAGAAGTCCGATAGTCGAAAACAGCTCCACGGCCGAACTTTTTTCAAGCAGGTTAAGCCCGTGGGGACCGATGGCTACTCCTGAGAGGATGAGGCCGACCGTGCCGGGGATATTGATCCTTTTCAGGAGAATGGGGGAGAGAAGGATGATGAACAGGACGAGCGAGAAGACCAGGACTGGGTTGGTCAACGGCAGGTGGAATTCCTGTAAAAGCTGATCGTAGTAATTTCTCATGCGTTTTCAGCCTTCTTCAAGATTGTTGACCGGCCGCCGATGCCTGGCAAGGTTCCGGACAGGGCGGCACGATGTCTGGCATTTGCAGAACGCCTTGGGAATGGCCAGATCGCAATGGCATCATGAATTTAATCAAATAGTCTGAAATGCATCGTTTCATCATGTTTCATATTATTTGAGGAGGGTTGATCGCCTGTTGGTTTAAACAAGGCAAAGGTAACCGGTGGCATTTGCCGCAAGGCCACGGATTTTGATTGCCGGCACGGTGACGATGAAGATCAACTTGTTTATATTAAACGGTTTGTATGGATGGATATATTTATACTGGGAAGTTCATGGCGGATGGTTGGGAAGTGTCGGAACGCGTGCAGCGTCGAGGGCTCGGAATCGTCATCACCGGCGGTACCGGAGGGCTTGGGCGCTCCATGGCCCGGGAGTTCCTGCTCTGCGGCGACAGGGTCGTAATCTGCGGACGCAGCCAGGCCCGTGTGGACTCGGCGCTGCGGGTGCTGAGGGCCGATGTGCCGGACGGAGAGGTGTACGCCATGATCTGCGATGTCTCCAGCCCTGAACAAATCCCGCTTTTCACTGCATTCGCGGTTTCGAAAATCGGCATTATCGACCGATGGATCAACAACGCCGGAAGTGCAGGGCTTCGCAAAAGACCTATTTGGGATCTCGATTTTTCCGATATCGACCAGACCTGTCGTACAAACCTTTCCGGTTCCATGATGCTTTGTGCCGAAGTTCTTCGCGTTATGCTCCGGCAACCGGTCGGGGATGGGGAGCCGATCTACCACATTTTCAATATGGGGTTCTCACTCATCGGACTCCGCTCATCGAACACTGCGCTTCCTCACAGGGCCTCCAAGCGCGCCGTCGCCCTGACAAGTGCATTGATACGGGATGAGCTCAAGGCCGCCCGCATCAGCTCCATCGGCGTCCATGAACTCAGTCCAGGCCTGGTCATGACCGGTCTGTTGCTCAGGGATTCAACACCCGGACAACGGCGTTTTTTCAACGCCGTCGCAGAACCCGCCGATACTGTTGCCAGGGCTCTCGTGCCGGCAATCAGGGGCATCAGGGGAGCCGGTGGTTCATTGAGGTACCAGCCTCCGATCCTGATGTTTTTCAGGCTTGTCGCATCTCTTTTCGGATACAGGAGAGAGCGCTTTTTTTATCGTGACGGACGACGACGCGCAACTCCTGCACCTCGTCGGAATTGAATGGCACCTTTATTTATTCTCTTGAGTACGGGCGCTTCGAGAACCGCCCTCATATGCCGTACCTGCAGAGCGGACAACCCTGAGTGTCCAGAGTTATCGCAATCGGATCGTGAAACAAGGTAATGGCGGCTCCTTAAAGTCTCTATTATACGAGCAGGCCCAGTCTTCTCGATTGTTTAATATTTAGCAGGCCTGTTTTTCAAATCGGGGAACTGATTCACGGTCAAGTTCTGTTCATGCTTTACAGTTCGGTATACCATTTTTTACTTGCCAACTTTTTTGCAAACCATACCCGGAGAATGAGATGAAAGGACACCAGCAGATCATTGACAAGCTTAACGCCCTGCTTTCTGACGAACTGACGGCCATCAACCAGTACATGGTGCACTCGGAAATGTTCGACAACTGGGGTTATGAAAAACTGCACAAGGCCGAGGAAAAACGTGCCATCGACGAAATGAAGCATGCGGAGAAGCTTATTGCAAGGATTCTGTATCTCGAAGGCATCCCGATCGTCAGCAACCTCAACAAGATCAACATCGGCTCGGCAGTCGAGGCGCAACACAGGAACGACCATGCCGCTGAAGTCGGCGCGATCGAATCATACAACGACGGAATCAAGCTGGCCGTATCGCTTGGCGACAACGGCACCAGGGAGATCCTCGAATCTATATTGAGGGATGAGGAGGCACACATCGACTGGATCGAAGCTCAGCTTGACCAGATAAGCCAGATGAGCATCCAGAACTACCTCGTTGAGCAGCTCGGCTGACCGTTTGTAACCTGGTATGTCTTGTTGGTTGACTGTAGGGGCGGACCTGTGTGTCCGCCCTTTCTTATTACGGGTTTCAACTTCCCGCATTCAGGATGACTTTAGTCGTCCGGACCTTCAGATCTTCTCCCTCCCCAGTTGCCCCGGGTTTCAACCCGGGGAATAAATACCCCGAATGAGCCTGAAACAGAAAAACCGCCTCGATGGGCGGTTTTTCTGTTTCAATTAAGGCCACTCAATATATAACAGCGGTTGCCCTTGCGGCCTGGGTGAGGAACTTGTCGAGCCATTCGGGCCCGGAATGCTTCTCGGCAAGAGCCACGGCGATGTGTTTCGGTTCGATGCCCATATCGTGGTTGCGTCCGAGTCCCTGTACGCATGAAGGGCAGTTGGTCAGTATTGCCGCAGACCCCGAGCCTTCCATACTTTCCTTCAGGGCTTCACGCTTGCGCTGCAGCATCGAATCGGTGATGTCCGGTCTCGACATGGACAGCGTTCCTGCTTCAGAACAGCAGTGAGGCACAGCGGTTACCGTGCCGAATCCACCGACATCGCGCAACAGCTCGCAGGCCTTGCCTCCGAGCGAGTCGTGGCATGGTGCATGGTAAAGGCTTTTTTTGGCTCCGCCGTCTACCCTCATCCCTTTTTCGTAGGCGTATTGCGATACATCGACGATTCTGTCGCCAAAGATCTTGGATGTTTCTATGACTTCAAGTCCCTCCATACAGGTGCCGCATGAAATCACGCAGGCGTCGAAATCGAGGTAGGAGAACATCTCCCTTATCTGGCTGAACATTACCGTATTGCGCAGAAGGAGCGAACTATACTGCTCGTCTTTGGCGTTCACGTGCGACGGGAAGCCGCAGCACAGGAACGGCGGTGGCAAAATAACCCGCGTGCCGGTTTCGAGGAGTATATGGATGGAGGCCATCGATATGGTCGAATGGAGCCGTTCCGAGCCGCAACCGGGGAAATAGAAGACGGTCGAGGTTGCCTCCCTGTCTGTCCAGGGCTCAAATATCAGCACCTGATCGCTGTCGCAATTCGGGATGACGTCACGCAGCGTCTTTTCCGGAACCTGGGGGACGGCCGAGCGCAGAAGGCGGAGCGGCTGGAATGCCTGGGCCTCCTCTGATGCCTGGATCGGTGCTGTCAGCCTGGTTCCGGCACGCTGCAACGATCCTCCCATCCTGATCACCGCGTTGCGGAACATCCTGTTGTAGAACGGAGAGCGGTTCGCAAGGTAGTCCAGAGTCATCTTCGTGATGGCAGGGGAGTTCTTGTACCCGCGAGCCGAAAGGATCTCCCTTTCAAGGATTGACACCTCTCCGGTATCGATGTCCACCGGGCAAGGCTTTAGGCACTTGTGGCAGATGGTGCAATGGTCCGATACCTCCTCCAGCCATTGCAGCAGCTCAAAATCGGTGGAACGCTCACGCTGCGCGTCGTATAACAGCGCCTCGATGAGCGAACCGATAGCCAGGTTCTTGTTTCGCGGATGGTAAAACATACCACGGGCAGGGTAGTAAACGCAGCAATCAGGCTTGCATTTTCCGCACCGGATGCATGAGTCGACCTTTTTTGACAGTGCTTCCAGTTTGCCGCGTTTCAGGATGTGCGCCTCCAGCTCCAGCAAATTGAATGAAGGAGTGAAGATGTGGTTCAGTGCCTCGTAATCCTCAAGCTTTCCGGGGTTCATGATGCCATCGGGATCCACCTCGCGGCGATAGGCCGACAGCGCCTGGATGCGTTCCCGTTCCATGTATTTGAGCTTGGTCACGCCGATGCCGTGTTCGCCCGATACGACACCGCCGAGCGAAACGACCTTTTCCATTACCTTGTCTATGACGTGGTCGGCCCGTTCGAGCATGGGGCGGTCGTTTGAAAGCACCGGCACGTTCACATGCACGTTGCCATCGCCGGCATGCATGTGGGTTGCCAGCACGATCCTGCGGTCACGCACATACTGGAACGCCTTCTCGATGGTTTCGAGAATCTTCGGATATCCCCGGAACAGTTCGTTCAGTTCCATGCGGAACTCCTGCAAAAGCGTCAGGGAGCGCAGCATAAGCGTATCGGCCGTATCAAGCCTTTTTCGTATCAGGTCGCACAGGCCAAGCCCCGCCGGGATCTTGGCCTCAAACGGCGAGAGGCTGTCCTTCTGGCTGTTGGCATGCAGGATCGATTCAACCTGTTCGATGTAAAGCCCCTGGCAGTAGCGCTCCTCTTCGATATTCAATTCATCGATGAACCGTGCGAAAACGGCAAGCTGTTCGAGAGGAATGACGATATCCTCGTTCAGCTTGAACGCGTTCGTGCGACGGGCGATCGCCCCAAGCTTTTTCCTGTCAGCCCAGAACAGGGTAGATTCGGCCTTGTCGCGTGCCACGAACATCAGGGTATTCGGATGTTTGTCGAGTTGCACCCTCACCCGTTCGACACCCGCTTCGACCTCTGCTTCAGAGTGCCCTGCGATGTCTATGAGCAGCACAGCCTTTGGGGTCTGCGGCCTGGTGGCCTTTACCTTGTAATCGATTGCGCGAATGTACTCATCATCAAAATGCTCAAGGGCCAACAGCGTTTCGTGTTCAACGTTCTGGTATGGAAATGATTTCGAAAGCTCAAGGATCACCCGGCTCGCCTCGTCCATATCTGGCCCGAAGAATTCCAGGCAGAGGGTGCGTGTCTCTTCGTATTTCGGATAGAGCACGAACACCGCCGAAGTGATAACGCCGTCGGTGCCCTCCTTCTGCAGGCCTGGTACGCCGCCGAGCGCCTTGTTGGTGATGTCTTTCCACAATCCCTGTTTCCTGATCTCGGTACCGCGAAGGGCAATCCGTTTCAACGGCGCACCGTGCTGGTCAAGCACCTCGTAGGTCACAACATCCTCCGGGAGGATTTTGCGCAACTGATGGTCTGTACGGCGTACGCTCCACATTTTTCCGCCCGGCATGGCGATGCGCCACTCCAGCAGGTTGTCGATGCAGGTGCCCCAGCGCACAGCCATTTTTCCGCCGGCGTTTTCGGCGATGTTTCCGCCGATCGTGCAGGCCCACTCGCTGGTCGGGTCGGTCGCGAACACAAGACCGTGCGCGTCGGCATGGTGCATCGCCTCTTCGGTTATGACGCCCGCCTCGACCTCGATCACGTCTGCCGATACTGAGTGACCGTCTTTCAGGTGAAACTTTCGCTGGCTGATGCCCCTGACACGGTTCAGCTTTTCGGTATTGATGATCACACAATCCGAACGCAGCGGCACAGCTCCACCCGTAAGGCCCGTGCCGGCACCACGGGGTATCACACGCAGCCCAAGCTTTGCGATCGCACCGATAAGCGGAGCGACCTGCGACTCCTCGTCGGGTGTCACTACGGCCACAGGCAGGTAAAGACGCCAGTCAGTGGCGTCCGTAGCATGTGCCACTATGGTGAAGGGGTCGAAAAGCACATTTTTGGCCCCCACGATCGGTGCCAGCTCACGACGCACCTTGCGGCGGTAATGTGGAATCAGTTCGATCTCGGCCCTGAACTTTTCAAGCTTTGTCCGCAGGATCTCAACGATCGCCATAACCCTGCGCTCCCCGTTGGCGGACGCAGAAATGGTTTCAAGATCCTTGTGGGCGTGATCGAAAATGCGCACCCTGCGGGGCGCTGAATCGATGAGCTCCTGTAGCAGGTACGGGTTGCGACCATGAATCAGGATGTCGCCGAGGATCTGCATGAGAAGGCGTGCCGAGCGCCCTGTCACACGGACGTCGCGCAGCTCTTCAAGTTGCCTGACCGCTTTTTCGCCAAGAATGAACGAGATCGCCTGGCGGTCACCTGCAGAAGTATAATTATATGGTATCTCACGCCGTGCGCCAGGAATTGCCCGCACAACATCAAATTCTTTATTCACAGTCATAGGTTCAGGTTCGGTACTGACGATTCAGGTTAGGGTTCTGTTTCATCCCGGATGGCAGCTGTCACCATTGCGTCAGGTGATCATACCGATATGGCCAGGGATGAAATGCAGTATGTCATAACAAAACAATACTTACAAGCTTCGTTCCGTCTTGCGTGAACGGCAGAGAGCCATTGCCCGGAGCACTCTGTTACTTAATATAATGAAACTCACCGTAACTCATTAATGGGCCTCAATTAACCAGTATTTTAATGAGCCCGGGGGTAGAATGCGCCTGCGAATCCGTACACAAATGTCGCGTTTTCTGGCTTTATACGACATGCGCCAGAATCGCATTGTTGTTTTGAGTAGCTGGCAACCACCATCTTGAAAGTCTTAACCGGAAGCGGGGCAAGAACATTCCCATGAATGATGGCTGCTCAGTCAATTCCCGGGAATCTTTTTAAAAATGGGGATGCGTTATTTAAATTAAAAGTAAGGTGTTTTCGAAATTATATGATTTACGATACCCTACGGATAATTCAGGTTTTTACCTGAACAGCCCATTGACGTTCAAAAGCCGTTAACCCCAATTAATTATGGCGTTTGAGAGTCTTACCGATGAATTTATCGAGGATTTGATCAGTTGCCGAAAACAGGTCATGAATCCCAAGGCAAGAGAGGTGATAAAGCCAGGACATAAGCAGATCAATTATATTTTTCATGCCCTGGATGAATCGGGCCATGAATTCGAGCTTTTTACCCGAGAGAACATTGAGCCTGGAATGGAGGATGATTTTTCCTGCGGGTTGTTATGGAACGCTCCTGATGGGGAGCGTTTCATCCTTTGCAGGTATAACGGTCCAAGTCATAATCACCGGAATCAAATCGATAAACAATCATTAGGTCTGGTCTGTCATGTTCATCGGGCAACTGAACGTTATATTAAGGCCAACAGGAAGCCGGATGGATTTGCTTTTCAGGCAGATCAATATGTGAGCTTGAACGAGGCTATTTACTGTCTGATTAACGATTGCCGTATTGAAGGATTTGCTTCGGGTGAAGTAAATATGAACCAGTTTGACTTGTTTAAGTGATGATTATTGATGTCAACATATTGCAGAAAACGCTTTGCCATGCGATGTGCAGTGAAGTCAGGGTAAGGGAAAAAAGTCCGGAGCTCCTGGCTTTGGATACCCCGTTTTCTTTTCCTGATGGTGACCCTTATCAGCTCTATATAAAATTGCTGCCGGGGGGAGTTTTACGGCTTACCGACATGGGACATACGCTCATGCATCTGAGCTATGAACATGATATCGACAAGTTTCGTGAAGGCACAAGAGGTACTGTTTTTGACCAGATCAAGGCAGAAACATCCGTTGAAGAGCATAATGGCGCCTTTTACATAGATTCGACGCCCGAAACCATTGCCGTTGATATTTTTCATTTGGGACTGGCGATCACCAAAATCAACGACCTGACCTTTTTAAAGAGGTCACGGGCTGAATCCACATTCTACGATGATCTGAAGGAGTCCCTTTTCAGGGTTGTTCCTCCTGAAAAAATTATCAGGGATTATCTCTTTGAGGGAATGGATAATGCTTCGGATTACCCGATTGACTACAAGATCGAAGGGAAGGTAGCTCCGGTTTATCTCTTCGGCATTCCAAACAAGGATAAAGCGAAGATCGTAACGATCATCCTTGAGCGATTGTTACGGGCCCATGCAGTATTTGACAGCCTGCTTGTTTTTTCCGATCAGGGCTCATTGCCAAGATCCGATCTTGCCCGCCTGACAAACGTCGGCGGTGAAATGATCGCATCTCTCGATGCGGAATCCGATCTACGTCGCAAACTTGAGCGAAGGGTCCAGATGAACTGACGATTCCTTGTTTAAAGTTTCGCA
>JAAXXK010000047.1:0-13413 GCA_013334525.1 Chlorobiaceae bacterium
CTATGCATGTCAACACCAACATGCATACTTTTTCCCACTTTTCTATGCATATCCGATACGTAACAAATACCGATCATAAGATTTAGATGCCTCCATTATCTGGCGACAAAGGATGGATTCCTCATAAACATTCCATTTACTGTTACTTACCAATACAAAACCGCGAGAAAATCGTATTGAGTATCTCCTCGTTTACCACCTTCCCCGTAATCTCCCCAACATAATCCAGCGCTGAACGAAGTTCGAAAGCGATCAGTTCGGTTTCGGACTCCCGAGTTATAAGCTCTTCCGCGTTCTGCAGGGCGTCGGCGGCGTTGCGGAGGGCTTCGTAGTGGCGGAGGCTGGTGATGAGGACGCTGGCTTCGTGGAGTTTGTTGAGCTCTTTTACCAATGAGCCCATGCGCTGTTTGAGGAAGTCGATGCCTTTTCCGTCGAGGGCTGAAATACCGATCACTTCGGCGCTGGTTTCCTGCTGCACTTTTTCTGTCAGCGCTTCGCTTGACTCTATCCGGTCGATCTTGTTGGCTACGGCGATAAACCTGGCGTTCGGATGGGTTTGCCTTAACTCACGGATGTCGGCGATCTCTTCTTCGAGCTTGTCGGTGGCGATGTCGAAGAGGTAGAGGATCAGGTCGGCTTCGGCCATTTTCATCCGGCTGCGGCGGATGCCTTCGTGTTCGATCTCTTCGCCGGTTTCGCGCAGGCCGGCGGTGTCGGTCAGGCGGAACATCGTCTTGTCGTATATGAAGCTCTCTTCGATGTAGTCGCGTGTCGTGCCGGGCATGTGGCTGACGATGGCGCGCTCCTGGCCAAGCAGGGTGTTGAGCAGCGTTGACTTCCCGGCGTTCGGTCGGCCGGCGATGACGGTTGCGACCCCTTCGCTGAGCAGGCGGCCGTGCTGGTATGAGTCGACGAGGCGGTCAACCTCACTGCTGAGGTTACCGATTTGGGCGGAAAGCTCCTGGCGGCTCTGGAACTCGACATCCTCTTCGCTGAAATCGAGTTCGAGTTCGATAAGGGCGCAGGAGCGCAGGAGCTGCTCACGAAGGTCGCCGAGCTTTTCGGAGAGGTCGCCCTTCATCTGGGTGACGGCGGTGCGATAGGCCGATTCTGAGCGGGCGTGGATCATTTCGCCGATCGCTTCGGCCTGCAACAGGTCGATGCGACCGTTGAGGAATGCGCGCCGGGTGAACTCGCCTGCTTCGGCAAGCCGGCAACCATTGTCGAGCAGGAGCTTCAGCACATGCTTCACCACCACCGGGCCGCCGTGGCAGGTGAACTCGACCATGTCTTCGGCCGTGAAGGAGAACGGTGAACGGAACACCAGCGCGATCACCTCGTCAACCAGTTCGTCGCCGTCGTAGAGGCGGCCGAAGTGGGCGGTGTAGCCTTGCGATGTGGCGAGTGACTGCCCTTCGCCATGCACCTTCCGGAACACCCTGTCGGCCAGCTCATGCACCCCACGGCCGCTGATGCGCACGATGGCGAGCGCGCCGACGCCTACGGGAGTGGCTACGGCGGCGATGGGTTCACACTGTTGGGGCAGAAGCGGTACGGACGACTGGGACATGGGAAATAATAAAGGGTTACAGGGGCCTTACAGTGACCTGGTCGGGCAACATGCCGTCGGGTAGCTGGACGAGCGATACGATCAAGCGGGCGACATCGTCTGACTGCATGAATTTCTTCGGCTGGACTCCGGCGTGGTTGAAAAACTCCGTGTTGACCGAGCCGGGGTTCACGCAGAGCACACGGATGCCGAATTCGCGCAGCTCCTCCATGAGCGATTCGGAGAAGCCGTTGACGGCGAACTTCGATGCGCAGTAGGCCGTTCCGCCCTTGAGCCCCCGCTTGCCGGCGACCGAGCCGAGGTTGACAATCGTGCCGCTCCTGACCGCTTTCATCGACGGCACCACTTTCCGTGTGCAGAGGAACATCGCTGTGAGGTTGGTGTCGATCAGGCGCCGCCACTCCGCAGGATCGATCTGCTCGACTTCGCGAAAAAGTCCAAACCCTGCGTTGTTGACCAGCAGATCGATGTGACCATGCCTGCCGAGCACGGCGGCGAAGGCGCGATCGACATCCTCATCTCGGGTAACGTCGGTCGGCAGCCAGTGGAACCGCGCGTGGCCGAGTTCGCTCTTCCGGCGGCTGAGGCCGAAGACTTCGGCACCCGCTTCGAGCAGGGCACTCGACAATTCCAGCCCGATACCGGAGCTTGAGCCGGTGACTACCGCTATTTTTCCCGAAAGATCCATATTCATCCTCCTGTTATCGTCCGTGGAGCCTTATGATCAAAGGTAAAGAATATCGATGCTAAATGGTAACTTCAGGTCAATCACCCAACCCCGTGAAACCATGATGAGAAAAGAGAACCCGTCGATTGCCGAGCTGAAGGAGGCCGTCGTCAACCATAGCGCCGTAACCCCCGCCGACCATTTCGACCGCGTGGTGAACCTGGTCAGGGTGCTGCGTTCGGAGTGCCCGTGGGACCGCAAGCAGACCCCGGAGTCGCTCGCCCACCTGCTGCTTGAAGAGAGCTACGAACTGGTGCACGCCATCGACGAGGGTGACGACATTGAGCTCAAGAAGGAGATCGGGGACCTCTTCCTGCACCTCTGCTTCCAGGTGTCGCTGGCCGACGAACAGGGCAAGTTCTCGTTCACCGATGTCTTCGAGGCGCTCTGCCACAAGCTCATCACCCGCCACCCGCACGTCTTCGCCGACACGCTGGCAGAAACCGAGCAGGATGTGCTCGGCAACTGGGAGAGCATCAAGATGAAGGAGGGGCGCAAGAGCCTGCTCGACGGGGTACCGAAAGCGATGTCGGAACTGCTGCGGGCATACCGCGTGCAGAAGAAGGTGGCCGGGGTCGGCTTCGACTGGCCGAGCGACGAAGGGGTGCTCGACAAGCTGGCCGAAGAGATAGCGGAGCTGCGCAACGCAGGCAGCGACACCGAGCGAGAGGATGAGTTCGGCGACCTGCTCTTCACCATCGTCAACTACAGCCGCTTCATCGACGCCAACCCCGAAGACGCCCTGCGCAAGGCGACCAACAAGTTCATGGGCCGGTTCAGGAAGGTCGAAGAGCAGGTGCAGGCCTCGGGTCGCGACTGGAAGGAGTTCAACGCCGAAGAGCTCGACGCCTTCTGGAACAGGGCGAAAAAAGAGCTGTAGTCCCCCTCGCTCAATGTGCGATGTCGCAGTGCATGCAATTATAAGGTTTTACTATAGAATTGCATAGCGCTGTGGTTCGCTGTTGGGAAACCTTGTCGTTCCGAACTTATTCAAGGCACAAATGAACCGGAAAATTGCGCCCTGCCTTCACGACTACGGGCTGTCATGTACTATGGAATGACAAACAGCAGGAAGTCTCCGAGTCACGATGAGGCAGCAGTATTCCTTTGCCGGGAGCACCGCTGTCTCATAAGGAAAATCAGGCCAGCCAAAACCCTGGGAACGCCGAGCTCCAGCTCGGCAATTCATCCGCGAGCGTCGAATTAAGCAATAGAAGGGGAGAATTTGTGTCTGGTAACGTTGATGCAAAGTCCTTTTGCTTATCCATAAAGATGCCAAGCTGGAGCTTGGCGCTCCCGGGGTTCAATAAGCCGGCATC
This sequence comes from Chlorobiaceae bacterium, assembly GCA_013334525.1. GTDB lineage: Bacteria > Bacteroidota > Chlorobiia > Chlorobiales > Chlorobiaceae > Chlorobaculum. The sequence continues at coordinate 3,617 of JAAXXK010000047.1, forward strand.
ATCTTGATTTATGAGACACCATCAAGTCATAAGCGAACTTCAATTTGAGCAATGAAAGGGTAGAATTCTTGCCTGGTGCGTTGATGCAACATCTTTTTGGTTATCCATAATAATGCCAAGCTGGAGCATGGCGCTCCCGGGTCTTTGCAATTCCCACCCGTCAGCCGATGGCCTGAAGGAACCTGCCCGCGGAGACGAGGTAATCGGCGCTCGGACCGTGGCTGCCGTGGTAGGCGATGGTCTCCACCGGCACGCCGGATTCCCGAAGGCGGGCTGCATCGGCTTCGAACTTCTCCCTGGGGTAGAAGCGGTCGTGGTCACCACACCCCAGATGCACTCTTCCCATACGCCTGAGCCCGTCGAACTCCGGATGAATATCGCCGCCGAGCAGCATGACGCCTGAAACGGTATGTTTGCCGAGCATTGCTGCGCGGCAGGCCATGGCTACCCCCTGCGAGAAGCCGTGCAGCACGAGGGGGCCGCTCATTGGATAATCCTGCTTGACGCGGTCGAGCACGGCGTCGACGTAGCGTACGTTCTCAGCGATGCGGAGGTCTCGCTCGCGGCGGGTCATCCAGCACGCGCCGGGATCGCCTCTCTTGTTGAGGAACGGATGCAGCGCTTCGATGGAACAGCGCAGCCAGCAATCGCTTCCCGGTACCCGGCGCAGCAGCTCCATCTCTTCTTCGGCGGTCTGTCCGTAGCCGTGAAAACCGGCAAGAATCCGGAATGGACCATCCCCAGCGGGTATTTCGATGAGATACCGACCGCTGACCGTGATTTCGATGTGCTGTTCCTGCATGGATTTTCTTGCTGGAAACGGATGAGGCCGCAAACCCGGCCCCCTTTATGGCAAGGAGGCCGGCGGCGGAAAGAAGGCTCAGGCTCCGATAAGGCGAAGGATGCCGTTCATCGGAATCGGCGACCATGCGGGGCGGTTGTTGAGCTCGTAGTTGAGTTCGTAGATCGCCTTGTTCATCAGGTAGCTGCGAAGCAGCAGTTCACGCTGACGGGGCTCTCTCGGAATCAGCTCCTTGCCCATGGTCTTTTCGGTATAGACGTCGATGAAGTGCTGGCCAACGTAGAAGCTCCAGAGCTCTGCCCACGGTTGCAGCACCTTGCGGTCTTCCGGCCTTATGGTCGGGTTGTTCATCAGCACGCTGAATGCGGCATAGTCGAACGAACGCAGCATACCGGCGAGGTCGCGGTAAACGGAGCGCTTGATCTTGCGTTCCGACAGTGAGCGCGCAGGTTCTCCCTCGAAGTCGAGGATCACGAAGTCGTTGCCGGTGTAGAGCACCTGGCCGAGGTGGTAGTCGCCGTGGATCCTGATCTTGATGGTTTCGATCTTCTCCTTCCTGATCGGTTCGAACTTCGAAAGAATCTCCTTCTCCCTCGACAACAGCTCCCCGGCAAGCTCCCTGGCCGATTCGGGCACCGTATTGAGGCTCTCCCTGAGAAAGATCATGCTCCGCTTGACCTGTTCGGTCATCGCCTGGTAGATGGAGCGCTGGTAAAGCGAGGTGAAGTGCTCGGTGACGAACTCCGGTTCGGTGTCGAGTGAGGCGAGCGCGCTGTGCATGCCCGCGGTGCGCTCGGCAAGCTTTTCGACCATCTCAAGGTAGAACTCGCCGACAAGCTCGTGCATGATCTCCGGAAGCGGAAGCGCCGTGCCGGACATTGCCGGCAACGAGGGAGGCACAAGGCCTTTCGATTTGCGGGAGAGCACATCTTCGTAATAGCGCAGCACATGATCGAGGCTGAGCTGCCATCCATCGCCCTCGTTGGGCACGAAGTTCTGGAGGACACCAAATGAGTACCGTTCGCGATGGCTTCTCGAATAGTCGATGGAGCCCAGGTAGAAGGGCAGGTTCTGGAAGCTGGTCTGGTCGGTCAGCTTGCGGCACATTTCAATTTCAGGAGCCGTGCCGACGTCGATCTTGCGGTAGAGTTTCAGGCAGAGCTTCTCGCCGAATTTCATGGAGGTATTGCTCTGTTCGAGGCCGAGAAGAGAAGACGGAAGTTCCCTGCCCTCGCTGTTCTTGTTGTACATCTCGAGCTTGTGGCCGGTCTCGGCGGAGACCATACCGGTATCACCCTGCCAGGTTTCCTGATGAAGAATCAGGCCGATAACCTTCTTGCGGAATGCCTCGTCGAAAGACGCGTCACAAAGGAATCCGTCCCTGCGGCCCATCTCGACGCGGGCGATGAGGTGCTTCTGGAAAGCCTCGTCGCTCCGGTCAACCTTGTCTGCCGGCAAAAACACCAGCGGCAACTGGTAGCGTTCATTCTCACCGCTCGGATAAAACACCTCGGTAACGATGAATGCGGTATCCTCCAGCCCAACGACAGGCACCCTGTCGATCACCCTTATGCGGATGACGTTCCTTGCCTTGCCGCCGAACCAGCGAGCCGTTTTGTAGAACTCGGGAAGAAGCACGGTTTCGAGCTTTTCGAGGCTGCGGCCCCTGAACAGGCCATCCCAACTGTCCACCGTCAGGGCAGTCTTGTCGATTTTCTCCCCATCGTTCTGCTCAACATCCTCCTTGACCAGCTTGAGCCAGAAGTAGCCATATGGGCCAAGCGCGACCATGTATGGAGTCTTGCGGACCTTCGGGAAGCGGTTCATGCTGAAGACCTCTTCGGGCACGCAACCTTCGTATTTCGAAAGGTCGATGGCCACGGCCTGAGCGTTGCGGGAGAGGTTGATGACCGAAAGGATGGTCTCGTCCTCATAGGCGCGGATGAACATCAGCACCTTGGGATTGCTGACTTGCAGAAACTCGATGGTACCACGGTTGAACGCCTTGAAGCGGCGGGCGGTGGAGATCGTGTGGCGCATCCACCAGAGCAGGGAGTTCATGTTGGTCTCCTGCACCTCGACGTTGACCGACTCGTAATGGTATTCAGGGTCGATGATCACCGGAAGCAGCAGCCTCTGGGGATTAGCCCTTGAGAACCCGGCGTTGCGGTCGGAGTTCCACTGCATAGGCGTGCGCACGCCGTCACGGTCGCCGAGGTAGAAGTTGTCGCCCATGCCGATCTCGTCGCCATAGTAGAGCACCGGGGTGCCGGGCAGGGAGAGCAGCATGATGTTCATGAGCTCGATACGGCGCCGGTCGTTCTGCATGAGCGGAGCCAGGCGGCGGCGGATACCGAGGTTGATGCGCGCTTTGGGGTCGTTGGCATAGACGCGGCGCATGTAGTCGCGCTCCTCGTCGGTCACCATTTCAAGGGTCAGCTCGTCATGGTTGCGCAGGAACGAGGCCCACTGGCACACTTCAGGGATCTCGGGCGTCTGGGCAAGAATGTCGATGAGCGGGAAGCGATCCTCCATGGCCAGGGCCATGTACATGCGCGGCATGAGCGGGAAATGGAAGTTCATGTGGCACATGTCACCCTTGCCAAGATATGCAGCGGAATCCTCGGGCCACTGGTTCGCCTCGGCGAGCAGCATCCTGTTCGGGTAGTTGGTATCCACGTAGGTACGCAGCTTCTGCAGGAATTCGAAGGTTTTCGGCAGGTTCTCGCAATTGGTGCCCTCCTCTTCGTAGAGGTAGGGCACGGCGTCGAGCCTGAGGCCGTCGACACCCATGCCAAGCCAGAAGTCGAGCACGTCGATCAGCGCCTGGTGCACCACTGGGTTCTCGAAGTTAAGGTCTGGCTGGTGGTGATAGAAGCGGTGCCAGAAGTACTGGTTTGCAACAGGGTCCCATGTCCAGTTCGAGGTCTCGAAATCCTGGAAAATGATCCTGGTCTCGCCGTATTTGTTGGGGTCGTCGCTCCAGACGTAGAAGTCGCGTTCGGGCGATCCGGCAGGTGCCCTGCGCGCCTTTTTGAACCACTCATGCTGGTCGGAGGTGTGGTTCACCACCAGCTCGGTGATGACCTTTATTCCCCGCAGGTGAGCCTCTTCGAGGAACTCCCTGAAGTCTTCGATCGTGCCGTAATCGGGGTTGACGGACATGTAGTCGGCGATGTCGTAGCCGTCGTCACGCAACGGCGAGGGGTAGAACGGCAGGATCCAGATGGCGGTGACGCCGAGGCTTTCAAGGTAACTGAGCTTGCCCTTCAACCCCTGGAAATCTCCGACCCCGTCATTGTTGCTGTCGCAGAAGGTCTTGACATGGAGTTCGTAGATGATCGCGTCCTTGTACCAGAGGGGTTCCGGCTGGTAGCTCTTCATGGCTTTTGCTTTAGGCATGGGTAATAAATAATGCGGTGCGTTAGGTTATGATGGCAGAATGATCCTGAAAATATGGGCCGGCATGACGGCGGGGTTCAGCTCGATGTAGTTCCACTCGCCGCTCCAGTCGTAGTTGCGGCCCGAAAGCAGCTCTTCGACCGTGAAGGCCTGGGTGTGCGGCAATCCGAAAAGTTCGAGAGGAAAGCGCAGCCACCCGCCGCGGGTGTTCTTGTGGTCGAGGTTGACCACCGTGAGGATGACGTTACGGCCGTCGGCAGAGCGCTTGACGTAGCCGATGAGCTGGTCGTGCTCCCTGCCCTGACCGGCGTCGATGCGCACAAAGGTGATGTCGGCAGTCTGCTGGAGCGCGGGGTTGTTCTTCCTGATCCGGTTGACCATGGCGATCTCCGATCGGATGTTGCCCGGCCGGTCGAGATCCCAGTTCTTGATCTCGTACTTCTCGGAGTCGATGTACTCCTCCTTGCCGGGACCCATGGGAGCATTCTCGCAAAGCTCGTAGGCCGGGCCGTACATACCGTAATTCGAAGAAAGCGTCGAGGCCAGGATGAACCGGATTACAAACTTGGCCCGGTTGCCGCTCTGCAGCTCTTCGTGCAGGATGTCGGGGGTGTTCGGCCAGAAGTTCGGGCGCATGTACTCCCTGAGCTCCGTGCGGGTCAGTTCGTTCACATACTCCTGAAGTTCGTGCTTGTTGTTGCGCCAGGTGAAATAGGTGTAGGACTGGCTGTATCCCCCCTTGGCCAGGCGCGCCATCAGCTTCGGCCGGGTGAAGGCCTCGGCGAGGAACACCGTATCGGGATGCGCTTCGCGGATAGAACCGATTGCCCACTCCCAGAAGGGAAAGGCCTTGGTGTGCGGGTTGTCCACGCGGAAAATCTTCACCCCTTTGCCGACCCAGAACAGGAAGACATCCCTGAGGGCGACCCAGAGGTTCTGCCAATCCTTCGATTCGAAGTCGATCGGGAGGATATCCTCGTAGCGCTTCGGGGGATTTTCGGCGAACTGCACCGTGCCGTCCGGACGCCAGCGGAACCACTGCGGATGCTCCTGCACCCAGGGATGGTCGGGCGAACACTGGAAGGCGATGTCGAGCGCGACCGAAATGCCGTTCTGCTCCGCAGTCTGCACGAACGCCTCAAAATCGTCAATCGTGCCGAGTTCCGGATGCACGGAGGTATGGCCGCCGTCGGGGCTGCCGATCGCCCAGCAGCTTCCCGGTTCGTCCGGGCCTGCGACCAGCGAGTTGTTCTTGCCCTTGCGCTTGGTAAGGCCGATCGGGTGGATAGGGGGCAGGTAGACCACGTCGAAACCCATTCGAGCGATACGCGGCAGGATGAGGGCGCAGTCGCGGAAGGTGCCGTGTTTTCCCGGTTCGCTCGACCACGACCGCGGAAAGAACTCGTACCAGGAGCTGAAGCCGGCCTTTTTCTGGTCGACCTGAAGCAAAAGCAGCTTTTCGTAAGTGCTCGCGATCGCCTTTTCGGGGCTGCGGCGCATGGCGGCGGAAAGCTCCTCGCCGAATGCGGCCTCAATGGCCTTGTCGCGCCCGCCGATTGAGAGGAGTCCGATGTTGTGGTGCAGCGTTCCGGCATCCTCGTCCCTTGCCCTGGCGGCGCCAAGCTCGACGATGGTCGCGCCGATGCGAAGGTCAAGGCCAACATCCTGCCCGGCATCGAGCTTCTTCTTCAAGCCGTTCTGCCATGTCTGGAAATGGTCGATCCAGGCCTGAACGGTGTACTCGTACATTCCGGGCGCACCGACCTCGAAGGTTGCCGTCCAGCGGTCGTTGAAGGTCGGCGTCATCGACACCGCACTCCACTCCTGGGCGCCCCTTCTGCGGTAGAGAAGTTCGGCCACGATGATATCCGAGCCGTCGGTGAAAATATCGGCTTCAACGCTCACCCGGTCGCCATCGACCCTTTTTACAGGAAAACGTCCCCCGTCGATTTCGGGAGAGAGATTCTCGATGACCACCCTCCTGCGTCCGTCGAAAGGCTTATCCCCACTTGTCTGAATCGGGGCTGGCAGTATAAACTCTGGTTTCATAAATAGCTATAAATGGACGGGCCGGCACCTTCGCATAAACCGCACAGAAGATCCTTTCCTGGATGGTTCTGACAGGCTCTCCGGCATGAAATCCGAAAACGCCCGTACAGGGTTGTCTATAAAAATATGAAATGTAGCACTCATTTTATCCGGTGAGAAGCATCTAATTTCTTTTACCTCCCAAAAACTTCGATCACCTGCCCCGTTTGACTTTGAATAAAAAAAATCCTTCCTTTCGTGAGCACAGTTTCTCTTCAAGATTTGACCCTTACTACCATGTTTGACGCCGAAAAAGACCGCCTGCACGCAATCAACCACCGCCTGGATCAGTTACGGGGGTATCTTTAACATAGATGAACGCAAAGAGAGGGTAAGCGACCTGGATAAGGTAACGGCAGCACCCGATTTCTGGAACGACCAGAAGGCCGCCCACGTCGTACTCAAGGAGCTCAACGAAAACAAGTCGTGGACCGCGGCCTACGACCGCATCCAGACCGCTGCGCACAACGCCTCCGAAGAGATCATCATCGCCATCGAACTCGAAGATGAATCACTGGTTGAGGATCTCGACGCGACCCTCGACCGGCTCGACAGGGAGATCTCCGCGATGGAGTTCAGGAACATGCTCTCCGGCAAGGACGATGCCGGCAACGCCATGATCATCATCCATGCGGGCGCCGGCGGCACCGAAGCGCAGGACTGGGCCGAGATGCTCTACCGCATGTACATGCGCTGGGCGGAACGCAAGGGGTTCAAGGTCTTTACCGACGACTACCAGGAGGGCGACGGCGCAGGCATCAAATCCGCGACGCTCGAAATCATCGGGGAGTACGCCTACGGATACCTGAAGGCCGAAAACGGCGTGCACAGGCTCGTCAGGGTCTCCCCCTACGACTCCAACGCACGACGCCACACATCGTTCGCCAGCGTCTACACCTATCCGGAAGCCCCTCCGGACGTCGAGATCGAGGTCCGCAAGGAAGACCTCGAACTTTCGACCTTCCGAAGCGGCGGCAAGGGCGGCCAGAACGTGAACAAGGTCGAAACCGCGGTGCGCATCAAGCACATCCCGTCAGGAATCGTCGTGGGTTGCCAGGAGGAGCGTTCGCAGTTCCAGAACAGGGAGCGCGCCATGAAGATGCTCATGGCCCAGCTCTATCAGCGGAAGCGTGAAGAGGAGGATGCGCAGAAACGGGAGATCGAGGGAAAGAAAAAGAAGATCGAGTGGGGCAGCCAGATCCGCAGCTATGTGCTCGACGACCGGCGCATCAAGGACCACCGGACCAACTACGAGCGGTTCGACGTCGAGAACGTGCTCGACGGCGACCTCGACGAGTTCATCCAGCGCTACCTCTCCGAATTCGGCGACTGATCGGAAAAGCGCTGACAAAGCCGCTGAATATCTCGTAAGCCATGTAGGAGGCTGTCTCAAAAGAATCGTCAAGTAACGGAGGAGGTTGTCTCAAAAGTCAGGATGATGCCGACTCATTGGACCCCCGGGAGCGCCAGGCTCCAGCCTGGCATCTTTATGAATTGACAAAAGGACTCCGCATCAACGACACTGAAGAAGAATTCTACCCTTTCATTGCCTAAATCGAAGTTCGTGTACGAATTGCCAGGCTGGAGCCTGGCGTTCCCGGGGTGTTGGCTTTGCCGATGTTTCTTCTGAGACAGCCTCATTAGATTTGCCCGCACTCGATGAATGTAATGGCGGACAGGAATGTCCGCCCTCCTATGATCGCTCATGGGCCGCTCATCACGGAAAGCACAAAATGGGCAGGCGTGAGGCTACTAAATGGGGAGGTGATTGATAAACGCGGCATCATTTTGACTTATGAGTCAGCCTCTTCTGTTATCAGGAGCAATGCAACAATCGAATCGCGGAACAGATTTTCAAAACTGCCCATGACCCCTCCGGGACACCCATCGCTGAAATTCGGCATCATCACCGACATCCACTACGCACCTGAAGAGGGGGGCGCAGCCGACAACACATCCTGCGACCTCGCTCTGTGCGTATCGCTCTGGGAGGAGGCCAGGACGGAGTTCGTCGTGCAGCTCGGCGACCTCATCAGCCGCGAAGGCCCCGAAGCCGAAGCCGACCTGCTCGCCGTCCGGGATATGCTTCACCGATACCCCGGCCCGACCGTTCATGTCCCCGGCAACCACTGCCTCGCCGTACCGTTCGACCGTTTTTCACGGATCATGTCCGTCCCGGCGCCGTACCTTTCGTTCGCCGTTGCCGGCATCCGCTTCATCGTGCTCAACGGCATGGATGTATCGGTACTCGCCGAGCCGGACAACGAAGCGGACCGGCAGATGCTGAGCTACTACCGCGACCAGTTGCAGGCTCTCTTCTACTGCGGCGCGGTCGGCACCAGGCAAATGGAGTGGCTCACCACGGAACTCGACGCCTCGACTCGCAACCGGGAACCGGTCATCGTGTTCTGTCACCTGCCGCTGCTCGCAGAGACCACCGATGCGAAGCACGGCCTGCTCTGGAACCACGAGGCCGTCACCGCGATCATTTTGCGTTACGCCAACGTCCGGGCCTGCCTGGGCGGCCACTACCATCCGGGAGCCTACGCCCTTCTGAACGGTGTGCATTTCATCGTAATACCGGGATTCATCGCCCGCAACGAGCCTCCGTTCTGCCCCTGCGGCACAGTCGATATCTCCGGTGGTCGGCTCCGAATCAACGCTGCTGACGGAAGCATTCTGCACGATCTGGAGTTCCGGGAAGTACGGTAAATCCGGGTTATCAAGTCTCAGCCTAACTCCGCCTTCAGCTCCCGGATAACCACCTCAATGCTTTTCGGGTCTGTCAGCATCCATGGGTGCAGTAGCACAGGTATCCTGACATCCCTGAACTCCTCCATCTTTGAGCTTTCGGCAGGAACGATGGAGAGGTCGAACGGCGTCCATATCGATACAGGAGTTAGGCTGTCCAGACTCCCGGCGTTCCGGTTCAGGTCGTTAATGAAGTCGCTGTTGGGACGCATCTGCCGGCCACCCGTGTGAGGAAGGGCACAGGCAAGCCGGCTGCCGTTGTGCGGTGATGAAATGGAGATGAACTTCGCGACGCGTCGGATACCCTCCAGCTTCTGGAGATAATAACGGCATACGAGACCACCCATGCTGAACCCGACCAGGAAAAACTTCTCCTGCCGGGGCAGATGAAGGTCGACATAGTCACGCAGCTGGCAGGCAAGATGATCAAGACCCCGACTGCCGCTGTTCGGAGTCAGATCCGGCGTAAAGGTTCTGAATCCTTCAGCGATGAGAGATTCAGACATTTTCCTGAAGACAGCTCCGGTATCGAATATCCCGTGAACCAGCACGACATTTCCTGTCTGGTCAACCTTGCCGCTCATTGGTAAACAGCATATTCGGCAGCATGTTCAGCACCTCGTCTTGTGGCCTCGACATTGAGGAAGAAGATCATCGCCATGGTCTGCGAGTAGGCGAAGAAGAGGTCGTAAATGACTTTGGTGGCGACCTTCACGACCAGCACGTTCGGCAGCAGGATCATCAGGGGCTGGAT
>JAAXXK010000047.1:13513-18844 GCA_013334525.1 Chlorobiaceae bacterium
ACAACTGCCAGTTCCACACTCTTCCCGTTCGCCTCTTCAGGCAACGCACAGACCGCAATCGCCGCTGGAGCCGTACCGAGCATTTTGCCGTATGGCAGACCTTCGGCAAGCCTTTCGAGCTTTTCCCGTACGGTCACTACGATAAACGCCCAAGGCTGCATGTTACGTGCCGTAGGTGCCGCCATGCCCGCCCGCACGATTGCGTCGAGCGTATCCTCATCGACAACCGCACCCGTAAAATCCCGTACGCTCCTGCGCCTGAGAATCAACGACATCACATCCGGTAATGGTTGCTCCTCTTTCATAATGATTCTCGACCTTTTGTGTGACAGGAAAACCCAACGAAAATCTACATTCATATCAACGATTCGGCGTACCCGAACCTTTCACCACAGCGCACAAGGCTCTCTGCGCAGCCTTCTTTCGAATCTTTCATTCCCGGCCAATCGTCGTTCCCATTCAAACGTATACAAAAAAAAGGAGTACCCGCCAACACAGTCCAAAGAGATCTGTCAAACAGCCCTTTCGAGTATTTCAGCAACTCGTTTTGCTGAGGCGCCGTCCCATTTCTCGGGAATGAGGGTCTTGCCTGTGGGTTTGCCGGAGAGAATGACCGATGCGCGCTCAAGGATCTCCTGCTCGTCCCATTCGACCAGCTCGTTGGTGCCGACCTCAATGGTGGAGGGCCGCGATGTGGACTGGCGCATGGTCAGGCAAGGCACGTTCATGACCGTGAGCTCGGCTTCAAACTCGTTGGTGTCGGTCAGGACGAAGGCCGACTCCTTCAGCACCCGCAGCATCTCGACATAACCGGGCATACCGATTACCTTGAGGCCGTCAATGGTACCGAACGCATCGCGCAGACTCTCTGCCGGTTCAGTGGCACAAGGCAGGAGCACCGTGGTGGTGGCTGCGATCGATTCGAGAACATTGCAGAGCAACTCCCGGTTTTGATCGGTTTCGCTCCGCAAGGGCATGCCAAGCAGAACGGTGACATATTTTTTTGGGATTACTTCGAGCGAGTCGAGCACGCCGGAATTGTTGGCATCGCCGATGAGCTTGACGAGGCTGTCAATAGCCGTGTTGCCGACAAAGAGGATCCTTTCGTCGGCGACACCTTCGTTGATCAGGTTGTAGACACCGCTATGCTCGCTGACGAAAAGAAGCGTCGCGACGGAGTCGAGCACAAGCCGGGTAACCTCTTCGGGTTCTGTGCGGTCGTAGCTGCGCAGGCCTGCCTCCAGGCTGACTACGGGAATGCCCATCCTTGAGGCTACAAGGGCTGCCGCGAGGCTGGCGCTGTCATTGCCGCCGGGCACGACGAAGTCCGGCGATATCTCGACGAAAATCCGTTCGAAGGCAAGCATGAGCGATGCGGTTTCGCCGATGGAGGTGAGCGCTTCGACCGGTATGGTGCGGAGTTCGTCGGAAAGGCCGAACGCGGCGGCAAGGGCATCGTTGTCTGCACTGTCTCCGGGACGAAGGGCGCGGACAAGCACCGGTTCGAGAAGGCGGTTATTCTTCAAAACGTTGAACAGCGGGGCAACATGGAGAAACGCCGCGCGCTCCTGGGCAATCAAGACTATTTTTTTCACACCGAAAACCTTTATTACATTGAAAGACTGAACGAAAACCCCCAGATTCCAGGGAGATATAGCAGCATGGGAAAAAGAGGATTTATAGCAATAGCCGCACTATGCATGCTGCTGCCCCTTACCGTCCGGCTCCCGCGCCTGACTGATAATACAGCCTCTGCGGAAAAAAAGAAAACAATCCTTGAACATGCCGACACAATAGAGGGGGGAGAGCAGCCCGGCCCTTCGGGCAGCAACGTGCCCTACCGGTCTGCAACAGGCAGCGTGGTGCTGCTGCACGACCAGACGACGCTGAAATGCGACAAGGCGACCGAATATCCCGATGGTAACCGCATCGACCTTACAGGCAACATCTTCATCAGGGACAACACGGTCGAAACATACGGCGACAAAGGCGTCTACCACCCCGACGACCAGACCGGCGAGCTGACGGGCAACGTGCGCGGCCGGGTTATCGAAGACAGTCTGGTGACCAAGTCGAAACGCGCCACCTTCAACCGAAAGACCGACGAGCTCTGGCTATACGATGAGGCTGTGGCATGGCACCGGGGCAGGCAGCTCAGCGGCGACGCCATCCGGGTGCACGTGCGTGAGGTCAACGGCAAGAAAAAAGTAGACGAGATCCAGGTGCACGGTCATGCTTTTCTCGCCTCCAGGGATACGCTTTCGACCTCCCCGGTGCTATACGACCAGCTCTCCGGCCAGCATATGGTCGCCACGCTGGACGGCAAGTCGCGCCTGACCGGAGTCACTGCAACCGTCAAGGCAAAAAGCCTCTACCGCATCTACGATGATAAAAACCAGCCGTCGAGCATAAACTTCACCTCAGGTGAGATGATCCGTATGTATTTCGCCGAAGGAAAGCTGGATCGAATCCGCGTTACCGGCAGTTCGTTTGGCAAAGAGTATCCGAAACGGTTGTGGAACGACAAAGGAATCAACCTCCCCGATTTCAGGATTCGCAACAACGAAAAACCCCTTTTCAGGCAATAAAAAAGCCTTCCCGTTTGAGGAGAAGGCTTTTTTATGTTCAAAACGATCTATACAGTCACTTCGCATGAGGGCAGGAGCCGCCTGCGCATCCCCCGCCTGATTCGGAGCCTTTGGGCGCCGATTTGCTGCCGCAATAGTCGGTGCCGTAGAAGCCCGAACCCTTGAGCACGAAACCACCCTCAGCGCTGATGACTCGCTCAAAGGTCTCTTTGCCGCACTCGGTGCAGGTCGTCAGCGAGGGATCGCTCATGCGCTGGAAAACTTCGTATTCAAATCCACAACTGTTGCAGCGGTACTGATATGTCGGCATACTCTTTTCCTCCGTTAAAAATCTATGTTCTGTCTGTTTTGATGATACATTTCGTTACGATGCAGAGGGCAAAACGACCCTGCAATAAAGGTTTTCGTATATAACTATATTATTTTTCAAATAAAAGTTTCACCGGTGATCGTAAAAACCCGAGCGATCGTGCTCCGCGAGATCAAATACAGGGATCAGTCGAAGATCTGCCTGCTCATGACCAGGGAGTACGGACAGGTGTCGGTGATCCTGAAAGGCGGCCGGAGCTCGAAGAGCAGGATCGGCGTGCTGTTCTCACCAGGCAACATCATCGACACGGTACTGTACCGAAAAAGCACGCGCGACATCCAGCTTGCCAGCGACGCCAGCCTCGTGCTCAGTCCACTCTCCTCCTCGCCGGACCTTGAACGGTTCGGCGTTCTTTACCGGGTGCTCGACCTTGCGCGCCACTCCTCCGGCACCGAAGAAAAAAACCTTCCGCTCTTCACGCTCCTGTGCACGACCATCGAGCAGCTCTGTAACAAAAGCGACAGTTTCCAGCCGATACTCGCCTGGTTTCTCCTGCGCCTGGTTGGCGTGCTCGGCTTCGATCCATCGATCGAGCAGTGCGTTTTCAGCAAGGAGGGGCTGATGTCGGCCATCAACGACCACGGTCTCCAGGAGTTGCTCTTCGTCCACGATCCGGGCGGATTCGCCCTGCCGGGATCGTCGGGAGCCTTCGAAGCCTCCATGCAGACCGTTCCGGTGAGCCGTTACCTGCTCATCCGGGCGCTTTCCGCCAGTGGGGTCTGCAGCCACCCGGAGGCCTCTCTGCCTGATGTAACTGCGGTTTGCGACCTGTTGCATGAGTACTGTTCCCGGCACCTTGACCGTATGCCTCACCGCAAACACCTCGATATCGTCTCCCGCCTCATCTCTGCCTGAATCCCGTCAATTCGCAGGCTTTCAATCTTCGGTACTATTTTCTATCTTGACCAGATATTTTTTTACTGTCATTCATTCGACTAATACCAAACCGATCGATTCGACATGCCTCAACACACCAGATCTGCAGAGCTTTTCGAGAAAGCCAAGAAGTTCATTCCCGGCGGCGTGAACTCTCCGGTCCGTGCCTTCAAATCCGTTGGCGGCAACCCCATCTTCATGGCAAAGGGCCAGGGCGCTTACATGACCGACGTTGACGGCAACACCTACCTGGATTATGTCGGATCGTGGGGACCGTTCATCCTCGGCAGCATGCATCCGCGCATTACCGCCGCGATCGAATACACCCTGCGCAACATCGGCACCAGCTTCGGCACCCCGATCGAAATCGAGATCGAGATGGCCGAACTCCTTTCGAAGATCGTGCCCTCCATCGATATGGTCCGTATGGTCAACAGCGGCACCGAAGCGACCATGTCGGCCGTCCGCCTTGCCCGCGGCTATACCAAGCGCGACAAGATCATCAAGTTCGAAGGCTGCTACCACGGCCACGGCGACAGCTTCCTGATCAAGGCAGGCTCCGGCGTGCTGACCCTGGGTGACCCTGACAGCCCCGGCGTGACCAAAGGCACCGCCAACGACACGCTGAACGCCACCTACAACGATATTGAATCGGTCAAGGTGCTCATCAACGAGAACAAGGGCCAGATCGCGGCCGTCATCATTGAGCCGGTCGCCGGCAACACCGGCGTCATCCCGGCAAAGAAGGAGTTCCTGGTCGCACTGCGTGAGCTTTGCACCCAGGAAAATATCGTCCTGATTTTTGACGAAGTCATGTGCGGATTCCGCGTGGCGCTCGGTGGCGCACAGGAACTCTACGGCGTCACTCCCGACCTGACCACCATGGGCAAGATCATCGGCGGCGGCCTTCCGGTCGGCGCATTCGGCGGAAAACGCGAGATCATGGAGAACGTTGCTCCGCTGGGCAGCGTCTACCAGGCAGGTACCCTTTCAGGCAACCCGCTCGCACTGACCGCCGGTCTCGAGACCCTGAAGATCCTCATGGAAGACAACCCGTATCCCGAACTCGAAAGGAAAGCCGCGTTCCTCGAAGCCGGTTTCAGGGACAACATGCAGAAGCTCGGCCTGAATTACGTGCAGAACCGCGTCGGCTCCATGGCATGCCTCTTCTTCACCGAAACCCCGGTCGTCGACTACAAGAGCGCCATCACGGCTGACGCAGCAATGTATGGCAGGTACTTCCGCTCGATGCTCGACCAGGGCATCTACCTTGCCCCGTCACAGTTCGAGGCCATGTTCACCAGCTTCGTGCACACCGACGAAGACCTCGACAAGACCGTCAAGGCGAACTACAACGCACTGGTCGCCGCCTGCAAGTAAGCGACAACGCCAACAGCATAGACAAAAAGGGAGGCCCGACAGCCTCCCTTTTTTGTTTGGATATGACCCCACATTCCAGAGCTATCTGAACAGTTCAAGCGGATCGATCTGCATGAA
>JAAXXK010000048.1:0-4511 GCA_013334525.1 Chlorobiaceae bacterium
ACGGTAGACCCATGCTGCTGGCGCTTGTGGGGCAAATAGGGGGGGCACGCCAGTCGGCCTGCAACAAGGTGCTCAAGGAGTGCATCGGAAGCTGACCTTTCAGCGGGAACATACTATTCAAAAAAGCCGGCAGCAGTATCGCCGGATTTTTTGTTTTTTTTTTGGAGATTGCCGTGACGCTTAAAAAGAGATGGGAGCGGGGTTGTGCCATGTGACTTCGAGTTCCATAACGTCCATTCCGTCCATGATCTTTGTTACCCGTTACCCGTTACCCGTTACCCGTCACGCGTCACCCCCCTCTTCATCCACGCACAGTCCCCCTCATCGATCCCAAACTCCTCGCGGGCGTTGCCGTTGCGGATGGCGATCTCGATCATGCCGCTGCTGCCGATGTAGGCGAGTGGATTGCCGGGTTCGACCTCGCCGTAGGTGACAGAGATTGGCAGCGGGCCGGAGGTGCCTGCCGAGACATGCCACGACGGGTCGCCGGCGATCATCGATGCGTCGAACGAGGTGACGATGTTGCCGAAATGGTCGATCGAGACCACCTCTCCTTTCCATCCGGTGCCGTTTTCGATGGGTACGTTCCTGAACATTTCGATTCGGGTGCAGGAGGAGATGTCGACCGACGAGCCCAGTTGTTCAATGCTCACTCCGGCCGCCAGATGGGCCGCTACAGGACAAAAGATGTCCCTTCCGTGGAATGTGGCGCTGCGGTCGGGCAAATGGAACCTGGCCTCGGTCAGTGCGTGGCATCGGGCATCGGGGTATTGGTCGAATACCGGAGTGAGCAGGCCGTTATCCGGCGCGACGAAGCGGTAAGGTCCGGCCTGGAGTGCGAGCGCACGACGGACGGTTCCTACACCGGGATCGACAATGCAGGCGAATACGGATTCTTCGGGGAAGTAACCGATTGAGCGGTCGAGGTGGAATGCCCCTTCACGGACGTTCTGTGCGCTGACGGCATGGGTCAGGTCGATGACCCGGGCCTCCCTGCATATCGAGGCGATCACCCCTTTCATGACCCCGACGAAGGGATCCTGGAGGCTGAAGTCGGTCATGAGCACGATCAGGGGCGGTTTGGGCATGATGCTATTCGTTTGCCGACCGGTAGAGCAACGCCCCGGCCAGGAGAAAGAGGATGTTCGGCAGCCATGCGGCCAGAAGGGGATCGATCAGGCCGTTGTATCCTATGCCGCTGAGCGTTCTGGACATGCCGAGGTAAAGAAACCCGATGAGCAGGCTGATGGCCGCTTCCAGCGCCAGACCGCTCCGTTTTTTCTTTGTGGAAAGCGGTACGCCGATCAAAACGATGATGATGCTTGCGAAGGGCAGCGCCATTTTTGTCTGCAGTTTGACCTTGGCTCGCTCAAGGCCCGACAGGCCTGATTTCTCCTTCTGCTGGATGAAATTGAAGTGCTGCACGATGTTCATTTCATCAGGGTCGGCATCGATCATCCTGAAGGTCTCTTTCGATAACGACAATTTCAGGGTATCGGTTGCCGTATTGGTTACAAGGCGCTCACCCTTGGCTGAAAAATACCTGGTTTTCGTATTGTAGAACACCCATCGTTTACCGGATGGGATGAACTTCATGGAGTCGGCATCGATCCGCGTAGTGATGGAGCTTCCGTTGAACTCTTCGAGGGAGACGAACGAAGCGCTGCGACGGTCTGGGCCGATTTCGCCGACGGTCAGGATCCTGTCCCTCGATTCCCTGATGTGCAAAGGCCCCTCATTGTCATTTTTTTTGCTTTTGAGGTGCCGTTTTTCGAAGCCTTTCGACCACTCATAGGTAGAGGGTGCTATCAGGCATGAATTGAGCATGTTGACGCAGGTGATGAGCAGTGCTACGGCAAGAAACGGTTTCATCAGCCGGGCAAGGCTTACCCCGGCTGATTTCAGCGCGGGCAGTTCGCATTGCATGGAGAGCTTGCCGGTGACGAACAGCGAGGCGAGCAGCACGCTGAGCGGCGTGGTGAGGAGAAAGGTGTCGGGCAGTCCGCTGAGGTAAAACAGGATGATCTTGCCTACAGCCACATGCCGGTCCATGAAAACGTCAAGGTTTTCGACCAGGTTTATCAGGATGAACAGGGCGGCGAAGCTCGCAAGGGCAAACAGGAAGGTAACCAGGAACTGCCGGGCGATGTACCTGTCGACAAGGTTCATGCCCCACGCGCTGTGAGGTCGGGCAGCAGATGGAGCCGGCCCGGCCGGTTTTGTTTTTTTTGTACTCATAACGGCACTTCCATTAATCACAGTGAGCGATTCGCAGGTATGGCATACGGAGTGAAAACACTCCATGGGCGGAGCCGGGCCTCCGCCCTTTCATGCCTGAAGACACCTTCGGATTGCTTTGCAAGTTAACAGATGTGCCCATTGTCCTAGTAACCGAAAATCTCCTTGAGTGTCAGGAAGGTAATGTCCCCGTATTTACCGAGGGTTTTGAGGTCAAGCTCGCTTTTTTTACCGAGCACCAGCATCACCTGTTTTTTGTCCCTGAACCTTGATGCATGGAATTTTTCGATGTCGCTGAACTCCATTCCGGGCGTTTTCTCAAAAATATCCTTCCTGAGGTCATGGTCGATGCCAAGTCGCCGGGACTCTTCCAGAGCGAAAAGGATTTCGTTTTTCGTCAGCCGTTCGGTCCTGATTTTCTGGTCGATACCCGCTTTGGCCGACGTAAACAGTTCGGGTGATTCGGGAAGTTTGTTCATCAGCGCCTTGAAGCCCTGGAGCGCATCGGGAAGCTTGTCGGACTGGGTGCCGATATAGCTGAAGAGATAGCTGTGCTTCTCCTTCTCCTTCGGAAGCCTGTAGACTGAAAAGACCGAGTAGGCCAGGGCCTTGGCTTCGCGCATCTCCTGGAAGACCACGGAAGACATGCCGCCGCCATAATATTCATTGAAGAGCGTGACCAGGGGTACCGATGAAGCATCGTAAGGCTCCCCTCTCGACAGCATGATGATCTCGGCCTGGTTCATGTCGTAATCGACCACGTAGACATGGTTTTTCGTGGTTTCGAGCTCCTGGTACTGTTCGGGTTTCGGTACGGGCCTGAACTCATGCCCGAAGTGCTCCATCCCCTTCAGCTCACGGAGCAGCGTTTCAGGGGTTTCCGGTCCATAGTAAAGCACCCGATGCCGGTAGCTCATGAAGTTCCTGATCTCGGTCAGCAACTCTTCAGGGCTCAGCGCTTCGATCTCGCTGTCGCTCAACACGTTGGTGAACGGGGATTTCGGGCCGTACTTCCCGTAGTTGACCATCGCTTCGAAGAGGATTTTGCGCTTGGCGAGCTTGTCGTCCGCCCGCTCTTTCAGGATACCCTCCTTGAGCTTTTCGAGGGCAGGCGCGTCCGGCTGGGCGTCCTTCAGCAGCTCGTCGAGCAGGGCGATGGCTCTCGGGAAGTTCTCCTTAAGGCCGGAGAGCTTGAGGTAGACGTAGTCGTCGGCGGTCAGTACCGTGAATTCAGCGCCGAGCTTGTAGAGTTCCTGGCTGAACTGGGCGGGCGTCAGCTTCGAGGTGCCGAGGTAGGAGAGGTAATCGAGCGCCGTGTGGATTTTCCTGTTCTGGTTGCCGCCGGTATCGAAAATGAAATAGAGGTTATAGATGTCGTTTTCCCTGTTCGGCACATAGTGGAGCTTGATCTCCGGAGTGAGGTCGTAGTATCCGATATCTTTGCTGAAATCGAGGAATACAGGCTGCACGATGCCGGTTTTTTCCGCCAGCAGTTTTTCGGCGAAGCTTGATGAGTGGTCGCGATTAACCTTGATGGGCGTAATCGGAGGCTTCTGGATTTTGCCTTCGCTGATCCTTTTGCCGTTCTGCTTGTAGACGGCTACGTAATTGGCTGCGTAGTGCTTGCGGGCAAAATCGACGATCTCCTGTTTGGTGATCTTTTCGATGCGTTCGATGCGGTTTACATGCCTCTCCCACTCCATGCCCCATACATAGGTGTCCACGAAGGCTTCGGCACGGCCACGGTTCGATTCATACTGTTTCAGCTCTTCGAGTTTGAGGTCGTTGATGATCGCTCCGAGCAGCCAGTCCGGGAAGTTGCCCTCCTTGACGAGATCAAGCTGCTGGAGCAGCAGTGCCTTGACTTCATCGAGGCTCTGGCCCTCACGGGGATGTGCGCTGAGGATGTGCACCGAGTAGTCCTTCATCATTACCAGCATTGAGCCGGCATCAAGCACCTTCTGCTGCTGGTTCAGGTTCAGGTCGATCAGGCCTGCGGTATGGTTGAAAAGGATCTTGTCGACGAGGGTCAACAGGTCTGCATCCCCGGAGTTGACCCCACCGAACCTGAAGCCCAGAACGAGCTCCTCGGCTTCGGGACCGGTCACGGTTTTGACGATGGGCTCGGTGATGGGCTGCTCGACCGGCGGATGAAACTCGGGGACCTCTTTCGCTTCAAGTCCCGAGAATTTGTGGTCGATCATCCTGATGGCCGCATCCGGGTCGAAGTCGCCTGCGATGCAGATGGCCATGTTGTTCGGAATGTACCAGGA
>JAAXXK010000048.1:4611-17028 GCA_013334525.1 Chlorobiaceae bacterium
GCGGATGAAACTCGGGGACCTCTTTCGCTTCAAGTCCCGAGAATTTGTGGTCGATCATCCTGATGGCCGCATCCGGGTCGAAGTCGCCTGCGATGCAGATGGCCATGTTGTTCGGAATGTACCAGGATCGGTAGTAGTTCATGACGTTCCTGATCGAGGGCTTTTTCAGGTGCTCCGCCTTTCCGATGGTCGTCTGCGTGCCGTAGGTGTGCCTGCTGAACAGGCCGCTGAAAAGATCTTCCCAAAGCTGTCGGCTGTCGCTGTCCATGGTCATGTTCTTCTCTTCGTACACCGTCTCGAGCTCGGTGTGGAAAAGCCTCATGACCGGGTTGCGGAACCGCTCGGCCTCTATGGTCAGCCACCGTTCCAGCTCATTCGACGGGATGTCGTTGATGTAGACGGTCTGCTCCACCCAGGTGTAGGCGTTTGTGCCTCGGGCTCCGATGGAGTTGAGGAGCTTGTCGTATTCGTTCGGTACGGTGTACTGTGCCGCGACGTTGGAGATGCTGTCGATGTCCCTGTAAATTGCCGCTCGTCCTTCAGGGTCGCTTGTCGCGCGGTATTTTTCGTAGAGCTCGATGATCTTTTCGAGTTCAGCATGTTCCTTGGCGTAGTCGAGCGAGCCGATCGAATCGGTACCCTTGAAGAGCATGTGTTCGAGGTAGTGGGCAAGGCCGGTCGTTTCGGCAGGGTCGTTCTTGCTGCCGGCCCGGACGGCGATGGAGGTGTAGATCCTCGGTTCGTCGCTGTATGGGCTCATGTAGACGGTCAGGCCGTTCTTGAGCTTGTAGATCCTTGTATGAAGGGAGTCTCCGGGGATAGTCGTGTATTTGTAGCTTTCTTTTTCAGTCATCATGGATTTACAGGAAATGAGATGGAGCAGCACTATGCCGAAGGTGAGCAGTCGGCCTGTTCTGCCGGTGAATTTCAGGAATGGTGCGGTCATGGTTCGTCATCAATGTCAAATAATATAGCACCAGGCCGCGCTTAACGGCGGAAACAAAACCGTACATTACGAAAAATCCGGAAAAGAGCCGGTAAAAAAGCTGTTGCAGGGCGAACATGCCTGTTGTGGCCGTCGGCGTCAAGAACTAACAATGGCCGTTATAAGTTCTTGTAATCGGAAATTGATGCGTACCGTTCAACCATTTATACATTCAGTACATGCAGGGAAGTCGGGGAGAAGGGTTCAGGCTGGTCAGTCCATACAGCCCCACAGGGGATCAGCCGGAAGCTATCAAGGCCCTGACGGAAGGGGTCCTCAGGGGTGACCGTTGGCAGACCCTGCTCGGTGTTACCGGTTCGGGCAAGACCTTCACGGTTTCCAACGTTATCGCCAACATCAACAGGCCGACGCTGGTGCTCAGCCACAACAAGACTCTGGCCGCACAGCTTTACGGAGAGCTCCGGCAGTTTTTTCCCGACAACGCGGTAGAATATTTCATCAGCTATTACGACTTCTACCAGCCGGAAGCCTACATCCCGTCGATGGACAAGTACATCGCCAAGGACCTCAAGATCAACGACGAGATCGAACGGCTCAGGCTCAGGGCCACCAGTTCGCTGCTGAGTGGGCGCAAAGACGTGATCGTGGTCAGTTCCGTAAGCTGTATCTATGGCCTGGGTTCGCCGGAGGACTGGATGTCGCAGATCGTCGAACTTCGCCGAGGCATGGAGATGGAGCGCGATGAGTTTTTGCAGAAGCTGGTAGCACTGCACTTTTTCAGGGATGATGTCGATCTTTCGCCCGGCCGGTTCCGGGTGCGCGGCGATGTGATCGACCTGGTGCCGGGCCATGAGGAGCTGGGGCTTCGCGTCGAGTTTTTCGGCAACGAAATCGATTCACTGCAGACCTTCGATCCGAAAAGCGGTGAAATCATCGGTGCGGACGAGTACTCTTTCATCTACCCGGCGCGTCAGTTCGTGGCTAACGAAGAGAAGCTGAACGTGGCGATGCTCTCCATAGAGAACGAGCTGGCATGGCGGTTGAACGTGCTTCGGAAAGACGATAGGCTGGTCGAGGCTCAACGGCTTGAGGAGCGCACCCGATACGACCTTGAGATGATCAAGGAGCTCGGTTACTGTTCCGGCATTGAGAACTATGCGCGGCACATTTCAGGCCGGCCTGAAGGAGAGCGCCCGTGGTGCCTGCTTGACTATTTCCCGGAAGACTACCTCGTCGTGGTCGACGAGTCCCATGTGACCCTTCCGCAGATCCGCGGCATGTACGGGGGAGATCGTTCCAGGAAGACCATCCTGGTCGAACACGGCTTCCGGCTTCCATCTGCGCTCGACAACCGTCCCCTCCGCTTCGAGGAGTTCGAGGAGATGGTGCCGCAGGTGATCTGCGTTTCCGCCACCCCATCGCAGCATGAGCTCATGCGCTCCGAAGGGGTGGTCGTCGAACAGCTTGTCCGTCCTACAGGCCTCCTCGATCCGATTATCGAGGTTCATCCGGTCGTCGGCCAGATCGACCACCTCCTGGCCCGCATTCGCACCTGCATGGCGCAGGGGCACAAATCGCTGATCATGACGCTGACCAAGCGCATGGCCGAAGATCTGCACGCCTATTTCCGCAAAGTCGGACTGCGGTCACAGTACCTGCATTCCGAGATCAAGAGCCTTGAACGGATCCAGATCCTCAGGGAACTGCGGGCCGGTGATATCGATGTGCTCGTTGGCGTCAACCTGCTCCGCGAAGGGCTGGATCTTCCGGAGGTGGCGCTCGTGGCGATTCTCGACGCCGACAAGCAGGGGTTCCTTCGTGACGCCAAATCGCTCATGCAGATCGCCGGACGTGCGGCCCGCAACATCGACGGTATCGTGATGTTCTATGCCGACAAGATTACCGACTCGATGCGCGAGGTGCTCGACGAAAGCTCGCGCAGGAGGCGCATCCAGCAGGAGTACAACGAAGAGCACGGCATTGAACCGCGATCGATCCTCAAGTCGGTCGACCAGGTGCTCAACACCACGAGCGTAGCCGATGCCGAGGAGCGATACCGGCGCAAGCGCCTCGGGTTGCAGAAACGTCCCGAGATGGAGCTGCAGGGGCTGCTGAACCAGATGAGCAGGGAGGAGGTGCTGCTCATGGTTGCCGAGATGAGCACCGAAATGCAGATCGCCGCCGAACAGACCGACTACGAAAAGGCCGCCTATCTGCGTGACGAGATCGTGATGCTCCAGGAACGAATCGGGAAAATGGCCGAGTGACCGCCATTGCCGATTGCCGATCATTTTATATATAGAAAGAGAGGCTGTTTCGAAGGCTCAGGTTTTACAATAATTTTTCGGAGAACCGGACATTTATGCTGGCCCAGATTGGACAGGAACATTACCAGAAACTGCACGAGATCCTGCGGCTTTGCCGGTTGAATCTCAAGAACTACGATGAATCGCTCATCCAGCGTGCGTTTTTCATGTGCTACCGCGCCCATGAGGGGGAGAAACGCGCCTCAGGTGAACCATTCTTCTTCCATCCTGTTGAAGTCGCCAAGCTCCTGGTTACCGAATTGCCGCTGGACGGCGTTTCGGTTGCCGCAGCACTGCTGCACGACGTGATCGAAGACAGCGGTTATACCTACGAAGACATCTCAGCCGAACTGGGTGCCGAAGTCGCCGACATCGTGGAGGGGCTGACCAAGATCTCCGAGATCATGGTCAACCGCGAGACCACTGAAGCTGAAGGGTTCAGGAAAATGCTGCTTTCGATGGTCAAGGATATCAGGGTTATCCTGATCAAGTTTTGCGACCGCCTGCACAACATGAGGACCCTCGATGCCCTTCCGGAGCACCGCCGGCTGCGCATGGCGCTCGAGACCCGCGACATATACGCCCCGCTGGCACACCGCTTCGGCCTCGGCAAGATGAGGGTCGACCTCGAAAATCTTTCGCTCAAGTACATCGATCCCGAGATGTACGAATACCTGCTGAAGAGGGTTCGCCTGAGCAGGAACGAGCGCATCGCCTACCTGAACAAGATGATCGTGCCGATCAAGACCGACCTGGAGAAGCAGGGGTTCACGGTCGAGGTGCAGGGGCGGGCCAAGCACCTCTACTCGATCTACAACAAGATGCGCCTCAAGAACAAGGAGTTCGAGGACATCCACGACCTCTACGGCATTCGCGTCGTTATCGATACCGAGAAGATTTCGGACTGTTTCGCCGTATACGGTTACATTACCCAGCAGTATCCGCCCATACCCCAGCATTTCAAGGACTACATATCCATTCCCAAGCACAACGGCTACCAGTCGCTGCATTCGGCCATTATCGGTCCGCAGGGCTATGTGATCGAGCTGCAGATCAGGACGCGGCGAATGCACGAGTTTGCCGAGCTTGGCGTCGCGGCCCACTGGCGATACAAGGAGAAGATATCGAAGGACGATGCCGCGGTCGATTCGTTCCTCAAGTGGGCAAGGGAGCTGATCAAGGATGCCGATTCAGCTGCGGCGTTCATGGAGGGCTTCAAGCTGAACCTCTATCACGACGAGATCTATGTGTTCACCCCGAAAGGGGATATGAAGATCCTGCCTGCAGGGGCGACGCCGATCGATTTCGCCTACGCTATCCATACCGAAATCGGCAATGGCTGCATCGGGGCCAAGGTCAACGGCAAGATCGTGCGCCTGAATGCCGAGCTCAAGTCAGGCGACCGCCTTGAGGTGATCACCTCGAAAAACCAGAAGCCAAAGGCTGACTGGCTGAAAATTGTTGTGACCCACCGCGCCAAGCTCAAGATCAGGGCGGCCATCAATGAGGAGCGTCGCCTGCAGATCGAGAAGGGACGAGGCATGTGGGACAAGATGCTTTCGGGCACCAAGAAGCTGTTCACCGCCAACGACGCGATCCGTTCGGTTCGCAAGGCAGGCATCCGGACCCCGGCCGATCTGTTCAGCGCCCTGGCCAACCAGCAGATCAGCAGCGAAGAGGTTATCGAAAGCGTCACCAATCCAAAGAAATCCGCCGAAACCCAGGATAAGTCTGCTACTCCGGCGACCACTACGCAGGATTTCGCGGAGATCGCACGCCAGGTGCAGGAGCGGCCTTTCGAGCAAAAGGACGAGGTGGTCATCGCCGGCCTGAGCAATATCGCCTATGCCTACGCAAAGTGCTGCAATCCGGTTCCGGGCGACGATATCATCGGTTTTGTCACGACCGAAGGTTCGGTCAAGATCCACCGCAAGAACTGCCTCAACGTCACCAACGAGAACCTCGTGAAAAGCGAGCGGATAGTCTCGGTGGCCTGGAACAGGAAGCTGGAGACCGATTTTCTCGCAGGCATCCGGATCGTCGGCGAGGACAAGATCGGCATCACGAACCAGATAACCGGCGTGATCTCCAAGTTCGACACCAACATCAGAAGCATCTCCCTGAGCGCCAAGGATGGTATTTTCATCGGAACCCTGATGGTTTTTGTCAAGAATACCGCCAAACTGACCACCCTGATGGACAAGCTCAAGAAGGTTCAGGGGGTGTTCACCGTCGAACGCATGAGCAGCTAGGGGAAGCCCTGTTTGTTCGGCGTTGATCGAAATCTTCATCTCTCCCCCGGGTTGAAACCCGGGGCAACTGAAGAGATTGTAGGAGTTTAATGTCCGTCGGGCTGAAGCCACTCCTGAATATGGGAGGTTGAAACCCGGGGCAATGGAAGACAGAGAAAGATATGAATGTCTGTCGGGCAAAAATCTGGCAACATTAATTGATCAAATCCATTATCCCTCTTCAAATTGCCCCGGGCTTCAGCCCGGGGATATAGAAATCAAAAAAGATATCCGGACTTCAGTCCAATATCCTGGAATGCACGAGAAGTTCGGATTTGGGGATAAACGATAGACGATGACGATGTTATTCTCACAGCGCAATGGCGATCCCGCAGGATGATGTCGTGCCGAGGTCGATGTTTCGGCTTACGGCAAGGGTTGCCCGTAAGGCTCCGGTACCGAATTCCGCTCCTGCCGAGATGAGCGATGGATTGGTCGCCATGCCGATCATCACGTGAATGTTGCCTGAAACAGGAAAGTCGCCGGCTGCGAGCAGGCGTCCCGTCCGGTCGGGGTCTGTCACGGCATTGACCGTCAGGATGCTTCCGGTTTTGAGCCGGCAGGAGATGCCGGTCAGCGTTGTTCTGGGCAACGGACTCCTGAATTCGCCTATCTTTGGTGCATTGAGGTTCATGGAGCTTATGCCGAAGATCAGTCCGGGTTTCAGTTCAGCCTGCAGTCCGACGTTGATTCCTGTTGCAGCCTCGTTGTCCAGTCCCCTCATCCTGAGCGACATCCGAGATGCCGAGATGCCAGCCCGGATCGAGGAGGTTACCGAGCGGCCGTACCCGGCAACAACCCACTGTTCCTGGTAAGCTCCGGTTCCGTAATGGTTCAATCCAGCCGAAAAGGCTCCGTTTTTGTCGAATGGAAGCCGGGGGAGGCAGAACGCTCCATTGAGGCTTCCGAGGTTTGCCTCCCCGTAAGGTATCGCATATGAGATGCCGGCTTCAGGTGCTGCGGCAGATGCCGGAGCTGCCGGGTTGTAATAAATCCCGAATGCACTGCCGGTGACGGCTGTCATGGCTCCGGCCATAGCCAGTCCCTTGGGATCGACCGGGGAGAATTCGAACGCTGCTTGCAGCGGAGAGGAGCACAGGAGGCTGCTCAGCGCGAGCAAAATAGGGGTTTTGCGCATGATGGCAGGGGATTGTCCGGTTTCAGTTACGGTGTCGTTGTGTCTCGATAAGTGATTTTTTTTGTTGTTAATACGTATAATTTACGACTATTCGTGTTCGCGTGCCATTTATATTTCATCGAAATCACGCTTTCCGGCAGATGGCATCAGTTTTGCATCAGATATGTTATTGTTATATTTTTTCTGGATGTTATCGGCTTTTTAAAACATAGAGGAGTCAAGTATGATCCGTTATATTTCCCGCATATTTCCTTTCCTGATCGCACTCGTAATGCTCAATGGTTGCGGATACAACACCATGCAACAGAACGAAGAGGCGGTCAATCGCACATGGGGTGACCTGGAATCGCAGCTTCAGCGCCGGTCGGATCTTGTGCCGAACCTCGTGGCGACGGTCAAGGGTGCTGCAAATTTTGAAAAAGAGACCCTTACGGCGGTGATCGAGGCCAGGGCGAAGGCCACCTCCATCAACATTACCCCCGACAAGTTGAGCGATCCTGAGGCAATGGCGAAGTTCCAGGCGGCACAGGGCCAGCTCTCTTCGTCACTGTCGAGGTTGCTGGTCGCTGTCGAGCGCTACCCCGAACTGAAGGCCACCCAGAACTTCAGGGATCTGCAGGTTCAGCTTGAAGGGACTGAAAACAGGATAAGCGTGGCCCGGCAGCGCTATAACCAGGCGGTCGAGGTTTTCAATTTCTCCCTTCGCAAGTTCCCCAACTCCCTGACCAACAGCGTGATGCTCAAGCTCAAGCCGAAAGCCTATTTCAAGGCTGACGAAGCGGCAAAGGCCGTTCCTGCGGTCAAGTTCTGAGCGCCAGGGTTATGGACGTTTCTCTGAAAAGAAGCCTTCGAAATCCCGGAGGCTTCTTCTCCCTGTCGCAGGCGCTGTCGCGTCCTGTGCAGCGGACGGTGGCCCTTGTCGCCTTCATGCTACTGCTTGTTTTGCCGGCGACAGCAAAAGAGCTCGCCGTGCCGGCGCTTGCAGGACGGGTCAACGACTACGCAGCGATGATCTCACCCCAGGCGCGCGCCGTCATCGACGGCAAGCTCAAGGCTATCGAGGAGGCCGAGTCCACCCAGGTGGCGCTCCTGACCGTTGACTCCCTCGAGGGGGAACCGATCGAGTTTTTTTCGATACGGGTGGCCGATGCGTGGAAGATCGGCCAGAAAGGCAAGGATAACGGTATCCTGCTGATCGTGTCAAAAAACGACAGGAAAACCAGGATTGAGGTTGGTTTGGGGCTCGAGGGAAGGTTGACCGACCTCCAGACCGGCAGGATAATCAATGATGTCATGAAGCCCGCGTTCAAAAGCGGCGACTTCGATTCGGGCTTCATCGCCGGTGTCGATGCCATTGCCGCATCGGTCAAGGGCGAATACAAGGCGCCGGCCGCCAAAAAAGTTGAACGCAAGGGACCCTCCTTTCCGCTGGTCTTCGCTATCCTTTTCGGCCTTTACCTTTACCTGCGCAGGCAGAGTGGCCGTCACGGCGGCGGTTCGTCCGTCTCCGGCGGTCCTCATGGACCCGGCGGGTTTTTCATGGGTGGCGGCGGTTTCGGCGGCGGGGATGGCGGAGGCTTCAGCGGCGGCGGTGGCGGATTTGGCGGCGGCGGGGCTTCGGGAGACTGGTAGGCGAATGGTTCACGATACTTAGCAAAAAGGGTATGAAAGACAACGTCCAGAAATTCCTGACTGCAGCCGGGCGGCAGGCTATCGAAAACAGCGTGAAGGGCGCTGAGGCTGGAACCTCGGGTGAGATCGTTGTCATGGCGGTTTCGACGAGCAGCAGCTACCCTGCGGCATCCCTAGTCGCCAGCGGGTCGATCTCGCTGGTTCTTGCCATTATCGCCTCGCTTCTCCTGTCGCAGGATACCATGTGGCATTTTCTCATGATCTATGCGCCGTTGTTCATCGCCATGCACGAACTCGTCAAACGGCTCTCTTTCGTGAAACGCCTTTTTGTAAGCCGGCGCGACATGGTCGAGGAGGTCGAAGAGGCGGCCATCAAGGCCTTTTTCCTAAGGAAGGTGCACGAGACCAGGGAGCGTACCGGCATTCTCATCTATATCTCCCTGTTTGAGCACAGCGTCCGCGTCTTTGCCGATTCCGGTATCGATTCGAAGGTCGGGACCCAACCCTGGAAGGAGATCGTGGAGATCATAACCGAAGGCATCAGCAAGGGAAGCCAGGCTGAGGCCATCTGCAAGGCCGTCGACCGTTGCGGCCTCCTGCTCCAGCACCATTTCCCCCGAAAGCCGGACGACCTGAACGAACTTT
Organism: Chlorobiaceae bacterium; assembly: GCA_013334525.1. Taxonomy (GTDB): domain Bacteria; phylum Bacteroidota; class Chlorobiia; order Chlorobiales; family Chlorobiaceae; genus Chlorobaculum. The sequence goes on from JAAXXK010000048.1 coordinate 13,570, forward strand.
CAGATACCGTGATCATCGGTAATTGACGACCCGGGATCGATTAGCCAAATTTACAGGAAATCCTTATTCTATATTTTGTATTTATCACCGGTTACGGTGGACGGAATTATGTGCTTTCCCGGTAAAAAAGTGCTTTGATCTTTATTTCGAAATGCTTTTTTACAAGGCGTTCAATCTTTACATCCAATTCATCAAGGGAGATCAATGAAAAAAACAGCGCTCTGTTCGTGGCACGAGCATGCCGGTGCGAAAATGATCGATTTCGGCGGATTCCTGATGCCGGTCCAGTATACGGGCATTATCGCCGAACACAAGGCTGTCCGTGAAGCGGCGGGCCTTTTCGATGTTTCACATATGGGCAACTTCTATGTCAGGGGAGCGCGCGCTGCGGAATTTCTCAATTATCTCACGACCAACGATCTCGACAAGGTCAGGGATGGCCAGGCTCAATACAACCTCATGCTCTACCAGGATGGCGGGGTGGTCGACGATCTGATCATCTACAGGATAAGCTCCGACACCTTTTTCCTTATCGTCAATGCAAGCAACTGCGAAAAGGATTATGCATGGATCAGCGAACATATAGGAGCTTTCGAAGGGGTTACGCTCGAAGACCGTACCGACAGCCTTTCGTTGATCGCACTGCAGGGACCGAAATCCATGGAGATCCTCGACAGGGTGTTACCCCATTCCGGAGTCCACAACCTTCATTCATTTCATTTTCTTAGGTTGCCTTACGAAGGATCCGAAATCATGGTGGCCAGGACCGGCTATACCGGCGAAGCCGGAGTCGAGATCTGCCTGCCCAACGAACATGCGGTTTCGCTCTGGACCGCCCTGATGGATGCCGGAAAGGATTACGGTATCCAGCCAATCGGCCTTGGTGCCCGCGATACCCTGAGGCTCGAAATGGGATACTCCCTCTACGGTCACGAGATCGAAAAAGATATCAACCCGCTCGAAGCCCGCTTGAAATGGGTGGTCAAGATGAACAAACACAATTTCATCGGCAAGCAGGCATGCCAGCAGGTGGAGATCGACCCGAGACGCAGCGTGGTCGGCTTCAGCCTTGAAGGCAGGGCTTTGCCGCGCCAGCACTTCAGGGTGTACAACAGCGATCACCAGGAGATCGGCTACGTCTGCAGCGGCACCATCTCTCCGACGCTTCAGGAGCCTATCGGGACCGCCAGCATCCTGTATGACTATATCGAGGCAGGTACACCGATCTTTGTCGAGATCCGCGGCACCTATCAACCGGGATCAGTTCGCAGGCTTCCGTTTGTTCATGCCGACAGACCCTGAACAGAAGAGGTAATATGTCCCTGTTGAAAAAAATGGCGAACATGAAGGCTTTCCGCAGGGACAGTCTCGTCCGGGAAACGGGCGGCATTGTCCTGATGCTTGTGGCCCTGTATTTCATCGTAGCCCTGTTCAATTTCCATGCGGAAGACGAAGCCTGCATTGTAACCCTGCCCTGGTACGAAGTGTTCAGCGACGCTGCCAGGGCGATGGCTGCGACCCTAAATAATCCCTTCGGGCTTTTCGGCGCCAGGATCTCGGTATTTCTGGTCCGCATCCTGCTCGGTTATCCATCGGTGATGCCCCTTCTTGGGCTTCTGGTATTGGGATGGCACCTTTTCCGGTTGAAGTCCCCGAAGCCGGCGCTCTTTTTCCTTCTCTACTCCCTTCTGATTGCGCTTGATCTTGCGGCCATGTTCGGTTTGTCGACCGCTGCCTTTGGTGATGTGATGTCAGGAGCCACGGGAAGGATGCTGGCGTCGTTCCTGTCGACCGTTATCGGGTATGCCGGGGCATGGGCCCTGACTTCAGCTGTCGGCCTTGTACTGACCTTCTACATGGGCAGGAACCTTTTCGCACAGACAGCCTCAAGCCTTGGGTCGTTTTCCGGCAGGGTATCTGCGACGCTTGGCGCGATAAGGGAGGAGCGGATGGAAAAGCAGCGTGAAAAGGATGAACGTCAGGCGATGCGAAAGGCCGCGAAAATGGAAAAGAGCCTTGAGAAAGAGCGTAAAAAGAGGGCTTCCAAGGCAGCAGATGAGCCTGCCGGAAAATCGACTGCCCCCAAGGAATCCGTCCCTGTAGCGGCGGCTGAGCCCAAGTCGTACACTTTCCCAGATCCTCCGCCCTTCCAGGACCCGGTCATAACTGGGTTCGACGAAAAGGACGGGGATGAGTCGGCCGAACTCTCTGCGCAACAGGGTGAAGGGCCCGAGATGATCATCAGGCAGGGCGTTCATGAAAAGGAGGCCGACCTTGACGAGCGGCGCCTGAAGGTCAAGACCCGCGACCGTGTAGCTTACCGCTTCCCGTCGATCGATCTTTTGAAAAAACCGAAAGATGACGATGAGAGCTACGATGAACGTCATCTGGCCGAGAGCAAGAACCGGCTGCTCGAAAAGCTGAGCATCTACAAAATCGATGTCGTGAGAATCGCCACGACCGTCGGACCCAGGGTTACCCTGTTCGAGCTTGAGCTTGCACCCGATGTTAAGATCAGCCGGGTCAAGTCGCTTGAAAACGATCTCGCCATGGCACTGGCCGCTCGCGGCATCAGGATCATCGCACCAATTCCCGGAAAGAACGCGGTCGGCGTGGAGATCCCGAACGGCAAGCCGAAGATGGTGATGATGCGTACGGTGCTGCAGGTCGAGAAGTTCAAGAACAATACCATGGCCCTGCCGATCGCCCTCGGCAAGAACATTTCGAACGAAGTGCTGATTGAAGATCTGGCTACGATGCCCCACCTGCTGATCGCCGGCGCTACCGGTGCAGGCAAGTCGGTCGCGATCAATGTGATCCTGACCAGCCTTCTTTATGCCCGTCGGCCTGATGAGGTGAAGTTTGTGCTGGTTGATCCGAAGCGGGTCGAACTTTCCCAGTATTCGCGACTGAAAAACCATTTCCTGCCCAAGATTCCCGGCCTGGACGATCAGATCATCATCACCGATCCGCAGAAAGCGGTTTCAGCCCTGAGGTCGGTGGTCAGGGAGATGGAGCGGCGCTACGAGATGCTCGAAAAATCGGGCGTACGCAACATCAAGGAGTTCAACAGCAAGCTGCCGGAAGAGGCGATGTATTATCTCGTCGTGGTCATCGACGAGCTGGCTGACCTGATGATAACGGCCGGCAGGGAGGTCGAGGAGCCCATAACGAGGCTCGCCCAGATGGCCAGGGCCGTCGGCATCCACCTGATCGTGGCCACCCAGCGCCCGTCGGTGGACATCATCACCGGCATCATCAAGGCTAACTTCCCGTCAAGGATCGCATTCCAGGTTGCCAGCAAGGTCGATTCACGCACGATTCTCGACATTTCCGGCGCCGATCAGCTTCTTGGAAACGGCGACATGCTGTTCCAGTCGGCCTCGATGCCCAAACCGAGCCGCGTGCAGTGTCCTTTTGTCTCTTCGGCGGAGGTCGATGCGATCACTACCTTTATCG
>JAAXXK010000048.1:17128-18563 GCA_013334525.1 Chlorobiaceae bacterium
TCCGGCGCCGATCAGCTTCTTGGAAACGGCGACATGCTGTTCCAGTCGGCCTCGATGCCCAAACCGAGCCGCGTGCAGTGTCCTTTTGTCTCTTCGGCGGAGGTCGATGCGATCACTACCTTTATCGGGTCGCAGCCCTCACAGAAGGAGGCATGTTTCCTGCCGATGCCGGATATGGGCAACGGCTCCTCTTCAGGTGGCGGACAGGATCGGGATGGGCGCGACAGCATGTTCGAAGAGGCCGCCCGGCTGATCGTCATGCACCAGCAGGCCAGCGTATCGCTTCTCCAGCGCCGCCTCAGGCTCGGCTTCAGCCGTGCAGGCAGGATCATGGACCAGCTGGAATACAGCGGGATCGTGAGTGCGGGGGATGGGAGCAAACCCAGGGAGGTACTCGTCAAGAACGAGGACTCACTGGAGCTGCTCTTGAGAAACCTGGATTGAGGAATTGCATAAACGAAAAAAGGCCACCAAAGAGGGGCCTTTTTTCGTTTATGCTCGTCGATTGGCCGGATCAGTCCTATTTGTCTGATCCGACCGATCGTTAAACAAGTCAGACCGATTCCACCCTTGCGATTTCAGGGATGGCTTTCTTGATGGCCTGTTCGACACCGGCGCGCAGGGTCAGCGTGCTCATGGGGCATGAGCCGCATGCGCCGAGAAGTTTCACATCAACCTGCATCTCCTTGGTGATGCCGACAAGCTGGCAGTCTCCGCCGTCAACCTGAAGATATGGACGGACGGTTTCGAGAGCGTTGATGACCCTATCGTAAAGCGGGTCGCTGTTTGGCAGGTAATCCTTCATGGTAGTTATTGCTGTGCGTTGATGGTTGTGTGTTGGGGGCGCATTTTGCTCCTGACCTAATATCACATACCCCTGTTAAAAAAACAAAATCATTTAACGTCAATTGAGGGAGCATGAAGCGTTCCTTATCGACACCTGCCTGGCGATCTCTCCTGCCACCAGGCCGGCTGCCGCCGAGGTCGGCGCGTCCGGGTTGCTGATGATGAAGGGCTTGCCGCTGTCGCCGCCTTCGCGCACCGAACCGCTGATCGGTATGGCTCCGAGGAATGGAATGCCGTTGGCCTTTGCATACTTCTCACCGCCCTGCCTGCCGAAAATGTAGTCACGACTGCCGTCCGGAAGCTGGTACCAGCTCATGTTTTCGACGACGCCGAGGATCGGCACATCGACTTTCCTGAACATGGTGACAGCCTTGGCGACATCGGCCAGGGCCACATCCTGCGGCGTGGTCACGATGACCGCTCCGGTCAGGGCGAGGGCCTGCACCAGGGTGAGCTGAATGTCGCCGGTTCCGGGAGGAAGATCGAAAATCAGGTAGTCGAGCTCCTGCCAGTCAACATCGCTGATGAGCTGCCTGATGGCGCTCGATGCCATGGGGCCTCTCCAGATCAGCGCGGTTTCGGTATCGAC
>JAAXXK010000049.1:0-11033 GCA_013334525.1 Chlorobiaceae bacterium
CCGATCATGCCGAGTGCTGTGAAGCCGGCAAAGGCGATGCCGATGATGTAGAGGTACTTGATGATCTGGAGGGTTATGAACTCCTTGAACGAAAAGTCGAAGAGCTTATTGAAAAAGTTGCCATTGGTCATGATTATCTCCTGTCGGGATCGTTGAATTATAGAAATACCTTCTTACAAGATAGAAAAATGCGAAACAGGGGAACTGCCGGAACTACTTCAATCGAAAAAATAATCCTGAACCGGTACGCAATAGTATCGTTCTACAATGAAGCCATTAACGGGTGATCTACGCTCTCTGGCGACGGCAATACTGCCGTCATGGATAGGCGTAGTTAAAATGTAACAGGAATAATCGTTTACATCAATAATCATCTCCTTAATTCGTCACCGGCAACTCCTGATCGGCTCTCCCCATCAGAACGATAGAGCCCCACTCCCCTCTCCTTCGCCCATATATCCTTAAAGGAACTCATGCGCCAAGGCTATGGTTCTTTATAGGTACAGCCTCATGCCGTGAGTCGTCCCATCGCTCTTTCCATTCAGTACAACAGATCGAACAGATTCTGCGCGTTGTGCGGTAACTCGCTGATAATATTAATCTTACAGAAATGCACTACGTCATTACCGGCTCTTTGGGCAATATCGGCAAACCGCTTGCCACTCAACTCGTTCAGGCAGGGCATTCGGTTACTGTCGTCAGCAGTAAGGCCGAGAGAATTAAAGCCATCGAAGCTATTGGAGCCAAGGCGGCTATCGGCAGCGTATCTGATACCAGGTTTCTCACCGAGGCATTCACGGGTGCGGATGGGGTCTTTACCATGGTGCCACCCAACTTTGAGGTCAAGGACTGGAAAGGATATATCGGCGGTATCGGACGAAACTATGTCATAGCCATCAGGGCTTCAGAGGTGAAGCAGGTGGTGAACCTGAGCAGCATCGGGGCTCACATGCGCGAGGGATGCGGGCCGGTAAGCGGCCTGTACCGTGTCGAGCAGGCTTTCGATGATCTTCACGGTGTGAATGTCCGGCATCTCCGGGCGGGGTATTTCTATACCAATTTCCTGGCGAGCATCACCTCGATCAAGGATCAGGGGATGATAAACGGCAATTTTGGTGAAAAGACACTGATGGTGCTGGTACACCCGGCTGACATTGCCGACGAGGCCGCCCTTGAGCTGACAGAACCATCCTTCCTTGGCAAAGGGTTCAGGTATATCGTAAGCGACGAAAAAACGACCGACGAAGTGGCCGCCATTCTGGGCCAGGCGATCGGAAGGCCCGATTTGCAGTGGGTTGACCGTTCAGACACGGATATGTACGATGCGATGATCCGCTCATGGATGCCTGAAGAGATCGCAAGGAACTACGTTGAAATGGGAGCGGCTATGCGCAGCGGCCAGATGATCGCGGACTATGAGCCACATCGCCCGGTCATTGCCGGATGGAGAAGCCTTGACAAGTTCGCCCCTGAGTTCGCTGCGGCTTTTGCTGCCTTGAAAAAACTATGACAACCTCAGGTAGAGCGGCTCGGGAAGAAGTTTGAGAGCCCAGGCGATGAGCCACCATCTCCGGGTGACATAACAATGCCTTTTGCGGCGTTCAAGGGCACGATAGATTTGCATTGCAGCCTTTTCCGGAATGGCGACCCAGAAAAGGTTATCGCCTTTCGCCATCGGGGTATCGACAAATCCGGGCTGGATGTCGGTTACGAAAATCGGCTTTCCGGAACGGTATGCATGATGGCGAAGACCCTGTAGGTAATTTGAAACAAAGGCTTTTGAGGCGTTATAAGCCGGAGCGCCCCCACCCCTGATGCCAGCAATCGACGATATTGCGGCAAGATGCCCATAACCCTGCCGTTCGAAAAGCTTTATGGATGCATGGGCTATTGCGGCGAATCCATCGACATTGGTGGCTATGGTCTCAAGCTCCTTCTCCCATGGCAATTCAGGATCGATATGTCCCGTACCGGCGGCAATGACTACCAGGTCGACACCCTCCATCCGCCCGGCAAGCTTGTCGAACTGCCCCCTGGCAATATCAGCATCGGCCAGCTCCATCTCGATCGTTACGGTGCTGGATGGAAATTGCCCTTCCAGCCACTTGCATCGTTCGGTGTTTCTTCCGGTCAACCCCAGCGACCACCCATTCTGGATATATAGCCGGGCAAGGCAGAGGGCAATACCTGATGTAGCTCCGACGATAATGGCTTTCCTGCTCATTGGAGAGTTCAATTTTATTTGATACGCCCTTCATCCCTGGCGTTTGCGATCAGCACGGCCATCGCGCATGAGAGCAACCGCGTGCGGAGCCTGTCGGCACGGCTGGTGAGAATGATAGGTATGCGGGCACCCATGACGATGCCTGCTGCGTCCGCGTTGTCGATGAAGGTCAACTGCTTGGCGAGGATATTGCCGGCCTCAATGTCGGGGGTCAGGAGAATGTCGGGATCGCCTGCAACGGCAGATATGATATGCTTGTTTTCGGCCGCCCTCCTGTTTACGGCGTTGTCGAAAGCGAGGGGGCCGTCGATAAGGCAGTCGGCAATCTGGCCCCGTTCGGCCATTTTGCACAGTGCGGCGGCATCGATCGTAGCCTGCATTTTCGGGTTGATGAGTTCGATTGCTGCAAGCACCGCGATCTTCGGAAGCCGATCTTCGCGGCACAATGAGCGCCATACATCAACAGCGTTCCGGCAGATGTCGGCCTTGGCAAGAAGGTCGGGAGCGATGTTCACCACGGCGTCGGTGACAATGAACCATTTGTGGTACCCGGCCGCGTCCATGACGTAGGAGTGCGAGAGCCGCCGCCCCCTGCACAGGCCGGAACCCTGAGCCACGATGGGCGCGAGCATTTCGTCGGTATGGAGCGAGCCCTTCATAATCGCATGTATCTGATCCAGACCTGCAAGCTCGACCGCTTTTTCAGCTGCAGCATGGCTGTGGGGAACATCGACGATCTGCCAGTTCAAAAGATCGATGCCGGCACTGCCTGCAGACTCCCTGATGCGATCGTAGGGTCCGACCAGCACCGGTGTGATGAGGTTTTCCCTGACGGCTTCTGCTACCGCTTCCAGAGCTGCCGCGTCGACTGGATGCACAACAGCCGTTATGAGTGGCGGTAAGGTAGCGCATGCGTCCATGACCTCATGGTAACGGTCATGGGTATGAATCTTTATTTCAGGCGGTTCGTCGCCTGCAAACGCGTGAATCGTTTCTGTCAAGGTACTCCTCTGTTGGTATCTATATCATCTGCAATATATGCAACTCAGGAATGAGCATCCTCAGTGGTTGTTCATCGGAATGGAGTCGAGCATTGCGCGAAAATCCTTTTCATCAGGGGCTTGCTGCTGGTGAAGCGGTTTTTCCCCTATGCCAGCCAGATCTTCGTAAAGCGCCCGGTTATCGTTGCGGTAGAGCATGCCAAGGGGAAATTTGCCCGTAGCTGTCGCAAGCTTGATCGCGGCCATGCGGTCTGTCGGGTCGTGATCCGCAGCTATGGAATAAGTGTTTTCCTTGAACCACTGCCATGTATTGAGCTTGTTGAATACCACGCATGGCTGGAACACATCGACGAGGGCAAAACCTTTGAAGCTGATTGCTTTTTTGATGAGTGATATGGTCTGCTTGACATCACCGGCATAAGCCCTTGCCACGAACGGGGCATCAAGCGCAATTGCTACGGCCAGAGGGTTGAATGGTTCGAGGATTACGCCGCCCACCTGCACAGGAGTCTTCATGCACCGTTGAGTGGTTGGGGATGCCTGGCCTTTGGTGAGTCCATAAACCATGTTGTCGTGAACGATGAGAGTGACGTCGAAGTTTCTCCGTATGGCGTGCAGAAAATGGTTGCCCCCTTCACCGTACATGTCGCCATCGCCCGATTCTACCACGACGACCAGTTCCCTGTTCGATAGCCTGATGCCGAACGCAGCGGGTAGCGCGCGACCGTGTAGGCCGTTGAACATGTTGACCTTCATGTACTGGGGCGCCTTGGCTGCCTGGCCGATACCCGAGACCATGACAAGGCTCCCCGGATCGATGCCAAGCTCGTCAAGGGCTCCTTTGACTGCTTTGAGCAGCATGTGGTTCCCGCAACCGGGACACCAGGCCACATCGGTATCCGACGGCATATCGAACCGGTTCTGACGATTATCCATGGGCCTCCTCCTGGAGTGCATCCACAACCTCTTCCACCGAGAATGGCTCACCTGTGGCTTTGAGGATACGGCGCGAGATGCCGAGGCCTGTTTCGTGAGTCAACAGATCGGCGAACTGGCCGCGTGCATTGTTTTCGATAACGATGATTCGCCTGTTTCGCAGCATGGCTAAGATTGATGGATTGAGTGGGTAAACCTGAGAAAAATGGATGCCTGCAAGCCTCTTGCTGTCAAGGATGTCGAGAGCCTCCTCGAGAACGCCTCGTGTCGAGCCCCAGCAGACAATCATGATTTCAGCACCATCGTGCCGGCCTATCACAGTAGGCGGAAACGCCTCTTCAGCGAGTGGCTGCAGGCGTTTCAATCGTTTTTCCATCATCCTGCTCCGCATATCAAAGCTCTCCGTAATCAGGCCCTGTTCGTCGTGTTCATCGGAATCGACCCGTACCAGCCCGTCGCCATAACCGGGCACTCCGCGGGGGCTCAGTCCGTCGTCCGTGAAGGCATATCTCTTGTATTTTTCATCAGTTCGCACGATGGTTGATGCTACGGGCAGCCGCTTTATATCCAGGACATCAATGGTCGAGACAGCGTCGAGAAGATACTGGTCGGTCAGGACGATGACCGGGATCTGGAACCGCTGGGCAAGGTCAAAGGCCTGCTGCATGGTTGCTATCGTCTCTTCAAGCGTGCCCGGAGCGAAGATTGCCCTGGCAAAATCCCCATGTCCTGCATGCAGTGCAAGATCCAGGTCGCCCTGTTCCGTTCGGGTCGGAAGGCCTGTGGCGGGTCCCGGTCGCTGGCCGATGTGCACGACTATCGGAGTTTCAATCATGCCTGCAAGGCTCATTCCCTCCTGCATCAGGTCGAAACCTCCGCCCGAAGTGGTCACTACAGCACGTGCTCCGGCGTAAGATGCACCAAGTCCGGCATTGATGGCTGCGATTTCATCTTCGGCCTGGTCAACCACGATACCGAAGGTTCCGGATCTTTCGGCCAGGAAGGAAAGCAGTCCCGTACCGGGAGACATAGGGTATGAACAGATGAAATTGCATCCGGCTGCTATGGCACCGATGCCGAGTGCCGTGTTGCCGTCCATGAGAAGGTGCGATTCCCCATCATTTGTCGAGGGTAAAGGAATCTTTGATTTGAGTGCAGGGGGCGTCAGGAGTCCGAAATCGTATCCAAGGGTAGCCGCCTTGATATTGTTCTCTACGGCCTCATCCCCTTTTATGGCAAACTGTTCACGAAGAAAAATGTTCAATGGCTCAAGCGGAATGCCCAGGATGCCGAGCACCGCTCCGGCGGCTACCGTATTGGAGTATACCGGACCTCCTGCCTGTATTGCAAATTTCGCAATGGGAGTATCGATGCAACGCTCATTCCATCCATTGCCGAATTGCTCTTTTTCGGCAAAGATCAAGGTTTTTTCATCAATGCGGTTTTGCAAATGCTCGAATGCATGGGGCGAGAGTGCGAAAAGCACGTCGATGTGAGCCGTGAAAGCCCGCCGTATTTTTCCGGTGATTCTGATCTCTGTGCTGTTGCGGCCTCCTCGTATGCGGGACATGTACTCCATACACGAGAAAACATTATAGCCACTGTTGTTGAGGATCGGCAGGAGTGCGGCAGTAATGGTCTGTACGCCCTGGCCTGCGGCTCCTTCTATCACCAGGGAGATATCGTCTGGATATGGTCGCATGAATTTCGGCTTCCCGGCTGCGCGAAACTCCCGTACAGCATTTTTATTAAACTGTTTAAAGCTTTTCACAAGGAGCAGGAAACACGCAAGGCACCTGCGAATGAAAGTATGGTTGAACCCTTGTTACCATTAGGAACGATCATAAACAGCTTTTCATTCCCTTGTCAGAAATGGGGATGGGATCAACTACCTGAAGTAACATCGATAAATCAAAACACGAAAAGCAGGCGATTAGGCCTGCTTTTCGTGTTTCAGTTTTGAACGGTGTTCCCTTCTTTTACTTCTTGTCGGGGACAGGACGTTCCGGTTTGACCGCGTAGTTGATCAGGTAGTCGTAAAGCCTGATCAGGCGGGCGTTCTGGTTGTTCTGGTCGATCCAGTGGCCGATCATGCCGATCGTACGGGCCAGGACGAAGAACCCGTTGAGCGAATGCTCCGGGAAGTCCAGGTCCATAAGGATACAACCGATGGTACCGTCGACGTTCAGGATCAGGTTGTCTTTCTTGGCGGTCGTGATCTTCTGGACTTCAAGCGCGAAGTTGAGGCACGGCGTGTGCAGCGAGGTATGGTTCTTCACGTAGTCGACCAGATAGCTCACGCGCTTGTCGGGATTCTTGAGGCTCTTGACCCTGTGGCCGATGCCGGGAACCGGTCCGACGTTATCCTTCATCCACGACAGGAAGCCGGGAATGTCATTCGGGAAATCCTTGACGCCCATCTTGAAGTACTTGCCGGCGTTGGTCACGGCGCCGCCGAAACGGGGGCCGATCATGGTCATGCCTGCCGATACTGCCTGCGGCATGTCGATGCCTGCGCAGGCTGCGATGATCGATCCGAACGCTCCTGACACTGCCGGACCGTGGTCGGCAGAGATCATGACGATTCGCTTGATGATCTCGGACTCCTCACGCGAAGGAAGTCGCTTGTTCCAGAGCAGGGCGATAACATCTTCGATGCCATAGCCTTTCTCACAAAGCTCGGATGCTGCGTAACCGCTGTAACGGGGCTCTTCGCCACGATCGTCCGAAATGGTGGTGCGGATAAGCGGTTCGACGACCACGTCGCCCTGCTTCATGACCTCCTGGACGCTCGGTGGAAGCTGCGGCAGTACCGCCTCGTCGATCTCCGGTTCCGGCTTGATGTCGCCGCTGGCGAGCAGTTCCTGGTAGACCTGCTTGATGGCCTTGCTCAGGCCGCCGAAGGTGTCGGGCACCAATGCGCCGGCTTCACGAAGGGCATTCATCTTGGAGCGTGCCGAACCTGCGCCTTTTTTGCCCTCCTTGGCGCCTGCGTGGCCGAACTTCATGCCCTGGGGAAGAACCTCCTGGCAGGTACCGCCGATTGCGGCAATCAGCCTGATGCGGCGTTTGGAAGCGGCAAGCCATTCGGCTGCCTCCTCTTCGAGGCTTCCGCCAACCTCGCCGACCATGACGACGGCCTTGGTTTCAGGATCGTTCTCGAACATTTCAAGGTAAGTGACGAAATCGGTGCCGGGGAATGAGTCGCCGCCGATGGCCACGGCCGAGGTGACGCCGTTGCCGTTCTGTGCGCAAAGCCACATGGCTTCGTTGGAAAGGCCGCCCGACTTGGTCAGGACACCGAATGAACCTGCCCTGTAGAGGTTACAAAGCTTCAGGTTTTTGAACTCGCCGCCGATAACGCCGAGTCGACACTCACCGGCCGACATGATGCCGATCGAAGAGGGACCGTTGAAGATCTTGCCATGTGCATCGGCAAGCTTTTTGAGGCGCTTGGCGTCCTTTTCCGGAATGCCTTCGGTGATCATCGAGATCAGCTTGATACCGGGGGCTTCGATCGCCTCCTTGGCAGCCTGGTAGCCTCTCGATGCACCAATATAGATCAGTGCGGTGTTGATCTCCGGATGCTCCTGCAGTGAAGGGGCAAGGGATGAGTATACGGTAACGTTCTTGAGTTCGCCACCGCGGAAAATTTCTTTCTGCTGGCCTGCTTCAGGCGGATAGACAAACGCCTGGACAGTCAGCGGACGGTTGATCAGGAAGTCGAACTGGGCCATGCGTTTTGCCGCATTGACACCGGCTACGCCGCCTATGATGACCGCCCGTGTATCTTTATTAGCGAGAATGCTCACGGTTCAATCAGTTTATTGATTTTCTATATACTTGAATTAAAAGGCGATACTGGCCAGGCTCTCAAGACTTCAGAGCCAGGTCGACTATATCGGTCATCGGCATGCTGCGGTCGTAGACGTGGATGTCGAACCCTTCTTCCTGCAGCTTCCTGATAGCAGCAAGACCCTGTGCTTCGTTCGGTCCTCCCCTGCGTACCCAGATTTTGACATTTTCGAGGTATCCCTTCGACTTGCTGTCACGGAACCCGTTGATAATGCCGCTGAAGGTTGCACGCACGTCGGTAAAGTTGGCGATGGCGCCTCCGACGATGATATGCTTGATGTTCGGTAACTTGCAGATGGTTTCGGTCAGCGCCTCCACAGCCCAGTCGGCCGGGTCGCCGGAATATTCGGCGTAGTTGGCGATGGTTCCGCCCCTTGCCACCACAGCATCGGCATAGAATACCGAGGCGCCGCCACCTGCAGTCAACAGTGCGACTTCCCCACCGGGGACCTCGACGAACTTGACCGAGCCCTTGATCCTGGAGTCGATATCCATGATCTGCTGTTCAGCTTCGGTGTATGGGCGACCGATTTCGGAAACCGGTTTGAAATCCCAGTCGGCATGACGGAAGCGGGCATCCCAGTCGACGTTCATCACCGCGTCGAGGGCTGCAAAACGCATGTCGCTCTTGCGGATGACCAGCGGGTTGATTTCGATCGACTGCGCATCCTCGTTGTCGAAACAGAGAATGAGGCGTGATGCGATTTTGCCTACGCGTTCGGCGACCTCGCCTTCGAAACCGGCTTCGAGAGCCACTTCGGTAAGGCTTTCAACGGATGGAGTCTCATCGAGAGGAATGAACAGACGCTTCACGGTGTGCCAGTTATCCTCGATGTCGACGCCGCCTTTTGTGGAAAGGAGCAATTCGGAACCGTCCTTGTTGCCGATGATGGAGAAATAATACTCCTCATCGTGTTCAAGCATCTCGGCGATGATGACCTGGCGCACTTCGGCAGTGCCGATTTTGGTACCGATCATCTCTTTCGAGGCTTCAATCGCTTCGTCGAGATTGAGCCCGATTTTAACAAGCCCGAGCTTCCATCGGCCGCCGATAGCCTCGTGGGCTTTAACGACCAGTTTGGATTCACGCAGCCATTTATTTGCTTCGCCAAGCTGAGAAAGACGGTTAGGGTCCATGATCACAACATAATTGGGCACAGGAATGCCCCATTTGTTGAATAATTTCATGGCAGGCCCTTCAAGGATTTTAGCCATGCCTCTATGAATTTATGTTAAGGGTAATTGCGTGGAAAGATGAGTGCAATATTAATATATAATTATATTCGTTTTTGTTCCAAGGCCCCAGGGCTCCCTGAGCCTACAAAAACGCCATAAAAAACACTAAAAAGTCACATAATGAGCGATTTTCCTTCATGGTGGCAACATCTTCCATCGTTGATGAACCCCGTTATCTTCAATTTGGGTGGTTTTTCAATACGCTGGTACGGCATGATGTACGTCATCGCGTTCGGCATCGTTTACCTTCTTTCCAGGTACAGGATCGACTCGGAAAAGCTTCAATTCGAGAAGTCGTTTCCCGGTGACGCCCTCACCTGGGCTATGGGTGGCGTACTGCTTGGAGGACGACTCGGCTACATATTTTTTTATGGATTTCAGGGTTTTCTGAACGATCCGCTTGGTACGCTGCTTCCGATCGGATCAACTCCCGGCGGTTGCCGGTTTTCAGGCATTTCAGGGATGTCGTACCACGGGGCGGTCATCGGCGTGGTTATCGCTATTGCTCTGTTCAACATGCAGAGCAAAAAAGGATTCCTCAAAACCTTCGACCTCTTCATTCCCGCCCTTCCGCTTGGCTATACCTTCGGTCGCCTTGGCAACTTCATCAACGGCGAACTTTACGGGCGGGCAACCAATGCCGCCATCGGCATGTATTTCCCCGATGCGCCTGGCAGCGGGCTGCGCCATCCATCGCAGCTTTACGAAGCATTCTTTGAAGGGGTCGTGCTGTTCGTCATCCTGTGGAGCATCAGGAAAAAATCTCCCTTCGCAGGCTTCCTCTCAGGCTTCTACCTCATGGGATATGGAGTGGTCAGGTTTTTCATCGAGTTTTACCGTGAGCCCGATGTGCAGCTCGGCTTCGTTTTCATGAGCTTTTCGATGGGTCAGGTGCTCTGTTTTCTTATGATCGCAGCCGGTGCAGGGGTTCTGGTGATAGCCAAAAAATCAGCGCGGAGTAAGTAACAGCTCTTCCCCGCTGCCAAAACAACGCCGTCGGACGATGAGCATGACGATGATCGAGCTCATGGCGGTTGATCCCACCAGCATGAACATCACCACGATCTGGTAGCGAATGGCGATCAACGGGTCTGTGCCTGCCAGGATCTGGCCCGACATCATGCCGGGGAGGAAGACAAGGCCTACGCCCATCATGGCATTGATCGATGGGATCATACCGGCAGAAACGGCGTTCCTGAATATCTCGGCGCTCGCTTCGCGATAGTTTGCGCCCAGGCTGAGCTTCATTTCAATGACATCCCTCTGCTGGCGCATCTGCGAGAACAGCCGTTCAATGGAGATGGCCAGAGCCGACATCGAGTTGCCGATCACCATGCCCGCCGTCGGGATAAAGTATCGCGGCTCCCACCACGGAGTTACACCGACAAGGACTTTGGAAACGAACAGCGCCGTCAGGAAGTAGCTCGATACCATGGTGATGAATGTCGCCATCATGTATGGCACCTCCTTCTCCTTTACCCGTCCTTTCACGATAAAAATCGCTGAAAAAACCATAACCAGGAAAATACCGAGCGTCAGCCAGAGGTTTTCAGCCTTGAATATGAAGGTCAGGGCGTAACCCATAAGGAACAGCTGCGAAACGGTACGAATCGTGCCTATGGTTATATCTTTGTTCAGGCCCAGCCGGTAGATGAACGAGGTGACCTGGGCAATGACGATGAACAGCAACGCCAGCAGAAGCTGGGTTATAGAGATGTTGATGATTCCGTCGTTCATGGACTCCTCATGTCATTTGTTAGGCGATTCGATTGCTTCGTGGT
>JAAXXK010000049.1:11133-18341 GCA_013334525.1 Chlorobiaceae bacterium
GTTCCTGAGCACGAATGACTTCGGGTTGGGAACCGATGGCAGGTAATCGCTGTGTGTTACGGTGATGACGGTTTTGCCCTCTTCGGCGTTCAGGCGTTCGATAATGGAGAAAACCATGGCGGCGCTCTCCTTGTCGAGTGCGGATGTCGGTTCGTCGAGCAGCAGTATCTCCGGCCCGGTGAGCAGGGTCCTCATCAGGGCCAATCGCTGTTTCTGGCCGACCGAGAGCTTCTGTGCAGGCTGGCTGAGCGAAACGTCCTGAAGGTAAAATTGTGCGAGCATCGCATCGAGCTTGTCCGATGAAGGGGGCTGCCGGTCATGGTTTGCATCGAACGAAAACGGAAGGAGGAGATTGTCGGCAACCGATCCGTCTACCATCACCGGAATCTGTGCGACATAACAGATCGAGGCCCTGAGATTCGATGGCTTGATCGATCCGACAGGCTCCCCCCTGAACAGGATGGAACCCGATTGCGGCGAGTGAAAACGGCAGACAAGCCTCAATATGGTCGATTTACCCGATCCGGACGCCCCTCTGATGACCATGAAGTCACCCTTTTGAACGGAAAGGCAAAGCCCCTCAAGGAGCGACTGTCTGCCTGGCACTGCGCCGGCATATGCAAAATTGACATCACGTAGTTCGAGCAGCATCGGCATCAGGTTAAATTATCATCCTTCCTGCTACTGCTTTGCCAGCCTGGGCTTTAACAAAAAGAGCGCTCCGGAAAGAGCAACGGCGGCAAGGCCTGCGCCCCATGCGAGAAGGTTGTAATGCATGCCTCCCTGGTACATGTTCCATGCGCCGAATCCGAAAAAGATGAGCGCAGCACCAATCTTTATTGACTTTTCCGGCAGCTTTTTGCCCAGCATCCGCCCAACGACCACCGCAAGCCCGTCCGAGACAACCATTCCGACGGTAGAACCGAGCCAGACGGGAATAAAGGGATGGGTGGTGGCCAGGCTGATGGTCGAGAGCATCGTCTTGTCGCCGAGTTCAGCCATGAAAAAGGTCGAAAACACTATCCAGAAAGGGTTTACGCCGGTTTTGCACGCCTCATCCTCATCGTCGTCAAGGCTGTCGCCCCTGAGGGTCCAGAAGCCGAAGATGATGAAAGAGATTCCTGCCACGAACGTTATCAGATCCCCCGGCAGCAGCCCTCCCATCACCCAGCCGATGCCAGCCGAAAACACATGGACGGCAAGAGTCGCCCAGAAGATGCCGAAAAGTACGACGCGCGTGTTGTAGCAGGTCGCAAGCGTCAGGGCCACAAGCTGTGTTTTGTCGCCGAGTTCAGCAATGAAAATCATTACGAGAGAGAGCCAGAACGCTTCCATATGATCGGAGAAAGTATTACGGGTTGCCGGGGTATTTGCCGTGCGAAAAATATCTCAAAGAGCGGCATTCTCCAAAAGCGTCCGTTGCTGATTCTCAGCCCTGGGTCGTCCTGACCAGAAGCGAGGTGTCGATTCCTTTCTGGCGAAGCAGATCAAGCATCCGCACGTAGATATCCTCATCGGGATACGGAGTCCGCGAAAGGACCCAGCAGCGCGTCTTTGCGGGATTGGATACCAGCGCCCACGAATAGTCGTCCGCCAGCCCCACGATCCAGTAATCGGCCTTGATGAACCGGAAGAAGGTTACGATCAACTTTGCGTTGCCGCTCCCCGCGACCGGGACTGCTGTCGCCCTGATGGAGGCTTCACGTCCGTTTTTCCGGCAGGAGTTGCGCACGAGCACCCTTGCGCCTCCTGGTTCGAGGGTATACTCAGCTTTCGTGCAGGTGCATCCACGCTGCTGCTTGCCGGGAATGGCCGCGATCTCATACCACGTGCCGGCATATTTCTGGACATCGACATTTGAAACGGTTGCCGGCCCGTTGGCCGGGGCTTTCCTTCTGAAGAGTTTGGAGAACATGGGTGAACTGTTTTGGATTTCCGAGAACCTGTTATGTAAAGAACAACAGGCAAGGCTCTCCTTAAGTTCACCCTGGGTTGGCGAAGAAGCGCTTACCGCACGATTTCGTTGCTATTGTTGCCGATTTTTGATAGCATAGTAATCAACGTTCAACATTTTGCCGATTTACCACCATGCAGGAAATCCGGATCGCCGAACAGAGGGATATCGGGGCGTGCAGCCGCCTGCTTGGCATACTGTTCGGCCAGGAGCAGGAGTTTGCCCCGGATGTACGGAACCAGGAACTCGGCCTGGAGATGATCATCGGCGACGCCTCTGCCGGTATGGTTCTTGTCTGTGAGAAAGATGGCGAAATCGCCGGCATGTTGACCCTGCTGACACTCGTCAGCACTGCCCTTGGTAAAAAGGTGGCGATGCTCGAGGATATGATTGTGGACCCTGCGTCAAGGGGCCAGGGTATCGGCTCAATGCTGGTCGAGCATGCATTCGCCTGGGCCCGGGACAATGGTTATGGAAGGATTACGCTCCTGACAGACGGCGACAACGATTCGGCTCACCGTTTCTACGGCGGAAAAGGGTTTGAGCGTTCACAGATGGCCGTGTTCAGGAAAATGCTTTGACCTTTAAATCAAACGGGTTAAGCCTCATGCACAACAAAAGCAGCAAACAAAGCAGCAAACCGGAAAAAATTGAGTATCCCGCGTGGATGTGCGTCGAATGCGGACACGTTTACGATCCGGGCGCCGGCGACCCTTACTGGGAGATCCGGGCCGGAGTGCCCTTCGAGCAACTTCCCGAAGATTGGTTCTGCCCGGTCTGCAACGCCGACAAGGATAAGTTCAGGCTCTTCTCTTCCCAGTTGTAAGCTTCATTATCAGTAAAACATTCTAATACCTTCGTTATGGCACAGTGGAAATGCACGATCTGCGGATACATTTACGACTCTGAAACCGGAGACCCTGATGAAGGTATTACGGCCGGCACAGCGTTTGAATCTATTCCCGATGAATGGATATGTCCTGTCTGCGGAGTTGGTAAAGAGGATTTTCGCGAAGCCTGATTCCTGGAGGCCGTCAGTCGACCTTGCTGTCCAGTGATTTGCTCGTAGCTATCGCCGCCGCTTTGCCTGCCGGATAGAGGCTGACCAGAAGGCAGAGCAAGACCGTTGAAAATCCAACGGCGAGGAAATCCAGCGGCTTCATGCTTACCGGGTATGCGGAGATAATGAACGCGCTTTTCGATGGAAGCTGGATCACTCCGTAGAGCTCCTGCACCCTGCAGATGCACCATGCGGCCGCAGAACCGATTGCCGTTCCGGCAAGCCCGGTCAGCCCCCCTTCGACAATAAATACAGTCATGAACTCCTTCCGGTCAAGCCCCAGGCATCTGAGGTAGAAAAGCTCCCTGCGTTTGTCTATCACCGTCATGGCGAGTGAACCTGCGAGGCTGAGCAAGGCAACCATGATCACCAGCATCAGCACGCTGAAGCTCGACCATTTTTCAAGCTGCATGACCGCGAACATATCGCTGTGCTTTTCCTGCAGCGTCCTTACCTTGAATTGGGCTTCGAGTCGGTTGGTCGAAATCCACTGGCGAAGATCGCCTTCAAGCCCCTCGTCCGACTCCCCCTTCCTGCCGTGGATATCGATGCCGGAATAGCTTCCCTGGCCATACAACAGAATTTTTTGCGCCATCGAAGATGGGGCGAGCACGTAGCGGTCGTCGAAAATTTTCTGGAGGGAAAACACCGTGGCAACACCGGCATCGCTCAGAGAAAGCGCCGGCAGCAGCTCAGGCTGTGAAAGCGACTGAAGCCCCACAGAAATAAGTTCGGGACTGAACAGCCGTATCTGTGTGTCGGGATAAAGTCCGAGACGGGCCGCAAGCATGGAACCTGCAGAAACGGTTCCTTCCGAGAAAAAGGGGCTCTTGCTGTGTGTTTCGCGGATAAGCCGCTGATGAGCCTCCGGTGTAAGTCCCTTGACCATTACCAGCTCGCTCTTCCCTGAGACCGTCAGGATGGCCTGGCCTTCCGCAAAAGGCTCTGCCCATCCGACGCCATCGATTTTCCTTACGGCGGCCAGGAGCGAATCCGAAACCACCATTGAGCGCCCCTGGGCAGGCACGAGCTGAACGGGGCTCTCAATGGTAACGAAAAGGTCTCTTGCCAGCTTCTGGAAGCCGTTCAGCACACTCATCACAACAAGCAGCGTCGAGACACCGACAATGATGCCGCCAAGGCTGATGCCCGATATGATGTTTATTACCCTGAACCGTTTGCGTGCAAAACTGTATCGGCCGGCTATCCAGAAACCTGTTTTCATCGAGGAGTCATACGTGTTGGTGGCAGGATTCAATTCTCCTTAGATATAGCATAAATCTTCTCCTCCGACAACGCTGATCTGACATCCTGCAGCTGGTTTACTCATCCGGAATGGCTCTCAACGGGAATGCGCACGGTAACCTCAACGCCGGAATCGGTGACTTCGAGCCTGACCGATCCGTTATGCCGGTTGAGAATATCCCTGACCAGCCACAAACCGAGTCCTGCCCCAGGCGTATTGCAGGAGTTGCTACCCCTCCTGAATTTCACAAAGAAGGTATCGGCCTCCTCCTGCGTTATGGCTGAGGTATGGTTCCGTATCCTGATGACGACATGCTCACCTTCCTGAAGGCTCTCCATCTCGATGGTCGAATGGGGGGGCGAATATTTGCGGGCGTTGTCGAGAAGGTTGAAAACAGCGACGTTGATGAGGGAGGAATCACCCGATATAACACTCTCGTCCAGTTGCGTAGAACAGATGAATGTCCGGTCAGGCCAGAGTGCCCGAAAGGCATCGGCCTGGTATGCGATGACGGGAGCGATCCGGAAACTGCCCGTCGATTCCGATTGTCGGCCTTCAACAGCCTGACGCTGCTGCATTGCGTTCTCCATGAACTCCACAAACCGCCCGAAATCGTGCGATCCGCTATTCAATTCGTGACGGTTTGCCGCCTCACCGTATTTCAATTTAAGGCCGCCCGGCTCTGCGTTTCCGTGGATGACGGCCTGCAACGTACAGTATTCCTGAAAAACCATACCTAGGAAGGTACGCAATTGTTCGACTTCAAGGAGTCGACCGAGGGCACGGTCGGCGGCGGCTTGCTCCAGGCGCAGCAGGCTCTCCTGTTGCCGTCCGGTTTGATCATCAACCAGTTTGCGACGGGCGATGTCCATCATCATCGCAAGGATGTTCGAGCTCTCTTCGGGTGTGAACCTCCGGCAGGAATTGTCCTGGGTGTCAGCGCCTTCAACCGGCTGGTCTCCTGTTTTTTCCTTGACGATGACCAGCAGGCGACAGATTTCGCCTTCGGCAGATCGTTCCGGTTCTATGGTGTGCCTGAATGTCCTGCCCTGCTGAACATCCTCGAACGAGACTTTATTGCCCGTGGAGACAACCTCTTCAACCTTTTCCCTGAGCCCTGAGGCTACGGCAGTAATATGCCTTCCGAAAGCCTGGAGGCCGTAAACATCGAGCCCGATCACCTTTATGGACGGGATCTGGAACAGGGCTGAAAAGGCGGAATTGGCATCGAGTATTGTACCCGAAGGATCGATAATGAATGCGGGGCAGGAAAATGATCCCGGAATGGCAAGTTCATCGCCTTCAACATCGCCCTCGCTCGAATTGATGTCGTTCGTTAGCATCGGTGTTGGGGTATGGCTGTTTACGGCCCTGCATCTTGCACAGGTCGCAGGAAGTCGTTCTTTGATAAGAGCGTTTCGCCCTCGGGCAACAATCGGGCGAATCAATGCTGAGTCAACAATACAGGGAACTCATCGGACGGTCGACCGGTAAGACGAAAAACCTGGAAAATGCAGAAAGCAAGATGTTAAACTGTAAGCGCCGTACCGGGTTTGAGAGAGGCTGCTACCCTTGATGGTATGAACGCAAAAAGTAATGTAAGCACGGCAACGCCGCAGGAGACGACAAGGTAATCGATCGGATTGATCAAGATCGGCACATGCTTTATAAAATAGCTTTTTTCGGGAAGAGTTATCAGGTGAAACCTTTGTTCGAACAACGAAAGTCCAAGGGCAAAAAGGTTTCCGGCTCCTATGCCCACCAGTGAGATCATGAAGGCCTGGCCCATGAATACAGCGCTTATGCTCGAAGGTTCAAGGCCGAGGGCCGAGAGCATGCCTATCTCCCTGGTTTTCTCGATAATCAGCACAAGGAGCGTCGAAATGATATTGAATACGGCCACGACCGTGATGGTAATGACCAGAAGCGGCATGATGTTTTTCTGGAGCTTCAGCCACTCGAAAAGGTTCGCATAGCGTTCGTAGACCGTGTAGGTATAAAATGGATAGCCGAGGGTCCGGGATGCGTCGGCTGAAATTGCCGGCAGGTTTCGCAGGTCGGATACGTTGGCCTCATATCCCGAAATCATGCCGGGGTGATAAACTCCCTGAAGCCGGTCCAGGCCGGCAAACACCACGATGTCATCGAAGCCTTCGGTAAGGCCGGTTTCATAAATGCCGGCCACTCTGGCCACCTGGAGATCAAGCCCGGAAAGAAGTTCCACGATGCTCTCTGTACCGGTGATCCGGCCTGAGCCACCTTTGCCCCCGATTCCGACGATCATCAGGCGATCACCTGTTTTGAGCCCCATGTTTTCGGCCATCGACTTTCCAAGCAGTAAAGGCAGTGCTCCCTCCTCATCAGCCTGGACCGCCCAGGTCGCGACTCGCTCCCGGCCAAGGAAACGTGCTGCGTCGTCAGGATTGGTTCCCTTGATCACGGCTGGAACGATCACGCCACTATCCCCCGGCTTTTTCCCCCGGCTCCTGAGCATCACGTTCATCTCAAGGAACGGCGATACCGAAACGATACCCGGAACACTCTTCAGCGACTGGACATCATGGCGTGTTTCGGGAAAAAGATGTTGGTCGGGCTGCCTTACCTGCAGGTGGGAGGTGAACCTGATGAGCTTTCCCTCGATTACCGAGGCAAAGCCGTTGACGATCGAGAGGGTAAGAATGAGGGCTGCGGTGCCCACGGCGATACCGAGCACAGAAGCAAGTACGATAAAGGTCGGCCGGGAAAGGGACCTCTGTTTGAAAGCGAACCTTCGTGCTATATAAAACTCGGTTTTCATTCAACAGCCACGGGTTAGGGGTGCGCTTTCAGGGATATCCTAAGCAAAGTACATAAAAAGCCGGTGAGCAAGCACTCCAATTGTTTTCGCACCTTCAAACAAAGAGGCTGTCTCTAGAGAAATATCAGTAACGCCAAAAAAACTGAGAACG
>JAAXXK010000050.1:0-11986 GCA_013334525.1 Chlorobiaceae bacterium
GCGTTGGGGACATGAATTCATGCACTTACATCAAAACAAGCCAAACCTTCAAATAAAAAATTGAGCGTAACTTTCGTTGTGCCAGAAGTAGTATACGCTCAACTGACCGCGGATATTGTCACTGAAATGGTCATATGGTCGCCGCCTCGGAAGGAAGGAATAAGCCTAGCGGAAAGGCCTACATATTTATGTATAAAAAATACGCCGGATGTTCAAACCACCCTCGGTATATCGTCGCATATCGACCGAAAGCCAAAACGGAGTACAAGTAACTCACCCTCGTGCACACCGACGAAGAGCTCGACAAAACCGTCAAGACGAACTACAACGCGCTGGTCGCCGCCATCAGCTGACAAGCGACTGGTCACTGGCCGAATATCATCGAAAAGAAAAAGCCGTCTCTTCAGAGGCGGCTTTTTCTTTTCGAACGATTATCTCTTTTTGTTCCCCTCGACCCAGTGCCTCAGGCTCTGCATGAGTTCTATTTCCGATCCGGCCTTACGCATTTCGCCGCGCCACTGGCTGTCACCGGCCATTCTGCTGAGCATCCCGAGCAGCTTGACGTGGCTGTCCGGACGGCTCACCGGGGAAAGCATGAGAAACATAATCGTTGCCGTATTGTTCGAATCGGTATCATAAATTCCGAGTTTGCTGACCCCTACAGCTAGCACCGTCGATTCAATTCCTTCGAGCCGGGCATGCGGAATGGCAATCTCTTCGCCGATAAAGGTCGCCCCCTGTTTTTCACGTTCGAGTATCGCTCTCCATGCATAATCGAAAGGAACGTCGGAGTGTGTTCGGCAAATAGTATCGAGCAATTGACGAATGGCCACATCCTTTTCGAGCACCTCGTTCCAGATCATGACATTGGCATGAAAAATCGAAGCCTCACGGTCATCAGTGGGTTGTTGCCGGCCCATCAGGTTTTCCCGAATACCTGAGAGATAATTCACGGCAGGCAGCTTCTTCCGCTCTTCACCCGGTTGGCGGATATCGGGAACAACAATCGTAATACCCTGACTCTCCTGCATAAGCCGTTCGACCATCGTGCGTTTCCCGGTCAGGCGGTGCAACAGGGAGAGCCGTTCCCCTGAATTGCCGACCACGATATGGCCGACCCGGTACTCCCTCGCAAATTGAAGGACGGTCGAAACAATATCGTCTCCCTTGTAAATGAAAACGGTCGCACCAAGCTGCTGGGCGAGGGCAAGCGAATTGGACAACCTGCGCTGGATGCCAGCATCGATCATCTCGGGGCGTTCCGAAAGACTTTGCACATAAACGGCATACCAGTTGCGATTCAAACGTCCGGCGATTCGGGAAGCGTAACGAAGCAATGCTTCGCTGTTTTCAGACCTTGAACTCAGGCAGACCATAACCTGGTCCGGACTGGATGCCTGCTCCTCCTGCAGGGGACTTCTTCTGTTCGAGTCGATCTGGGCGGCCACCTCGCGAAGGGTCAATTCCCTGAGCTGTTCCAGGTTTTCCTGCCTGAAAAAATTGGTGAGCGCAGACTCCGCCTTGCCGACCACATAGACTTTTCCCTCTTTCAGGCGCTGCAGCAGGTCATCGGTGGCGACATCGACGTTGACCAGTTGATCTGCCTGCAGGACGACCCGGTCGGGCAGGCGCTCCTTGACCTTGACACCGGTTGCCTGCTCGACGGTTTCATAAAGACTTTCAAGATGCTGGACGTTAAGCGTCGAAACCACATGGATACCTGCGGCCAGAATCTCCTCGACATCCTGGTACCGCTTCGCATTCCTGGAACCCGGTACATTGGTATGCGCAAGCTCATCGACCATTACCACGGCCGGATGACGCCTGATGATGGCATCGATATCCATTTCCGTGATTTCAATACCACGATAGGTCAGGGTTTTGCGTGGAATGATATCAAGGTTTTCAAGCAGGGCTTCGGTCTCTTTCCTGCCGTGCGTTTCGACAATACCCACAACGACATCGATCCCCTGTTCCCGAAAGCGTCTGGCTTCGAGCAGCATCTGGTAAGTTTTTCCCACACCGGCGCAGTAGCCGAGGTAGATCCTCAGGCGACCGCGCTGTGATCGTTGAATCAGCCGGAGAAAACTGTCAGCCCTGTTTTCTTCCATCGGATAGGCCTCCTGGGTTTACCATCGGGGAGCGAGTTTGTTCTTCTGCATTGCATCGAGTTCCATATTCAACGCCAAAACATTGACCAGACCCTCGTTTGACAACAAGGTCTGCCGTCCGGCAGCGTGGCGACGCACCTGGGTTTCGACATCGGAAAGCACCATCCCTCTTGCGCCGGCGACTCTCGGAGCCTGAAACAGCGCGGCCCGAAGTGTAATGAACGGGTCCAGTCCGCTGCCGGATGCCGCCGCGAGATCCGCAGGAAGTGGCCGTAGAGGATCAGCGCCAAAATCCTTGACGCTCTGCATTGCACGCTGCCGGACTTCAGGGCCTGCCGGCGAGAGATTGCTTCCCCCGGCTGCAGAGGCATCGTACTTGACTGCAGAAGGTCTTGGCCAGAAATAGCCCGGTTTGCTGAAGGCCTGACAGATCAGCCGGCTACCCACGACCGTTCCGGCCTGATTCCGAAGCAACGATCCGGAAGCGCTTTCCGGGAACACAAAACGAGCAAAACCGAAAATGATCAGTGGATAGATGCCTCCACACAACAACAGGCTCACCAGTGCGATTCTGAGTGAGGTCGCCAGATCGGCTCCCGAATTTTCCAAGATATTGGTTTTCATAAGATTGTCCTCCTTCAGAACAAACCGGTGATTGAAAGCAGCATGTCGATCAGCTTGATGCCGACAAAAGGCACCAGGACGCCTCCTACTCCATAAACGAGAAGATTGCTGCGCAGCAGCGCCTCGGCTCCGAGAGGACGGTATTTGACCCCCCTGATAGCAATCGGAATAAGCATCGGAATGATGATCGCGTTGAAGATCAGGGCGGAAAGAATGGCGCTGCCCGGTGTTGCGAGCCCCATGATGTTCAGTACGCGAAGTCCCGGTATGGCCAGCAGGAACATGGCCGGGATAATGGCAAAATATTTTGCGACGTCATTGGCGATGGAAAA
This sequence comes from Chlorobiaceae bacterium, assembly GCA_013334525.1. Classification (GTDB taxonomy): domain Bacteria; phylum Bacteroidota; class Chlorobiia; order Chlorobiales; family Chlorobiaceae; genus Chlorobaculum. The sequence goes on from JAAXXK010000050.1 coordinate 3,068, forward strand.
GGTGGTCAGCGCGCCGCGGGTCATCAGAAGCTGCTTGCCGATCTCGATGATCTCGATCAGCTTGGTCGGATCGCTGTCCAGATCGACCATGTTGCCCGCCTCCTTTGCCGCCTGCGTGCCGGAGTTCATGGCCACCCCGATATCCGCCTGGGCAAGGGCCGGAGCGTCATTGGTCCCGTCACCCATCATGGCAACAAGTCGTCCCTTCTGCTGCTCCTGGCGGATATACTGCAGTTTGTCTTCGGGTTTCGCTTCGGCGATATAGTCATCCACGCCTGACTGCCTCGCGATTTCGGCTGCCGTCAGCGGGTTGTCGCCGGTCACCATCACGACCCGGAGTCCCATGGAGCGCAAACGCATGAACCGGTCGGTGATCCCCGGTTTGAGCACGTCGGACAACTCGACGACTCCAAGAGCCCGGTCAGCCTCTGCAACAACGAGCGGAGTCATCCCTTTTCGGGCAACCGAATCGACGATTGCCTGTAGTTCCCCGGGAATAGTGCCACCCTGGTCCGCGAGATATTTTCGAACCGCATCGCCGGCTCCCTTGCGCAGTTGTCTTCCGTCGGGCATATCCAGCCCGCTCAGGCGGGTCTGGGCTGAGAAGGCGATAACCTCCGCCTCTGCCGTTTCAGAAGGGGCCTCACCCCCAAGAATGCTTTGGCCAAGTGTAACGATGGAGCGCCCTTCGGGAGTCTGGTCGCCGAACGATGCCTCCATGGCGACCCTGGCCAGATGCCGGGAGTCCACTCCGTTCACGGCAGTGAAGCTGGTGGCCTGGCGGTTGCCCATCGTAATGGTGCCTGTTTTGTCGAGAAGCAGGGTGTCGATGTCCCCGGCAAGCTCGACGGCCTTGCCGCTTTTGGCAAGCACGTTTGCCGAAAGCGCCCGATCCATACCGGCAAGACCTATCGCGGAAAGCAACGCGCCGATGGTGGTTGGAATGAGGCACACCAGCAGGGCTACAAGGGTCGGAACCGGTATGGCGATGCCGAAATACCTGCCGATCGGCCAGAGCGTACCGGTCACCATCAGGAATGCGAGGGTCAACCCGGCAAGCGTAACCGTCAGGGCCAGTTCATTCGGGGTTTTCTGACGCACGGCTCCTTCGACCAGGGCGATCATCCTGTCGAGGAAGGAGTTGCCGGCAGAAACGGTGATTTTGACCACAATCCGGTCGGAGATGACCCTGGTACCGCCCACGACCCCGGAGCGGTCTCCACCGGCCTCCCTTACCACCGGCGCCGATTCGCCGGTTATGGCCGATTCGTCGACCATCGCCACCCCTTCGAAAACCTCTCCGTCACCGGGAATGAGTTCGCCGACGGAAACCACGACCAGATCGCCCTCCTGAAGCTCGTCCGAATTGAGTTGCGTTACCTTACCGTCGCGAAGCCTGTTGGCGACCGTGTTCTGCCGCGTCCGTTTGAGCGTGTCGGCCTGCGCCTTTCCGCGAGCCTCGGCAAGCGATTCGGCAAAGTTCGAAAACAGCACAGTCAGCCAGAGTATCAGGAGCACAGCCAGATTGTAGACCAGCCCCGGCCTGCCGGTCGAGGCGTCGTAAACCGTGATTATCGTAGTCAGCACCGCCCCGACTTCGGTAATGAACATGACGGGGTTCCTGGCCATGACCACCGGATTGAGCATCCTGAATGACTGGGTTATGGCGGCCCTGACCAGCGAAGCTTCGAAGATCGAGGCGTTGCGCGCCCTCCTCCGCTCTGCCTTGCCCGGCAGACCCACTGCCGGTATGCCGGCAGGGTTATTGGTGTTGGAATTATTCATCATTGTTGCAGAATTCATTTATTGAATTGATGTCGATAGGTAGTCGGCCACCGGCCCAAGCACGGCGACAGGCATGAAGAGCAATGCGCCGATCAGCAGCACGCTGCCGAGAATAACGACGGCGAAAAGCGGGGTATCGATGCGCAGCGTACCGGTGGTTTCCGGAACCGGTTTCTTTGCCGCCATGGAACCGGCGATCGCCAGAGGCAGAATGATGGGGATATAACGCCCCAGCAGCATGACCAGGCCGGTCGCCACATTCCACGGCACCGTATTGTCGCCGAGGCCTTCGAACCCGGAGCCGTTATTGGCCGCCGCCGAACTGAACTCGTAGAGAATTTCAGAAAAGCCGTGGGCACCCTTGTTGAGCACGGTGCCAGCCCCCCAGGTGGTGGAGGCGAAAACGGCCGTCCCGACAAGGATGAGCAGCGGATGGACCAGCAACGCAAGCAGCGCGAGCTTCATTTCATGGGTTTCCACCTTTCGGGCGCAATATTCGGGCGTCCTGCCGACCATCATTCCGCAGATAAAAACCCCGACGATGATGAATATGAACATGTTGATGAAGCCGACCCCGACGCCGCCGAAGATCACGTTCAGCCACATGCCTGCCAGCGGCACCAGGCCGGTCAGCGGGTTGAGGCTGTCGTGCATGCAGTTGACTGAGCCGTTGCTGGTGGCTGTTGTGACGGCAGCCCACACCGCAGCGGTACCGGAACCGAAACGCAGCTCCTTACCCTCAAGATTAGACATAACCTCGATCGGCAAACCTTTGAAAGCCATGGAAGGAGCACTCTCCAGATAGATCGCGATACCCGATTTCAGGACGAGCAACAGCAGCATTACGGAAAAGATTACTGAGGCATGGCGCATCCGTCCGGTAATGCGACCGAACATCCAAACCGATGCCATCGCAATCAGGGGAATGCTTATACATTCGAGATAATTGGTCAGGAATGAGGGATTTTCGAACGGATGGGTCGAGTTGGGACCGAAAAAACCACCGCCGTTCGTTCCGAGCTGTTTGATGGCCACCATTGCTGCCACCGGTCCTCTGGCGATGGTCTGCGTTGCCCCTTCGAGCGTCTTTGCCAGGGCGGAACCGTCAAAAGTCATAGGCACCCCGCCGATGACGAGCGACAGGGCAAGCAAAACCGAAAGAGGCATGAGTATGAACAGCACAGACCTGAGCAGATCACGGTAGAAGTTGCCGACAAGCCTGTTGCCAGCCAGCGCCCTCGACAAAGCAGCAAGGCAGGAGATGCCTGTCGCCGCCGAAACGAACTGCATCCACGTCAGTGCAAAAAGCTGGGAAAAATAGCTCATCGACACCTCGCCGGCATAATGCTGCAGGTTGGTGTTGGTCACAAATGATGCCGTCGTATTGAAAATCAGGCTGGCTTCCAGAGGCCCCTTTCCGTCCGGATTGAGCGGAAGCCACTGCTGCAGGGCAAGCATGATGGCAACAGTTACGAACATAATGGCATTAAAGATCAGCATGGAGACCAGGTACCCTTTCCACTCCTGTTCCCGATTGAGCATCCCTCCTCCGGCTTTTGTCATAAGGATTGCCACCGTGCCGTCACCGGATCTGGCCGAAGGATTCATGATTTCCGTCATGTACCGTCCCAGCGGCCATGAGAGCAAAACCGGCACGGCCAGCAAAAGCAAAAGCATAAGTATCGACATAAAAGACTCCTTTAGAATTTTTCGGGAGAAACAACGGCGATCATGAGATAGACCGCACAGGCGACCAGAACAGGTAAAACGAAATATTCCATTTCAATAACCTCCGATTAATGGGTGAATACAGGCCGCAAGGCCCATTAAAAGCAGAAAAATCAGTAGCCCCAGATACATCGCGTGATAGACGTTCATCCTCATACCGCATCTCCTTTGATGAGATATTTTTCTTGTGCCCCACCTTGTTTATGAACTGGTATCGTGAAACTGAAGCAGGAGCCTTTACCCGGCTGGCTTTTTGAAGAAACCAGCCCGCCCTGGGCTTCTACAAGCTCCTTCACGATGGAAAGCCCCAGGCCGACTCCGGAACGCACATCCTGGCCGGGAGCCCTGAAAAACTGCTCAAACAGATGAGCCATATGTTCAGATGCGATTCCCGATCCGGTATCCTCGACGAAAAACCTGACAAACTCCCCCTCTTTTCCGGCGCCGGCCTTCACGCTGCCGCCGGGCATGGTAAATCGCAGGGCATTGGAAATGAGATTGGCGAAAACATGCCGGACACCTCCGGGATCGGCAAATACATCCGGCAGATCATCGGCAATGGAATCCGTAAGGGTTACGTTCCTGTCTTTCGCTTCATTCAGGAAAGGCTCCAGGCCTTGACGAACAAGTATCGAGGGTTGCACGGGACGGGGCTCAAGGTATGCCTTGCCCGATTCGATGCGGTTCAGGTCGAGCAGGTCGTCGAGCATTTCGACAAGGCGCTCGCAATCTTCCCTCGCACCGACCATCAGTTCAGTCTGCTGCCTGTTCAGGGCGCCGACCTCTTCATCGAGCAGCAGGTGAATCGACATGCGCAGCGAAGTCAAAGGCGTTTTGAGTTGATGCGAAACGGTGGATACAAGCCCCTGCTTCATCTGCTGCTGGTCATGCAGTTGCGTCACATCGGTCAACACCAGAATCGAACCTCCGATATCGCCGGATTCCGGTACCGACACTATCGGCACCGCCTCCGGCCTGAAGAAATATTCCTTGTTGCCCACGAACTGCTGCACAAACCCTTTGGCCTCAAGTGACGCCGGTCGCTGGGATGCAAAAGACTTTTCAAGCAGGCCCGGCATCCAGGAATAGGGAAGATCCCTGACCGAAACTCCCGGTTTCAGCCCGAAAAGCCGAACTGCCGTTTCAGTCGAAACCCCGACCTGCCCCTGTGAGTCAAGGACAGCCACAGGCACCGGCAACGCCCTGAACACATCCTCCGTCAGTTTGCGGCTCCTGATAAGATTCGCCATGTCGCTGTTCCTGTTCTGACGCAGGGCAGTCAACATCGCATTGAACGACCGTGACAACTGGCCCACCTCATCATTTGCGCCAGTCTGGATGACAACTTCAAGATTGCCGCCACGGATCTCTTCAGTCGTATCAATCAGGCTTCGCAATGGATGGAGCACCCAGCGATGAATCTGGTAACCCAGCAGTATGGAGAGCAGAACACTGGCAATACCGATAGACAGCACCCGCCAGCGGGCTGAAATCGAGAGGTTTCGTGCGGCATTTTTTTCCGAGATCATGTTCGCCTGGTTCATCTCGAGAATCTCCTGGGCAACCAGCTTGATTTCATTGAATACGGGCACCAGCCTTGAATAGTAGAGCGCCCGGCGAACAGGCTCGGGTTTCGAACGGTCCATAATCCCGGAAAGAGTCCCGTAATACTCTTCTGACAGATGGCGAACCTTGTCTGCCCGCTCCTGTTCTCCCGGCAAGGTGATATTGTGCAGTTCACGATCGAGCGCATCGTTGAACCTGGCTTTATGCTCGTTCACCATGCGCACTCCATCCTCCTGATTGCCGATAAAGGTGTACAACACCCCGCTGTCTATTCTTTCAAGCGCATCCTTCATATCCTGGCAAGCCACCACGCTGAGGTAATTCTGCTTCAGCACGATTGCGAGCGACTTTCCGAGATCGTCGATCTGCCTGATGGTCATGAGGCTGATGGCTGTGACGATGACCAGCATTCCGCTCATGCCGAGCAACAGTTTCTGTCTGATTCCGATTTTCATGATTCAATCTTTATCTACCCTGAGGCAAATAACGTGCCAGACACAAAAACAATGGAAACAAGATGCCTACAGAAGAAGTAGAGAGCTCGCTGGTTTAATTATGCACGGTCGCAAACGCAAAAGAGTGCAAAATTCAACGCAGACTGCCCGTGGGGAGCCCGGCACGGAAAGCCGGTTCGGCCGTGATGATTTTCAGGAGATGAAAAGCCGGAGAAAAGAAAAGTGAAAGAGTGGGACTGACAGGAATAACGAGATAGAAGGGCCTAAGCTACAGGGCTATAAGCCGAACTGCTTGCGTTTTCTCCAGAGTGTCGCCTTGTCGATACCGAGTACCTCTGCGGCTTCCTGTACGGATGAGACCGAAGACAGCACCCTGCGAATATGAAGTTCTTCGATGGTTTCCAGCTTTACTCTATCCCCGATTCTTGTCGGCTGCTGCAGAACTAAAGCCATTGTTTCAGGAAGAAGTTCAACACCGATCGTTGATGACGAACACAGGATCACCGCCCGTTCTACCACGTTTCGAAGCTCACGGATGTTCCCCGGCCAGCCATAGTCACCAAAAATGCGTAGCACTTCCGGAGTGAATCCGAGAATGGTTTTGTGATTCTGTGCATTGAAAAATGCGAGCATGTTTGCGGCAATCGCTTCGATATCCCCGGAGCGCTCGCAGAGAGAAGGAAGCGTTATCTGAATGACGTTGAGACGATAATAGAGATCTTCCCTGAAGCTACCCGATGCGACCGCCGACTCGAGATCGGCGTTGGTGGCGGCAATGATTCGAACATTCGCTTTCCGGGTACGCTGATCACCAACGCGTTCATACTCCCGCTCCTGAATGAATCGCAACAGTTTCGACTGGATCGATAGCGGCAGGTCGCCAATTTCATCAAGGAAAAGGGTTCCGCCCTCGCAACTCGCGACACGCCCGGGATTGTCCCTGACTGCACTGGTGAACGCCCCCTTGACGTGGCCGAACAACTCGCTTTCAAGAAGTTCCTGACTCAGTGATGGGCATGAGATAACCCCGAACGGATTGCCGGATCGATTGCTCCAATGGTGGATAAGGCGGGCAAGCATGGTTTTACCCGTACCGCTCGGCCCTCGAAGCATCACAACAGCATCGGATGTCGAAACTTGCCTTGCCAGTTCGATAACCTTTTGCATCGGCGGGTAATTGGAACTCAGCGACACATCCGGTTCGTTACGGCTCAGGTCGGCCTGAAGGAGAGTAATGCGCTGTTCAAGCATCCGGATGGACGCAAGCCGTTCAAGCACCAGCTTGAGCTGTTCCGGCGAAAACGGTTTTGGAAGATAATCAGCCGCCCCGCGCTTCATCGCTTCAACAGCTGTATCCACCGAGGCGAATGCCGTTATAACGACGATCTTCAACCAGGGGGAACCGGCAAGAAGTGAAGAGACCAGGTCGAGACCGCTGTCAAGGCCCAGCCGGATGTCAACAAAAGCAAGGTCGAAAATCTGGAGACCGTTTTCAGTCAATGCGTCGCGGACATTCGATACCGCGGTCACCTTGTGGCCTCGAATCTCAAAGAACATCGTCATCGTCTTCCTGATGTTGCTTTCGTCATCGACGACCAGCACGTTCATCAGAGGTGCTGAGGCCGCTTTTTCAACAGTTCCCATGATGTTTGAAATGATAAATCTTCAATCGGACATGACAATGGCGTAGATCTCATCCATCAAATTCCATGCCGAATTACCAGCGAAAGCCATCCTGCACCATCACGTCGTCCAGTGCCTGACGTTCTCCCTGGTCACCAGCGCTTCGGCTCCGGCTTCACGGAGCAGCGACTCCAGCACAGGCAGAAACTCCTCAACCTTTTCGGTCGTATCGACGATTTCGACCACCATCGGCAGATCCCCGGCGAGTTCGAAGATCTTTGAGGTATGCACCTTGTGGCGAAGGCCAAAGGAGAGAATCCCGCGAATAACGGTCGCGCCGGCCATGTTCCGCTCCATCGCCTCGCTGACAAGCAGTTCGTAGATGGGTCTGTGATGAAGCTTTTCCTTTTCACCGACAAAGACCCTCAGCAGTTCGCATTCGATGAAGTTCATCATTGCCAGAATTTTGCGAGTTGTGTACCGGTAAAGATACAGGCCATGCCTCCGACAAGGCTGCCGGCGACGTACATGCTTGCGTAGAGCGCCTGCCCGTCCTTTACGAGCCCCATGGTTTCGTACATGGCAGTCGAGAATGTGGTAAACCCTCCGCAGAACCCCGTGGTGAGCAGAAGGCGGGTTTCGGGAGAGATCAATGTGGTCGAAAGGGCCAGCTCACTGATAAACCCGATGACGAAAGAGCCAAAAAGGTTGACGGCGAGCGTTGCATAGGGAAACCCCGTACCGGCAAAAGGAATGGCAAGCGCCACGAGGTAACGCGCAATCGAACCGACAAAGCCGCCGGCACCAACCAGAAGCACGCCTTTCATGGCACGACCTCCAGAAAGGATATTCCGCTGGCCATCATCACCCCGTGAGCATTAACGCTCATTCTGGCCGGACTGCCGGTCCTCGATTCGCTTGTGGGTACAGCACATCTCATCGTGCATGGTCACGAGCGTGTTGAATATGCCAAGGCAAATTATGGTCGGTGGCCAAAGCCCGATGAAAATGGCAATGATCTGGCTGTTGCCCCCGGTTCCAAAAATAAACATGTAGATGGACAGCATGATCGAAAGTGCTGCGGCGATGAGGTAATACATCGGCTTCATAACGGGAGCTGTTTAGGTGAAGTCTTCAATATTGAAATGTAACATTTTGCACCTATCACCCAACAAGGGCCGCGATAACAAATTATACGACAACTGCTTAACAGGAATCAGCAATATCACAAAGTGCGGCATCCCTTCAATAACTTCTGAAATCACAAAAAAATAGAGTGTTCCAACCCCGAGACCTACTGACAATACATAACTCGAAAATCTCATTTGAGAACACCGCTCGGGTAACTGGATGAACGAGTACAAACGCCACGGCAAAAATAAAGGCTGGAGAGCTTTAGTCTCCCCGTGAGTTCGATTCGAAGGACAGAGCCTGACAATCAGTTCAAGACGGCATCAACGGCACAGTATTGGCGATTTAACCACACCATTCGCCGCCCTTGATTTAACCGCATATAATGGTTGACTTTATTCCGTTGTCGACGACTATCCTCAAGGTGCCGGGTTCTGGCTCAAGGCGTTCCGTGAAGGCGTTCCGTGATCGAAACACGCAGGCCATGCCGGCATCCATCCCGGATCATCTAACGAACGATCTCCCTGTGTGTATTGAATAATGCAACGAACAGGGCCGCTGAACATTGAAATATGCAGCAACCCGGTTCCGTTGATGCTAGCCAGGGGCTGGCAAATCAACATCTATGCGA
>JAAXXK010000050.1:12086-18165 GCA_013334525.1 Chlorobiaceae bacterium
TCATCTAACGAACGATCTCCCTGTGTGTATTGAATAATGCAACGAACAGGGCCGCTGAACATTGAAATATGCAGCAACCCGGTTCCGTTGATGCTAGCCAGGGGCTGGCAAATCAACATCTATGCGAATGGCATGAAAGTTGCAAGATCATATTCGGCCGCATCGAAACAGATCAAACAAGGAGGCAATATGGGAAAGGATTTGATTCTTATCAGGTGGGAAACCCGGGCGGACAGAGATGTATGGCATGTCGATTACCTGCATAATAGCGCCAATGGGAAATACGATTTTGTTTACGGAAGTGATAACCCCGTGTTCCCTGTAAATGTTGATCAATTCGGGCCGCATCAAGAGGACCTTTTACTCGAGGCGCTAAGAACTGAATTTCCCGATTCTGAAATCAGGATTGAATTTTAAAGGAAGAGTTCCGGGTAAGTTCGATTGGTGAAAAGCATATCCATTTGGTTGATAATTATTTCCATAACAAAGAGCCATTCAGCAGGAGGGAATAGTGTTAAACAATTAAAATATATAACCATAAAGCTCAAGCAACCTTATCTCGACCAGAAGGGTCAGGAAGGCTGATAATCATTGTTATAACCACCGAAATAAAAACCATGAAAAAAATTGAGGCCATCATTCGGACAAGCCAGTATGAAGAGGTGAAACAATCTCTTCATGATATTGATATTGATTTCTTTACCTGGTGGGACGTTACGGGACAGGGTAACGACACAAAATTCAAAAAAGAGATCTTTCGTGGAGATATAAGGGATAGCTCGCTCATATCAAGGCGGTTGCTGTCGATTGTCGTGCGCGACATAAATCTGCAAAAAACCATCGATTGTATTTTAAAACATGCACATACCGGAGAGGTCGGAGATGGAAAAATCTTTGTTACGGAGATCACCGGCGCCTACAGAATCCGCACCGGTGAATTCGGGGATGAATCACTGTTCATAAAACATTAGGGCTTGAATAAAACCGTATCAATCGGATGTGGAAGCAATGATGAATCCGGGATGAATCTGTTCCGATGAAATCGAAGGGCGCTTGCCGGACATCAACTATCGAAACACTCTCAACCGTCACCTGCTGCACCGGTTCCTTAAGCCATGCGGTAAAAGGGCCGGTGACGCACGCCGTTCAGTGCGCCATCCTGAACCTGCTGGCCTTTATGAGGGAGGTGACCAGAAAGACAAACGAGGCGACAAGAATGATGGTTGCTCCGGAAGCCACGTCGAAAACCCACGACAACCAGAGTCCTGCGATACTGAACATGACGGAAAAGGCTATCGCCAGCACCATCATGCCGTGCAGGGTGCGACTGAAGCTCCTTGCCACAGCGGCAGGAATGGTCAGCAGGGCGATGACCATCACGATACCGACGACCCGAACCATGATCACGACGGTCAGGGCGATAAGGCAGAGCATGAGCAAGTCGAGCGCCACGGTTTTAAGTCCTGAGATACGCGCATACTCCTCGTCGAAGGAGATGGCAAGGAACTCCTTGCTGAACAGCCAGACCATGAGGGCGATCATGAGGTCAAGCATCAGGATGAGTTTCAGGTCCGCTGAAGGAACAGTCAGGATGTTGCCGAAAAGGTAACTGAACAGGTTCGGCGCATAACCCGGCGTCAGGCCGATAAGGATAACGCCGATCGCCATACCTGCCGCCCAGAAAGCCCCGATGGCCGTATCTTCTGCGACCTTCGCCTTGCGGGTGAGCAGGCCGATCCCGAGGGCTGCCGCCAGGCTGAACGGAATGATTCCGACAAGCGGGTTCACCCCCAGATAGTAGCCGAGTCCGATACCGCCGAAAGCTGTATGGGCGATGCCGCCGCTGATGAAGCCGATCTTCCTGACGACAACGTAGGTACCGATGATACCGCAGGCAACGCTTGACAGGATGGCCGCAAAAAGCGCATTGCGCATGAATTCGAAGTGCAGGATGTCAGGCATGGTCGTGGTGTTCATCTGGTTTGGCGCCGCCAGCGTCGAGATGCTCTACGACATCGACCGGGTAACGGTAGAGGCTGTCAAGAGTTTTTCTGCCGAGCGTCGAGCCCTTTTCATGCATTTCAAGGGTACAGTTCAGGCAGGCTATCCTCGAGACATGGCGAGCGATGGTACCGGTATCGTGCGTAACCAGCACGATCGTGTGGCGCTCCCTGAGCCGTTCGAGCAGATCGTAAATGGTGGACTTCATTTCGGGATCGACGCTGGCTGTCGGCTCGTCGAGCAGCAGCAGTTCAGGTTCACTGGCCAGTGCCCGGGCGATAAGCACCCGTTGCAGCTCACCTCCCGACAAAGCGCCGATCCGGCGATTCCTGATACCGGCCACACCGGTGATTTCAAGTGCTTCAGTCGCCTTCTCCCTGTCGGCCCTGCCGTACCTCTGCAGGAGCTTCCTTCTGGAGAGCCGCCCCATCATCACCACCTCCCATGCGCTGATCGGAAATTCGCGATCGAAAAATAGTCGCTGTGGCACATACCCTATCCGGTGTGAGGCAATCCCGGGAGGAGCACCGAACACCGTCACCGTTCCGGATGTCGGCTTTTCAAGGCCGAGAATGACTCTCAGCAGGGTTGTTTTTCCACCACCGTTCGGACCGAGTACGGCAAGGAAATCCCCATTATACACCGAAATGGAGAGGCCCTGAAGTACGGTCATGCCCCCGAGATCGACGAAGAGGCGGTCACAAAAAATTACCGGTTCGCTCATCGCATGCTCCTGACGAAAGCCGTCGTAGCCTTGCGGAGGTTCTGCTGGTAGTCGCGTGAGAGCGGATCGACCATGACGGTCACACCCCCGATGTCCCTGGCTATGGCCTCCGCCTGGGTAGTGCTGAACTGGGGAGATACGAACACCACCCTTATCCGTTCGGCCCTTGCCTTTTCGATTACCTTTGTCATCTGAACCGGGGTCAGTGTCTTGCCTTCAGCTTCGGCTGCGATCTGTTCGAGGCCGTACTCTCCGGCATAATAACCCCAGGCGGGATGAAAAACGAGGAAATGCCGGTTTTTCAATCCGGACAGCCGTTCCCGGATCTCGGCGTCGAGCTCCTGAAGCTCTTTGTCGAGCACTGCCCGGTTGGCCGCGTAGTATGTCCGGTTCACAGGATCGACTGTGGAAAGTGAGCGCTCCACATTGGCTGCGATCGTTCGTGCGTTCCTGGGAGTGAGCCAGAAGTGCGGATCGTCCTGGCCATGGCGATGCGACCCGGTTCCGGAAGGCTCTTCGTGCTCTTCCTCCGATATGGTCATAGGTATAAGAGGAGCTCCTGTGGAAGCATCGCAGACCGCAAGGGTTCTGTTGAGATCGAGGAATCGGTGCATCCAGTCGAGCTCGAACTCGACCCCCGATCCGGCCTTCACAAAGAGGGCGGCCCGGCCAAGACGCTCCATCTGCTTCGGAGTCGGCTCATAGCTGTGGGGATTGCCGCCGGGAGGCACCATGACCGATACCGAAACCCGGTCTCCTCCTACCCGATCGACGAAATAGGCGAGCGGTTCGATCGAAGCGACGACCTGAATCTTCCGGGATGTGGGTACGCGGGAGCATCCCTGAAGATTGATCATGATGAGCAACAGCAGAAGAGCGTTCAGGATGCGGAAAGAAACAATGGGGGAAATCACCTTACTGCCAGAAGCCGTGTCCATTTCTGAGTCCCCGGTTCGTTTGAAAAACAGATAGGGTATTACATAATAGTGAAACGAAATACCATAATAAAAAGGTGGGAGAAAAGGAGAAAAACCGGAATGCGTACGACAGATGCTTTGAACGGGCTCCCGTGGCATGCGGAAGCCCGTCCGGCATTTGTCCGTGATCAGCGCAGGCGGTTCAGTGCGCTGACGATCGCCTTGATGGAGGCGAGGCTGATGTTCGAATCGATGCCCGATCCGCACGAAAGGCGCCCGTCAGCACAGGATATCCTGATATAGGCGATGGCCTGCGCATCTGAGCTGTGGCCGATGGAGTGCTCCACATATTCGTCAACATGGAAATCGAGGCCGGTCTGGCTCGACATGCCGCGCACGAAGGCGTCGAGAGGACCATTGCCCCTTGCCTTGAAGGAGAGATCACCCTCCGGTCCCTGGATGGAACAGTTGATGATCGTGGCGACCTCGTCGTTTGACTCCGGATCCTCTTCATCCCAGCTTATATGGCATTTCCTGAGCAGGTAGGGCTCTTTGGCACCGATGTACTCTTTCTGGAAAAGATCATGGATCTGTTCGGGCGAGAGCTCTTCGCCGGTCCGGTCGGTCACATCCTGAACGGCCAGGCCAAAGTCGGGCTGCATCCATTTCGGGATCTGGATGCCATACTCCTTGTCGAGCACATAGGCGATTCCACCCTTGCCTGACTGGCTGTTGATCCGGACGATAGCCTCGTAGGTACATCCGACATCCTGGGGATCGATGGGCAGGTAAGGTACGTTCCATATCCCCTCGGCCGACTTCGTATGAGCCTTCATCCCCTTGCTGATGGCATCCTGGTGCGAACCGGAAAAGGCCGTATAGACCAATTCGCCCGCATAGGGGTGACGTGCATGGATGTCCATGCGGGTGCAACGACGATACATATCCCGGATTGCAGGCAGATCGGAAAAATCAAGTTTGGGATCGACCCCCTGCGTCAGGAGGTTGAGCGCGATGGTCACGATATCCATGTTGCCGCACCGTTCGCCGTTGCCGAACAGCGCGCCTTCAACCCGGTCCGCACCTGCCATGACGGCAAGTTCGGCAGTCGCCACGGCCGTTCCCCTGTCGTTATGCGCATGAACGCTGATGATTGCGGCCTCCCGGTCCCTGAGGTTCCGGCAGAACCACTCGATCCTGTCGGCGTAAATGTTGGGCGTAGAGAGCTCGACCGTCGAGGGAAGGTTCAGGATCACCTTGTTCGTTGCCGAAGCGCCCCACTCCTCCATGACCGCGTGGCAGACTTCGAGCGCGTACTCAAGCTCGGTGCCGGTGAAGCTTTCGGGACTGTATTCCAGGCGGATACCGGGATTGCCGCTTGCCTCCTTCAGCTCCCTGACCAGGCGGGTTCCGGCAATGGCGATTGAGCGGATCTCCTCCTTGCCCATGCGGAACACGATGTCGCGCTGCTGGCGCGATGTCGAGTTATACAGATGCACGATAGCATTTTTTGCCCCCTTGATCGACTCGAAGGTCCTTCGGATCAAATGTTCCCGCGCCTGGGTCAAAGCCTGGATGGTGACGTCGTCGGGGATCAGGTTCTCATCCACCAGCTTGCGCACAAAGGCGAACTCGGTGGCTGAAGCCGATGGAAAGCCTATCTCGATCTCCTTGAATCCAATGGAGACGAGCAGCTTGAACATGGCAATCTTTTCATCGACGCTCATGGGTATGGGCAGCGCCTGGTTGCCGTCGCGAAGGTCAACGCTGCACCAGACCGGGGCTTTGGTGATGGTACGGTCGGGCCAGGTCCTGGTCGAGATATCGACGACAGGATAGGCTGCATACTTCTGATAATTCATTCCTTTCATGATGACTGAATCTCCTTTTGCTCTGTGATATCCATCCTGTTAAACGAAAAAAGCCACCTAACCTGAGTGGTTGGCGGCCTTGAAACAGTGTTCCTGACTATTTACGGAATGAACCGAAACGCGCCTTCCCTCAGTGCCCACGAGCCTGACAGCTTTAGGTTTAGAAGAAGAAGCATGTTGCGAGTAGCGTTCATACAAGGTTCCGTAACGGTCAAGGCTGTTGTATTTACTTTGCTTTAATATAATAATTTCTGAACTGCCTGCAACTCCATTGTCAACCCAGCCACATGGCCGATTGTTCCGAGAGGGGGAAAATAAATTAAAAAAATCCAAAGCTCACCGGCAATCAATCGCTCGATCATCTTTCGGCTCTTCCAGTTTTTGACTTTGGATTCAGCAGCATGGGCATCGGTTTTGGAGGAATACTCCTTCACATAAACCAGCGACCATGGGCGATAACGTGAAGTAAAGCCCTTTTCGATCGTGTTGTGAAAATGCCGACGACGCTCCGGATCGGATGATATGCCGATATAGTACCGATCGGCCGATTCCGAATGAAGGATGTA
>JAAXXK010000006.1:0-9085 GCA_013334525.1 Chlorobiaceae bacterium
CAGAACGGCGGTTCACTGGAACTATGGTCAAAGTATTTCAGGAATGGAAAATTATTTGTTGGATGCGATATAAACAAGGCTTGTGAAAAATTAAGGTATGATGACGAAAGGATCAAGGTTATCGTCGGAGACGCGAATAGTGACGAAGCTGAACAAAAAGTGTTGTCCTATTCCGACCAATATGATATCATCATTGATGATGGGTCGCATATGTCTGGTGATATAGTGCGCTCTTTTTGCAGGTATTACGAGTATTTGAACGTTGGCGGCATATATATAGCTGAAGACCTGATGTGCAGCTATTGGGAAGAGTATGAGGGCGGCCTTCATGATCCCTATTCTTCAATCGGGTATTTCAAGAAAATGGTTGATATCATTAACCATGAACATTGGGGGATAGATAAGGGACCGTCTGATCTGGTCAAGGGGTTTTCTGAAAGATATGGCGAATTTGTAGATGATGCTATCCTGAGTACGATTCATTCGGTTGAATTCTACAACTCATTATGTATTATTCGCAAACAGGCGCCATCTTCAAATACGTTAAGGGAACGGGTTGTCGCTGGTTCAAAGGCTGCTGTGGTACCTCGTATCAAGTCCTTATCCACCAGCGTGATGAAAAAAGAGCGGATTGGTAATTCGCTCCTGGGGATGGTGGAATATTCATCAGGAGGGGGAGATGTTGAACGTTGTACCTATCAACAGACAGAGGAGATCTCTTGTGACAGAAGCGGACAAATACACCAGCTACGTGAATGCATAAGAAAAAACGAGTCGAATATTGCCAGCCTGATGGCATTGTTGAATAAAAAAGACAAAGAACTTCAAAAAATAATCGGGTCAAGCAGCTGGAAAATAACCAAGCCTATCCGCAAATTATCCAGGTCATTAAGGAAGCGCATGAGGATGGCCAAGGATGTTATCAACGGAAGGAGTAACGGTGCATATCATGATAGTGGCTTTGGCAGCAAAGCTGACAATAATTATGAGAAATGGATAGGTTTATATGACCGAAATGATTATGCCAACATGCCTGAAATTGAGAATGGGCCATTGTTGTCAATTATCATGCCCGTATACAATCCTCAAATAGGATACCTTGAGCAAGCGATTCAGTCAGTTGTCGGTCAGGTTTACAAGAACTGGGAGCTTTGCATAGCGGATGATAAATCCGATAAAGAGGCATGTATTAAGGTTATTGAGGGTTATGCGAAAAAAGACGACAGGATCAAATACTTATTAAGATCAGAGAACGGTCATATATCAGCTGCCAGCAACTCGGCCATCAGTATTGCAACTGGCCAGTATATTGTCCTGCTTGATCAGGACGATTGTATTCATCCGATGGCTTTATATTATGTTGCCAAAGAGATCCTGGAATATCCGGAAAGTGCCATTATATATTCAGATGAAGACAAAATCGGCGTTGATGGGAAAAGATGTGGCCCATATTTCAAGTGCGCTTTCAATTATGATCTGTTTTTATCACATAATCTTATAAGCCATCTTGGTGTTTATAGCAGGAAAATCGTCGATGAAGTTGGGGGGTTCAGGATTGGTCTTGAAGGGTCCCAGGATTATGATCTGGCGTTGCGCTGTATTGAAAGAATAGACGAAAAGCAGATAAGGCATATCCCCAGGGTGCTCTATCATTGGCGAATGCATGAGAACAGCACCTCAACAAATGTCCGGTCAAAGCCTTATGCCTATCTTGCCGCAAGGCGGGCCATAGGTGACCATTTATGCAACATGGGAGTATCTGCAAAGGTAGAACCTGCACCTGAAGCCCGGGGAGCCTGCCGGGTAAGGTATCTGCTTAAAGATAAACATCCATCGATAGAGATCGTAGTCCTGACTCGGGATCGTGCCGATTTACTGTCGATGTGTATTTATTCTGTTTTGAAAAAAACGCGATATGATAATTACTGCATAACTATTGTTGATAACGGTTCGCTTGAGCCTGGAACATTTGAACTCTTTGAAAACCTGAAGCACGATGACCGAATTAATGTGGTTCGCCGGGCCGAGCCGTTTAATTTTTCAAAACTTAATAACTATGCGGTAGGCAGGTCAAAATCGGATTATGTCTGTTTATTGAATAATGACGTTGAAGTTATAGATGGCGATTGGTTGACAGAAATGCTCAGCCATGCAATACAGGATAAAGTCGGCGCCGTGGGGGCAAGGCTATGGTATCCCGATGATACTCTCCAGCATGCCGGGGTTATTCTTGGAATAGGTGGAATAGCCAATAATGCACATCATAAACTGCCAAAAGGATATGGCGGTTATTTCGGCAGGGCTGTGCTGCAGCAAAGTTATTCCGCGGTAACAGGCGCCTGTCTTATGGTAAGCAGGCTCCTGTATGAGGAAGTTGGTGGTTTAAACGAGGATGAACTCGGTGTTGCCTACAACGATGTAGACTTTTGCCTGAAAATATTGGCGAAAGGATACCGGAACGTATGGACTCCTTATGCGGAACTTTATCACCATGAGTCGGCATCACGAGGAAGGGAGATCTATCCGGAAGAGGTGGACAGGTTGAATAATGAGTCATTGTATATGAAAAAGCATTGGGGAAAAATATTGAAAAATGATCCAGCATACAGCCCTAATCTTACGGACAGAAATATGCATTTCTCATATGCATGGCCGCCGAGAACAGTTAATTGATTGTCGAGAATGCTTGTGGTCATCAATATCATTGGTATTTTATGGTTGTTGAATTATAATGGATAGCACCCTGTTTCCTGTTACAATAATAATGAACTGATTGATGAGCTCTACTGATTGTGATTGTGTCGATTTGAGTAGACAGGTGGCGGCTGTTGTTACATTGTTCAAGCCGCAGGAAAAGTATATAAAGAATATCAAGACATATTCTGCCTATGTCGGTGTCTTGTATGTCGTTGATAATACGCCTGATTATGATGAGCAGTTTCACGGCATGATCAAAGAAGCCATTCCGAACATTCAATATATTTCTACAGGCAAAAATATTGGATTGTCGTCAGCTTTAAATATGGGAATAGAGAAGGCGAGAGAGAATGGGTATCTTTGGCTTCTCACCATGGACCAGGATAGTTATTTTAACGATAATCAGATAAAAAAATATTTTGATTCCATTCATTTAATAGATTATCATATAACCGCAATATTATCGCCTATGCACAGGCAGACAGATATTGATGATTCGCCATGTATTTATAAAGAAAAAGATATTGTGTGGACTTCCGGAAATCTGCTGAATATTGATATAGCAACAAAGACAGGAATGTTTGATGAGAAGTTATTTATAGACTCGGTTGATCACGAGTATTGTCTTCGCACTCGTATGAATGGATACAAAATATTGCAGGCTTCCAACTGTTTTCTGAACCATGAGATCGGTGTTGCAAAAGTCGTTGGTTTTTTGAGGTGGAAAAAGAAGAGAGAGTTCCATTCTCCAAAAAGGTTATACTTTATGATCAGAAACAGTTTCTACCTCTCTGATAAATACAGCCAATACTATTCTTTGTTTATCAAAAAACACAACAGGGAAGTCCGAAGGGAATTTATCAGAGGCATGAAGTACAGTTCAGAAAGAAGAGTATATATATATTATGCGATAAGGGCATGGTTGGATTATAAGAGAGGTGTATTCGGGAATGCCGTTAATATTTAATAGGTCGTCGAAGCAGTGTGTCAGGATAAATAAACGATATGCAATCCATTTATAAGACAAAAGCACTCCTGATCTTTTGTGAATAGTTACCATATGCCTCCTTCAACCACCATATCGGCTGTCATAGCCCTGTATAATCCCGATCCATGTTTCCTTAAGCTGGCGATAGAGTCCGTACTGAGTCAGAGTTACCCTGTACTGGAGCTCGTGCTTGTCAATGACGGTGGTGAGATGTCGGTGATCGAATCTGTTTTGCCCGGAGATGACAGGATCAAGCTCTATACGAAAAACAACGGCGGCGTTGCGGATGCACGAAATTATGCCATTGAGAGGTGTATGGGTGATTATGTGGCTTTTCTTGACCAGGACGATTACTGGTATCCGGAAAAGATCGCTGAACTGCTTGCGCGTATTCCATCCACCGGGATGGCGTGTATGGTAGTCGCACCGGTGGATATTATCGATGAATCGGGCTCTATTGACAGGAAAAGGAGTTCGGAAGCTGAAAAAACGTTCAGCATAAAGTTGCGCGACGGCAATGTACTCAGGGGGCTGGTTACCGATAATTTCATTCATTCTTCTTCACCGCTGATACACAGAAGTATCTTCGGCACTCTTGGCGGTTTTGATACCCGTGTCCAGCCGCATGATGATTGGGATATGTATTTGCGCATCGCCATTGCCGGATATCCGGTTTTCTTTGATGACCATTCGCGATCTGTCTGGCGGATCCACGCAAGTAACGAATCAGGCAATGTCGCTTCCATGCAGCGTTCCATGTGCAGGGTCTACAGGAAGAATCTGCCGGCAATCAGAGACATCCCATCAAGGAAACTGTTTTATCTTTGCGGGCTTCTTACTTCGATGAACCGGGCAGGGAACCTTCTCTACAAGCCCGGACGTTACAGGCTTTTCCGAAAGCATGTGGGCAAGGCAATGGCAATGGCGATGAAGACCGGCAGTGTTCCACAGCTGAAAAGTGCCGGTGCTTCTTTATTGATCTGGGAGTTTAAAACGTTGTCCATACCGTTGATCAAGTCGATTCGCAGGTATCTGTTTTGCCTTGTCGCTGTCGAGAAACATAGAGACGCTTCGCCATCATGATCAAGATTCTTTGTCTGCACGCTTCCACTAGCCTTGCGAGTTATCGGTATCGGGTAGAGCAGTTCACTCCTTTCTGGAAAGAGTATGATATCGAAGTCGATCTGGTCTCGCTGTCTGGGAAGGGTTATCCCGACAAGCTGAAACTGGCCTTGAGTGCCGGTCGGTATGACTACGTCTGGCTGCAGAAGAAGGTCCTTTCGCCCATTTTCATCAATATTATCGCTTCCCGGTCGCGGCTCATCTACGACTTCGATGATGCCATCTACTCCACCGGCAGCCATACGTCGGGTCATGTCAAGCCGTCACATGCCGGATCAAGGCAGACGGTCAAACGTCTCCATCACGTGCTGGAGAAATCCTGCCTCGTGTTTGCCGGCAGCCCTGAACTGGTTGAGTACTCCCGCAGGCACAATGCGTCGGATGTAGAGCTTGTGCCGACCGCGCTTGAGATGCCGTTATGGAATCCGCAGCCCCGCGATCCATTGGTCCCAATAAGGATCGGGTGGATAGGTGTCAGCAGCAACATGCTTTATCTGGAACTTGCAGACCAGGCCGCAGTGCAGGTCCAGGAGCGATATCCCGATGTGGTTTTCAGCCTGATGAGCGGTGAGCCTCCAACTGGACTGAAAACGAAGTGGGAGTTTGTACCCTGGTCCAAAGAGAGTCAGGAGCCGTGGTTGCGCTCCCTCGACATCGGCATCATGCCTTTGACCGATGACCAGTGGAGTCGAGGGAAATGTGCGTTCAAGCTGCTTCAATACATGTCATACGGCAAACCGGTCATCGCTTCGGCAGTTGGGGCAAACCTTGATGCCGTCCGACATGGTAAGAGCGGTTATCTGGTTTCGACTCCTGAAGAGTGGTTCAGGGCTTTCGAGAGCCTCATAACGTACCCGGAATTGCGTTGTGCCATGGGTGAAGAGAGTTTCAGGCTGTTCAGCGGCGAGTACGATCGAAAGATCATACAGGCAAAGATTGCCGGCATCCTGCATGATCGATTGTGACGGAGATGGCTCCCCGTCAGGCGGTCGCGACCTCTTCCTGCGAAGCAGGTTTGACGACGAACTGGATGTCGTAGAGCATTTTGTAGATCCCGCCAGCGGCGATCAGCTCATGATGGTTTCCTGATTCGACCACTTTTCCTCTTTCCATCACGATAATCTTGTCGGCGTTTTTTATGGTCGACAGACGGTGGGCGACCACAAGCGCGGTCCGGTTTTCCATTGCATGGTCGATGGCCTGCTGCACCACCTTTTCAGACTCGTTGTCAAGTGCGCTGGTTGCTTCGTCGAATATAAGGAGTTCAGGGTTTTTGACCATGGCCCTGGCGATTGCCAGGCGCTGGCGTTGCCCCCCGGAGAGCTGGATACCCCTGTCGCCGATCATGGTGTCGTACTGCTGGGGTTTTTCCATGATGAAATTGTGGGCGTTTGCCAGGCGCGCAGCCTGTTCGATGCGGGTCCTGTCGATCTCTTCATGCACGCCGTATGCGATGTTCTGTTCGATGGAGTCGTTGAAGAGGATCACCTCCTGGCTGACGACGCCGATCATTTTCCTGAGCTGTTTGTAGTCGAATTCCCGGATGTCGATATCGTCGATGGTGATTCTTCCTGAATCAACGTCGTAAAAGCGCATCAGCAGGTCGACCGCGGTGGATTTGCCGGATCCTGATTGGCCTATGAGCGCCACCATCTCCCCTTTTTTGATCTCGAACGATACGTGATCGAGCACATTGGGAGCATCGGGTTGCTCCTTGTTGTACTTGAATGAGACATCCTCAAACCTGATGGTCCTGGAGAAATCAGTGATGCTGCGGGTCCCATTGATGATGGCCGGTTTGGTGTCGAGTACCTCAAATAACCGTTCGACCGAAATGAGTCCCATCTGCATGGATGTGTTCGCGTCGCCGAGCGATTTGATCGGCCCCATGGTCGAATAGAGGGTGAACGAGAAGACCAGGAGTTCGTTGGCGGTCATGACGCCATGAAACACCTGCAGTCCCCCGAACCAAAGCACCATGGCGATGGCCGCGATAAGCATCGTCTCGTTGAGGGGGCTGATCAGGCTCCTGAGCTGGGCGATCCTGATGCCGAGTTTCCGGAAGTCTCTGGTGAAGGTCTTGAACCTGTCGAGTTCGATATCTTCGAAGGCTGTGGATTTGATGACCTTGATGCCGTTGAACTTTTCCTGCAGCACGGAGTTCATGTCGCCCATCCTGGTCTGGAAGCTGAGCGCCATGCCCTTGAGGTTTTTGCCGATCCTGCGGATGATGACCAGGATGGTCAGCGAGGTCAGTCCGGCAAAGAGCGTCAACTGCCAGCTCAGGGCAAGCAGGACGGCCGCATAGACAAATATCGAGAACGGGTTCTGCAGGAAGTTGACGAAGGTTGAACTGATGCTGTTGTTGACGTTTTCGACATCGTTGTATACGTAGTTCATCAAGTTGCCGACACGGTTCTTGTTGAAGTACTCGAGTTGCATTTCGATGATGCTGCGAAACACGTCGTCGCGAAGTTTTTTCGCGGTTTTGGTCTGTATCCTGAAAATGATCTGCTGGTTGATGTAAACGAACAGGTTCTTCAGGCCGAACGCCGATATAAGGAATATGCAGATCTTGAGAAGCGTCAGCTCCCGGGTGGGGGCGCTGAACATCTGCTGGAATTTCTCGAGCGCCCACTGTTTCAGGCGTTCCGTGTCTTTGAGCTTTACCGATTTAACAACCGCCGGTTTTTCTGCTGCACTTTGTGCGGGCGGTGAAGCCTGAGGCGTTGTATCGGCGGTAACCGTCGCGGCCGGTTTGGCAGGCGATGCCGGTGGAGCGGCCGATTGGGTCGTTTGGGAGGTTGAAAAGACTTCGTTCAGGAGGGGGAGTATGGAGTAGATCGATACGACGCTGAAAAGGGAGGTGATCATGCTTACGAACACGACCAGCACGATTTTTCCTTTCGACGGAGCCAGATAGCGCAGTATTCTTATCAGTAACTTCATGTAAGCCTACAGGTCGATAAATTCCGGTTTTTCAATGGACTTCAATATAACGCAATAATCCGAAACTCGATTTGTTGACGGCTCGCGGATCGGGGCACCCATTTGCCCTCATGAGGCTGTCGGATTCCAACTCTATATCCTGGAGTCTTTCAGCCCGTCGACGAATGCGATCCATCGTCCGTCCTCCATTCTGTGTGCATCGACAGTGTGCATCCCTGCGTTGTGCCAGTTTTCCCGGCCTTCGGCAATGACCGGCCCTCCAGGGCAAGGCTCTTCATGGTAATTGTCAGGGGTGAGCTCCGTGATCATGAACGCCCAGGCTTTGCTGCCGTAGCGCGGGATTCCGTCCTGAGCGAACCGGTAGAGGTGGCCCTCATGGCTGACCACCCTTCCCCCAGGCCTTGCAAATGACGGGCTTCCCTTGACGACGGGGCTTGCCGGATGCTCTTTCCACGGGCCTTTGAGTTCGGCAGAGGTGAACAGGTGAAGGTTGTTGAGCTTGCGGGCATAGCTGAACAGGTACCAGTGGCCGTTATGGCGGACAATCGAAGGGTCGAAGAGCGGAGAGTGGCGTTTTCTGCCCTTGATCAGAGAGGTTTCATATCTCCATTGAGAGGGAAACGATGTTGCCCGGTAGAGGCGAACTGCGTTCGATTTGGCGCATTCGGGAATCATGTAGATCTCTCCTTCATGTTCGAAAACGTAGGGGTAGGAGAGATGGAACCTCTCTTTCAGCACGATGCTTCCGTAATGCCATGTTTTGAGGTCGCGGCTTTTCGCAAAACCGATTTCACCTGCATTTCTTTTTTCGTTCAGTGCCTCAAAGAACAGGTGGAACTCTCCGTTGCGGGTGATCATGAAAGGATCCGCAATGAACCTTGCTTTGATATCCGTTACATCCGCGGCGGTGAGAATAGGGTTTACGATGTCTGCGGCAGGGGCGAGCGTGACGGGGTCGGGCCCTTCGTAGAGGCCGATGGACCATATCTCGCTGTTCCGCCGGAGGCGTTTTGCCCTGTTGCGCTTAATGCGATATCTGGCCAGCAGTCCCCCTGCAATGGAAAGAACAGGTATGAGGAAGATTTGAATGGTCATCTGGGCTGTAAATTCATTGTTGGCTTTCAATATCGATAAAAGGGAGAGAGAGAGTAACCGTTTTTTTTCAGTTCAGTTTGGGCTTTTGACTCCTTCCGTTCAGGGCAGGGCCTTGAGCATCTGACGGAGCGCTTCGGCGATGGTATTGTTCTCGATATCGGCCACATCCGGAGACGGGGAAACGATGACCTTCTGCACGCGGCTCAAAGGGCCGAACTGGCAGCGGTCGGCAAG
>JAAXXK010000006.1:9185-79162 GCA_013334525.1 Chlorobiaceae bacterium
GAGGGGTGATCCTTCGTGTTGAACAGAATGTCGAACCGTTTCAACAGGACTTCCCGGAAGTAGCGGAACTCGTACTTCTTTGCATTGTATACAGCGGTCACATTGGGATCGGCGCTGAAGAAGTCGTAAATGATCTTGCTGAAAGCGATAACAGTTATCGAAACCTCAGGGTAGCGCTTCCTCAGCCCTCCGACCAGAGGGGTGAGCATTATGGCGTCGCCATATCGTTCACGGGCAAGAATAACCACTTCGCGGAGCGGCCCCTGAAATTCCGGCAGCTGCTTCCTGTGTTTTCCGATGTACTGCAGCGTTCGGGCAAAAGCCTGCCGGAACTGCCGTATTTTCTTTTTCCTTGGTTTCATTTATGCAGCTTTTTTTCCCTGAGTTTCTGCTGCAGGTACCGTTCGAGGTTGTCGACCATGGCCGGCATGGTGAACTCGCGGCTTACCCGCTCATGTCCGGCCTTGCCGAATGCGGCAAGGGCTTCGGGGTTGTCGATGATCTTTTCGACGGCATCGGCGATGGCTTGCGGATCTTTCGGCGGTATGATGATGCCTGTGGCGCAGTCGAGGCTCCGGGAGGTTGCACCCATCAGTTCCCGGGCGCCGTTGACGTCGGTCGCGATGACCGGTTTCTGCATGGCCATGGCTTCCATCACTACGTTGGGCATGCCTTCAAAGAGGGAGGCGAGCACGAAAAGGTCACACCCCTTGAGGTAAGGGTAGATATCTGAAGCGAAGCCGAGCAGCACGAATGAGTCTTCAAGGCCGAGCGCCCGGACCTTTGCTTTCAGCTCTTCTTCGAGTTTTCCTTCTCCCGATACGGCGAACAACAGGTCGCTTCGCTTTCTCCTGAGGATGGCTGCGGCCTCAATGAGGTAGCCGAACCCTTTCTGCTCGGAGAGGCGGCCGGCGCTGTAGATGATCTTTTTACCGGGGAATCGGGAGGCGAAGTCCCAGGCGGTGACACTCTCCGGAATGATGAGCCCGTTGTAGATCACCTTGACGAAGTCGCTGTCGAACCATCCGTAGCCGGCATAGGCCTCCTTTATGGTCCTGCTGTTGGTGATGATGCCGTCGGTGAGGTTGGTGAGCGTCAGTTTGTGCTTCCATTTGCGGCTGCAGAGCAGCATGCCGTGACGGGCAAGCACCAGGGGTTTGCCGATAAGGCGAGCGGCAAGGCCCGCGACCCGGACATCCTTGTTCAGGTTGCAGATGAGTATGTCGGTGTCGTTGCGCTTCATCCATGCGGCGATTTTCAGCGTCGTCAACGGACTGAGGTCTCCGCGGATTTCAAAAACCCCGGTACGCACACCGCGAGCAGTGGCGTACTCCAGGATCTTGGAGTTTTTCTTGCTGGCGAGCACTACCGAATGGCCTCTTTCGGTGAGCCCTTTTGCGGCGTTTACCATCCATTTTTCTCCTCCGCCGAATTTGTTACGGCCGATGGAGTTGATGAAGAGAATGTTCATCTTGGCTGTTTTGCGATTGTCTGTCGGCAGAAGGTAACCATTTGCTGCTCGATGCACGCTGCCGAATACTTTTCAGCGACGCTAAGACGAGCAGCTTCGCTGATCTGTCGACGGTAGTCAGGTTCAAGGTAGAATTTCAGGAAGATGTCAGCAAGGGCGTTTTCGTCACCGTAGCCGACCAGGCGTCCGTTAACCGAATCGGTGATGATCTCCGTGACTCCGCCGCCGGCCAGCGTGCTTACCGGGGCGTTTCCGAGGTACATGGCCTCCAGCAAAGCGATGGAAAGCCCTTCGCTGACTGAGGTCATGGCGAATACGTCGCTTCCTGCAAGCTCAGGGTAGGGGTTGTCGATAAAGCCGCGAAGCACGACCTTGCCGTCGAGTTTCAGTTTCCTGATGAGCTGCTCGAGGTTTGCCCGTTCAGCGCCCTCCCCGAGGATCTGGAGCGTGGCTTCGATGGCCGGCATCATGGCGAGGAATCGTGCAAATCCTCGAATCAACAGGTCGTGGCTTTTGTTTTTGTCAAGACGACCCATAGCCGTGATGACCATTTTCCTGCCGGTATTGCGCGTTTTTTCCGGTGCGACCCTGTCCAGTTCCCTTGTGTCGATGCCGTTGTAGATGACCCGTATCCTGTCGGCAGGAATGAACCCCGACTTGAGCAGCCCCTCCTTGATCTGCCGTGCGTTTACAATGATGCCGTCGGCCAGGGTGCGGTAGACCAGCCTGCCCGCCAGGGTGTTCTTCGGGGTGCGCAGGGCGCCCAGCCAGAGTACGTTCCTGATGCCGCAGATCCGGCTCACGATGCCCGCGATCGCATACTCCTTCCGCTTGGAGGGGACAATCACGTCGATACTGTGTTTTTTGACGATCTCCACAAGCTTTGCTATGGTGTAGAGATCGCCTTCGAAAATGAAGGGGAGCCGGTATTTCAGCAGGTCGGTGTGGTCGCCGATCTCATTCCTGCGGTAGGCGAAAACGACATGGTGCCTGCCGGAGAGGGCTTCTGCGGCAAGTATGACCGATTTTTCGTTTCCGCCCCATCCACTGCTGGCGGAATTAAGGAAGAGAAAATTCATGCAGGAATGATCGGTGCGCTTTTTCCACTTGCCAGGGGGCTTGCGGCATGGGCTTTTATTGAAGGAAAGTTACAAAATAACCACTTTCGTCATCTCTTCGACTGCTGCCTGCAGAACATGGCGACCTCATTTTTCATCCGTTCCATCGAGAATCGTTCGACAATCCGCTCTCTCGCTTTTGCCGATAAATTCCGGCGCAGTTCAGCCGAGCCGCAAAGCGATTTCAGTGTCGCCGTCAGGGCTTCTACATCGCCGTAATCGAGCATGAAGCCGTTGTCGCCGTGATCGATTGCCTCGTCGGCACCGCCGGCCCTTGTGCTTAAAGGGGCGTTTCCGAGGTACATGGCTTCGAGCAGCGCGTTGGGCAGCCCTTCGTTGGTCGAGGTAACGGCGAAAATGTCGCTGACGGCAAGCCAGGGATAGGGGTTGGACTGGAAGCCGGGAAAGATCACCCTGTCGCCGATTCCGAGCTGCCCGGCCAGTTGCATGAAGGCCTCTTTTTGCGCGCCCTCCCCGATGATGACAAGTCCGGCCTCACGGTCGCCGCTCTCCTTGACGAACCGGGCAAAGCCGCGGATGAGGAAGTCGTATCCCTTGTTCCAGGTCAGCCGTCCGAGTCCGGTTATGGTGACCGGGAAGGGTTTCTGTACGGTTTTCTCTGCACAGAGCCGGTCGATCTCCTTTGTGTCGAGTCCGTTGTAGATGACCCTGATCTTTTCCGACGGGATGTAGCCTGTTTCGAGCAGGGTTTTCCTGATTTTGCCTGCGTTGACGATGATGCCGCTGCTGAGCGTGTGGTACATGAAGCGCTGCCACGGCCACTTCAGGCGCCGGTCGGCGCCGAGCCGGATGATGACCGGCGTGCCGGTGATCCTGCCTGCAAGGCCGCCAAGGAGATAGTCTTTCCGTTTGGTCGGGATGATGACATCGATACCGGTTTTCCTGATGATGGAGACCATCCTGAAGAGTGTGAAAAGATCGACATGGCTCAGGCAGGGCAGGCGGAACTTCGGCAGGTCGAAGTTCTTCCCGACGACCTCCCTCCTGTAGACCAGGGATACTTCATGCTCTTCCGAGAGCGCCCCGGCGGCCATGCGTGTCCATTTTTCCGTGCCGCCCCACTCACGCGCCGAATTGATGAAAAGGATCTTCATGCTACAGCCTGCCGTCGAAATCCCCGGTCTCCAGCACCCCCTTGACATCGTAGACGATGCCGTTCGGGGTGGAGCAGAACGAGCGGATTTTCAATCCGGCGAACGCCTTGTGCGCAACAGCGAGGATAACGGCTTCGTAGGTCCCCTCGACGGGTGATTCGATGCACTCGACCCCGTACTCCTGCCGAACCTCTCCGGGATTGACCCATGGGTCGTAGATATCGACGCTGGCCCCGTAATGGCCAAGTTCCCTGACGATGTCCACTGCCCGTGTGTTGCGGATATCAGGGCAGTTCTCCTTGAAGGTGATGCCGAGCATGAGTACCCTTGCCCCTTTCACCTTGATGTCGCGGGAGATCATCAGCTTGACCGCTTCGGAAGCGACATATCTGCCCATGTTGTCGTTCAGGCGTCGGCCTGCGAGGATGATTTCGGGATTGTAGCCATAATCCTGCGCTTTCTGGGCAAGGTAATAGGGGTCGACTCCGATGCAGTGGCCGCCCACCAGGCCTGGCTTGAAGGGGAGGAAGTTCCACTTGGTGCCTGCTGCGGCGAGCACCTGGTGCGTGTCGATTCCCATCAGGTTGAAGATCATGGCCAGTTCGTTGACGAAGGCTATGTTGATGTCCCGCTGCGAGTTTTCGATGACCTTCGCGGCTTCCGCCACCCTGATCGAAGAGGCCATATAGGTGCCGGCAGTGATTATCGAGCGGTAAAGCCCGTCGACCCTGGCCGCCGTTTCGGGTGTCGAACCAGAGGTCACCTTCCGGATTTTGGTTACGGTGTGCTCCTTGTCGCCGGGGTTGATCCGTTCCGGGGAGTATCCGGCGAAGAAGTCGCGGTTGAACACCAGCCCGGAGACCCGCTCAAGCACAGGGACGCAGTCCTCTTCGGTAGCGCCGGGATAGACGGTCGATTCGTAGATCACGATGTCGCCTTTGCCGAGCACTTGGCCTACGGTTTCGCTTGCCTTGACCAGCGGCGTCAGCACCGGCTGGTGGTGCCGGTCTGTCGGAGTCGGTACGGTGACGATGTAGATGTTCGCGTCAACGAGGTCGCTGACCTCCGAGGTGAAGAAAAGTCCTGTTTCGGAACCTGAAGCGTGGGGATTGCCTGCGACAAGCACGGAGGCGAGGTTCGACCCGTCGACTTCGAGAGTCTTGTCACAGCCGTCGCGAAGCTCCTTTACGCGCTCATGCTTGATGTCGAAGCCGATGACCGGGTACTTCCTTGCGAACTCCACGGCGAGGGGCAGGCCGACATAACCCAGTCCGATCAATGCTATTTTGACATCTTTCATGGTCACTGCTTAAGCGTTGAAGAATTCACGGTACCATGCGATGAAGCGGTCGACTCCCTCCTGTACCGAGGTTTCAGGCTTGTAACCGAGGTCTCGGACCAGGTCGGCGACATCTGCGTAGGTGGAGGGTACATCGCCGGGCTGTATGGGCAGCATGTTCTTTTCGATGGTGGTCCCGAGGGCTATTTCTATGGCCGCGATGTAGTCCATCAGCCTGACCGGCTGGTTGTTGCCGATGTTGTAGACCCTGTAGGGGGCGGACGATGAGCCGGGGTCAGGCGCCATGGCCGACCAGTCGGGGTTCGGTCGGGCAGGATGGTCGATTACCCTGACGATGCCTTCGACGATGTCGTCGATATAGGTGAAATCGCGCTGCATGTTGCCGTAGTTGAAGACGTCGATCGGACGACCTTCAAGGGCGGCCTTGGTGAAGAGGAAGAGCGCCATGTCCGGCCGTCCCCAGGGACCGTAGACCGTGAAGAACCTCAGGCCTGTGGTCGGTATGCCGAACAGGTGGCTGTAGGTGTGGGCCATCAGCTCGTTGGATTTCTTGCTGGCCGCATAGAGGCTGACGGGGTGGTCGACGTTGTGGTGGACGGAGAAGGGCTGGAGTTCATTGAGCCCGTAGACCGACGAGCTTGATGCGTAGCAGAGGTTGCCGACTCCGTGGTGGCGGCATGCTTCGAGCAGGTTCACGAATCCGACGATGTTCGAACTGATGTAGGCTCCGGGGTTGGTCAGGGAGTAGCGCACGCCGGCCTGTGCCGCGAGGTTGCATACCGCATCGAACTTTTCGGTGCGGAAAAGATTGTCGATGCCCTCGCTGTCTTCAAGGTTCAGTTTGATGAAGCGGTAACCGGGATATTTGGATGACTGTATCGTCCTGCCGTATTCGACGGCTTTGCTGTCGATGCCCGAGAACTCAAGTCGTCCATATTTAACCCGCTGGTCGTAGTAGTCGTTTATGTTGTCGAGGCCGACCACTTCGTCGCCCCTTGAGGCGAGTCGTTCAGCCAGATGGAATCCGATAAACCCGGCGGTGCCGGTCACAAGTATTTTCACTCAGGATCAAGATTGGGCCCGTTTACGGGCGGTTGCCGGGAACCGGTATGCAAGCCTGCGGCCTGCGTATCCAGATGCAGATAGCATTGTAAATCAAGATAATCAGCTTTTTTGTAAAAATGGGAGCCAATTTTCCGGAAGGAAATGCGTCAGATGCTTAGATTAATTACAGTCCTTCTGTAGTTGACCATTGATGTTGCGACGACAGGGGCAACCACCAAACCGACTAACCGTGGCAGATGAATTCAGTTCCTGACATGCCGGACGTCAAACGTCCGGCTCTTGTTGGTACCATCATGGTGCTGCTTTCCATCCTGGTCGCCTATCCGCTCGTCGGCTCGATCCTGACAATGCTTGTCGCGAGGGGCCGCACGATGGACTCCGATTTCCGCTGGATTGATGGCTCTGTCCTGCCTTTGCTGCTTGCGGCCCAGGTCATCGGGCAGCTTGTTGTGCTTGCCCTGCCGGTGTTCCTGCTCGCACGGAGGTATTCCGGCGGCCATCTGTTTGACAGGGCCAACCTTTCGTGGCTCGGCATCGGAAACAGCGCAAACCTGCGGGCTGCCTTGAGGGCTGCCGCCGGCATGGTGCTCCTTCAACCGTTCCTCTACAGCATCGTCGAGGTGCAGAACCTTCTTCTGCCTTTTCTTGGCGAGACGGGCAGGGATATGCTTCGTGACCAGGCCCGTCTCGACCTGTTCCTCAGAAAGATTGCCGGAGAGGCATCCCCAGGCGGATTCCTGGCTGCCGCTGCGGTGCTTGTCCTGACGCCCTCTATCTGCGAAGAGCTTTTTTTCCGGGGATTTATCCAGAAAAGCTTTGCCCAGATTCTGACGCCCAATAAAGCGTTCCTGATCACGGGGTTCGTGTTCGCGCTGTTCCACATGGAGTGGTTCAATCTTGTGCCGCTGACTTTGCTTGGCTGGTATATTGGGTATATTTACGTAAAATCTGGTGACCTTTCCGTACCTGCAGTTGCCCACGGAACCAACAACCTGATGGCGCTGGTGTTGCTCAAGGCAGAAGGGTTGCCTGGCCTTGCGGGTGCCGGGGATGCTTCTGTCGGACTTTTAGTTAAATGGCAGTGGTGGCTTTTTGTGCTTTTTTCACTGGTTATTTTTTTCCTGCTGATCCGGCGTTTTCCGGAAAAGGCGGCATACACAATCCCTGACCGGCAGTTCTGACATGTCTTCTTTGATGCAAAGCAATCTTTTCAAGAGGGTGGCCGTCGCCCTTGTGGGTATTCCACTGCTCCTTTGGCTCAATATGACGGGTGGACTCTATTTCCTCGTGATGGTGCTCGTGCTCAGCCTCACGGCAACCTTCGAGTTCTGGCGGCTTGCCGAGCATCGTGCACATCCGCCTTCGATCCTGCTGCTCCTGCCCATGACGGCTTTCATCCAGCTCAATTTTTATTTCCGGTTCCTCGATTACTGGGAAGCGTTTCTGGTCGTCATCATGTTCCTGTATGTGCTGGAACTCTGGCGCCAGCAGGGCTCGCAGTTTTTGAATATCGGCACAACGCTTGTCGGGCTCATGTATGTGAACCTGACCTTCGGCGCCCTGCTCCGGTTGCGCCTTTTCGGATCGGCGCCTGGAAGCCCCGGAACCATGGCAGGCGCATCTCCCGTCCTCCTGATGTTTTTCTGTGTCTGGGCTGCGGACATTTTCGCCTATTTCGGTGGAAGCACTTTCGGCGGAAAATTCATCAAGCGGAAGCTGTTTCCCCGGTTGAGCCCGAAGAAGACCTGGGAGGGCTATTTTTCCGGGATCGCAGGCAGCATCTTGGCGGCATGGGCATGTTCCTCGTTTGTCACCCACCAGCCGATTCTCAATGCGGCCATAATAGGACTGTTCATAGGCGCAGTCAGTCCTGCCGGCGACCTGATGGAGTCGATGTTCAAGCGTGACGCCGGAGTCAAGGACTCTTCAGGCCTCATTCCCGGGCACGGAGGAGTGCTTGACCGTTTCGACACCATCATGTTTATCGCACCCCTGATCTATTTTCTGGTTACCCTCAGTTGAGGGTCGGCCGTGGTCGCCCCGAACGAAATGTTTTTCTTATATTGAATTCCGTTTTTGAAGTTTCGGACCCGGCGGTCTCATCGTAAGCCTGTCATTGACCATGAATATCGAAGCCCTTCTCACAGAAAAGTGTATCACCCTGAACCTTGAGTCCGGTTCCAAGGAAGAGGTGATTGATGCCATGATTGCCATGTTGGCCGAACATGACAAGGTCATGGATATCGAACGGCTTGCCGAGGATGTGCGGAAGCGGGAGCGGGAGATGTCTACAGGTATCGGCAAAAACATCGGTCTGCCGCACGCCAAGACTTCCGCCGTGATCGAGCCGGTGCTTGGCGTGGCAACACTGAGCCGGGAGGTCGATTTCGATTCCATCGACAGCCAGCCGGTGCAGATCGTATTTCTGCTCGCCACCCCCGAAGCGATGCTTGCCGAACACCTGAAACTGCTGGGGCGCATTACGCGGCTTGCCGGCAGGGACGATGTTCGCCAGAGGATCCTGGATGCGACCACCCCCAGTGAGGTCCTCGCCCTTTTTCGTGAAGAGGAAAAGGATTTACCCCAGATTTAATTTCGACTCAAAGGCATTATATGGCGGAGTTCCAGGCAGTAAAGGGAGCAAGGGACATTTTTCCCGAAGAGGTAGTCCGGTGGCATTATGTCGAGGGAGTTATCCGCTCGATAGCCTCATTGTATGGATTCAGCGAGATCCGCACCCCCGTTTTCGAGTATACCGAGCTGTTCCAGCGCGGCATCGGCTCGACGACCGATATTGTCGGCAAGGAGATGTTCACCTTCCTGCCCGACCCCAACGGCCGCTCCATCACCCTGAGGCCCGAGATGACTGCCGGCGTGATGCGGGCCTGCCTTCAAAAGAACCTTCTTTCGCTCGCCCCGGTACACAAGCTTTATTATATAAGCGATCTTTTCCGCAAGGAGAGGCCGCAGGCCGGACGACAGCGCCAGTTTTCGCAGTTCGGCGCAGAACTGCTCGGCGTATCTTCGCCGGCGGCAGTCGCCGAGGTGCTCACCTTCATGACGCAGGTATTTGATACTCTCGGCCTGAAAGGCCTGAGGCTCAGGATCAATTCCCTCGGCGATGTCGAAGACCGGACCCGTTACCGGGAGGCATTGCGTGACTATTTCCTCCCTTATTCAGGCGATCTCGACGATTCATCGAAGGAGCGGCTGGAGAAAAACCCTTTGAGGATTCTCGATTCGAAGAACCCGGCGTTGAAGGAGATGATCGACGGTGCGCCGAGGCTCTACTCCTATCTTAAGGCTGAAGCGGTCGCTGATTTTGAAAAGGTGCTCTCATTCCTTTCCGACCGGGGGATTTCCTACGATATCGATCACCTGCTTGTGCGCGGGCTCGACTATTACTGCCATGCGGCTTTCGAGGTCACCAGTTCCGAGCTTGGCGCCCAGGACGCCATCGGTGGCGGCGGTCGTTACGATGGCCTGTCGAGGGAGCTCGGAGCCTCGTCCGATCTGCCCGCAGTAGGTTTTGCCGTAGGTATGGAACGGCTCATGATCGCCATGGAAAAACAGGGGCTGTTCGCTGCCCTGAACCCCCGGGGGCCGCTTGTCTATGTGGTGGTGCAGCAGCAGGAACTGGCCGACCACGGTATGCAGGTCGCTTTCAGGCTTCGCAAGGCCGGCCTCAGGGTAGAGATCGACCTGGCCGCTCGCAGTATGAAGGCGCAGATGCGTGAGGCGAACCGAGTAGGTTCAGCCTATGCGCTCATTATCGGCCAGACGGAATACGAGTCGGGGCTCTATTCGCTGAAGAACCTGGTGAACTCCGAACAGAGTTCGCTGGCGCTCGACGCTGTCATCGAAATCCTCTCTTCTCCCTCCCCGTGTTGAAACCCTGCTGACATTCAGACATTCCACATTCCTGTAGCCCCGGACTTCAGTCCGGGGGATAGAGAATGCTCCTCCCCCCCATCATCGGGCTTCAGCCCAAGACCTTTCACTGCATAAACGAGTATCGCGATAAACCCGATGAAGACATTGGACTGAAGTCTGAAATATTTAATTTTATCAGTCATCCCCGGGTTGAAACCCGGGGCAACTGAAGAGCATGTAATAGTTGAATGTCCGGAGGGTTAAAACCCTCCTGAATGTGGGAGGTTGAAACCCGGTACTCCCGAAAGTAGGAGTGTTTCTGACCGGCGTTCGACTTTCACCCAAACTGCCATGAATTTATCGATGTACCGATGAAACCACAGGTGACCATATACGGTAAACCAGAATGCTGCCTGTGCGACGAGGCCATGGAGGTCCTGGAGCAGGTCCGGAAGCGAATTGCGTTCGACATCGAGAAAAAGGACATAACGGACGATCCCGATCTTTCCGTACGTTACGCCATCAGTATTCCAGTCATCCTTATCGATGGCCGCATGGCTTTCAAGCATCGCGTCGACAAGGAGCGCCTCATTGCCCTGCTCAAGGGACGCTGACATTTCATCCAATCGATACAGTTACAAGTAGCGTAAAGGCAAGGTCATCGGGTGCGTTTGGATGTCCCGGGACGGTTGCGTAATATTGCTATAGAGCCTGAAATGGGGGCTTCAAGGGATTTTATTATGACTGAATGGCGTTTTAGGGGTTGATTATGTTTAAATACGTTCTTCTTCTGATCGTATTGTGGCTGGCTTTTCGTCTGGTCAGGGGAATTTTGAGGGTTTCTTTTGTTTTCAGGCGCGTCCGGCCCGAGAGTTCCCGCTCTTCGGTCTCCTCTTCCGACACTCCAGGGAAGGTTCAGGAGGCTGAATATGAGGTGATCGAGAGCCACATAAAAAAGGATGAATGAGACGATCCCTGCTGCAAAGAGCCGTTTGGCTTGTGTACAGTTTTTTTGTACATTAGTCGCTGATTGGTGCACTGGCAATGAGGAACGGTTTCTGAAAGTGGGGGATCCCCACTTTTTTGTTTTCGGTAATATGAGTGATGCAACGAATGGACGACAGGATAAGAACAGCGATTGACGAGTCGATGGCCGAAGTTTCGGCCTTGACAGGGCAGGAGATCTATCTCGTGGAAGAGGTTGTTCGCGGTGGCGGAAGAACCATCGAGCTTACCGTCGATACCGACAGGGGAATCATAATCGACCAGTGCGCCAAGCTCAGCCGTAAAATAAGGGCTCGCCTTGAAGCTCATGAGGACGAACTCATGTTTGCTTCCGGTGATTTCGATCTGCTGGTCTCTTCTCCCGGCATCGGTGAGCCGATCAGGGAAAAACGCCAGTATGTCAGGCATCTTGGACGGCTGATCAGGATCTCCTTCATGGACGACGAAAAGCAGAAGCAGGAGATCGACGGACGTTTGCTGCAGGCGGCTGTAGGCGAAGAGGCAGAGCCCTTTATCGTCTTTGAACCCGTGATGCAGGGAAAGAAAAAGAGAAAGGCGGACGTGCCGCCGATGACCATGCGCCTTGCCGATATCGTCAAGGCCGTCGTACAGACTGAACTTTAGTGCATGTACTGGATATTGCCAAACCAATCGCAGACTATTTTATAAAAAAAAGGATCACACAGCGATGCCAAGAAAGCAAGTGAAGGGCGAAACTATTGATCGGAAAGCGCAGATTGCAAGTGCTTTTGGAGAGATCGAGCAGTCGAAGGTGTTTCTGGACAAGCGCTCTGAAAGCGCGGCAGTCAAGATGGACATTGCCGACCTGCTCAAGGAGATCATCCTGAAGCAGCTCAGGAAGGATTACGATCCGGAGGTGGAGGCAAACATCTTCATCAATCCCGAGCGCGGCGATTTTGAGGTTTACATCCTGAAGAAAATCGTTGAAGAGGTTGACCTTCCGACCATAGAGATCGGTCTTGACGAGATTCGCAAGATCGACGATTCACTTGAGATTGGCGATTTTTACGAAGAGGGTCCGATCAAGCTCGACGACTTCCTGACCAGGAAATCGATCCAGATCATCAAGCAGTCTGTCCAGAAGAAGGTTCGCGACCTTGAGCGCCTGGTTGTCTACGAAGACTGCCTTGAGAAGGTCGGTGAAGTGGTAGCCGGCGAGGTATACCAGGTCAGGCCCAACGAAGTGATATTCACCTACAATACATCGAAGGACCATCGGGTCGAGCTGGTGCTGCCGAAGGCGGAGATGATGAAGAAGGACAACCCGCGCCGCACCCCGAGGATGAAGCTTTATGTCAAGCGCATCGAGCGCGAGAAGGTAAAGCTTCGCAACGACGACGGTTCCGTCGTGGAGAAGGAGAAGCCGGATGGCGGCATGAAGGTGATCGTTTCCAGGGTCGACGACCGCTTCCTTTACAAGCTTTTCGAAAGCGAGGTCCCCGAGATTCTCGACGGACTGATCGTGATCAAGGGCATTGCCCGCGTGCCGGGCGAGCGGGCCAAGGTTGCCGTTGAATCGACCAGTTCGAGGATCGATCCGGTCGGTGCGACGGTCGGCTACCGTGGTAAACGCATCCAGAGCATCGTCAAGGAGTTGAACAACGAGAACATCGATGTGATCTATTACACCGATGAGCCCCAGATTTTCATCGCAAGGGCCCTGCAACCGGCAAAAATTGACCCGATGACGGTTCATGCCGACATGAAGACGCACAAGGCAAGGGTCATGCTGAAGCCTGACCAGATCAAGTATGCCATCGGAAAGAACGGCAACAACATCCATCTTGCCGAAAAACTGACCGGTTACGAGATCGATGTATACAGGGACGTGATCGACAAATCGCTCGAGGATCCGAACGACATCGATATCATCGAGTTCCGCGAGGAGTTCGGCGACGACATGATCTACCAGCTGCTCGACGGCGGGCTCGATACGGCCAAGAAGATCCTGAAGGCCGGCATCGACGAAATCGAAGAGGCGCTGGTCGGGACGCAGAAGACCGAAGAGCTCTTCGTCTTCAACAAGGGGCGCAAACCGGTCAAGCCAAGGGAGCGCAGGGTGACCGACGATGAGAAACGCTACTGGAAGAAGATCGCCGAGACGATTTACCGTACGGTTCGGGAGCAGTTCAACGACGAAGATCTCAAGTCGCTTCTCGACGACAGCCACGACAGGTTGCTCATGGGCGAGAACTTGTTTTCGGACGAACCTCGCGACGAAGAAACAAATTGAGAATTATTATGGCATTGCTGTGAAACCGCTTAGAGTGGTGTTGAGTGGGATACGGAAGAGGTGCAGGATCAGGAACGTACAGGAAGGTACATGAGGATTTCGAGCACCGTCGGACGTTGTCGAGCAAGACGCGCAACAGTTGACGCAGGGATGCCAACAAGAGGATAACCATCCAGGGAGAAGAGATAATGGCCATCGAGGAAACGCAGATAAGGTTCCGAATCAGTGATATTGCCAGGGAGCTGCAGGTCAGCCCTCAGGAGGTCCTGCTATTCGTCAAGCAGGAAGGGGGAAAGGTAGCTTCCACATCATCAATGGTGGAAGAGAACATGCGCGACATGATTTTCGGCCATTTCAGCCAGGAGAAGAAGCAGGTCGACGAAACCCGTAAAATCAGGGCTGAAAAGCAGAAACGTCTTACGAGGCTTGAAGAGCAGTCGAAGAAGGCCTACGAGAAGGAGCAGCAGCTTAAGGAGAGCCTCAGTACGATCGTACCGGCGCCGCATGTGCCTGAAGCCAAAAAAGATGTGTTCGCCGATGTGTTTCACCAAGTCCCTCCCGTCGATCATCTTCCGGATCTGTTCCCCCAGAAACCTTCTGCTCCCGTGGCTCCCGACCCTTTGGCAAATCTCTTTATGCCGATCCCTGTCGCCGAGGCGGAACCGGTTGAAGTAACTCCTGTCGAGACGGATCCTGTTGTTGTGCCGGCCGAGCCTGAAACTTCTACCCTGCTTGTGCAGACCCTGCCCGATTCGATGCAGACCTATGACTCCCCGCAGATGATTGGCGGCCTTACGGTGCTTGGTACCATCGAGGTGCTGACTGAAGCCGAGAGGAAGAAGAAAGCACGCAAAAAGAGCTTCAAGGAGAATGCCGATGAGCTCAAGGGCGAGTTTGTAACAACTTCGAGCACTACAACCGAAGAGGGGGATGAGCCCAAGAAGAAACCGGCAAAACCGGCAGGTGAAGGAGAGGCCGGGACTACAACAGCCGTCGATGACCAGTTTGGCCCAAAGAAGAAGGGCAAAAAGAAAAAGAAGCCTGCGGTAGACGACAAGGTCATTTCGCAGAATATCAAGAACACGATCAGCGGCATGGATGAAGCGGCCGCGACTACGGGTTCCCGCCAGAAGTTCCGCAAGATGCGCCGCATGGAGCGCGAACGCGAGAACGAGGCTGCCGAGGCTATCCGCGAAGCCGAACGCTCTATCGTCAGGGTGACCGAATACGCTTCTCCCCATGAACTTGCCGAACTGATGGGCGTGACCGCCAAGGAGATCATCCAGAAATGTTTCTCCATGGGCAAATTCGTCACCATCAACCAGCGACTCGACAAAGAAGCTATCGAACTGATTGCGCTTGAGTTCGGGTTCGAGGCCGAGTTTATTTCGGAAATCGAGGCCACCTCCGTCGTGGTACTGGTTGACAATCCCGAAGACATGCAGATCCGCCCGCCGGTGGTGACCATCATGGGACACGTTGACCATGGAAAGACCTCCCTGCTTGACTATATCCGCAGAAGCAACGTGGTTGCCGGCGAATCGGGCGGCATCACCCAGCATATCGGCGCCTACGAAGTGGACGTTGACGGGGATCGGCACATCACCTTCCTCGATACGCCAGGCCATGAGGCCTTTACGGCAATGCGTGCCCGCGGTGCCCAGGTGACCGATATCGTTATCCTGGTCGTGGCTGCCGACGACAGCGTCATGCCGCAGACCATCGAGGCGATCAACCATGCCAAGGCGGCAGGGGTCCCGATCGTCGTTGCCCTTAACAAGATCGACAAGCCCGAGGCCAACACCGAGAAGATCAAGGCGCAGCTTTCCGAAGCCGGCGTCCTGGTTGAGGACTGGGGCGGCGAGTACCAGTGCCAGGAGATCTCTGCGAAGAAGGGTATCGCCATCAAGGAGTTGATGGACAAGGTGCTGACCGAAGCGGAAATCCGCGAACTGAAAGGCAACTATTCGCGGGAGGTTCCTGCCAGCGGCATCATCGTCGAGTCCGAGCTCGACAAGGGCAAGGGCGTTGTTTCGACCGTGCTGGTGCAGCGCGGGTTCCTGAAGGTCGGCGACCCGTTCGTAGCCGGTAACACGATGGGCAAGATCAGGGCCCTCATGGATGAGCGCGGCAAGCGTATCCCCGAGGCAGGCCCCTCCAGGCCGGTCCGTGTACTCGGCTTTGAGGATCTGCCGCAGTCAGGCGATGCGTTGACGGTGATGGTTACCGACAGGGAGGCGCGCGATGTCGCACAGAAGCGCCAGGTGATCAGGCGTGAGCATGAGTTCCGCCGCAGCACCCGCGTCAAGCTCGACAGCATTGCCCGCCAGATCAAGGAGGGCCTCAAGAAGGAGCTGAGCGTCATCATCAAGGCAGATACCGACGGTTCGATCCAGGCGCTTGCCGACGGCCTGATGAAGATTCACAACGAAGAGGTGAAGGTGCAGATCATCCACCAGGGTGTCGGTCAGATCACCGAAACCGACGTGCTGCTTGCCGCCGCTTCGGACGCAATCATCATCGGCTTCAGGGTGAGGCCGAACGTCAATGCCAAGAAGCTGGCAGAGAAGGAGGACCTCGACGTTCGCTTCTACAGTGTCATCTACCACGTACTCGAAGATGTCGACAAGGCTCTCGAAGGTATGCTTTCCCCGGAACTCCACGAGGAGAGCCTCGGTTCGCTCGAGATCCGCCAGGTATTCAGGGTGCCGAAGGTCGGCAACGTGGGCGGTGCCTACGTGCTGGAAGGCAAGATATTCCGCGACTCCAAGATTCGCCTGTTGCGCGACGGCGTGCAGATCTACGACGGCCAGCTCGATTCGCTCAAGCGTTTCAAGGACGACGTCAAGGAGGCCGATGCCGGTTATGAGTGCGGCATGAGCATTAAAGGATACGACGATATCAAGGTCGGCGACATAGTCGAGGCCTACAAGATCGTCGAAAAGAAACGTAAACTTTGATCCGGAAAGAGGTGACCAATGTCCATCAGGACTGATAAAGTTTCCTCGCTTCTGATCAAGGAGCTGAGTGATATCCTGCAGAGGGAACTGCCTCGCAGCGGCCCGCTGGTGACGGTTTCCGAGGTGAAGATCACTCCCGATCTCGGCATCGCCAGAGCCTATATTTCCATTATAGGCACTGAAGAGCAGCGTGAGGAGGTCATGAAGAACCTTCATGCGGAGACCAAGACCCTGCGCAAGCTTCTTTCTGCAAGGATCCGCCACCAGTTCAGGCGGATTCCCGAACTCGAATTTTTTGAAGACCGCCTTTTCGAACAGGCCAACCGGATCGATCAGCTGCTGAAATCGGTCAGGAGCAGTTCGGAAGAGAAGGAATAACCACGTTTGCCCTTCGGGAGAATGCTCACCATGGTATCAGATGGCTCTATGACCGTCCACAGTGAGGATGGTGATTATCTACTGGTCGACAAGCCTCTCGACTGGACCTCGTTCGATGTGGTCGCCAAAATAAGGGGTGCCTACAAGAGAAACGGATTGCAGAGAAAGATCGGACATTGCGGCACGCTCGATCCTCGGGCGACCGGCCTGCTGATTCTTGCAACAGGCAAAAAAACCAAGACCATCTCATCGCTCGAAATGCTCGACAAGGCCTATGAAGGGGTGATCAGGCTTGGCGCAAGAACGGTGAGCCTTGATACGGAAACCCCGGAGTATGCCTGCTGCGACACCAGCCACCTTTCTGATGAGGAGATCAGGGCGGCTGCTGAATCGTTCCTGGGCAGCCAACTTCAGCAGCCGCCGATGCATTCGGCTGTGTGGCACAACGGGCAGCGACTTTACGAACTGGCAAGGAAGGGACAGGAGGTTCCTGAACGCAAAACGCGCCAGATCGAGATATACCAATTCGACATCACAGCCATATCCCTTCCATACGTCTATTTCTATATAAAAGTCTCGAAGGGCTCCTATATCCGTGTGATTGCCGATGAGTTCGGCGAAAAACTCGGCGTCGGCGGGTACCTCGATTCACTGAGGAGGGTCTCGGTCGGGCATTTCAATCTTTCCGGGGCAATGAGCGTCAGCGAGATCATTGAAGAGATCGCCCAGGCGGCCACCATCGAAGAGTAAACAGCTAAAGGTATGCGCGTTGTTGCATTGCAGGGCAATACGGTCTACGATTTCCACAGTGGCATGCCGGAGGCGATTTCACCCGTTCCTTCGTCCGTTACCGTAGGTTCGTTCGACGGGCTCCATGTCGGACACCGGATGATTATCGGGACCATGGTCGATCGGGCGCGCGAAATGAGCCTTAGAAGCGTCGTTGTCACTTTCGAACCTCATCCGCGACTTGTCCTGGACGACAGCAGGGAGTGCAAGGTCAGGCTGCTGACCACCTTCGATGAGAAGATCAGCCAGTTCAGGAAGATGGAGATCGATCTGCTGTTCGTCGTCCGTTTCGATCGCCAGTTCGCCTCACGAAGTTCCGAGTCCTTCATCCGTGAAGTTCTGGCAGGTATGCTTGGAGCCCAACATGTGGTCGTCGGTTACGACCACGGATTCGGCAGCAAAAGGAGCGGCAGCGGCAGCACGCTTCACTCGCTTGGATCGGAGTGCGGTTTTTCCGTCGATGTTGTCGGAGAGGTTTCGGTCGACAATGAACCGGTATCGAGCACAAGGATCAGGGAGTTGCTCAGTTCGGGAAGGATAAGGGAGGCCAACACCTGTCTCGGTGCACCATACATGATCAGCGGAACCGTCGTCGAAGGTCGGAAGCTGGGGCGGCAGATCGGGTTTCCAACGGCAAATCTGACTCTGCATGAGCATTGCAAGCTTCTGCCGGCCCATGGAGTCTATATCGCAAAAGTACATATCGACGGACGGGATTTCCCGGCCATGATCAACATCGGCAACCGTCCGACCGTGTCGCAGGATGGGCAGGTCACGGTCGAAGCCCACGTCCTGGGTTATTCCGGCGAGCTTTACGGCAGGTTTCTGGTTTTGAATCTCATCGACTTTATCAGGCCTGAGAAGCGTTTTGATTCGGTTGAAGAGCTTCGTGCACAGCTGGAGCTTGATAAAATAAGGACGAATTTATATCTGGAATAATGTTATATTAAAGGTCAATTTTTTTATTACTTTTTTCTTAACGTTTCATACGAACAACCATGGGTCTGACAAAAGAACACAAGACTGAGATTATTACGAAGTTTGGTGATTCTGCGACGGATACCGGAAAAGCGGAAGTTCAGGTAGCCCTGTTCAGCCGCCGGATCACCGATCTGACCGGTCACCTTCAGCAGCATCCCAAAGACAAGCACTCACGCCGCGGGCTGATGATGCTGGTAGGCAAGCGCAAAAGCGTCCTGAACTACCTGAAGAAGGTCGACATCGAACGCTATCGCAAGGTGCTCGTCGAGCTCGACCTGCGCAAGTGACCGTTCGAGCAACGGCGTTGTTTCGTGAAGCTTGCGGGGCATCGGCTCCGCAGGCATCTTTTTGAAAGAATATGTAATGGGGTGAGAGTATGTTGGAAAGCATGACCGGCTACGGTAGCGCAGAGCGCACAGAAAACGGGATGAGGGTGCTTGTTGAACTGCGCTCCGTCAATAATCGTTTTGCCGAAATCAGCGTCA
Organism: Chlorobiaceae bacterium; assembly: GCA_013334525.1. Lineage (GTDB taxonomy): Bacteria > Bacteroidota > Chlorobiia > Chlorobiales > Chlorobiaceae > Chlorobaculum. Next base: position 27,980 of record JAAXXK010000006.1, read on the forward strand.
AGTTGCCCAGGCAGCTCCTCTCTTCCGAGCTGGAGGTAAGGGAGCTGGTCCGCACCAATTTCCAGCGAGGCAAGATTTCAGCGTTTGTCCAGTTGCAACTTGAGGAGGCCGAACAGCTTCCGGTGACCGTTAATTCCGCCAAGGTAAAAGGCTACAAGGCGCTTCTGGAGAAGGTAAGGCTTGATGCCGGGATCGACTCTCCCGTGACGCTTGACCACGTACTCCGGTTCTCCGAAATATTCGAATCAGATCATACCATTCTTGAGCGGCCCGACGAGATCTGGCCGATCGCACGTACGGCTATTGTCGAGGCGATTGACAACCTCAAGGAGATGCGCAGGAAGGAGGGCGAGGAGCTTGCCGGTGATTTTACAGCAAGGATCGCCGAGATAGAGCAGACCCTCAGGGTGATCAGGGAGATTGCATTGGACAATCTCGAATCGATACGTAAACGTCTATCGGCCAAGATCGTCGCCATCGCCGGTCGCGATGTCGAGTACAGCAAGGACCGGCTCGAAATGGAGCTCGTCATGGCAGCCGACAGGCTCGACATTACCGAAGAGATCATCAGGTTCAACAGCCACAACAAGTTTTTCCTCGAAGAGCTGCACAACAGCTCCAGCGGGTCAGGCAGGAAGCTCAATTTCCTCTTGCAGGAGCAGCTTCGCGAAGCCAACACCATCGCTTCAAAGTCCCAGAATGCAGACATATCCCAGAAGATTGTCCATATCAAGGAAGAGCTTGAAAAGGTCAGGGAGCAGCTGCAAAATATCGAATAGGTTTTATGGCTTCTGATCGTGTTACGAAAGAGGGAAAGCTGATCGTGTTTTCCGCGCCATCAGGCACAGGGAAATCTACTGTCGCCCGTCTGGTGATGGAACGCCTCGGTTGCCTCGGGTTTTCGGTATCCGCAACAACACGAGCCATGAGGTCGGGTGAGCAGGATGGTATCGATTACCATTTTTTAAGTCGTGATGCCTTTGAAAAAAAAATCAGCGAAGGCGGATTCATTGAACATGAGTTTTTTTTTGGTAACTATTACGGAACACTCCTTGACAAGACCAGGGAGTCCGTAGATGCCGGAAAACATCTGCTGTTCGATCTTGATGTAAAGGGAGCGCTGAACCTCAAGAAGATTTTCGGTGACGGGGCACTGCTGGTTTTTCTCAAACCCCCGAGCATGGAGGAGCTTGCCGGGCGGCTCATGGGTCGTGACAGCGAGGGGCCGGAAGCCCTGAAGGTCAGGCTTGAACGGGCAGCCATGGAACTCTCCCACGCAGACCAGTTCGATTACGTAGTGGTCAACGACGACCTGGACAGTACCGTTGACGCGGTAGCGACCAGGATCAGTCATTTTCTTACACAATCATAATGCAAAGTTGAAATGTCGGTCAAACCTGTAGATCTGAACAAGCTGAGAAGCACGCATGCCAACCTCTATGAGACAGTCGTTGCTATTTCGAAGAAAGCACGTGAAATTCATGAAGAGGAGCGGGCTGAACTTGAGGAGAGGCTTCTGCCCTACAAGGAGATGATCAGGAATCCTACCTCGGAGTCAGAATCCGAAAAGGTGTTTCCCGAGCAGATCGCCATCAGCGTAGAGTTCGAGTGCCGCGACAAACCTTCCCTTCAGGCTGTCGCCCAGTATTTTGACGAGAAGTACGATTATATCATGGAAAAAACCTCGGAAAACAAGGCTGCAGATTCAGAGGACGATGATGAAACTGACGGGGATTAACCAGATCACTCTTCGCGTCAACGATGTACGCTTGTCCGAAGAGTTTTATGCCGGCATTCTGGGCTTCAGGGTGGATCATCGCGCCGGCGCAAACATCTCATACCTTCGTATCAATTCAGACCTTCTCGTGCTTGTAAAGGCGGAAACACCCGGTTCTCCAGATGCGAGGGACATCAGGGTGGACCATTTCGGGTTCAGGCTGGCCTCCGACGCAGAAGTTGACGAGGCCGCCATCTACCTGGATGACCGTGGCGCCCATCTCGTAACCCGTCCTGCGCATCGACGCGAAGGTCGGGCTTTTTTCGTGATGGATCCCGACGGCAACCTGATCGAGTTCTACTCCATGCGTTCCGGCGGCATTGAGTCCGATCCGGATGAGGTCGATAACCGCAAGGCCAGCGATATCGCTTCAGATTCGCGCAAGGAGATCGCGGTAGCCACTGAGGCCAAAAAACCGCGACGCTCAAGGAAATAGTACTTTTTCCAACGTTTGACGGCTCGACTCCACATGAATATCGGCGTTCTGACCGGCGGAGGTGATGCGCCCGGAATCAATGCGTGCATCAAGACAATCGTGATGCACAGTGCTGAGGAGGGGTACCGGGTAACCGGCATCCGCAGGGGGTGGAACGGACTTCTCGCCCTCAACCCTGACGATCCCTCAAGCCGGGCCGAGCATATCATTGACCTTGACAGTGAAATTGTCCGCAGGATCGATCGATCTGGCGGAACGCTGCTGCACACCAGCCGCATCAACCCCGGCAACCTCCGGAAGAATGAAATACCGCAGTTCCTCCGCAACTCCACGAGCCTCATTCGTACCGGGTTGCTCCAGTCAGGAAACTTCGATCTTACCGACCATGTCCTCAAGAGTATCGAATTGCTCGAACTCGATGTCATTCTTGTCATCGGGGGGGACGACACCATCGGTTATGCCGATCATCTGTCCAGAATGGGCATAAAGGTGATCGCAGTGCCCAAAACGATGGATAACGATGTCTACGGTTCCGATTACTGCATCGGGTTCGGTACAGCCGTTACCAGAAGCGTCCAGTACATCCACCAGCTCCGCACAAGCTCGGGTTCGCATGAGCGGATCACCATCGTTGAGCTTTTCGGGCGCAACACCGGTGAAACCTGCCTGATCAGTTCCTACCTTGCCGGCGTCGATCGCGCATTGATACCCGAAGTCCCGTTCGATCCCGAAACCCTTGCCGATTACGTAATCCAGGACAAGGCTTCAAACCCAAGCAGCTACTCCATGATAGCCATCAGTGAAGGGGCAAGGATGATCGGTAGCAAGATGATCGAATACTGTGGCCACCGCTACGACAAAAACGGTTCCCAGCCAGAAGGAATTGGTCAATTGACCAGGGAAACCCTTGCCATGCTTACCGGCCAGGATGTCATATGCCAGCCGCTTGGTTACCTCATGCGTTCCGGTATTCCTGACGCGCTGGATCTGATGGTCGGATTCAATTTCGCCCAGCTCTCCGTGGAACTGATCAAGAAAGGCACATTCGGCGTCATGGTGGCGCTTAAGCACGGCATCTATACCTGTCTGCCGATCGAAGAGGTTTCGGGCAACAGCAAGCAGGTAGACATCAAGGAGCTATATGACGTCCGCAACTACCGCCCCAAGATGAGAAGCGTACTGGGCAAACCGATGTTTTTGTATTAGAAAGGGACCAAAAGACCAAAAGGGGAACCTGACCGGGTAAACCTTGATGTTGATTTATTTTCGGGGGCGAGTCTGTTCAGAAAAGCAGGGTCTGTTAGCTGAAGTGTGTTAACGGTTATTTTCATAATAAGACTCTTTACTCAGATTTAATGCCGTTATCTATCAACATTTAAATTTCTTAGCTCACTTCTCTCCTTTTCGTACCTTTCTTCCCTTCCCCCTGAAAAATATTATTTCCAGCACTACGCTCCCTTATTGGCGCAGTATTCCCGGATAGTTCATAAATACTCTGCTCATTCCACTCCTCTGCAGTATCTCCTGCATCTGAATCGCGTTCTTCAGGATCGATATTTCTTGCCCGGCAAGGGTTTGATTACCATCAAGCCCAGCGTAAGCCATTTTTGTTCACTTACGTCATTTGCTCGGGGAGTAAATGGATGGCCGTATACGTATATACGTCACGATAAAATCTTGTAAGTATCTAATAATAAATAATATAGTCTGTTATTGGAAGACTGTTTATTTGTGTATAATTGCCTGAAATGATGATGCATATATATGTGTTCCATAGCCGTCATTCGAAATAGTCGCGAGCGTTTTGATGGTAAGATTTAAACTGAAAAAATAGCGGGTATCGGTTATCCGGGTAACTGAATAACTCCAAAGTTTCTCAGAGGTGCGTTCGATATTGTTCGTTAAATCGTAAAGCAAAGAATCCAGATGTTTTTCATTACCCCCATCAAATTGCGGTATTCAATCATATTGGTATGCCTTTTGGTTCCATTTTTGGATTCTCCGCTTCAGGCAACTCCATCTCTTGATGCTGGTCAGATCATCCGGGAGCAACAGCCACAAAGAGAATATCCTGAAAGAATAAGCATTCCGGAGCAGGAGCGGATGCAACAAGCACCGGATTCCGGTTCCGGAGTCAAAGTTACTGTCAAGGCTTATCGTTTTACTGGCTTTGATGCTTTGGTCCAGGAGAGTGAACTCCAGAAGCTGGTGGTTGATACAGTCGGTAAAGAACTGGAGAAAGGAGGCCTGAAAGCCCAGCTTGCCAGGGTAGACTCGTTTCTGAAAGCGAAAGGGTGGTTCCTGGCTCAATCCTATATGCCGGAGCAGGATGTCACCTCAGGTATCATCGAAATCCGGCTTGCCCAGGGCTTGAGCGACGGTAATATGACATTCAATCAGAACAAGTCGGTGCGGGTGTGTTCCAGCGTGCTGTCAGCTCTTGGCAATGACGCCGTAATGTCCGGCCAGGCGATCAACGAGCGCAAGCTGGAACGGTCGTTACTGCTGATGAACGAACTTCCCGGAGTCTCGGCCCATGCCGGGCTTGTCAAGGGAAATGCGCCGGGCACCACTGGAGTGGCTGTCGATGTGAGTGAAGGCGCCTTACTTTCGGGAGCAGTGTGGGAAGACAGCTACGGCAATTATTATACAGGCCGGTTGCGCACCTCGGCGCTGCTCAATATCAATGACCCCTCGGGCTGCGGAGACCAGCTCTCGCTGATAGGTACGGCCTCTGACGGGTTGGAACAGGCCAAAATCTCGTATACCTACCCTCTTGGCAGCAGCGGACTGAAGGGGAATCTGGTCTTCTCGCCGATGCAATACAAAATGCACAAGGAGATAAGTGCGCTTGATGTAAGTGGGCAGGGACAGTCTTTGAATGGTGGTCTGAGCTACCCTCTTGTGCGTAGCAGCCTCTCGAATGTGACGATCACAGGGGGCATTGAGCATAAATATCTTTTTGACACCAATTTTGCTGCCAAAATCAGTCAAAAAACGATCAACAGCTACACGATAGGGCTCAAGGGCGATACTTTCGACCAATTCCTGAATGGTGGTTACAACACATGGAGCGCGAGTGTCACGAGCGGTTATCTGAATGAGCGCATAGCGAACTTGAGTCTGAGCGGCAATCAGGGGGGCTATGCTCGTGCTAACCTCGGTATGGGTCGACTTCAGCGCGTAAACGGTCTGGCAAACTTGAACCTTTCATGGACAGCGCAATTTGCATCCGGGAACCTTGATTCGAGCGAAAAATTCTATCTGGGTGGCCCATTCGGAGTGAGAGCCTATCCTATAGGAGAAGCTGCCGGGGATGCCGGTCAGCTATTTAACGTAGACTTGCGGATAAAGCTGCCGATGCCGGCAAGCTACGGTACCGTTCAACTCAGCGGGTTTTATGACGCCGGGCGGATCACCATGCACATGAAGCCCTGGCACAACTCGATCCAGACTGCTACAGATAAGAACGAATACTGGCTTCAGGGGGGCGGCGTGGATTTGACTTACATCTACAGCAATCGGTTGAGCCTGAAAGGCAGTTGGGCGCATGTTATCGGAGACAATCCGGGGCGAAACCTGTCGGGCCATAACTCAGAAGGCAAAAGCGACAGCGATCGCTTCTGGTTATTGGGGACCCTGTTTTTCTAAGAGACAGAAACGATCATCACCAATAGAACAGAACATGAACAGCATATATAGTATCATCTGGTCAAAGATCAAGGAAAAATGGATCGTAGTCTCTGAAAAGGCTGGGTCCAGCGGTTGTCCGATCTTCCTGGTCGGGGCATTGAGCCTGGCGGCATTACTGTTAACCATAACACCGTCATTCGCTATCGATTCCGGCGCTTTGCCGACCGAGGGAAAGATAACCTCAGGCATCGGTACGATCGTTACCAACGGCACACAAATGACGGTTACTCAGAAAAGTGCGAAGATGATCGCCAGTTGGAGCTCGTTCAATATAGGCGAGTCGGCATCTGTTCATTTTCAGCAGCAGGATGCGGCCTCGATAGCGCTGAATCGCATTGGAGACCAGAACGCGAGCAAGATACTTGGCAACTTGAGCTCTACCGGTACCGTGTTTCTGATCAACCCGAACGGTATCATTTTTGGCAAGACGGCCAAAGTCGATGTCGGTAGCCTGGTGGCCTCAACGCTTAATCTGTCGGACAATGACTTTCTGAACGGCCGGTACCCGTTCAGCGATGGCGGCAATGCCGGCAATATTTTGAACAAGGGGGAAATAAAGGCTGGGCCAGGTGGAGTGGTGGCGCTCATTGCACCGAAAGTCAAAAACAAAGGGAGCATAACGGCCGACAATGGCAGCGTGGCGATGCTTGCAGGCAGCCAGGTCTTGGTGGACTTCAACGGAGATGGGCTGATCCGTTACACCATAGATCAGGGTACTGTGGACGCGCTTGTGGAGAACAAGGGGCTCATCAGGGCGGATGGTGGCCTGGTCGTGATGAGCGCCGAAGCGGCCGATGCGCTGAGCTGGGCGGTGGTAAGGAACAAGGGCGAGATCAGGGCGCAGACGCTGGAGGACAGGGGAGGTCGGATTTTGTTGCTTTCTGATATGGAGCATGGATCGACGGTAGTTGACGGACGTCTTGATGCCACAGCTCCCAAAGGTGGCGACGGCGGATTTGTGGAGACAAGTGGGGCGAATGTTAAAATCGGTGCTGCCGCGGTTGTGGATACCCGATCAACGTTGGGCAAGACAGGCAACTGGCTGATCGACCCCCGCGATTACATCATCGCAGCATCTGGAGGGGATGCCTCCGGGTCGGATCTCGGTAACTGGCTCATCGGCTCGAACATCACCATCAGCACGGCAACAATGGGCCACTCAGGCGGCAACGGCGATATCTTTGTGAACGATAATGTGCAATGGAGCGGTGCCAATAGCCTTACCCTGAACGCGGAGAGAAACATTTCGATCAACAGTACCATAGGCAGCACCTCTGGCGGTGGTGCGCTTGTCCTGAGAGCCGATCTGAATGGCACCTCGACGGGGACGGTAACTGTCAACTCCGGTGGCTCGATCAACAGCAGCGGGGTTGTTTCGATCTATTACAATCCGTCCGATTACACGAATCCCACTGCATATGCAAACTCCGGCACAGGTACGCTTACGGCCTATATGCTCGTAAACGATATCGGTCCGGAATCTCCAGTATCTGGCAGCAGGGGGCTCCAGGCAGTGAATCAAAACCTGTCAGGCAATTATGCACTGGGAAAAGACATAGACGCAACAGGAACATCGTCATGGAACTCCGGTGCCGGTTTTATGCCGATCGGGGATGATGTCAATCAATTCACCGGTATTTTCGATGGACTGGGCCACAAGATCACAGGACTTACGATCAATCGCAGCGATACGAATTACATCGGTCTGTTTGGTTATACAGGCGGGGCTGCCAGAATCTGCAACGTCGGCCTGGATGGTGGAAATTTTTCCGGTGGCCTGTCTAACAGTTATATCGGTAGCCTGGTAGGCGAAAATGTCGGCGGCACCATTTCCAACTGTTACAGCACTGCTTCGGTTACCGGCAACCAGAATGACAGTAACGTCGGCGGTCTCGTGGGAAGTAATGATTTTGACCCTGATGATATCACTATTGTTGGTACTATTACCAACTCATACAGCACGGGCCAGGTGACTGGCCGTGGGATTAATATCAGCGTCGGTGGTCTGGCAAGTTATAATTCCGGCACCATCAGCCACTGTTACAGTTCCGGCCAGGTAGCCAGTTCCGGCGAATATAACTACATCGGCGGTCTGGTGGGGTATAATGATTTTACCATAGACAATTCCCACAGCAATGCGCAATTGGATGTCGACGGAATCGGCGACGTAGTTGGTGGTTTGGTAGGATTTAACGGTTACACGATCAGGGATTCCTTCAGTGCGGGTTCAGTGATGGTGTCCGACAATGGAAGTAAAAGTATGGTTGGTGGCCTGGTAGGGCTTAATAGCAACGAGATAACCAATTCTTTCAGTACCGCTTCTGTCAGTGGCAGCAATACTGCCGATGATAAACAATTCATCGGCGGCCTGGTCGGGATGAATGATTCAGGGACCATTAACACATCCTACAGCACTGGCCCGGTGGGCTGGAGCGGCGGATCTCATGTCTATGTCGGGGGACTGGCAGGTTATAATGACAATGGCGTCATTGAATCTTCTTATAGCACAGGCTCGGTGACTGGGAGTGGTTACAACAGCTACGTCGGCGGTCTGGCAGGATATAATGATAATATTGATTCCGGCCATATCTCCTGGTCGTACAGCACTGGTACGGTGACTGGTATCGGCAGCGGAGCAGAAAACTGCGTCGGTGGCCTTGTGGGGCAGAATTACTACGGCACGATCACCGGATCTTACAGTGCAAGTTCAACGATTGCCGATGGCAACGGGAGTGTCAACTATGTCGGCGGCCTGGTCGGCAACAGTAGCGGCCTCATCAATTACTCATACAGTACCGGCTCGGTGTCGTGTACTGGAGACAGTAAGTACGTCGGCGGTTTGTTTGGCATCAACAGCGGCCTGATCGAATATTGTTACAGTTCCGGCCTGGTGAATGACGGTGTGAGCGAGAGCAATGTGGGCGGTCTGGTGGGTATGAATGCCGGCGGGACCTACAATACGTGCTACTGGGATATGGAAAGCTCCCAACAGTCAACGAGCGATGGCGGGACAGGTCTTGCCACAGCCGAAATGATGCAGTCAGGTTCATTCAACGGCTGGGACTTCTCAGCATCTACAGGTCAATGGTTCATGGTCGAAGACTGCACCCGGCCGTTTCTTCGCTCGGAGTGGAGCTCGACGATCACCAACGCGCACCAGTTACAGCTGATGAGCATGGATCCCGGTGCAAACTACAAGTTGGCGAACAACATCGATATGGGCGAACTCGCCCTCCCCTCCGGCATGTGGAAGGTCGCTGACCCAACATTGGGCATAATAGGAGGATTCGCTCCTGTCGGTGATTCTACTACACCTTTTACCGGACATTTCGACGGCCAGAGCCACACGATCACCGGGCTTACCATTAACAGCTCCTCTGACTCAGTCGGTCTTTTCGGCAGTACGGGCAACACTGCAACCATCAGCAACATCGGACTTTATGATGAGAGCATTACCGGTAACGTGGACGACAGCTACGTTGGCGGTCTTGTGGGGAGGAATAACGGTTCCATCACCAACTCTTTCTGTACAGGATCTGTGTCTGGCACTGGATTCGGCATCTCCGTCGGTGGTGTGGCAGGGGATAATGATGGTGCCATTTCGGATTCATACAGCAATTGCCTGGTCAGCGGCGTGTTGAGCAGCAACCAAAGCAACCTCGGTGGCCTGGTGGGATGGAATAAAATTGGTACCATTACCAACTCCTACAGCTCGGGATCTTTTGCCTACGTCGGTTTGAGCGAAGCTGGCGGAGCTTATATTGGAGGCTTGGTGGGGAGGCAAGACAGCGGCTCCATTACCAATTGCTACTGGTACTCTGATAACTGGGATACTGAGAAGTTAGGCCCGATAAGAGGAGTAGGAATTGTAGCGAACGACGAAAGTACGGAAGGCTCACTTGTTGAGCCTGTTAAGTTAGGCATTATGGCTCTTTCACATACAGAGATGACGCAGTCGAGTTCATTCGTAGACTGGGATATCGCCAATACCGGCGGTTCGAATGCGGTCTGGCGTATTTACGATGGGTATAGCTATCCGTTATTGCGTTCGTTTCTTACACCACTTACCGTAACAGCCGACAGTGACGCCAAGACGTACGACGGACAAGCTTATATCGGCAATTATAGCCATGCCTACTCCATTTCCGGGGCGGTAACGAATGGTGCGATCTCCTATTCGAACGACAGTCAGGGAGCAGTCGACGCAGGCACGTATGATATTAAATTAAGCGGATTGTATTCCGTCGATCAGCAAGGTTATGACATCAGTTATGTTGCCGGCACGTTGACGATCCGAAAGGCGGACTACACGAAGATCAGCGGAAACAAGAGCTATGACGGCAGTACGGGCTTCAGCGACGTGATGCTGGAGGGCGTGAACGGAGAAACATTCAAGGTACAGACGGCCACGGCCAACAGCAAGGATGTCGCTGACGCAGACCATTTTGAGAGCACGGATGGTATGATCATCGGCAATGGCGTCTCGAAGACCTCGAACTACAACGATCTGGACGTGACGAAGCTGACGGGGACGGACAACAGTGCTAAAATCGGCAAGGCTGAGTACACGAAGATCAGCGGAAACAAGAGCTATGACGGTAGCACGGGCTTCAGCGACGTGATGCTGGAGGGGGTGAACGGAGAAACATTCAAGGTACAGACCGCCACGGCCAACAGCAAGGATGTGTTGACGGCCAGCCACTTCGAAAGTGTCGGCGGCACGATCAGCGGTAATGATTCCGGATCGCGGGCGGACAACTATAACCAACTGAGCCTGGGATCACTGTCGGGCAACACGGCCAGGATCACGGCAAAAGTCATCAACCTCGACGGCACTAAATACCACGATGGCAATGTCAATTTCATACCATCGAATTTCGGCGTCAACGGCCTTGTTGCCGGTGTCGGAGCCGAGACTGTACAATTGAACGGTACAGGTACCGTTCCCTCACCCGGCATTGATGCCGGGAAACAGGCACTGAGTATTGGCAATCTGACATTGACTGCCGGCGTGAATGGAGGGTTGGGTACCAACTATACACTGACAGGCGGGACTCATTACGGAACGATCAACTATTATTTTTTCCCGAATATTCCGCCCAGAGAGCTTGATACCGATGCTGAATCAGTTATGAGACGCCGTAAGTTAGAGTCGATAAATCCGAAAAATCCGGCTGTTACAGCAGGGAATTATGCTTTACCCAGCGGAGAAGAGTTTCTATAAAACGTGATTATTCAATCAGAGATTGCCAAAATGTGTTATTGTTATCACGTGTAAGAAAACAAACAGAAAGGCCGACTCATAGTGACTTATGAGACGGCCTTTCTGTTTGTATGATACTTCGCATATCAGATATTTCTGTTCTCTAACTCCTGCTCAGCTGGAATAAGCTGTACTCTGCAGGAGCAGTTCGGCTTCCCTGAGCTGTTCGGGTGTGTTGATACCCCGTATTTCGTTGGGGTCTGCCACCTTGAAGGCGCATACTTTTTTTCCTTTTCCGAAGCAGATGCCGAAGACGTCGGTGAGGTAGTACTCCTGCTGGGCGTTTTTGTTGGTAATGCCGTTGAGCGCGGAAAAGAGTTCCCTTGAATCAAAGACATAAACCCCTGAATTGATCTCGGTTACGGCTTTTTCCTGATCGGAGGCGTCTTTCTGCTCGACAATTCTCAGCACCTCTTCACCGCCATTGTTTCTTATGACCCTGCCGTATCCGGTGGGGTCTTCCATTTCGGCGGTCAGAACGGTTGCGACAGCTTTACTTGAGCGGTGGAATGCCAGGAGCTCCTTCAGGGTGCGGGTAGTGAAGAGCGGTGCGTCTCCCGAGAGGATGATGACGTCGCCGTTGAAATCCTTCAGGATCGGCTCTGCCTGCATGACCGCATGGCCTGTGCCGAGTTGAGGCTGCTGTAAGGCATAGGCTACTGCAAACCGGGCGGTGGCCTGCCTCACCATTTCGGCCTGGTGTCCTATGATCAGTACGATGGTTTCAGGATCGAGCGACCGGGATTTTTCAATGACATATTCTACCAGCGGCCTGCTGTTGGCAGGGTGCAGTACCTTCGGGAGGTCTGAATTCATACGGGTGCCTTTTCCGGCAGCCATGATAACTACTGCGAGACTCATGTGCGGTTCCTGTGCCTGGGATGGTTGCCGTTCAGCCTAAATATTCGTTTTCTTCGCCTACACGGTGGCGGCGTTTTGGATTGTTCATCCTGTCGACGATCAGGACCATCGGTTTCCACTTCCGGGCCTCTTCCTGTTCCATTTCAGTGAAGGTCATGATGATGATTTCGTCACCCGGCAGGGCACAGCGGGCAGCTGCCCCGTTGAGCTGTATTTCACGAAGTCCGTGGGTTCCTTCGATAATATAGGTCTCGAAGCGTTCGCCATTGTTGTTGTTGACTACCAGCACCTTCTCATTGGCGATCATATCGACCATGTCAAGCAGTTCCTTGTCGATGGTAATGCTTCCTTCATATTCAAGGTCTCCACTGGTAACGATGGCGTTGTGGATCTTCGATTTAAGCATGTGCAATTTCATACTGATGGAAATAGGGTCATGGTTATTTTGAAACGGCTTCGCCGCTGGCATGAAAAATTTTGTACCGCTTCATGGCTTCATCACTTTCGAAACCAGAGCCACGAATGGTCTGGGTTGGTTTGGTGATGGTAACGTTTTTGTTTGACCTGATCATGCGGTCGCGGTAGTTGCGGGTGATATACTCAGTGCGGATGACGGTGCCGTCTCCGGAACGGATGATCACATCGTCAAAGGCTTCGATATCCTGATTGTCATGTACGACTCCTCTGCCGGCGGTAATATAGGTCGGCTTGCCGTTCTTGCGGCTGAATATCGTAACGTTTACCCCTCCATCGATCAGGATCTCCTTTTTCTCGCCCTGATGATATTCCATGGCGTGTTTGGCGCTGATCATTGTCCTTGGTTTGCCGGAATCAGAGAGGGCAAGGGTTACATTCCAACTCTCCTGTGCAGGAAGTTGTTTTCCTGAAATACCTGATGCCGGCATGTGATGCCCTTTTTCAGGGGCATCACAGCCGACGCTGCATGACAGTATGGCCAAAAAGAAAAACTTTGTCCGGTGAGAAAACAAGGGGCTTCCAGGCGTGCGTTACTTGATGTTCAACTGGTCGAGCACCTTGAATGTGATATCAGACTGTGCATCGATCGAGTACACAACTGATTTCTCAAGTACGACGGTGTAACCATCTTTTCTGGCGATTGACTGGATTGCTCCATCGATTTTCTGGCGGATCTGGGCAATCATGTCCTGCACTTTCTTTTCGCGCTCACCGGAAGACTTTCTGAAGTCCAGCTCTTTTGCCTGCAAAGCCTTCTCTTTCACTGGGTCGGCTTTCTTGGCTTTCTCCTTCTGGGCCACGTATGCCCTGATCTCGTTCTGGAGTCTTGAAAGCTCGGCGTCGTTCTGGGCGCGGGCTTCCTGAATAGATTTGTCGGCTACTTTGGTTTCGGGCATCTGCACGAAAATCTTGTTGTAATCAACGATACCTATTTTCTGGACACCTTCTGCGGCGTAAGCGCCAGGAGCTGAGAAGAACATACCCATGGTGAGTGCCATGAGCATGGTACGTGAAATGGTCTTGAGTCCTTTGAATTCTGACATTATTCGTTCGGTTAGGGTTTGCATAGAAAAATAATTCGGATCATATACTAATCATTGAAGCAATACTTTCAAAAGTAATAATTCCGATCATAAAATGCTATTTCCCATGACAAAAACGATTTTGTGTTCGACTGATCGCGGAGAGACTGGAAAACGCCAGATGAATCACCGTTTTTGCTTTTGGCGGATCCTGAAAAGCTGCCCAGGTTCCTGTTCGATTGCCCCCCTCATTTCGAGTTCAAACAGATGAACCAGAAGGGTTTCAATGGAAAGTCCCGATATTTCCGACATTATGTCGATATGCAGCGCTCCTTTTTCGAGTGCCGCAAAGATACGTGACTCTTCGATTGAAAGGTCGGCGGGAAATGGGAGGGTTTCCGGAACAGGATTGCCTGGAATTTTCCATATCGGGGGGAGTTCGGCAATAATGTCTTCAACCGAGAAAACTGGCTTTGCCTGGCACTGCTGGATCAGTCGGTTCGTGCCTCGGGAGGTTCGACTGAAGATGCTTCCCGGTACGGCAAATACCTCACGGTTCTGTTCGATGGCGCAGGATGCCGTAATCATCGAACCACCCTTGATGTCCGATTCCACAACCAGTGTCCCCGATGTCATGCCGGAGATCAGGCGGTTTCTCCTTGGAAAATTTCCGGCCGCAGGCTCACTGCCGATCCACTCTTCTGAGATTATGGCTCCGTGATCGAGGATTTTCGGCCACAAACGCCCGGAAGGATCCGTATAGATGGTGTCGATGCCGCATCCAAGGACGGCAACGGTTGTTCCGCCGGCATCCAGTGCACTTCGGTGAGCGGTCATGTCGATGCCGTAGGCAAGGCCGCTGAAGATCGTGTAACCGTAGTTCACAAGGTCCCGGCAGAAGGACTCTGTCGCTTGTTTACCGTACGATGAAGCTTTGCGGGTGCCTACAACGGCAAGGGAAGGGTTTGAGAGCGCCGATGGATTGCCACGGACGAAAAGCAACGGTGGAGGGTCGTAGATCTGTCTGAGCAGGGCGGGGTATGAAGGGTCGAAGCTGGTGACAAGGGTTGCTCCAAGCTTCATGGTGCGATCGATCTGCTCTTCTGCCGCATCAAGGGCACGGCGGCGCCAGGAGTTGCTGCCAAGGCGCAATGCGATCTCTCCGGCAAGAGTCTCGCCAATGCCAGACACCTGACCTAAGGCATCTGCACCGGCATCGAGCAGCGCAGGATCCGGCCCGAAATGGCTGGTGATGGCATTGCTCCTCGCAGGGCCGATGCCTGGAAGCTGCGAAAGGATGAGCAGCAGAAGTTCAGTGTTGCGTTCAGGGGTAACGCTCATGGTCAGTATGCTGGGTATAGATGGTCCCGGCCTTTCAGCCGCCCGCGTTCAGGAGGGAGGTCGGCCCTCCTGGATTCAGTTCAGAAATCGCGTTTCATGAGTATGCACGCGAACCCCTTGAGGTACTCCCTGCCTTCGATGGATGGCAGGAGATCAACCGCTGCAAGGGCCTCTTCGGTATCTTTGTTGATGAGTTGCTGTGTCTGTTCGAGAACGCCGCAACGTTCGTAAATCGCCTTGACTACGGGAACCTGGTCCGGAGTGGTGCCGCTGTTGTCTATTATGGACTGCAGAAGCTGCCGGTCGCTGCCGGTCGCAAGTTCGAGGGATCGGAGCAGAAGCCAGGTTTTTTTGCCGTTGATGACATCCCCGCCAGGGACTTTACCCGATTTGCCGTCCCCGGCCATAATGTCGAGATAATCGTCCTGGATCTGGAACGCGCGACCGATCTTTTCTCCAAAGGTGACCAGGGCATCAACCTCTGCAGGGGTTCCGTTGCCGGCTACGCCGCCCGCTTCGAGTGCCGCCGATATGAGGCGTCCCGTCTTTTTGGAGATCATGTCGAGGTAATCTGCGATGGAGACATCCTTGCGCAGTTCGAGCTCCATATCCAGCGCCTGGCCTTCGCAGATGGTTATGTTGGCGTCGTTGAATATATGGATGACCTCCGCATGACGGGCCGAGAGGGCCTGCAATGCCAGTTCGTATGCGTAGGCGATCATCATGTCGCCAGAGAGGATGGCGGCATTGACGTTCCACTGCTTGTGGACCGTAGGGCGTCCGTGCCTCAGGTCGGCCTGGTCCATGATGTCGTCGTGCATCAGGGTGAAATTATGCAGAACTTCCACACCGAGCGCAACGCCGAGAGCCTGGTCTGCAGAACCGCCGACAGCTTCAGCGGCAAGGAGCGTCAGGAAAGGGCGGATCCTTTTTCCTTTTCCTTCGAGGATGTAGCGAGCCGGGCCGTAGAGGGTCGACGGACTATCTTTCTGGAAACATTCGGCGAGGGCTTCGTTTATTCTCGCATGGTATTGACGGTATCTGGATTCGACCTGTTCCTGGGTAATAAGTAAAGTCATGACGCCGGTGCTCAATGTTGTTTGTGGATAGGGGCTTGTTTAAGCTGCTCTATGGTGGCCGATCCTGTCAGGAACATCACGGCCTTCAGGTCGTTTGCCCATGTTTCGATGGTGTGCTGGAGTGTTCCTTCATGCAGGGCTTTGAGCAGATGCTGCGCGGAAGCGGCGATGTCTGCGCCGAGGGCAATTGATTTTGCGATATCGATGCCATTGCGGATTCCGCCAGAGGAGACGACCGAAAGCGGCTCGTACTCCGGGTGCTGTTTTTTCAGCGCGGCGATACCGGCCAGGCAAACGGAGGTCGGTATGCCCCAGTTCAGCAGCTCGTCGAGGGCTGATGGGCTGAACCGATTATCATGATCGAACTTTTCGATGTAGCGGCACTCTTCAACTTTCTGCCAGCTTATGCCGCCTGCGCCTGCGACATCGACCGCCCTGACGCCGGCATCTGCCAGTTTCCGGGCGACGATAGCCGATATGCCGCAACCGACCTCCTTGGCGATGACAGGGACGGGGATGGTCGAGGTGATGGTATGGAGCTTGTCGAGGAAGCCTCTGAATGCCGTACTGCCTTCAGGCTGGAAAAGCTCCTGTGCAGGATTGATGTGTACGATCAGTGCATCGGCTTCGACAAGCTCAAGCATCAGGGAGAGCTGTGCGCTGCTCAGGCCTGAAGCAACTTCGGGGGCTCCGATGTTTGCATAGACCGGTACCGACGGAGCCGATTTGCGGACGATGGCGAAGCTTTCCCGATGCGAGTTGCCCTCCAGGGCCTGCCTCATGCTGCCGACACCGAGTGGTATCCGGTATTTTTCGGCGGCCTCGGCCAGCATACGATTCAGCGAAAGAGCTTCGCCATAGCCTCCGGTCATAGACGAGATCATGAGCGGCATGGCGATTTTCCGACCCAGGAACACCGTTGTCAGGTCGATTTCGGCGGCATTGATCTCCGGCGCGGCATTATGTTCGAACCTCCATGACGCCAGACCGGTATCCTGGGCGTCGAAACAGACCTCCCTGTGAAGGCAGATATCGACGTGGCTGTGTTTCCGTTCGGCGGTTATGGATGCGCTTGTCTGCTGCATGCTTGGTTTTATAGTACAGGACGATTTTCAGAGGTGCCCTTAAAAGTATAACTTAAAGAAAATATACCATAACTTTTTTCAGCCTTGCTTGACTCCCCAGGAATGTTCAGAACCCTGTTCGATATCGCCCTCCGGCACATTCTTGGTCGCAAGCGCCAGACGCTGACCACAATGGCTGCTGTAGCCGTTAGCACGATGGTGCTCATCACCACCATTTCGTTGACCAGGGGACTGGTCGATTCGTTTACGGAAACCATCATCAATGCGGCTCCCCACATCAATATCAAGGGAGAGAAAACCGATCCGATACCGACTGACCTGTTATCCGGCGCCCCCTCCTCAAGTACCTCTTTTGTCGTAGACCATATCGGCAGGGATGACAGGGACGAGGTTCGCAACTATGGCAGGGTCCTCGAAATCGTGGTCTCCCCGGCCTATTCCAAAAAGGTGATCGCGGCCTCACCGTTCGTCGAGTCGCAGGTCATGGCTGTCAAGGGGAATCGCAATCAGCCGGTACTGCTCAAGGGGGTGATTATCGACAGGGAGGACCAGATCAGCCGTATTGGCAAGAGCCTGGTTTCCGGAGACCTCACCCAGTTCAAGAAAAGCCCTGAAGCTTTGCTTGTCGGGCGTTCATTGGCAAAGGATCTCGATGTCAGGCTCAACGACCAGATCACCATCATCTCTCCCGACGCCAAAAGCCGGCAGTGCAAGGTCGCCGGTATCTTTTTCACCGGGGTCAACGCTGCCGACAACACCATGATCGGCTCGCTCAAGCTTGGCCAGATCATCGAGGGCATGCCGGCCAACAAGGTGACGGGCATATCCCTCAGGCTCAGCGATCCGATCAATGGCGCGCCTCTTGCCCGAGACCTGACGCGCATGACCGGATACAAATGCAATACATGGCAGGAGGAAAATGCGAGCATCCTGATGCTTTTTGCAAGGATCGGTTATATCGTGATTTCGCTTGTCGCTTTCGTTGGTGTGGTCTCGGGCTTCGGCGTGGCCAATATTCTTGTCACTACGGTATTCGAGAAAAGCCGCGACATCGCCATCATGAAATCGTTCGGATTTTCTTCAGGGCAGATGGTGGGGCTCTTCATTTTCGAGGGTTTCCTTGTGGGCCTCGGAGGGGCGCTGTTCGGAAGTCTGCTTGCTGTGGGAGCCATTTATATTCTTGCCCACCTGCCTATCGAGAGTTCCCAGGGGCCGTTGACCAGAACCGGTTTCAGCATGTCATGGAACCCATGGTATTTTTGCATTGTCACCGTTGTTACCGTAGCCATAAGCACGATCGCCGCCGCACTCCCCTCGGCACGGGCCGCAAGGCTGGAGCCGGTCAAGGTGCTGAGGGACAGCAATTTGTAGATTCGCGGCTGCCAAATTAAATGGCAAGAACCAAAGAGTGAAAAGGGACCAAAGGGACGTAAAGGACCAAAAGGACATAAGGGGTTCATGAGGAAATGATGATGCATCAGCGTTTCTTCATTTTCCGGGAACGCCAAAATCCCGGCTTGCAAATGCAAAAGGGTTGCCGGACCTTGACTTTTGAGATGGCCTCCTGCAGTCTGGTACTATAATTCAATGCTGATTCCTGGATTATATGCCAAAGGCCAATCATTCAATTCATAAATCTGCCCTGTCATCCATCCCCGTAGGAGGCTGTCTCAAAAGTCAAGATGATGCCGACACATTGCACCCCTGGGAGCGCCAAGCACCAGCTTGGCATCTTTATGGATAAGCAAAATGACTCTGTATAAACGTTAACAGACAAAAATCCTACCCTTTCATTGCTTGATCCGAAGCTCTGGTATGAATGGAGGCTGTCTCAGAAGCAAAACTGAGACAGCCTCGTATTCCAGTACCCATCAGGGAAAGAGCCGGTCTCAAAATCAAAACCGGGACAGCCTGATGAATGATTCAAAAAATTATCCGGACATGAGTCTATTATCCTCAGGAGGGTTTTAACCCTCCGGATATTCAACATCCTACATTCAGTTGCCCCGGGTTTCAACCCGGGGATAGCTGACCCCAAAAAATATTCCGGACTTCAGTCCAATATCTTCGATAAAGAAGTCCGATTATCGTTGTGTGACAATAAGGGAAGAGATGGGACTGAAGTCCGAAGAGTATTATTTGTTTTTTTCTTTTTTCCCCCCGGACTGAAGTCCGGGGCAACTGAGGAGGGAGAATATCTGAATGTCCGAAGGACTAAAGTCCTTCTGAATGCAAGACGTTGAACCCTGGGGCAACTGGAATGTGGGATGTCTGAATGTCAGTCGGGTTGAAACCCGACTGAATATGGGAGACAGTAGTCCGTGGCAGTCGAAGAAAACGCAGGAGGTCAGTGTCCGCCGTCTGGCTGAGTGTTCGCCAGCGCCTGTATCGAGCGTTCGGGGTGCTGCAGCAGATAGAGCTTGTAGTAGAGGCCCCTGCGGGCGAGCAGCTCCTGATGGGTGCCGGTCTCCCTTATGGTGCCTTTGTGCAGGACGATGATCCTGTCGGCATACTGGATGGTTGAAAGACGATGGGCGATGATGATGGAGGTCCTGTTCTTCATGAGCCTGTCTGTGGCCTGTTCGATCAGCGACTCCGTCTCCGTGTCAACCGAACTGGTGGCTTCGTCGAGCACGAGGATGTCAGGATTGTAGAGGAGCGCCCTGACAAAGGCGATAAGCTGCTTCTGGCCGGTGGAGAGCCCCGAGCCGTTTTCGCGAATCATGTAGTCATATTCACCGGGCAGCTTTTCGATGAACCTGTCTGCCCCTACGGTACGGGCAGCGGCCATGATCGTCTCCTCGGGGATTGATGGATCTCCGAAGCAGAGGTTCTCGCGGATCGATCCCGCAAAAAGGACCACATCCTGCATGACCACTCCCACAAGGTTGCGAAGTTCCCTGCCGGGGATCTCTTTTATTTCGATGCCGTCGATGGTTACCGATCCCTTACCGTAGGGGTAGAATCTGGAGAGGATGTTGATGAGCGTCGTTTTTCCGCTGCCGGTGGCGCCGACGATGGCAACGGTCTCTCCCGCCTTGATCTCCAGGGAGATGTCGCGGAGCACCCAGTTTTCGTTGTCGTAGGCGAACCAGACGTTATCGAAGCTGATGCGGTCCCGGAACGACGATATCCTGACGGAGTCGTCGGCAGGTTCCGGGTCCACCGGTTCTTCAAGCAGCCGGAAGATCCGGTCGGAGCTCGTCACGGCGGTCTGCATGATGTTGAACCTGTCTGAAAGGTGCTGAAGCGGGCGGAAAAAGAGCCAGATGTACTGGACGAACGAGACGACCACGCCGATGGAAAGATCGGCCTTCAATATTCTTGTCGCACTGAACCAGATCACCAGCCCGGCTGCCGCCGAGCTCAGGAACTCGATCAGCGGGTAGTAGATGGAAAAGTAGAATACGGTCCGGATGTTGGCATCCCTGTGATCGGCATTGATCTCCGAATGCTTCATGAATTCCGCATCTTCCCGTGCGAAGAGCTGGACGATCTTCATCCCGGTGATGTGCTCCTGGAAGAACGAGTTCAGCCTGGCAAGATGGGTCCTCACGTCGAGGAACGCCTGTCGCACGCGGTTCTTGAAGGCTATGGTGGCGTAGATCATACCCGGCAGGATGCTCAGCACCACCAGCGTCAGCCGCCAGTCGCTCCAGAACATCATGACGACGATGAACACGAGCTGGAGGATGTCCCCGATGATCGTGATCAGGCCGCTGGAGAGCATTTCGTCGAGCGATTCGACATCGTTGGTCGTCCTGGTGATGATCCTGCCGACAGGATTCCGGTCAAAATAGCGGATAGGCAGACGCTGCAGGTGCCTGAAGATGTCCATGCGGAGATTGAATACCGCCTTCTGTCCGATAAGCATGGTCAGCCAGGTGGCCGCATATTGCTTGAACCCGTCGAGCACGATGAGCGCGAGCATGGCGAGGCTGATGATCGCCAGCCCTTTCCGGTCCCCGTGGACGATGTAGTCGTCGATGGCGATCTTGGTCAGCCACGGCCTCAGTGGAGTCAGGATCGCGCCGCCTGCCGTCAGGAGGATGGCGCCCGTGATCAGCCCCTTGAATGGCTTGATGTAGCCCAGCAGCCTCTTCAGGATATAGAGGTCTACAGAGCCTTTCTTTCGGCCGCCAAGAGTTTCATCCTGCTGCGTGCGGAATCCCGATGCCGGTTTGGCGGTTGCGCTCATTGGGTAAGCCCGCCCCGGGTTCGATCCGCGTCGACAATTGCCGATGCGCTTCTGATTTCGGCGATGAAACGTTCCGCAAGGGCGTCGGCCTGTTCTTTCGAAGCGGCTTCGGTATAGATTCGGATGATCGGTTCAGTGTTCGATGGGCGCAGGTGCACCCATCCATCGGCGAAATCGATTTTCAGTCCGTCGAGCCGGTTGCATGAGCCCTCCGGATGGCTCGTGGCCACGATGTTGAAAATCGCGCCGATCACCTCTTTGGACATCTCTGCCAGCACCACCTTCTGCTTCGACATGGAGTAGTCGGGCAACGTGCGCCTGAAGTCCGAGAGAGTACCGCCAGTAGCGGTTTTCCATTCGGCGAAGGCCTGGATGAACAGGGCTATGCCTGCCAGGGCGTCCCGGCCGTAGTGCAGTTCCGGCAGGATGACGCCGCCGTTGCCCTCGCCGCCGATGGCAGCTCCGCAGCTTTTCATTACCTCGATCACATTGGCTTCCCCTACTTTAGCGCTGAAGCATTCGACATCATGGCGGGCGGCAACGTCCCGAAGGGCGCGGCTGCTCGAAAGATTGTTGACGACCGGACCTTTCCGGTGATTCAGGTAGAAATCGGCGCAAGCCACCAGGGTGTACTCTTCGCCGAACAGGGTGCCGTCTTCGCTTACCAGGGCCAGTCGGTCGACATCTGGATCGACGATGATTCCGAAATCACAGCTTTCATTCCGGATGATCCGCATCGTTTCGCCGAGGTTCTCCTCGACCGGCTCGGGGTTGCGCGGAAAGATTCCTGTGCCATGGCAGGCCAGTGTCTTGACTTCCCTTACTCCCAGCTTTTTGCAGAGATCGGGTACTATGAACGAACCGGCTCCTTCGACGGCGTCAACCAGCACCCTGAAGTTCATGCCGGATATGAGCCCTTTATCAATACAGGGGAGCTTCATGATGCTGTCGATGTGGACAGCGTCCCAGGACGAGTTTCCCGTTATGGAGCCGACAGACTCCCAACCCGCTGTTTCGAAAGAGCGGTCGCGGGCGATTTCGAGCAGCAGTTCGACGTCCGTGGCTGTAAGGAATTCCCCGTTTTCATTAAGCATTTTCAGGGCGTTCCACTGAACGGGGTTATGGGATGCCGTGACGATGAGCCCTCCGTCAGCCTCTTCACCGGCTGTGGCGATCTCGACGGTCGGGGTGGTCGTCATACCAAGGTCCACAACATCGCATCCGCAAAGGGCCAGCGTGCTCGCTACCAGTTCGGTGATCACCTGGCCGGTGGGTCTGGTGTCCCTGCCGATTACGATTTTCGGCTTTTCAGAAGAGTCGCCGCATCGTTCGCGTTTGCGTCGAGCTGTCCAGGTGGCGAACGCCATGGTGAATGCCGTGAGGTTTTCCGGGGTCAGGCTTTTACCGACGATGCCGCGGATACCGGAGACGCTGATCATCAAGCTCATTGGTGTGATGGTTTACTTGGCGGTTGACAGGCAAGACCTGCGATGCGGGAATATAATAAAAACCCTTGAAGCCGGTCGCAAATACACTATGGCGTTCCCGGCACTAATTGAGAATATTTGTTTAGATGCTTTTTTTCTTTTCGTAGCTTTCTTGTATATTACATGCCTTTGTTGCGGAAAATCGCACAAGTTATTACCAGACTTCGCAAGACAATAACAGCACAAGTTTATGCCTTTACACAAATCAGCCGAAAAAAGACTCAGACAGGCATCCCGCAGGAACGAAAGAAACCGGGCCAGGAAAAAAGAGCTCAAGGGTCTTTTGAAGAACATGCAGAAGCTTATTGAAGCAAATGCCCAGAAAACTGAAGTCGAGGCTGCATACCGTTCAGCAGTCCAGAAACTGGACAGGCTTGGCGTGAAGAACTACATCCATGCCAACAAGGCATCGCGCAAGAAAGCCCAGCTGACCAGGATCCTGAACAATTACTCGCAGACCGCCTGATCCTGAATGTTCGACCGGCAACAGCCGGCAAGCGATTCTTCTTTTCAGTATACCCGGTCTATGGGCCGGATGCCGTCAAAAGCGGCTCCGGCCAGGAGAGCGGGTATAGTCCATCCAATCCGTCATGTTTGCATTTTTAAGAGGTGAGCTGATAACGGCGTCCCTGGAGGAGGCAGTTGTCGATGTTTCCGGTATAGGCTACCGGCTTCACATCTCTGCAGGCACGAGCCGCAGGCTGCCCGCACCTGGCGAGCAGCTTTTTCTGTTTACCCATTACCATGTCCGGGAAGATGCCCATCAGCTCTTTGGTTTCCTCGACCAGGAGGAGCTTCAGCTTTTCAGGCTACTGCTCTCCATTACCGGCGTCGGGCCAAAACTGGCATTGGCCGTCCTGTCCGGCCTCAGGGTAGGCGAAATCCAGGAGGCGATCGTGTCGAACCGCCCTGAAATCCTCTACGGTATCAGCGGGGTGGGTAAAAAGACCGCCGCCCGAATCATTCTTGAGCTGAGGGACAAGATCCTGAAGATCCAGCCATCGGCTTCCGGCAATACGGGAGGCCTCGGCCGCCCGCTCCAGCTGACCGAAGATGCCGTTGCTGCGCTCATGACCCTCGGGTTTCCGAAAGCGCTTGCCCAGAAGGCCGTATCGGGAGTCCTTGCGGCGAAGCCGGGCATTTCTGTCGAAGAACTGGTGAAGTCGTCGCTTGCAGCTATTCGCAACAACCCTTGAGGTGACTGTGGAGTACCAGGAAGCCATTGATTTTCTTTTTCCCCTTCATCGCTTTGGCATAAAACCGGGTCTTGACCGGATAGAAGCGCTGCTTGATGCGCTTGACCATCCGGAACGGCGACTCGGAACGATTGTGCACATAGCCGGGACCAACGGCAAAGGCACCGTAGCTTCATGCATGGCCTCCATATTCCAGGCATCCGGACGCAAGACAGGGTTGTTTACCTCTCCGCATCTCATCGATTTCACCGAACGGATCCGTATTGACGGCAGGCAGATCTCCAGGGAAAAGGTAGCCCGATACTGCAGCCTGCTGAAGCCGACCATCATCGCACAGGGAGCGACATTTTTCGAAGTAACGACGGCCATGGCCTTTGCGTTTTTTGCCGAGGAGGGGGTTGATGCAGCGGTGATAGAGACCGGCATGGGTGGTCGTCTCGACGCGACCAACACCGTCAGGGCCGATATCGTCATCATTCCGAGCATCGGGATTGACCATACGGCATGGCTCGGCAATACGCTTCGTGAAATTGCAGCCGAAAAAGCGGCTATCATTAAACCAGGTTCACGGGTTTATACTGCCGTGCAGGAAGGCGACGGGCTTGACGAAATAAGAAGATCAGCCGAGCGGTGCGGTGCGCAGCTGCACCAGGCAGGGGCGGACGCATCATATACGGTTTTCGATGCGCAGCCGGGCATGTTCGAACTTGAGCTAAGCCTTTCCGGCGGCGAGCCTCATCGCCTGAGGGTGCCTTTGACCGGCTCCTTCCACGCTTCAAACGTAACCCTCGCTGTCATGGCAGCCCGATCGGCAGGGATTGACTGGGCGAGCATAGAAACCGGGCTTTCGCGTCTGGCTGCTGTCGGCTACCGCGCAAGGCTTGAAAAGGTAGCGGAGCGGCCGCTGGTGATGCTCGATGTGTCACACAACCCGGACGGCATGGAAAAGAGCGTACAGGCACTGGTTGAGATGCGTGGCTCATTTCGTTCGCTTTTCGTCATGCTGGGCGTCGCGGCTGACAAGGATGCGGCAGGAATTATCAAACCTCTTCAGCGCATTGCGGATGTGGTCGTTGCCGTCGATCTGCCTTCGGAGCGAAGCCTCTCTGCAGAATCCCTTGGCGCCATGTGCGTCGGGGCAGGATTCCGTGAGGTGCATGTACGCAATACGGCTTTGGATGGACTTAACCTTCTGTTTTCCCTTGCCGCTCCCCAGGATTTGATTCTTGTGACAGGATCGTTTTTCCTCGCTGGTGAAGTGGCCTCCATGGAGCGCTTTAACGGGGGCTTCGATGAACCCGGATCATGACGATAGGTGCAATTTTGTTATTATTTTTTTATATCTTTAATATACTTCTGAAATTCTCCAGTTATTCGGGACCATATCCGGTCAATCCAAACTGTCCTGATTATACCGGCGTCATTACAGACCAACTTCCTCATACAAGCTTCTTTTCTGGCATTCATGTCGATCTCAAAAGCATTGCAGGTGTCAAATACCATACCCCGCGATCCATCAATAAAGAGTTGATTTCTACCCCACAGCGACCACGCATGAGGCAGTTCTTTTGCTGCATATTAACCACTAAGCGTTGAACAATCCACAATGTCGAACAATTCGGTAACAAAAGGTCTGGACAAAGGTCTGGACATCAATGCCCTCCAGAAGAAAAAGGTCCATGAACTGAACGCCATCGCCAAAGAGTTCGGCGTGATGACGGCCGGTTATCGCAAGGAGGAACTGATCTACAAGATTATCGAGGCCCAGTCACTGAAGAGCACCGATGCCGAGAGCAGCCAGGTGATGGTCAATACCGGTGTTCTGCAGGTCATTCCTGAAGGCTACGGGTTCCTGCGATCATCGAACTACAACTATCTCTCATCCCCCGACGACATCTACGTTTCCCCTTCCCAGATCAAACGGTTCAACATGCGTACCGGTGATACCGTGTCAGGCCAGGTCAGGGCTCCGAAGGAGGGAGAGCGCTTTTTTGCGCTTCTGAAAATAAACACCATCAATAACAAGGATCCTGAAGTTACGAGGGAGCGTCCGTTTTTCGAGAACCTTACGCCGCTGTTTCCTCAAGAAAAGCTGAAGCTTGAGACCCGTCAGAATGAATATTCGGGACGAATCATGGATATTTTCACCCCGATCGGCAAGGGGCAGCGAGGCCTTATCGTTGCACAGCCGAAAACCGGTAAGACCATCCTGCTCCAGATGATCGCCAACGCCATCATCAAGAATCATCCCGATATCTACCTGATTGTGCTCCTGATCGACGAGCGACCCGAGGAGGTGACCGACATGGCGCGTACCGTTCCTGCCGAAGTCGTCAGCTCGACTTTCGACGAGGATCCCGAGCGTCACGTTCAGGTGGCCGATATGGTGCTCGAAAAGGCCAAGAGGATGGTTGAGGTCGGTTACGACGTGGTGATCCTGCTCGACTCCATCACCCGTCTTGCCCGTGCGCACAACACGATCATTCCCCATTCAGGCAAGATTCTTTCCGGTGGTATCGACGCCAATGCGCTGACCAAGCCAAAGCGGTTTTTCGGTGCTGCAAGGAACATCGAAGAGGGGGGCAGCCTTACCATCATCGCCACGGCGCTTGTCGACACCGGTTCACGAATGGATGACGTCATTTTCGAGGAGTTCAAAGGTACCGGCAATATGGAGCTCTGCCTCGACAGGCGCCTGTCCGAACGTCGAATCTTTCCTTCCATCGACATCCTTCGCTCCGGAACGCGTAAAGAGGAGCTGCTGTTCACACAGGAGGAGCTTTCAAGGACCTGGTTGCTCAGGAAGTACCTTGGCGACAAGAACCCCATTGAGTGCATGGAGTTCATGCGTGAGAAGATCGTCGAGACCAAGGACAACAGGGAGTTCTTCAAGTACATGAACGCCTGAGCCATTCACCAGCCTGCTCCTGTGCGGTTCGCCCTGCCTGGAACAGCTCACGATGTTAATGAATGTGCAGCTGCCTTTTTTGTTTATATTGACGGGGAAGAAAAATCATATCGGCAATTTTTTAGTTGTTACTGTGGTTCAAAGTCCCTATATTATTTGCCTTTAAAAACTGAGGAAAGACCTTACATTCATGCCCTGCGGAAAAAAAAGAAAACGCCATAAAATGGCAGTACACAAACGCAAAAAGATGCGCCGTAAAAACAGGCACAAGAAGCGTTTGAGGTACCAGAACAAGTAGCCCTTTAGGCGGCTGAAGCTTGGATGAGAATATAGCTCAGTTGGTTAGAGCATCTGCCTTTTAAGCAGAGGGTCGAAGGTTCGAGTCCTTCTATTCTCACAGGTTACATTATTTGTTCCCTGAAAATTTTGGATAAGATGCCCGAGTGGTGAAATTGGTAGACACACTATCTTGAGGGGGTAGCGCCGAAAGGTGTAGGAGTTCGAATCTCCTCTCGGGCACATCGACGATACAAAACAGCCGCAGCACGCGGCTTTTTTGTTGCCCGTCCCGAAATCCGGGCCGGGCGAAAAAAAAAGCGAATATCAGCCAGGATTTCCGGTCTCTTTTTTGAAGAAGAAATGTTTAAAGGTACTTTACTGTTAATGATCACGGGGTTTTTTCTGCCCCCGTTGAAACGACAAATGTTCCCGAATCATGGATAAACTTCAGGTAGATATTCTTGGACTTTCTACAAGCCCGCATACAAACGGCGCCTATGCGCTCATTCTTTATGAAGTCGAAGGAAAGCGCAAGCTGCCGATCATTATCGGTGGCTTCGAAGCTCAGGCCATAGCCCTGAAGCTTGAGAATATCAAGCCGCCGCGTCCTTTTACCCACGACCTGTTCAAGCACATCGCCGATGCGTTCGGCCTTCAGGTTAACGAAGTGTTCATTGATGAGTTACACAATGAAACCTTTTATGCGAAGGTTATTTGCGAGATGGGTGGGGTAGTGCATGAAATCGATGCGCGGCCGAGTGATGCCATCGCAATCGCGGTAAGGTTCAATGCGCCCATTTATGTTTCCGAAGAGATCATGAATGAGGCCGGTATCTTAGAGGAGCAGCAGAAAGATGAGGAGGAGGCTGCACCTCCGGTTGAAGAGATCGTCGATAAGCCTGAACCTGAGGCCGTCAGTAACGAAACGCGTTCCGAGGATCTTCACAGGAAGCTTGATGATGCCATCAATCGTGAGGATTACGAGGAAGCTGCCCGAATCAGGGATGAGATCGCCCGTTTGAAGGATAAGGGCGGACCGATCGAATGACTTGAAAATGATAAAAAAAAAGGGAGACGAAAATCTCCCTTTTTTAGTGTGTGTTCGACGAATCAGAAGTTCCACCTGAGTCCGACAAGCACGTTGTGGCTGTCGATGCTCCTGCTGCCGGTTATGCCGGTATTGATTTCTGTCGTTCCGAAATAGCGGTAACGGGCATCAAAAAAGGTCTTTTTGGCGATAGGTACTTCCACGCCTGCGCCGATCTGGTAGGCAAAAACGGTATCCTCATCGCTGTGCCTTACAGGGGTGCCTAACGTAACGTCTTTCAGGCGTACCTCAGCCCCGCCGATTCCTGCGGTAACGTAAGGCCTGGCGCCTTCGTTCTTGAGGTTGATGTATCCATTGCCAAGTACAGACAGAATCTTGACATTGCCGTTGTTGCTGAAGTCGTTGTTCTGGTATCCAGCTTCAGCCTCAAGACGGTATGCGCCATAATCGCAACCGAGTGCAGCAACCATGTTGATTCCGGAATCAGTCCGCAGGTTGTCGCCGGATGTCGTAGGAATCTCGTTGATCCAGGAAATGCCGACGTTGCTGCTAATATAGTGTTCTGATGCGAGTGCCGGGGCAGAAAAAGTACCGGCAGCAATCAGCGCAGTGGCCAGCATTGAAAAATGTTTTTTCATAGTATCGTTGTGGTTTTTTTAACAAAAACATCGTTTGTACATCAAACGACTGATATGTTGATCAATCGTAATGAAGTATACTGATGTATTGATCAAGCGTAAATATAGTTCATGGTTACAAATAATCCAACTTCAGGCTATAAGGGTACTTTATTTCGATATAGGATCTATATCATTGGTGTTCCGTAGAGCAGGAAGTATGATTATCGGTGATAAACAAAAAAGCCATGGGATGAGAGTATCCCATGGCTTTTCATGTTTATCCTGGCGTTTGTCAGTCGTTAGGCTGGCCGAACGAGAAGGTGAAGGTCCAGCCCTGCTTGTCTTTGGTCGGCACGGAGGGTACCGCATCGAAGCCGTATCCGTAATCAATGCCTATCTGGCCGATAATCGGGAGATAGAGACGCAAGCCGACACCGGCAGCCTTCTTCAGGTCGCCGAAGTTGATCGAGCTTGTATCCTGCCAGAGGTTACCGGCCTCGAAGAACGCAAGGGCATAAATGCTGGCCGATGGGTTGAGTGTCAGCGGATAACGAAGTTCAGAGGTGAATTTCGAATAGATTTTGCCTCCGTACAGATCGGTTTCGTTCTTGAAAAGTTTTCCAAGGCTGCGGTCTGAATAGCCACGGAGGGGGACCGTCGGCAGTGATGACATACCGCTTCCGCCCATATAGAAGTATTCAGTATAGGGGATGTAGTCGTTCTTGCTGAATGTGGCCAGATATCCATGCTGGGTCGAAAGGTTCAGCACCAGGTTTTTCTTCAGAGGGAAATACCAGCTCGAGGAACCGATGAACTTGTAGAAATCGATTGTTCCGGGAAGCGGGCCGCCGGCAAGCTGGGCGCTGAAGACGTTTTTGCTGCCATGCCTTGGATAGATCGGATTGTCGATGCTGTTCCTGCTGATCGTCTGGGTAATGGAGAACTCTTCTGCCTGTGCAGGTGCGTTCGCCTCATTGAGGAAGCTTACAAATCCACCCTCGTCATGCAGGTAGCCGATACGCCAGCTGATGGCGAAATAGTCGTCAGGCCAGGTAAGCCTGCGGCCAATGTTCAGGTTTGCGCCGTACTGGTTGATCGTTTTCGTCGAAGCAGTGCTTGTGCTGGTCGACGTGAAGTCATAGCTCTGACGCGTTTTAAACGCAGTGAAACCAACTGATGTATGGGTGCCGAAAGCCCATGGATCGCTTACCGACATCGAAAGTGTGCGGTAGTTGTTGGATCCGAACTGCCATTGCAGGGAAAGTTTCTGCCCATCTCCGTGAGGCAGTGGCTTGTAAGCGGATCGGTTGAACATGTCACCCAGCGAGAAGTTGTTGAAGGTAAGCCCGAGTGAACCGGTACCTCCGCTTGATGCGCTGTAGCCTACCGATGCGTTGAACGTATCGGTCTGTCTTTCGGTGACGTTGTAGGTCAGGTCGACCTGATTGTTCTCGGGATTCGGCTGGATATCAGGAGTCAGCGTTTCAGGGTCGAAGTAATTAAGCATCGAGAGTTCCCTGATGCTTCTGATGACGTTTTTCCTGCTGAACGTCTCTCCCGGAATGGTATAGAGCTCCCTTCGGATGACATGGTCCTTCGTCTTGGTGTTGCCCTTGATGTTGATGGTGTTCAACGTGAAAGGCTCGCCCTCCGTAAGGGTGATGGCAAGGTCGATGGTATTTGGCTCAACGATCTGTTCCTCGATTTTTGCCTTGAACGACAGGTAACCCTTGTCAAGATAAATAGAGCTGACATCGGAGTGGTCCTGGGAATAGTTGAGGCGCTCGTTTATCCTCTTGGCATTGTAAAGATCACCCTTTTTGATGGCGAAGGTGGTGTTGAGCGTCTCGGTCTTGGCAAAATCCTTGGTGTTGCCGATCCAGCTGATGTTCCTGATCTTGTAAATCGGTCCTTCGTTGACGAATATGTCCAGGAAAAGCCCTTTTTTGTTCTCGGTCAGGGATATCGAATCATTGATCACCCTGGCATCGCGGTACCCGCGGTCGCGATAGAAATCAACAAGAAGGTTCTTGTCCTCTTCAAACTTGTCCTTGTCGAGTTTCGGCTGCCCAAGGATCTTTCTCCACCAGGAGTTCTGGGATGTTTCCTTGAGGACGCCCCTGAGTCTTTTCTCGCTGAATGCCTTGTTGCCGTGGAACCTTATTTTTTCGATGACGAGCCGTGAGCCTTCATGGATGGTAAAAATCGCCTTTACCCTGTTGTTGCCCACATTTTCGAGGCGGTATTCCACGCCGGCGGAGAGATAGCCTTTGTTGGAGTACTGTTTCTCTATCTTGTTTGTCGCGTTAAGCAGGTCCTGGGTACTGACCCGGTGACCAGTCGACAGGGAGGAGGACTTCAGCAGCTCCTTGTCCTTGTACTTATGGTTTCCAGTAAACTTTAATTCCTCAAGGACCGGAAACTCGGTGACGATAAAGGTCAGTTTGACGCCATCGGTTCCAATATCGGTTTTATCGATTTTGATGTTGCTGAAATACTGGAGGTTCCAGAGGTACTGGATGGCACCCGGAATTTCCTGGCCCGGGATGGTGATCTTGTCATCGATCTTGAGCGGCAGGCTTCTCAGGAGATCAGGTTCCTTGAGAGTCTGCAGGCCGACGAACGATATCTGCCTGATGGTCAGGCTCCGGGTCTCAGGCGCCAGCGGTTGAGACGATGCTGAAGGAGCAGCAGACGCCGTGGGTACCGGCTCCTTTACCGCCGAATCACTTTTTGTCCGTGTTTTTGCAGAAGCGTCGGCCAGAGGGCTGTTGAGCAGAACAAGGACGATCAGAAGCGCTGATAACCTGTCTGGGGAAAGAGGTGTATTTTTCATGAAAAGGCTGGGTGGTTCTGTGTATTAAGCCTGTTGTTTAAAAGGGTTCGCAAGCAGTTGCTCGCTCGTCTGGCCAAATCTCCGCTCACGGTTCTGAAACTCCCTGATTGCATCATACAGCTGGACACGACGGAAATCGGGCCAATAGGTATTGGTGAAGTATATCTCGGAATAAGCGCTTTGCCACAGCATGAAATTGCTTATACGGAACTCTCCGCTGGTTCTTATCAACAGTTCAGGGTCGGGAAGCGAAGCGGTTGAAAGGAACGATGCCACAAGGTTTTCGTCGATCTGTTCCGTATCGATTGTCCCGTCTTTTACTTTTTCAGCAATGGTCCGGCAGGCCTGGGTAATATCCCATTTTCCACTGTAGCTCAAAGCGATATTCAGCACCAGGCGTTTGTTGTCCCTGGTCAACTCCATGGTTTCGGAAAGTGTTTTCCGCACATCTTCGGGCACCATATGCAGGTCGCCGATAACCTGCAGCCTGATGTTGTTGTCGCGAAGCTGGCGGGTCTCCTTTCTGAGCACCCTTATGAGAAGGCGCATCAGGGCCGATATTTCGTTTTCAGGCCTTTTCCAGTTTTCGATGGAAAAAGTGAACAGCGTCAGGTATCCTACTCCGAGCTGGGAGCAGGCCTCCACGATATCGCGCACCGATTCGACGCCCGCGATGTGCCCCTCTACCCGCGATTTGCCCTTGAGCCTTGCCCAGCGACCGTTTCCATCCATGATGATGCCGATGTGCCTTGGAACTTCGCAGGATGTCTTCAGTTTCTCCTGGATCAGGCAGTCTTCGGGATCAATTCTTGATTTAAACCACTGGGGCATGAAAGGGTAAGAAAAATCCATGTACTTGGGAATTCGGGTCATCAAACGTTGTCATACTCATCTGAACACTTCGCGAAAAGGCATGCGCGGCAATATCCATCAAATTGAATTATAGACAGTAATTTAGTATTATACAAACCTCATGACGGCAGAGTCCGATGCTCTTTCTGCCGGCAGTATCCTGTAACCGGGAGTTGCTGCGTTGTCAGGTCATGCAGATGAACGATTTTCAATAAAAATAGATCCGGAAAAGACGTGCAGTTTCGAGGATATCAGGACCTCCGGTCCAGGCTGGTCTCGCGGGAGCTTACCTGTGAACAGGTGATCGGGAGTTATTTACAGCGTATCGATACACACCGTGACGATAATATTTTCACCGCGGTATTTCATGAAAAGGCGCTTGAGCGCGCAAGGGAGCTCGACGGCAAGCTACAGCGCGGCGAAGCGCTTGGCAGGCTTTTCGGCATGCCTATCGCCATCAAGGACAATATTGCGATGAATGGCGCGCCCCTGAGCTGCGCCTCAAAGATTCTTGCCGGTTACGAAAGCGTCTATGACGCGACGGTAATCATCCGGATGGAGGCCGAGGATGCCATTTTCGTCGGCCGTACCAACATGGACGAGTTCGCCATGGGAAGCTCGAACGAAAATTCCGCGATCGGGCCTGTCCCCAACCCCTTCGATAAAACCCGCGTTCCCGGAGGAAGCTCCGGAGGTTCTGCGGCAGCGGTCGCCAATGACCTGGCCCTGGTCGCCCTTGGTTCCGATACCGGCGGCTCGGTTCGCCAACCAGCCGGGTTCTGCAACATTGTAGGTCTGAAGCCGACATACGGTCGTATTTCGCGATACGGGCTTGTGGCTTTCGCCTCCTCTTTCGACCAGATAGGCCTGCTTGCAGGGAACTGTGACGACGCAGCACTCGTGCTGGGCGTGATAGCCGGCCTGGATGAGCGTGATGCCACCTCTTCGCACCACGATGTTACGGACTATGAGGCATCGATGGATCATCTATCGCTCGAAGGGCTCAGGATCGGCGTACCGTCGGCATTTTTCCCCGAAAGCCTGAACGCCGATGTGGCCGGGGTAGTAAGGGCCGGCCTGAAGAAGCTGGAGGATGCGGGAGCTGTGCTTGTCGAAATCGATCTTCCCGAAAGTGATTATGCCATTGCCGCATACTACATCCTTGTTACGGCCGAGGCCTCCTCTAACCTTGCCCGGTTCGACGGCGCCCGTTACGGGTACCGGTCGCCGGACTCCAATACCCTTTCAGACATGTACGTGAACTCACGTACGGAAGGTTTCGGTGACGAGGTCAAGCGAAGGATAATGCTCGGCACCTACGTGCTTTCCGCAGGTTACTACGACACCTATTACAAGAAGGCGCAGCAGGTTCGCAGGGTTTTCCAGGACCGGTATCGCGAGGCGCTGGAAAAAGTCGATGTTATCGCAGGCCCGACATCTCCATTCCCGCCATTTGGCATCGGCGACAAGATGGACAACCCGCTTGAGATGTACCTTGCCGATGTGTTTACCGTACCGGCCAGTATCGTCGGTATGCCTGCCGTCAGCGTTCCTGTCGGTTTCGACAGTCTCGGCCTGCCCGTAGGCATCCATCTGATCTGCAACTTTTTCGAAGAGGGTAAGATGCTGGGCATAGCGCGAAGCCTCCAGAATTTCTGTCAGCCGGTCGGCTCGAATTGACGGCTATTATTTTTCATTCACCAAACTGGATATCTGCTTATGAGCGTACTGGTCAATAAAGATACCCGCCTGGTCGTCCAGGGAATCACCGGGGGCGAGGGAACATTCCATACCTCCCAGATTCTCGAATACGGTACCAATGTCGTGGCTGGTGTTACCCCTGGAAAAGGCGGGATACTCTATAACGGAAACGAAAAAGACAGCTTCTGCCGCCCTGTACCGGTCTTCAATACCGTAAAGGAGGCCGTAGACAAGGCCGAAGCGAATGCGACGGTCATCTTCGTACCTGCGCCGTTTGCCGCTGACGCCATCATGGAGGCTGCCGCCGCCGGCCTTAAAGTGATCATCTGCATCACCGAAGGCATTCCGGTCAACGACATGATGAAAGCCTATGCGTTTGTCCAGGAGAAGGGTGCCGTACTCGTCGGGCCCAACTGCCCGGGAGTCATCACCCCTGGAGAGGCCAAGATCGGAATCATGCCCGGATTCATTCACAAAAAGGGAACCATCGGAGTCGTATCCAGGAGCGGAACCCTGACCTATGAAGCCGTGCATCAGCTCACCGCTGTCGGACTCGGCCAGTCCACCTGCATCGGCATCGGCGGTGACCCGATCATCGGCACCCGCTTCATCGACGCAGTAAAGCTGTTCGCCAAGGACGATGAGACCGAAGGTCTGATCATGATCGGCGAAATCGGAGGCAATGCCGAAGAGGAGGCCGCCGAATATATCCGCAAGTATTTCAAAAAACCGGTGGTAGGGTTCATTGCCGGTCGTACCGCGCCTCCCGGAAGAAGGATGGGCCATGCCGGCGCCATTGTTTCCGGAGGAAAGGGAACAGCGGAAGAGAAGATCAAGGCCATGGAAGCAGCAGGCATCCTTGTCGTCGAGAATCCTGCAGACATGGGAACAACCATGCTGAAGGCGCTGGGACGGTAAAAGAAGAGATAGCAAAAGAAAGAAAGAACCAAAAGGACCTGAAGAAGAAAAAAGGGACCAAAAGGACGTAAAGGACATAAAGGACCAAAAGGGTAGAAAGAATTTTCTTAACCTTTATGTCCCTTTGGTCCCTTCAGTCCTTTTGGTCCTTTTCTTATAATCCCAAAGAGACCAGGTCGTGGATGTGCACCAGCCCTACCGGTAGACGATCTTTGTCGCAGACCAGGAGCTGGGTTATCCGGTAAGTTTCAAGGATTTCCAGGCAACTTTTTGCAAGAAGATCCGGAGTTACGGTCTTCGGGTTGGCGGTCATGACCTCAGCTGCCGATCTTGCCAGGAAATTCCCGCCCGCCTGAACCAACCTTCGCAGGTCACCGTCCGTGAAAATACCCGTCAGCCGACCTTCGACGTCGACGACTCCGCTGACACCGTAGCGCATGGAGGTCATCTCAAGAATCAGGTCCGATACTGAATCCGCCTCGTTTACCAGCGGCAGCGACTCTTTGGTGGCCATAACATCGGATACAGTCATGGTCAGCTGCCTGCCGAGCGATCCCTTGGGGTGGGTTAGCGCGAATTCCATGTCCGTGAAGTTCTTTTTCCGCATCAGGCACATGGAAAGGGCATCGCCCATGGCGAGCATCGAGGTCGTGGATGTGGTTGGAGCAAGGTCGAACGGGCAGGCCTCCTGATCGACGCCTACATCGAGGACGACATCGGCGTTCATGGCAAGAAAGGATCGATTGTTGCCGGTGAAGGCGATGATGGTCGCATCGCGCTCCCTGAGCGCAGGGATGATGAAGTTGAGCTCTTCGGTCATGCCGCTTTTCGACAGGCAGATGACCGTATCGTTTTTCGATACCACCCCAAGATCCCCGTGTGCGGCTTCAGCCGGGTGCAGGAATATGGCTGTGGTGCCGGTGGATGAGAGGGTGGCGGCAATTTTCTGGCCGATGATACCCGATTTTCCCATGCCGGAGATGATGATTTTGCCCTTGCACGCAAACATGAGATCTACGGCTCTGGCAAAACTTTCGTCGAGCCGCTGGCTCATCTTCAGGATGGCGTCAGCCTCCTGCATAAGGATATTTCTTCCTTCTGTAACGGTATGCGTAGGTTCAGTCATCATGTGTGGTTGTTTGAGCGCCCTTCTCCGTGCGGGAAAAACAAAGAATATTGATTTTTTAATCCAATATTCAGCGCTATAATCAAGAAAATTACCGTTATTTTCCATAACATCGCGGGATTTGTCCGCAAGGCGAGCCATACCGCCCTTTCATCCGGTGCAGTTCGACCCGCTTCCGAAAACTGTCAATGTTAACCATAACGAGTTTATTATGAGCTGGATATTTATTCTCGGTTTCGCATTGTCGGTCTTTTTCATGCTTGTCTATTTTCTCTCCAGGTTTGTGCAGTACATGAAAACCGAGCAGAATCTGCAGATCGAATCGATGAAGGATACGCTTATCGACAAGGACAATCCCGTCGGCCTTGTGGGCGAGGAGCTTGAGAAGCTCAAACAGCAGCAGGCCGAAGCCCAGCAGCATTTGCGCGAGGTTATTTCAAAGATTCCCGTGATCCAGAAGGACGGCAAGTTCCAGGTCGATTACGAAGCCGTCAAAAAGCAGAAGGATAGTGCTGCAGCGGCCGCGGTGACCAACGGTTCCGCTGGATCTGCCCACAAAGGCAATAGTTAAGCATATCTTTCGAGGCTGAAGAGGGATGTTCTCCAAGCTCAAGCTCCTTGCCAAGGATACGGTTATCTACGGAGCGAGCACCATCCTCGCCCGGAGCCTTAACTATATCCTCGTTCCGCTTTACGCCAACAAGCTTTCAACGTTCGATAACGGCATACAGGCGGTCGTGTACGCCAACATCGCCCTGGCAAACGTGCTCTTTTGTTATGGCCTTGAAACCTCCTATCTGAAAGTTGCTTCCGACGCCATAAAGAAAAACGAGGATGAGCGCCGCTATTTTTCAACGGCCTTCATCAGCCTTCTGGTCACCTCCACCCTTTTCGCCCTGTCGATCGTACTGTTCGCCTCCGACATCGCATCGATGATCGGCCTGGCGCCAGAGTCCGGCACCTTCATCCGCTATGCCGCATTGATCCTTTGGCTCGATACGATGCTTGTTGTACCCTTCGCCGAGATGAGGCTGAAGCGCAAAGCCGTCCGGTTCGCTGTCGCCAAGATCATGGGTGTCGTCGGGGGCGTCGTGAGCGCCTTCGTGCTCATCATTCCCCTCAAGGCAGGCCTTGCCGGCGTGTTTATCGCCGAGGCGCTCGGCTCCCTTGTCAGCCTGGTCATGGTGTTGCCGGTGCTGATGAGCCTGAAACCGTTCTTCTCTTTCGATCTGTACCGCGACCTCCTGCGCATAGGCCTCCCTTACGTGCCGACCGGGATAGCCGGCCTGCTTATTCACCTGATCGACAGGAACCTGCTCATCCGGATTCCACAGACTGAAATCGAACGGCTATATGGCGCCGGGTTCCAGGCTTCGGACATCACCGGTATTTATGGGCGCGTGGCCGCTTTCGGCGTGGTACTGCAGCTCGTCATACAGGTTTTCAGGTTCGCATGGCAGCCGTTTTTCCTCCAGCATGCCGATGACCCAGAGGCAAAACCCCTGTTCAGGCAGGTGCTCAACCTATCGACCATCATGGTTATCGTCCTGGCTGTTGCTGCAACCTTTTTCGTGCCCGATCTTGTCCGTTACCACTATGGGGGACGACTCTACCTGCTGCCGCCGAAATACTGGATCGGCCTGTCGATACTTCCATGGATCTTTTTCAGCTATGTCTTTGACATGATTTCCACGAACCTTTCGGCGGGGCTCCTGATCACCGGCAACACCCGTTATCTGCCTGTCGTGACCTTTGCCGGTGCCGCAGTGACGACGGTGGCATGTATGATCCTGATTCCCATAAGCGGGATGGACGGTGCCGCCATCGCCATCCTTGCCGGCACGGCGGTCATGTGCGTTTTCATGGCCTGGTTCTCCCTCAAAGTCTATCCGATACGCTACGACTGGGGACGCCTCGGCCTGCTTCTTGCCGCCGGCCTTCTTTTTGCCGCCTTCCATGACGACCTGATCCTTTACCTTGGTCGTTTCGGTATGGTTGGCACCGCGGCGCTTCTGCTCAAGCTGGCGATCGTGCTGCTCTATCTCGGCCTCGGCACCCTGATCTTCCGAAACGAAGCCAAGGCTGTCGTACGGCTGATCCAGGCGAAGCTTCGTCCGGCAGGAGGAAGCGCAAAGCAATGATTCGCGTAGCTACCGTCCAGTATACGCCCGTTCATGGATGCAGGCAGTCGAACATCGAGGCGATCAGCCATCTGCTTGAACCGGTGGAGGCTGACATCGTCATTCTTCCGGAGCTCTGTACGAGCGGATATTTTTTTATCTCCAGGGAGGAACTTGCCCCACTGGCCGAAGATATCCGGGGTGAGGCCTGCGGGATGTTCAGTCAGATGGCTGTCTCGAAGGGTGCGATTATAGTCGCAGGAATGGCCGAAGCGGCCGGGGGTCTGTTTTACAACTCGGTATTTGTTTTTCGGCCGGATGGCAGTGAGCCACTTGTTTACCGCAAATCGCATCTCTTTTACAGGGAATGGCAGGTATTCGAACGGGGAGACAGCGGCTTTCCGGTAATCCGGGACGAGCGGCTCGACGTTTCGGTCGGTATCATGCTCTGTTACGACTGGCGTTTTCCCGAAGCATCGCGGGTGCTTGCCCTCGAAGGAGCTGATATCATCGCCTGTCCCTCCAACCTGGTGACCGATGCCTGGATCAAAGTTATGCCTGCGCGTGCCATTGAAAACAAACTGTATGTAGCCGTGGCCAACAGGGCGGGCCGTGAAACAAGGGATGGGGAAACACTGGTGTTCAAGGGGCGATCGGCTCTCTACGATCCATGGGGAGATCCGGTGGCGCAGGCCGCTTCCGAAGGTGATACGGTGCTTATATCGGAAATAGAGCCCCGGCTTTGCCGTGACAAACGCTTCAACGATTTCAACGACATCTTTGCCGACAGGCGTCCGGATCTCTACGGCTCCATTTGCAGGCGGCGCTGAGTTATTATTTGCCGTTTTGTCGTTCCACAGCAATAATCAACAACTGGGCAGCTGAGCCTTCACTTTCGGAAGGCATTCCGTTTATGGCCGGGCCGGAGGGGGTTCCGGGTGCCTCAGGCGAGAGTGACCTTCAGGAGGTCCGCTTCTCCATGAGTTGCTCCGCTGGTACCTTACCGTGTAGATATTTCCGAGGAGGGCTCCCAGCGAATCACGCTGCGCAGGAGTACAGAGCTCTGCAAGTTGATGAAAGTGTATGGCAAGGTCTTTTTCGATCTTCGACTGCCGTGTGCCGATGCTGTCGGAAATCGAGGCCAGCTTTGCCTGGTCGGGGGTTGGCTTTACAGCCTCATTGATCAACTCTTTCTTGAAGGCGATGATCTTCTGGATTTCCGGCATGGTATTGCGGAAATGCTCCTGCCGAAGTTTCATGAACG
Source organism: Chlorobiaceae bacterium (assembly GCA_013334525.1). Lineage (GTDB taxonomy): Bacteria > Bacteroidota > Chlorobiia > Chlorobiales > Chlorobiaceae > Chlorobaculum. The sequence goes on from JAAXXK010000006.1 coordinate 67,567, forward strand.
ACTCTTTCTGCTTGTCGTTCAGCGACAGGTCTGGACCCATGGGGACGTTACGGCTGAAATATTGTGTTACTTCCACTGACCGGAAGTTGCGGGTGAAGGTATTCTGCCACCAGAGAACTCCCAGCAAAGCAATATTGAGCAGGACGAGCACGATAAGAGCCGTCGTCACCAAACGTTTCGAAGAAAAGAAATCCATCAGTCACCATCGTTAAGTTTTCGTCCCATGATGAGGCTGCCGGGGTCTTTCGGTGCAGCGCAAGCTCATGTGGCTTTTTTGTTTACTTCTTCAAATCATCCTGTCCACGATCAGCACCTGTCTGGTCATAATAGGAGAGTGCCGGTCCACCATAATCTTCATTGAATGCTTCGGCCAGTACGCCTGAATTGCTGGTTGTGGATTGCGGGGTCCCATGCATGAAAAAGAGCATACCCGAAGCAATGTTAAAGACAAGCAGCAGTCCGAAGAATGCGAACCTTGGATTAAAGCCGCCGGAGAGCGAGACGGCAAAGGAGCTTTTGGCTTCAATGGCATCGATTCTCTGCAGGAGGTGCGCCCTGAAAAGGTGGTGCACTTCAAGCCGGGGCATATCGTCGAGAATCTTGAGCGTTTTGACGACCTCGGCATCACGCTGTTCAGTACTTCTGTTCATTTCTGTATCAGTATCAGGGTTTTATACAATGTGACGTCAATACGCCGGAAATCTTGTGCTTTTCATTCTTTCAGCTGAACGCCTTGTAATGTCGCTCCAGACGGACCTTCAGATTTTTTTTCGCACGGTGTATCAGTGACTCGACCGCAGGTACGGTAGTCTGGAGAATATCGGCGATTTCCTGGTTGCTGTAGCCATCCTGCTTGCTGAGGAGGAAAGCCGTTTTCTGGTTGTCGGGCAGTGCGTCAAGCGCCTCCTGCAATACCGCAACCCGTTCCTTGTCGACGAGCACATCAGCAGGGTTGTCATGATCCGGCGCTGATATCGTATCGGCCGGATCGTCGACCCCTATGATCCTCTTGAGCGAACTGAACCTCTTTTTCCGCTTCAGGCGCCGCAGATGGTCGAGCGATTTGCTGACAGCGATCCTGTATATCCACGTAGAGAGTTTGGACTCTTCACGGAATTTGTCGAGAGAACGGTAGACTTCGACGAATACCTCCTGCGCCAGGTCTTCGGCATCTTCACGGTTGAAGACGAACCTGTAGCAGGTATTGACGACCATCTCCTGATGCTCTGCGACAAGATCGCTGAAAAAGCGTTCTCCTGATGTTATTTCCTGTTGCTCCAATTGTTGAACTTTAGCGCGGGTCAGCTCCCTGCCCCCTGTATTCATATGCCTGAAAGCCTACCGGCCCAGGGGAGGCAGCCTTGTTTCGTTGACCGTGTCTTGATAATACCTGTTTTCGACGACGAATAGTTATAATCCATGCGCCGCTCAACCAAGTTTCGATGCGAAATTTAACACCTTTTCCACTTTCTCCAGGGAGTCAGCTTCGCAATAGATCCTGAGTACCGGTTCCGTGCCCGATGTCCTGATGAGCATCCAGCCGCCTTCAAAATGGTACTTGAACCCGTCAAGGTCGGCGAACCCGGTTACCGGGTAGCCGGCAATGGCGGTGAGCTTGCCTCCGGTGGCTGCGGATATGATCGCCTCTTTTCTGGCTTCGGATACGCGAAGATCGAGACGATTGTAGGAGAAGAATCCATATTCGTCGAAAAGCTCCTGGACCAGGCCGGAGAGCGTTTTCTGCCGGTGAGCCATGATTTCAAGAAGCAGGAGGCCGATATAGACTCCATCCCGTTCAGGAAGGAATGAGGTGATGCCTATTCCTCCGGACTCTTCGCCACCGATGAGGATGTCGTTGGTTGTCATGAGCCGGCTGACATGCTTGAAGCCGACCGGAAGCAGGTGCATCTTGAGGTTATGTTTGCTGCAGATCCTGTCGATGACGTCCGTAAGCGCGAATGTCTTTGCGACTTCACCCCGCTCTCCCTTCTGTTCGACCAGATATTTCAGGATGATGGCAAACATCTTGTGTGAGTCGACGAACGCCCCGTTCTCGTCGAGCATGCCGATGCGGTCTGCATCACCATCGTTGATGATGGCAACGTCGGTCTTGACCTCGTTGAAAAAATCAACAAAATCGCCGATATACTGGGGAATAGGTTCCGGATTGATGCCGTCGAATCCTGGATTGACCGAGCAGTGATAGCAGTTGATCATCGATTCGTCGAGCAGCAGGGTGATCAGGTCCTGTCCTGCACCGTACATGGCGTTATGGGCGATTTTCAGCTGTGAATCCCTGATCAGCTTGAGGTCAAGCTTCGATTTGAGGTAATCGACGTAATGAGTCTTGATGTCGGTCATGGTGATCAGGTTCGTCGCAGGTTCGACGGCCTGGCCTGGATCTACCGTGAGCAGGTTTTTTTCGATTTCGTTGATGACTTCAGGGTGGGCCGGCCCGCCATAGGAAGCTTTAACCTTGAATCCGTTGTATATCGGTGGATTATGGGACGCGGTGATCATGACGCCGCCGGCAAGATTCTTGTCCCGGGTATAGAGTGAAACGGCGGGCGTTGAGACGAAGGAGTCCGAAAGGAAAACCCTGAGCCCCATTGATGAAAGAATTTCCGCTGTATATCTGGCGAACTCTTTAGACATGAATCTGGTATCATATCCAACACAGACGCCATTGGCTTTGTCCGGATGGGAGAGGAAATATTTGCCTGACGCAAGCGCCGTCAGTTTAAGGTTGTCGTAAGTGTAGTCTTTGGCTATAATTGCCCTCCAACCATCGGTTCCGAATTTGACTTGCATTCTGTCGTATATTTAATATAATGGTGATGAAAAACGGGGCATTCCGCCTGTTTTTTCAGCCTTCTGGTGCAGCAGCGTAAATATAATACAGTTTCCTGTATGATGATGCAATTACAGCAGCAAACGCGCCAAAAGAAGCTTTTTGTGCTCGCCGGGGAGGTTTCCGGTGATCTTCATGCCGCCGGACCTGTCCGCATGCTTCTTGAAGAACGTCCGGACACCAGGGTTTTCGGCGTCGGCGGTGAAAAGCTTCGCGAACTTGGCGTTGAACTGCTCTACACGACCGACCAGATGAGTATCATGGGGTTTGTCGAAGTGATTCGGCAGGCGGGCTTTCTACGCAAGGTTATACGGGAACTCAAGCAGGCCGTCAAACGCGAACGGCCGGACGTGGCCCTCCTGATTGACTATCCAGGCCTCAATCTTCATATGGCGGCCTTTTTCCACGAGCTCGGTATTCCAGTGATCTACTACATTTCACCCCAGATTTGGGCCTGGAAAGAGCGGCGTGTCGAAAAAATACGGGCATATGTCGACAGGCTGCTGGTGATTTTCGACTTCGAAGTAGAATTTTACGCCAGGCACGGAGTCAAAGCTGAATTCGTGGGAAATCCGGTCGTTGAGGAACTTGCCGACCTCAAGTTTCCTTCAAGGAGCCAATTTGTCGAAAGGATGGGCATCGACCGGCAGGCCAGGCTGGTCGGCCTGCTTCCCGGCAGCCGCGCCCAGGAGATCGAAAAGATATTTCCCCGGATGCTCGGAGCCGCCGTGCGTATTCAGCAGAGCGGCAAAACGGCATTTCTCCTCGGCATGTCCCCGCAAATCGACGTTTCGATTTACGAGAACCACATCCTTGCAGCCGGACTTGAGCCAGTCATCTGCTCCTCCTACGAGGTGATGAACTACAGTGACCTCGTGCTGGTTACATCCGGCACGGCCACACTCGAATCTCTCTGCTTTGGAGTCCCCATGGTCGTGCTTTACAGGATGGCGCCGCTGAACTATCTCATCGGCCAATGGCTTGTCAGGCTGAAGAACATCTCGCTTGCCAACATTGTCTCGTGCGGCCTGCATTCGGAAAGGCAACTGGTTCCCGAACTTCTCCAGGACAGGGTCAATGCCGATGAAATAAGCCGTGCGGCGCTCGGGATTCTTGAGGAGCCCAGGGTTTCCTCACAGATGCGACAGGGGCTTTGTGATGCCCGCTCGCGTCTCTCCTCGGACTCGCCATCCCGGCATGTCGCCGCCGTACTGCTCGAATACCTATAACCGACGCATCATGAAAAACGCCATCGATTTCCTGACCGGAAACCCGCTGATTCTCGGCATCGCAGTGATCATTTCGCTGATGATAGTCTTTTCCTTCGCGAAAAAGATCATCCATTTCCTGTTCGTCCTTGTAGCTATCGCAGTGCTCTATGTTGCATGGGTTACCTGGCATGGCGGCAACCCCATGGAAAAAGCAGGCAAGGCCGAACAGTCGCTCAAGGGCGCCGTTCAGAAGGGGGATGGTATACTGAAGTCGGTCAAGGGACTGTTCAGGCATGACGACCCATCGCCGGGAAAGGATAAGGAGTAGGGGGGTGGCATCAGGCTCTTTGCGCTGGTTCAGCAGGCTGTCTCAAAAGTCAGAATGAGGCAGCCTTTTTGTTTTGCGGGGCATGAAGCCCTTTTGAGGTACTCACCCTTTTTTCAGGAGTTTCTTCCGCTGATTGCGCCGGTCGGGCAACTTTCGATCAACTCGGCATTGGCAACAGGCTGGCCTGTGCTGTTCGATTCGATGGTACGAACGCAGATGCCGCAATCGACGCATTTTTCCCGTTCGAACCTGATGGTTCCAGCGCTGTCGATGCTGAAATTCTCATGCGTTTCGGTAGCTGCGTATGAAGCGACACCGAACTCGGTGGCAAGGTCGCGTAACCGGCAGTTGTCGACCGCGCGGCACCGACACTGCATGCAGCGCATGGCCTCTTTGCGTGCCTCCTCCCCGACGTATCCGGAAACCGCCTCGTTGAAGCTGCCACGTCGTTCCATTGCTGGAAGTTCCGGTACCTTCACCCTTTCGGCTGGACGTGCCCGTTCGTAGAAGCGGCGCGGCGCCAGGTCCCGTTCTCCGTATGAGGAGTTGAAAGCCTTTTCGAGGCCGTCGCTCGACACTCCCCTGAGGAACCGGTCGATGGCTTCGGCCGCAAGCCGCCCCTGCTCGACGGCCCTTATGGCCAGGTCGGGACCGGTTACACAATCTCCTCCGGCAAAAATTCCGGCTACACTGGTCTGCATCGACCCGGCGCTGACGCTTACATTGCCCTTCCTGTCGAGCTCAATGACCGGAGCGGCATCGACTGGAACGTTAACATACTGTCCTGTAGCCGTGATTACCGTATCGGCCTGCAGGGTGAACTCCGAGCCTTTTACAGGGTCGGGCCTTCTGCGCCCGCTTTCATCCGGTTCGCCAAGACTCATGACGATAGCTTTGAGTGCAAGTCCGTCGGCCGTTTTTTCGATTTCAACCGGTGCCGACAGGAGGAGAAGTTCGACTCCTTCAGCTACGGCCTCCTCGATTTCCAGGGGGTTAGCCGGCATCTCGTGCCGTCCTCTCCTGTACATCACGGTTACCGATTCGGCTCCAAGCCTCAGGGCGGTACGTGCTGCGTCGATAGCCGTGTTGCCGCCGCCGACCACGATCACCGAACGGCCGGGGTTGATGCCTTTGCCTGTCGACGCTTCGCGGAGGAAGCCGATGCCGCTTATTACCCTGTCAAGCTCTTCGCCGGGTATCTCGAGGGGTGAAGCCATGGAGGCGCCGACGCTGAGAAAGAGCGCGTCGTGATCCTGTTTCAGCCGATTCCAGTCGATATCCCTGCCGAAGGTGGTCGATAGCATGAATCGGGCTCCCATGGCCGCGATTGGTTCGATGTCGGCATCGATGACCTCATCCGGAAGCCGGAACCGGGGGATGCCGTAACGCATCATGCCGCCAGCCTTTTCGGCGGAGTCGATGATCGTGACCTCATGACCGGCCAGAAGCAGGAACCACGCTGCAGTAAGCCCTGCCGGTCCGGCGCCGACGATGGCCACCTTTTTGCCTGATGAAGCCTGTCGTTCAGGTAGTGTTGGTTCATTCCCGCTTGCCTGATCGGCCGCGAAGCGCTTCAGGGCGCAGATCGAGACCGGTTCGTCCACTCCGTGCCTCCGGCAGGCATCTTCGCAGGGAGCAGGGCAGACCCTGCCAAGGATGCCTGGCAGCGGAATGGTCTGCCTGATGATCTTGAGTGCGTCGCCATCGCGTCCCGAGGCGATTGCCGAGACAAATCCGGGAATATTGCATCCGGCAGGGCATGCGAGTTCGCAGGGTCCGAGGCAATCGCCGCAATGGACGGCGATGATGCGTTCGAGGCTCTGGCGGCGCATGGCATCCAGCTCCGCATTTGAGGTTTCGACGACCATGCCTTCCGACACAGCAGTGTTGCAGCCGGGGATAAAGCGGTTTTGCCCCTTGATCTCCACGATACAAAGCCAGCATGAGCCCCTGGAAGGCAGGGCTTCATGGAAGCAAAGGGTCGGGATATGAATGCCGTTGCTGCGTGCAGCTTCGAGAATCGATACTCCGGGTTCGACCGATATCCTGCGGCCGTCGATAGTGAGTGTGACGGGTTTCATGGTCATTGTCGTTTCATGGTTGCCTTGCGGCAAGCGACATGGATTGCTGTCTCAATGCACGCTTATGCGGGCGAAACAGGGGAGCCATTGCCGTATGTTCTTTCGATATGCCTGGCGACCTGCTCAAGGTGCCACATCGGGGTCGAGGTGGCGCCGCAGATCCCTACGCTCTCAACGGTCGCACCTTCGGCGGTGGCGAACCATTCCGGCTTGATTTCGTCAATGTCTTCGATGAAGTAGCTGTGCGGATTGGCCTCCCTGCAGATAAGGTAGAGCACCTGGCCGTTCGAGCTTTTCCTGCCTGCCACGAAGACGATGCAGTCGTTGGCGAGGGCGAAATCCCGCAGCTTGTCGTTTCGGCTCGAAACCTGGCGGCAGATGGTGTCCTTGAAAACCAGGGCCGGCATGGGTCGAACGCCGGTCATCTCGGCCGTTATGTCGATATCCCTTATGGCCATCCATGGTTTTGGAACGGCCAGGTTGCCTTCGATGCCCTCTCCGGAGAACAGCTTTTCGAGGTTGGTCTTCAGTTCGTAAAAACCGGGCACGTCCATGGTGGTCTGGGAGATCAGGGCTGTTCTCCGGCCCAGGTCGAGTGGTGCGGTTTCCGCCGGGTCCGACAGGTCGGGATGTTTGATGATGACGCCGAGGTTCGCGCACTGGCCGTTGATACCGATCACTTCTGGATGGGAGCTCTTGCCGTAGATCACGATCTGGTAGCCGAGTTCGTGCAGGAGCCTGGCGGTTCTCTGCAGTTTCGAGACGACCGGGCAGGTGGTGTCGGTGATGGCGAGGTTGTTCTTTCTTGCGGTTTCGAAGCTCGAAGGGGGTTCGCCGTGGGCGCGGACCAGAACGCTCGCATCCTTGAGTTCATTGAACGTTTTCTCGTCGATGGTCTTTAGCCCGAGCGCTTCGAGCCTGCGCACTTCGACTTCGTTGTGCACCACATCCCCAAGGGAATAGAGGCTGCCGGACTCCCTGAGCTTCTCCTCTGCCACATGGATCGTTCCCTGCACGCCAATGCAGAATCCGGATGATGTCCTGTCAAGGTTTACTTTCACGTGAGCTTCGTTCGGTCTAAGGGGAAGGTCGTCGGTAAATCAGGTTCTGAGGCGGAAAGATACGAAAAGAGAAGCAAAATGTGGACGAAATGAACTTGATGAAACCCCTCCATCAAGCCCTATTTTTCACTATCAACTATCAACTATCAACTATCAACTATCAACTGTCAACTTCCCTCCTACATTTCGACCAGTTCGACGTCGGGCATTTCGGTTCCCATGAACAGGCGGTAGAGTTCGCGGAACTTCTGCGGAAGATCGCTGACCATAAGATGGGGAACGGCGTGTTTGGTGCCGGGATTCAGCATGCTTTCTGCAGAGAGCAGTTCCCTTGCTTTGCCGGCGACGGCCTCTGCCGAATCGATGATCCTGATGCCGGGTCCGGTGATGCTTTCGATCATGCCGCGAAGAATGGGGTAATGCGTGCAGCCGAGCACCAGGGTGTCGATCTGTTTTGAAAGAAGCTCCGAGAGATACTCTTCAGCGATCAGGCGGGTGGCGGCATGGTCAATGAAACCCTCTTCAGCCAGTGGCACGAATAGTGGGCAGGCTTTGGAAAATACCTCGATGTTCCGGTCAATTTCGTTGATGGCGCAGGCGTAGGCGTTCGAATAGATGGTCGCCCGGGTGCCGATGATGCCGATTCGCCCGCTACGGGTCTGGTTGACGGCCAGTTCCGCACCGGCCTTCAGCACACCGATAACAGGGATTTCACCGCTGGTCTGCTGCACGACGTCAAGTGCGAGGGCCGAAACGGTGTTGCAGGCCACAATGATCATTTTCGGCTGGTACTTCATCAGGAGTTCGGTGTCTTCACGGCCATATTTCCTGATGGTCACCTGGGACTTCGATCCGTAGGGTACGCGGGCAGTATCGCCGAAATAGATGAGCCTTTCAGATGGAAGGCATGCCTGTACGGCCTTGACGACGGTCAGGCCGCCGATGCCCGAATCGAAAATGCCGATTGGGCTGTCAGGCGAAATCTTGTGCTGCGGCATGAGATTGTTACGATGTGAAGGAAGCGCAGTTCCCTCTTTGTCCTTTATGTCCCTTAAGTCCCTTTGGTCCTTTTCCCCTGAGTTCAACTACACATTAAACCGGAACACGATCACGTCTCCATCCTTGACTATGTACTCCTTTCCTTCGGAACGCATTTTTCCGGCCTCCCGGACTTTCTGCTCCGAACCCAGGGCGATCAGGTCGGCGTAGTGCATGACCTCAGCCCTGATGAACCCCTTTTCGAAGTCGGAGTGTATGGCTGCGGCGGCTTCAGGCGCTGCGGCACCTTTGCGGATGGTCCACGCATGGACCTCTTTGACGCCTGCCGTGAAATAGTTGTGCAGGCCGAGCAGGTCGTAGGCGGTCCTGATCAGGCGGTCGAGGCCCGACATTTCAAGGCCGAGGCTTTCGAGGAAGTCCGGGCGCTCCTCTTCGGGAAGTTCGGCGATGTCAGCTTCAGCCTTCGCGCTGATGATCAGCATTTTCGATCCGCTTGCAGCCGCGATTTCCGCCACTCTTGCGGTATAATCGTTGCCGTCCGGCAGGTCGTTTTCAGATACGTTGGCCGCGTAAAGCTCCGGCTTGGCTGTCAGCAGGAAGAACTGTTTAGCCATTTCGCGCTCATCGTCGGTCTCAAGGATCCGGCGTACCGGAATGCCTTCGCCAAGTCCGGTCACGATTTTTTCGCCCAGATCGACAAGCTGCTGCTGCTCCTTCTCCTTTCGGGCGCCTTTACGGAGCTTGTCCATTTTTTTCTCCATGCTGTCGAGGTCGGCCAGCATGAGTTCGGTTTCGATAGTAGCGATATCGCCGGCCGGGTCGATCTTGCCTTCGACATGGATGATGTTCGGGTCGTCGAAACAGCGCACGACATGGATGATCGCATCGACCTCCCTGATATGCGAAAGGAACTGGTTACCGAGTCCTTCGCCCTTGCTTGCCCCTCTTACGAGGCCTGCGATATCGACGATTTCGAGCACTGCAGGTACGAGTACCGGCGTCTTGACGACGTTGGCAATCTCTTGAAGGCGGTGGTCGGGAACCAGGACGCTGCCGACGTTCGGTTCGATGGTGCAGAACGGATAGTTGGCAGCTTCGGCCTGTTTGGCCGTGATGGCATTGAAGAGCGTTGATTTGCCGACATTGGGCAAACCGACAATGCCGCAGCGAAGTGACATGGGTAGGGGCGTTTGATGACGAAAAGGCCGCATTTATCGCGGTTTTAACATGTACTCAATATGTTTGGAAAAAGCAAATATTTTTTATAAAATTACAGGCTAAATCAAAATGCTTTGGAGAGTCGTATCGGAAGGAAACTTATCATTATTGCCATAGACGGTCCGGCCGCTTCGGGCAAGAGCACAACGGCCCGGATACTTGCCGGCAGACTGGGTTATACCTACATCGATACCGGTGCAATGTACCGGGCAGTGACGCTCAGGGTAATCGGGGCAGGGCTGCTCGACGAGCTTCGCCGTGATGATTCGAAAGTTTCCGGGTTGCTGCACGATTTGATTATTGAATTTCGTGGCGACAGGGTTTTTCTCGACGGTGAGGATGTTTCCGAAGCGATCAGGGAGAACAGTGTCAGCCGCGAGGTCAGTTTTATCAGTTCGCTCAAGCCGGTCAGGGACAGGCTGAAGGAACTTCAGCAGCAGATGGGGGCGGCTCGGGGCATTGTCATGGACGGTCGTGACATCGGCACCGTCGTGTTCCCGGATGCCGAGCTCAAGATATTCCTCGTGGCCGATCCGCGTGAGCGGGCCCGGCGTCGACATGCGGAGCTTTCGCTCAAAGGCGGCTGCCCCGGGATCCCGACGGTCAAAGATCTTGAAGAAGAGATCAGGAAGCGGGACCGCGATGACGAGGAGCGCACCCATGCCCCCCTGAAACGTCATCCCGAAGCCGTCATGGTCGACACGTCGAAGATGACCATAGAGGAGCAGGTCGGCCTTGTGTACGACCTGGCGATGCAAATAGTCGGACAATGACGCCGGAGGAGTATTAACTCTTCGCCAGATATTTTTTTGTAGTTGTTCTTTACATGTATCAATAACCTAAAACCTGCAGCTTAAATCTCTCGCGGCTGCCGGTAAATCACCAGAGAGGAAGGAAAACATTAATGCCAGAAACACTAACGCTGGAAAAGCCGATAACGAAGGTCGTGCCGGGAAGAAAGAAAATCAAGATTTTCGCTCATTACGAGGCTGCCGAGCTTGAGCAGATGGAGTCGCTCTATACGAGCACCCTCTCCGAGATTACCGAAGAGGAGATCGTAAAGGGACGTATCGTTTCGATTTCGAACAAGGATGTTACCATCGACGTCGGATTCAAATCCGAAGGTATCGTTTCGCTCCTCGAGTTCAGGGACGAAGACGAGATCAAGGTCGGTGACGAAGTAGAAGTTTACCTCGAGAACATCGAGGACAAGATGGGCCAGCTCATCCTCTCCAAGAGGAAAGCCGACGTTCTCAGGATCTGGGACAAGATCTACGATTCAATCGAGAACGATACCATCATCAACGGCAAGATCATCAACAGGGTCAAGGGCGGCATGACGGTGTCCCTTTCGGGCGTCGAGGCGTTCCTTCCCGGTTCGCAGATCGATGTCAAGCCGGTTCGCGATTTCGATGCCCTCGTCGGAAGGACCATGGACTTCAGGGTCGTCAAGATCAACCCGGTCACCCAGAACATCGTGGTCAGCCACAAGGTCATCCTCGAAGAGGAGTATGCGGCCAAGCGTGAGGAGATGCTCGCCAACATCAAGGTCGGCATGGTTCTCGAAGGTACAGTCAAGAACATTACCGACTTTGGTATCTTCGTCGATCTCGGCGGACTTGACGGCCTCGTCCACATCACCGATATCACCTGGGGCAGGATCAACCATCCGTCCGAAGTGGTCGAGCTCGACCAGCCCATCAAGGTTGTGGTCGTCGGTTTCGACGAGAACACCAAGAGGGTCTCTCTCGGCATGAAGCAGCTCGAAGCCCATCCGTGGGAAAATATCGAAATCAAATACCCTGTCGGCATCAAGGCGAAAGGCCGCGTTGTGTCGATCACCGATT
>JAAXXK010000051.1 GCA_013334525.1 Chlorobiaceae bacterium
TTCAGCCTTATCGACCGGGGTATGGAGCTACTCAACCGGAATGTCGATGATAAGGTCGGCGCTGGCCTGGTCTGGGAAGGAAACATCGCACTCCTTCGCCATGAGCAGACGGCGGTTCTCCTTCCTGTTTTCGATATGCTGACTCCAGGCGGTCGCATTGTGGCATCGTTCGGCAGCGACCTGGATTTTTCCTGTGACCTGCCCGCAGACCCGAAATACCAGGTCTCTTTCTCTTCCCATTACGGCTACCTTGAGACGCTTGCAGGCCTGAAAAGCATTGCTGATCCGGCGCATCGCTGGCAGTGGGTTGAGGCGAAGGTTGTCCCTGCCTGGATGGCCGCAGACCGGGACTTGAGGGAAGGAACCGTTGGCAGGGGGCAGCTTCTGTCCATGGTCGCCGGTGAGCCGGGCCTGCTGCATCAAATATCTTCCTTTACCGGTAGTTTGTTGCCGGGGTAGGTTGAGGACGGGGCAATTCAGCTCATTTGGAGGTGCGCAGGGCCATGACGGGGTCGAGGTTGGCCGCTTTCCATGCGGGGAAGATGCCGAACGAGACTCCGATGGCCGAGCAGACCACCATTGCGATCATCATCCATAGCCATGGGAAGATGATCGGAAGGTTGAATCTCAGGGCGACAAGGTTTCCTGCTCCAGCTCCGACGGCGATACCGATAAGGCCTCCGCCAAGCGAGAGGAAAAGGGCTTCCAGCAGGAACTGCTGAAGGATGGTGCGCCGGGGCGCCCCGACGGACATGCGTATGCCGATCTCCCGGGTTCGCTCGGTCACGCTTACCAGCATGATGTTCATGATGCCGACTCCTGCGGTCAGAAGAGCCATGAAGCTGATGATGAAGGCTCCGGTGCCGACGATTCTCTGGATGCCGCGGAACGATTCTACGAGGGATTCGTTGGTCCTGATATCGAAATCGTTCGCTGTTTTGACCGTAAGTCCCCTGGCCAGCCTCATGGCTCCGATGGCCTGGTCGACGGTCTCCTGGTAGTTTTTCTGAGATATGGCTTCGACTGTCACCGAGAGGCTGCTCTGTTCATTCACATGTGCAAGGTAATGGGTGATGGGGATGAGCACGAAATTGTCCTGGCTCTGGCCGAAAGCTTCCCCTTTTTTGCTGAACACGCCGATTACCGTGTAAACCTTGCCGTTCAACTTGATCTGCTTGCCGAGCGGGTTCTCTCCCTGCTGGAAAAGGTATGAGGCCACGTCGCTGCCGAGCACCACGGTATTGGAGGCATAGGAGATGTCGTTGCCGTTCAGGTTCCTGCCTGCTGTGACATCGAAACCGTTGGCCGATGCGAAATTCTCGTCGCCTCCGGTGAGGGTTATGTCCGGATTGGAGATCCTGTTGGCGTAACGGGCCTGGTTCGCCGGGTTCATGATCATGAATCCGACGTTTTTCGCTTTCGAACCCATGAATTTGCGGAACAGCTGTGCCTGGGCCCAGGTTATATCCTTGCGGTTCGCGTACTTGTCGCGCTGATGGGTGCCTCCGAAAACTGTCGCGGGGTATTTCTGGAACTGGAAGGTGTTGGCCCCAAGGCTCGAAAGGCCGGTGGCTATCGACCGGTCGACTGCATCGAGGGCAGTCATTACCGCTATGATGGAAAAGACGCCCACCGCCACGCCCAGCGTGGTCAGCGCCGATCTCAGCTTGTTGGCCGCAAGTGATGTGGCGGCCTGCACTACCGTTTCCCGGATCGACATTTTCATGGCTATTCGTACCTGAGTGAATCGGCCGGATCGAGTTTGGATGCTGTCACGGCCGGAGCCAGCCCCGATACAATGCCTGTGCTCACCGATACGAAAAGGCTCGCCACGACAAGAATCGGTGAGAACCTGACAGGGAAGTCAGGCAGCAGGTTCTGGATGGTGAAGGTGATTGACAGCGCGGTGGCAAGCCCGATGATGCCGCCGATCAGGCAGATCATCACCGATTCTATGAGAAACTGGAGGAGGATGGTGCGTCGCCTGGCGCCGAGAGCCTTGCGCAGCCCGATCTCCCGGGTTCGTTCCTTGACGCTCACAAACGTGATGTTCATGATGCCGATCGCTCCGACGAACAGCGACATGCCGGTGATGAAGATGCCCGCCATGGCGATGCCGTTCTTGATCGGATCGAGCTGGCTTTTGAAGGCCTGCTGTTCGTTGACCCCGAAATCGTCCTCCTTGCCCGCAGGGAGCCTCCTGATCCGGCGCATAAGGCCGATCAGCTCCTCCTTGGCATCTGCGATCCTCTTGTCGTTTTTGACCTTGACCCTGATGGTCACCATCGTGGTTTTACCGTAGATCTTTTCGAACGCCCCCAGCGGCAGGATCGCCTGGTTGTCGAAGCTGAAAAGGCCGAGGAACTTGCCCTGTTTTTTGAAAACGCCCACCACGCGCACATCGTGGTTTTTAAGGCGGATAGACCTGCCGACGGCGTGTCCGTCGGTGAAGAGCCCCGAGGCGATGTCGTCACCGATGACGCAGACGGCCGTGCTGCCGGCAGACTCCTGCGGAGTGAAAAAGCGTCCGTCCGAAAGGTCGCCGGATGCCGTGAGGGGGTAGTCATGGTTGGTGCCCATCGCAAATATCTGCTGGAGCTCACGGTCGCGAAAGCGGGCCGAAGCCTGGATCGTGGACATCTGGGGAACAGCTACGCTCAATTCGGATAACGGGTTGCCGGCAATGATCCGGTTGATCTGCGGGGCGTAATCGGTCTTGATGTCCGGGCGGTTGCGGTATCGCCACCACTGGCCCATGTTGCTCCAGGAGCCTTTCTGGACGTAAATCACATCGTAGCCGAGCATCGAAAGGCTTTTTTCGAAGCCGAGATCGATGCCGTTGATGGCCGTACCCATCATGGTTATGGCCACGATGCCGATGATGACCCCGAGAGCCGTCAGGAAAGAGCGGATCTTGTTGGCCCTGATCTGGTAAACGGCAATGTTCAGGCTTTCGACCGTCTCGTATCGGAACTGCCGCAAAGAACTGCTCATGGCGCCGAGTCGCTTTCGATTTTGCCGTCCCTCAGCCGGATGATTCGCCTGGTAAACCGGGCGATGTCCTCTTCGTGCGTGATCAGGATGATCGTGTTCCCGGCATCGGAGAGCTTGCCGAAAATCGACATGATGTCATGGCTCGTGAGCGTGTCGAGGTTGCCGGTCGGTTCGTCGGCAAGGATGATGGATGGTCGGTTGACCAGCGCCCTGGCAATGGCCACCCGCTGGATCTGGCCTCCGGACAGCTCGGTTGGCTTGTGCTTGATCCTGTCGCCAAGTCCGACCTGTTCGAGTGCCAGGCGGGAACGTTCAATGCGCTCTTCGGGCTCTATGCCGGCATAGATGAGCGGCAGCTCGACGTTTTTCAGGCAGTTGAGCCGGGGCAGGAGGTTGAAGGTCTGGAATACGAAACCGATTTCGCGATTTCGTACACGGGCCAGTTCGTCGTCGTCCATGTCGGCGACGTTCTGTCCGTTCAGCTCATAGCGGCCGGAGTCCGGGGTGTCGAGGCAGCCGAGTATGTTCATCAACGTCGATTTGCCGCTGCCCGAGGGACCCATGATGGCCGTGTAGTCGCTCTTTTTGAAGCAGAGGTCAATGTTGTCGAGCGCCTTGACCGTCTGGTCGCCCATGGTATAGAACCTGCAGAGCGAACTGATCTTTATGATGACCGACGAGTTGCTCACTGCTTCTCCTGAAGCTTGACGGCGCTGCCGTCATGAAGTTCCCTGCTGATGGCCCCGTAGCTTCCCGAAACCACAACCTCTCCATCTTTCAAACCGTCGAGGACGATGATGTCGGTATTGTCGGTGAAGCCGGTTTTGATCTTCCTGAACTGGGCCTTTCCGTTGCTGACCACGAACACCCCTTCAGATCCCGAGATATTCCGGATTGCCCCGGATACCTGGGTCACCTTGTTGTCTTTGCCTGCATCCTCGGCCTTGAGGGTGATTTTGCCACCGGCCTCGCGCATGGTGACGCTCTGGATCGGCACCACCAGGGCGTTCTGGACCCGCTGGGTTTCTATGTCAGCCGTTCCGCTCATGCCCGGTTTGAGCAGTCGCTGGTGGTTCATTACCCTGATCTTGACGGCAAAATTGGTTACCTCCTCCTGGGTATTGGCCGATTTGGTCGTGGCCGAATTGGCGATCTCCCGCACGACGCCCTGGAACTTCCTGTCGCCGAAAGCATCGACCATAACCGTGACCGGGTTGCCGATCCTCACATTGACGATGTCGTTCTCGTTGACATCCACCTCCACCCTCATGCTGTCGAGATTGGCGATTTTCAGCACCTCGGTGCCGGGGAACTGCCCTGTGCCCACGACGCGTTCGCCCAGCTTGCTTTTCAGCGAGACGATCGTGCCGCTCATCGGTGCACGGACAACGGTCTTTTTCAGTCGCTCCTCGTTCTGGTCAAGGAGGCTCTGGTTCTGCTTGATGCCGAATTGCGATGCCTGGTAGGCGGCGCGGCTTGTTTCCGCATTGGTCTTGGCTGTCAGCCAGTCAGTCTGGGAGATCAGTTTTTCCTTGTAAAGCATCGAGGCTTTACTGAAATCGTCAGCCGATTTGAGCATTCTTGACTTCGCCTCAAGGCTTTGCGCCTTCGACAGGTTCATCTGGGCCCGGCTCTGCTCCACCTGGTTTACGTATATGTCCGGCTGGATCCTGAAGAGCAGATCCCCGGCCTTCACCTCCTGGCCCTCTACGACCGGCAGGGAGATGATTTCACCCGAGACGTCGGGCGACATGGCGACCTCTATTTCCGGCTGGATCTTGCCGGTTGCCGTCACCACGTGCACCACCTCCTTGCGGAATGACTTTGAGGTGGTAATTACCACCGGTTTTTCCCGCATGTTCATCCAGATCGCGACTGCCCCTCCGACAAGGAGGAGAGAGACGGCCACGATGATGATGGTGCGGAGCTTTCCGGATCGCTGCTGTTTAGCCATGGATCGAATGATACGTTTTCGTGCTATTCAATGGTTGTCCTGCCTGCGGTAAAGTCGAGAAGGGCCTTCTGCAGTGCAAGGTTGTATGATGCCTGGGTCATGCTGGATCTTGCGTTGAACAGCGCGGCTCTCGATACGCTGAGCTCCACGAACCCTGACGCCTCGAGTTCGTATTTACGCAGAACGCCTGCGAATGCTGATTCTGATGCCTTGAGGTTTGTTTTTGCCGAATCGATCTGGCTGAACGCCGCACGGTAGTCCCCGGCGACCTGCTGAAGGTCGATGACGATGGCGTCCTTGAGTTCCTCGTAATCAAGCTGCCGGTTTATGTGGGCGATCCTGGCCGTTTCCACATTGTACCTGGTCTGGAATCCGTCGAATATCGTCCATGAGAGGTTGAGCGAGACGGAGTAGTCCATTCCGTTGCGGAGCTGCCTGTTCACTGAAGGATAGGGGTATTCGTATGACATGCCGAGAGCGGACATCCTGTAGGAGTCGATGGCGCTGGTGCTCGTGGTGAAGGCGAGGTCCAGCTTCGGCAGGAAGTTTCCCGCAGCCCGCCTGACATCCCATCGCGCGCCGTCGCGCTCAAGTGCTTTGGCTTTCAGGTCAGCGCGGTTTGAGATGCTCGAAGTGGCGTAGTCGTCGATGTTGAGTTCGGGGGTGAACGCCGCAAACGATTTCGTGTCGACCGGTTCGAGGGACAGATCGGTTCTCGGGTCAAGGCGAAGGCGACGGAGCAGCTCGAACTTGCTTCGCCTGAGCTGGTTGTCTGCACGGATTGCGCTGAGCTCGTTATTGCTGACTTCGGCCTGCTGCTGGTAGAGGTCGGTGACCGATTTGAGTCCGATATTGAACTGGCGATCGGTAAGGGTCAGAAGGTCACGCGCCGATTGCAGGTTCTCCCTTGCTATGCCGAGCAGTTCCTGGTTGAGCAGCACCTGGTAGTAGCTCTGTGTAACGTCATATACGACTGCTTCTTTGGCACGCCTAAGGGTAAAGCCGGAAGCGTGCTTCATGTCAAGCGCCGACTGCAGGCCGGCGTAATCGCTGAACCCGTTGAAAAGATTGAGCGAAGCCGTGACCGAGAAATTGAGTGAAGCGGTCTGGGTTCTCGTCTTGATGGTAGCCTCGTCGACAGGGATGAGCGTACCGGTGCTCAGCGGGCTGTATGCGCGGTTGACCGATCGGGGCACATAGCTTGAAGATGATGTTACCCTTGGCAGGAAGCTTCCATAGCTCCTCAGCAGGTCGGCGCCCTCGAGTTGCTGGTTGTTTTCGGCCTTTTTAACCGCGGTGGCGTTCTTGAGCGCGATCGAAACGCACTCACGCAACGAGAGCGTTTTGGTCGGCTGCTCAATGGCGCGTGAATTGTGCGGCAGCAGGAAAAGGAGAACGGCGAGGATTAAAACGCTTTTTTTCACAATCAGTGGCTTGCGGTTTGGCCTGTCTTTCGTCATGGGTGCTACAGGATCTCATAATATACTCAACGTGGTTATAACACCATATCCAATAAATAGATTCCCGTCCTGAAGCGTATATGGGTGATGGCGGAAATGGTCAGAGTTTTTCGAGGATCGTGTCGATGGAATGCCGGTACTGGTCTGCCTTGGCAGGTTTGAGCTGGATGAGCGAGGTGTATACCCGGATGGCCTTTTTATAGGCGCCCTGGGCTATGAAAAGGTTGGCGAGCGACTCGGTCGGTACGGCAATCGAAGCGTCGTCGGGAAACGGCTGTTTCTGCTCGACCATGGGTGTCGGATCTGAACATTCCGAAGAGCAGGGAGGGGCAAAACCTGACAGGGCAATCGAAAGTTTCTCGAATTCGTCGGCAACCGGATCGAACAGCGGGGTATGATTTTCAGCCGGGTGCTGTGACTGCATCACTTTAACCTCGATCAGCTCATGCCAGGCAACCTGGTTCGAGGGTGCGATCCGGCAGCAAAGGCCGAGATGCAGGGCTGCCTTGTCATAAAGCATCAGTCCGCGGGATGCGCGCGCAAAAAGGAGGTGGAAAATGTAGGACTCGGGAAACCCTTCGCCCTCAGTGGAGAGCTTGTTTATTGCAGACTGAAATTCTCCACGCGCGATATCCAGCGAAACTTCAGCAAAAAAAAGATGAGGGTCACTGGTCATAGAGAGTTTCCCGTCAAAGGGCACATGTATTTGTTTGTCAGCCGTCCGGTCCCTACCGCATTAAAACTTCTGCGATCACAAACAGCAGCGGTGTCCGGAAAGTGTTGAGCAGAATGATGGGATGATTCTTTTTCTGCAATATTACATTTTATGGATTATTGACGTGTTTTCCAAAGCGAGTAACAGTAGTCTGTCAACTACTTCAGAAAAGCCGACGCCTGAAGCGGCCATCATCATCGGGTACATGCTGATGTCGGTAAACCCTGGAATAGTGTTGATTTCGTTGAGTATGATCCTGTTCGTCCCGTTTTCGATGAAAAAATCGACTCTCGACATCCCGCTGCATCCGAGTGCCCTGAATACCTTGAGCGCACTTTCCCTGACAGCTTCGGAAATTCCCTCCGGCAGCTCTGCCGGTATACAAAGCCTGGCTGAGTTCCTGATATATTTATCTTCGAAATCGTAAAATTCGCTGCCAGGTATGATTTCACCGGGTACCGATGCTACGGGATCGTTGTTGCCGAGGACCGCGACCTCGATTTCACGTCCGGAAATGGCTGTTTCGACCAGCACCTTGCTGTCGAGGCGGCAGGCCTTGTCGAGCGCCGGCTGAAGTTCTGCAGCGTCATGGACTTTGGATATGCCTACTGAAGAGCCCAGGCTTGCCGGTTTTACGAATACCGGCCAGGAGAACCGGGCGATCACGGCATCGCAAATCTTTCCGGGATTTCCGGCATACTCTGTACTCAGGACGGTCATGGAATCAGCCACAGCGACTCCTGCATCCACAGCGCAAAGCTTGGTCAGCGCCTTGTCCATGGCCAGTGCCGACGAGGTGACGCCGCAACCGGTGTAGGGAAGGCCGAGCGTTTCGAGGCATCCCTGGATTTTCCCGTCCTCTCCATAGCTCCCGTGCAGCGCCAGGAAAGCAACATCGCTCTTTTGACGAAACGCATTGAAGTCGAATCGTTGGTCGGCATCGGCTGAGACGAGATCATCCAGCCGCTTTCCGGCCGATTCGGGGGAGTCGCTTCTCAGGAGCGCCGCAATGTCGAGATCAAGGACGCCTGTGGAGCAACTGCCGCCGTGCCAGCGGCCGGCACGGTCGATGTAGACCGCCGTTACAGTATACTTTGCCCTGTCGATCTGGCCTGCCACGGCTTTGGCGGAGATGATCGAGATTTCATGTTCGTCCGATCTTCCTCCGAAGATCAGTGCAACGGTGCGCTGGGACATAAGGGTAACTAAAGGGGTTGAACGGGTGATTACTGTCAATGCACAAGATCCTGGTGCTCTACGGCGATGCAAAGGTCCTGAACAACATCGAGGCCTGCCGATGCAGCCTTTTCTGCCGATGCCGGGTTGGAGACGCCGAGCTGCATCCAGACCACTTTCGCCCCTATGGCGATCGCTTCGTCGACCACGGGCGGCACATCTTCCGGTTTACGGAAAATATCCACGATCTGTACCAGCTTTTGAATTTCCCCGGGCAATGCCGAAAGCGAAGGCCAGCACTGAAGGCCCAGAACTTCGCTTATCGAGGGATTGACCGGGTAGATGGTGTATCCGGCTCGAATCAGGTAACGGGCCACAGCATTGCTCGGCCTGTCCGGCTTTTCGGAAATGCCGACGACGGCGATATGCCTGTAGTTGGTTAATATCGATCTGATGTCCATCGGTAAAGGGATGAGGCGATCCGGTTCAGGGCAGGGGAGCTTGTCAGTGCTTGTTGCATTTTACCGGAAAATAGTGGTCTGGTCCGATACTCACAACCACTTCCGAAAATAATCTTTAAACCTCAACATCGCTTATGGAAAGTCATTACCTTAAAAAAACGGGAACGAACCTTCAACTCTTGTCGCCGTGGACGGCTCAAGGTGCGGACAGGTTGGTCGATCGGGCAGCGCAGCAAATAAATAGAGGCGCTCTTTGGTGAACAGGCGTGCATCTTTTCCTATATTTGCGTGAAGATCAGGACCCTTTCAGGATCAGGCCTTTGGGACGCCGTACCTCCTTTTGCAGGGGGCGCCTTACACATTTGTTATTATCCGGGCAGCAGGATGCACGACCTTTTTTCCTCACTCTACTGCATCGATTCAGGCGCCGGCTCCGGCCGGTTCAACATGGATTTAGACATGCGGCTGATGCAATCGTTCATCGATGGCTCCTTTCAGCGCGCTTACGGCACAGGCAGTTGCCTATGGCGTTTTTACTCGTGGGCTCCTTCGGCGGTATCGCTCGGCCGCAACCAGGATCCGGGAGAGATCGATACCGAAAGGTGCAGGGCCGATGGAGTAGATGTGGTTGTTCGTCCGACCGGCGGACGGGCCGTTTTCCATGCCGACGAACTGACCTATTCGTTTTTTGCCGAAACTCCGGTTTCCAACGAGGTTATTTACCGGATGGTTCACGAAGCGATCGGCAATGCGCTCCGGCAGTTCGGGGTGGCATCGGATTTCTGCCGTTCCCAGCCCGATTTCAGGGCTCGATATGCCTCTGCAGAGTCGGTGCCCTGCTTTACTGCCTCTGCCCGATATGAGCTGCAGGTCGATGGCCGCAAAATCGTCGGTTCGGCCCAGCGTCGTCGTGGAAATGTAGTGCTTCAGCACGGTTCGATGCCGCTATCCGGACGACATCGGCAGATTTTGCGCTATATTGTCGACAGGGTTCCTGGGCTGATCGATACGATCGCCGGCGACATGGAGCGGAAGACCGCTTCGCTCGACGAGTTCACCCTGGCGGGGTATGGCGACCTGGTTCCCTTGCTGATTTCTGCTGCCGGGGCCGTTTCCGGCATCAGGCCTGAGGTGCTGAACCTCCGGGATATTGAACTCCTTCAGGTTTTCCATGATTCAATCCATTAACTCCTCTCCAACATGATCCAGGGTCCCGCAAACAAATTGCCGCATGTCACTACCCGCAGGTTGCTCGACATGAAGCAGAACGGGGAGAAGATCTCCATGCTGACTGCCTATGACTTCACGATGGCCCGTATCCTTGACCGTTCAGGGGTTGACGCCATCCTTGTCGGCGATTCGGCAAGCAATGTTTTCGCCGGCCACAAAACCACGTTGCCGATGACGGTCGAGGAGATGATTTACCATGCGAAAGCTGTTGTCCGGGGTGCGCAGGCCGAAACGAGCCGGGCGATGATCGTTGTCGACATGCCGTTCATGAGCTATCAGTTATCGCCCGAGGAGGCGTTGCGCAACGCAGGCAAGATCATGAAGGAGCACGAGTGCGACGCCCTCAAGCTCGAAGGGGGCAAAGTGATCGCGGAAGCCGTCAAACGGATCACCGATGTCGGCATTCCCGTGATGGGTCATCTCGGCCTCATGCCCCAGTCCATATACAAATACGGCAGCTACAAGGTACGGGCACAGGAGGATGCCGAGGCAAGGCAGCTCATGGAGGATGCCAGAATTCTCGAGGAGGCTGGTGCTTTTGCCATCGTGCTGGAAAAGATTCCTTCCGCCTTTGCCGGTGAGGTAAGCCGTTCGCTGACCATTCCCACCATCGGGATCGGTGCCGGACCGGAGTGCGATGGCCAGGTGCTCGTTATCAACGATATGCTTGGTCTGAGTACGGAATTCCGTCCCCGTTTTGTCAGGAGATATGCGGATCTGGCTACGATCATCGAAGAGGCTGTCCGTCAGTACGTCAAGGATGTCAAGTCGAACAGTTTCCCGTCTGAAGACGAGAGCTACTAGGGGTCCGTTGCCTCAAAAAGCTGTCGCTAAGCCCCTGCAGTTCCAGGATTGGCTTCTGTGGTCAATCTGCGCACATAGGGGCGGCTGGCCAGACGCCCCAGCTCACGACATTAAATAGAGGAGCCCTTAAGCTTATTATCCAACTCGTTTTCAGGGGCGGACCTGCGTGTCCGCCCGTCCTGTGAACCTCGCCAGCGTTGTTTAGCGTTGATGCAGAGTCCATTTGGTTATTCATAAAGATGCCAAGCTGGTTCTTGGCGCTACCGGGGGTGCAATAAACCGGCATAATGAGACAGCCTCATATTCACGAGAATGAAGGTCTCTGATTATAAGGCGATATCCTTCGTCTGCCGACATCCCGCTTTTAGTGCGACGAAGACAAATACATCGCATTCATACTTGTGGCAGAATCTTGTCATGAAAAGTTCTCCTTTAAAAGTCACTGTCTATCACTTAACTTCAAGGTTAAACCTTTCAGTGGAATCAACTGCCGATCGATGACGACTTTTTGTTATGGGTACTATCGATAGAAGACAATCTCAAAAGCAATATCCGCCTGTTCTGGAAAACGGTGACGGCAAGGCACCCTTTCGTTTCCCGTTTGTTTCGAGGTCCTTCGTGCCTTCGGTCTTTACCGTCATGAACATGGTTTCGGGATACGGTTCGATCGTGATGGCCGGAGAGGGCAGTTTCATCCTTGCCGGCTGGCTTATTTTCCTGGCCGCATTTTTCGATACCATCGACGGTTTCGTGGCGAGGATGACCGACGGCACCTCTGAATTCGGTGTGGAGCTCGATTCTCTTTCCGACCTGGTTTCTTTCGGGGCGGCGCCGGCTTTCCTGGTATACAAGTTCGGGCTTGACAGCTTCGGGATGCCTTACGGCCTGATTCTCAGTTCACTGCTTATGGTAGGTAGCGGTCTGAGGCTCGCACGATTCAACATCAGCCTCATCGGATATCACAAGGAGTCGTTTTCAGGCCTTCCGACACCGGCCCAGGCCATGACCGTCGCCTCTTTCGTGCTCTGGATGCATTCGCAGCCTCTCCTGACCGGGCCCGCTCTCCACGAAGCGCTTGCATGCCTTACGGTTGTGCTTGCCGTTCTGATGGTCAGCACGGTCAATTACGATACCCTGCCCAAGCCGACGCTCGACTCTTTCCGCCGCTATCCCGTGCAGATGACCTGCTATGTAATCGCCGCTTTCTGTGTGCTTGTCTATCAGGCGAAAGCTTTTTTTGTGGCCATGATATTGTATATTCTGCTCGGATTCGTCAGATCGTTGACCGTGCTGGTCCGCCAGTGGCAGGTCTGAAGCGTATTTTTTCAGGCACCCCCCGGGCCTCTTGTCCAGGGCGATCGATTCGCCCGGCAGGTTTATGGAGGAGCCCTCAACATGCAACATAACCATTCATGGCATACAAGGCTAAGATCAAGGTGACCCTGCGTCCTTCAATCCTTGACGTTCAGGGAAAAGCGGCACAACATGCCCTTGCCAACCTCGGTTACTCAAGTGTGGAGTCTGTCCGCATCGGCAAATACATGGAAGTGACCATTGAAGAGAGTTCGGCCGCGGAGGCTGAACGGGTCTGCATCGAGATTTCCCAGAAGCTGCTGTCGAACCCCGTCATGGAAGATTTCACCTTCGAACTCGAACCCGTCAATTAAATACTGCAACTGATATGGCTGATGTAACCGTTGGAATCGTGGTCTTTCCCGGCTCGAACTGCGACCATGATACCGAATATGCTGTCGCTTCATTTCCCGGTGTCAGGCCGGTGATGCTCTGGCACAATGACCACGACCTCAAGGGCAGCGACGCCATCATCCTTCCTGGCGGCTTTTCCTATGGTGACTACCTGCGTTGCGGTTCCATCGCAAGGTTCTCCCCCCTGATGCGCGAGGTGATCGATTTCGCCGGAAAAGGACGGCCGGTGCTCGGTATCTGCAACGGCTTTCAGGTGCTTGTCGAAAGCGGATTGCTCGAAGGTGCCCTTATGCGCAACACCGGCAAAAAATTCATCTGCCGCCAGTCGACCATCAAGGTGGTCAACAACAGCACCATTTTCACCGATGGCTATCGACAGGACGAGGTGCTTCGCCTTCCGGTGGCTCACGGCGAAGGCAACTATATCGCATCTGTCGAGACCATCGAGAGTCTCGAAGCAAACAATCAGGTCGTATTCCGCTACAGCGACGAGGAAGGCGTTGAAAGCGTCGAGGCCAATTTCAACGGCTCTCTCGGCAACATTGCCGGCATCACCAACAGGCAGGGCAACGTACTCGGACTCATGCCGCATCCCGAACGCGCAAGCGAGCAACTGCTCGGTTCTGAAGACGGGAGAAGGCTTTTCGAATCGCTGTTCAGGCATGTGACCGGCTCCTGACCCCGCCTTGCCATGGCCGCCGCTATAACTTCCCGGAAGAGCAGGATCTTCTCGTGGCTGATGTTCGACTTCGCCAATACGTCGTTCAGCGTCATGATGGTTACTTTCGCGTTTCCGCTTTATTTCAAGAACGTAATCTGTAATGGAGCCTCGTCGGGTGATGCGATCTGGGGAGCGAGCATCAGCATATCCATGCTTCTGGTCGCGCTCATATCACCGGTGCTTGGGGCCCAGGCCGACTATTCAGGTCGCAGAAAACGTTTCCTGTTCGCTTTCACCCTCGTTTCGGTAATAGCCACAGCCCTTCTTTCTCTTTCCGGGCCCGGTAATGTGCTGCCGGCAGCCGCCCTGTTTATTCTGGCAAACATAGGCTTCGAAGGCGGGCTCGTTTTCTATGACGCCTATCTTCCGGAGATTGCTTCACGCAGGAGCCTTGGCCGGGTATCGGGTTATGGCTTTGCGATGGGATACCTTGGAGCCTTTGCCATATTGCTTCTTCTCCAGCCGATGCTTTCCAGGGGCATCGTTCTGTCGAACATGCCGAACCTGAAGTTCAGCTTTCTTGTGGTCGCCCTCTTTTTCGCGCTCTTTTCCGCTCCGCTTTTCCTGGTTCTCCGTGATACGAAGAGACGGCAACCCGCCCGGGACGGGGATCGTGGCGCCGACGGTTTTGTCGAATCGCTTTTCAGGTCAGTCAGGGAGGTAGGCCATACCATACGGAACATCATGAGCTATCCGGATCTTTCCCGGTTCCTGATAGCCTACTTTTTTTACAACGATGCCATCCTTACGGTCATAGCATTTTCCTCGATCTATGCCCAGAACACCCTGGGATTCACGACGGGTGAATTGATCGTTTTCTTCATGACCGTGCAGACCACGGCTATCCTCGGTTCCGTCGTCTTCGGCTTCGTCACCGATCGTATCGGTCCAAAGCGAACCATTGTGATAACGCTTTTTATATGGTTCTGTGTCATCTTCATGGCTATCCTGTCGGTAAACAAGCACATTTTCATGATCACCGGCCTGCTCGCCGGCATGTCTATGGGCTCTTCACAGGCCGCTTCGCGCTCACTTATGGCGCGGTTGACTCCAAAGGAGCATATTACCGAGTTCTTCGGTTTCTACGACGGCAGCTTCGGCAAGGCCTCTGCCGTAGTCGGCCCGATGGTGTTCGGCATCGTCTCCGCCCAGGCAGGCAGCCAGAAGGTCGCCCTTGCATCGCTGCTGGTTTTTTTCGGAATCGGCCTGCTGATCATGACCGGGGTGAGGACGAGCACCACCTCCGGAGGAGAGGATGAGCAGGACGAATTGCCTACTGTCGGTTCCTGACTTCCGGTATCAGGGTAACACCTTCCTTTTCGTTCAGACACGGCCGATGCCGATCCCTCAACAATAAAGATCACCCAACCCGACTGATATGAGCGATTCGCACTCCAGTGACAACAGCGGCCATGAGCACTCCTGCTCCGATTGCACTCCGATGAGCTGCTACCGCCAACAGAAGCGTCTGCCGGACGACTGCCTTTCCGGCCGGCTCGGGCAGGAGCAGCTCGACGGCCTTACCGCCCAATACATCGGCGAAGGTATCGACGCCAGGATCGCCAGGGCTTCAGCCGAGGTAGAGGGGAGCTATTACGGCAAACTGACCAGGGTAGAGGAGATCATAGCCTTCGCAAACCGCATTGGTGCGAAAAGGATCGGACTGGCCACCTGCATCGGGCTGGCAGAGGAGTCCCGCATTTTTGTCAAGGTGCTCAAGGCCAACGACCTCGAACCGTTCTCGGTACTCTGCAAGGTCGGATCGGTTGACAAAAGCGAAATCGGGATCGACGATGAACTCAAAATCCTTCCGGGCTGCCACGAATCCATATGCAATCCGATCCTGCAGGCCAGGCTTCTCAATGACAGCAAAACCGAACTGAACGTCGTTATCGGCCTTTGTGTCGGCCATGACAGCCTTTTTATGAAATATTCCGAGGCGCCGGTCACCACGCTGATCACCAAGGATCGGCTTCTGGCCCATAACCCTGCGGGCGCACTTTACACGGCAGGTTTCTACTACAAGCGGATTCTCGAACCCGGCCGAAACCTCTGAACACGCAATTATTGCGTTTATTCCTATATTTCAGGGGATTTTCGTTCAATTCCCTGAACGCAAATCAACCGATCCTGCTCCGAACTGAACTCCAAAACCTCTCGCCGACATGCTTGGTTTATTGCAGCTCAAATTGTGGCTGAACAGCCATTACGAATTCCTGACGGAGGAGGACCTTGATTTTTTCAAGCCCTATCTTGTAGAGAAAACCATCGAACGGGACGGATATCTCCTGACGGAAGGCGGTTGTTGCCGTGATATGTCGTTCATCGTATCCGGCGTATTCAGGATGTTTTACCTCTCGGACGGAAAGGAGATCAATGCGCATTTTTTCCTTGCAAACGATTTCATGGCTGAATATTGCAGTTTTCTTAACCAGAAACCGAGCAAGTACTCGATCCAGGCCCTTGAACGCTCGGTAGTGGTCACCTTCAGCCATGAGGTGCTTATCGAGGCATACAAACGTTCGAAAAACTGGGAAAGGCTTGGTCGCATGATGGCCGAGCAGTTTGCCGGGCTGGTTTCCGACCGGATGGAGAAGTTTCTGTTCATGGATGGAACAGAGCGTTATCTCAGCCTGATGCAGGAGAACCCGAAGATTTTCGACCGTGTGCCGCTCTATCATCTGGCCTCCTATCTCGGTATGGAGAGGGAGAGCCTGAGCCGAATACGGAACAGGATCAGCCGCAGTTGATGATTGTAACATATGTCAATCATTTCTGTCGGCTGAAACCATAGGTTGATGAAAAGCGGAGTCGTTCCGTTTATTTTCAACATCAACCTGTTCTCTCCATGAACCATTTCGATGTCATTGTAATCGGCGGCGGACTCGGCGGGCTTACCGCCGGCGCAAAGCTTGCCAGGGAAGGCAAGTCGGTGCTCCTCATAGAGCAGCATTCAGTGCCGGGCGGTTGCGCAACAACCTTCAGGCGTCAGGGTTTTCTTGTTGAAGGAGGCCTGCACGAGTTGGACGGCCTTGACGGCCAGGATCCGAAAAAGGCCATTTTCGACGAGTTGGGCGTGTTTGATCGTCTCGAATTCGTGAAACTCCCGGAATTTTACCGAGTCGTTACATCAAAGACGGATCTTGTGGTTCCCGACAATGTAGAAGATGCCATCGAGGTATTCGTCAATGCATTTCCCGATGAGGAGAAGGGGGTCAGGAAGTTCTTTGGAACCATTCTTGCCATCAGGAGAGAGATCGACCGCTTGCCGGTGAGTCGTTTGAAAACAGCCCTGCTGTTTCCATTTTTCCCGTTGCTTTTCCCTAACCTTGTAACCAGGAACAAGCAGACGATCGGCGGTTTTGTGGACGGGATCACTGGAAACGAGGAGCTCAAAATCGCCCTGCTTACCAATTTTCCCTATTACCACGACGATCCCTATTCGCTGTCGCTGCTCTATTTCAGCGTGGCCCAGGCCAGTTTTTACCGGGGAGGCGGTCATTTTATCAAAGGCGGATCGCAGCGCCTCTCAGACCACCTTGCAGGGATCATAACGGCCAATGGCGGCCGGGTGATGCTCAATACCACGGTTACGCGGATTGTGACCGAAAATGGACGGGCAACAGGTGTTGCGTTCAGGCAGAAGCACGAGGCGGAAGAGTGGGTTGAAAAGGCAGGGACAATAGTGGCAGGCGCCGCCATACCGCTGGTCGAATCCATGTTGCCTGAACCGGAGCGGAAGATCCTGCGCAGCAAAACAGCAGGGTTGAAGAACTCTTGTTCCATTCTTTCGGTTTATATTGGATTCAGGAGGGATATATCGGTACTGAACAATCGGGCCTATTCGACCTTCATCACGGGTGACGGGGT
>JAAXXK010000007.1 GCA_013334525.1 Chlorobiaceae bacterium
GGTCGATCACCACCTGCGCGCCGTTGACGAAATCGCCGAACTGCGCCTCCCAGATGACGAGCGTGTTGGGCTCGGCGATCGAGTAGCCGTATTCGAAGCCGAGCACGGCCTCCTCGGAGAGCACCGAATCGATAACCGTGAAGGGCGCCTGGTTGTCGGCGACGTTCTGCAGCGGAATGTATGCGCCCATGTCCCAGCGCTCGCGCTTCTGGTCGTGCAGCACCGCCTGGCGATGCGAGAAGGTGCCGCGACCAGAATCCTGGCCGGTAATGCGCACCGCATAACCACCCGAAACGAGCGAAGCGAAGGCGAGGTGCTCGCCCATGCCCCAGTCCAGCGGCAGTTGCCCGTCACCCATCGAAGCGCGGTCGCGAATAACCTTTTCGACCAGCGGATGCAGCTTCATGTTGAGCGGAATCGAGGTGATGCGCTCAGAGAGGCGTTTCAGCTCCGCGCCTGGCACGCCGGTTTCGGCCTGGTCGGTCCAGATACGGTTACGGAATGGAAGCCAGTCGACGGCATACTTGTTCTTCGCGTTCGACAGCACCGGGTCGACCGTGTGGCGGCCGGCATCCATCGCCTTGCGGTACTCCTTGCCGAGCCCGTCCGCATAATCCTGTCCCGTGACCCCCTGCGCCTTCAGGCGATCGGCGTAAAGGGAGCGCGTGCCCGGATGCTGCGCGATCTTCTTGTACATCAGCGGCTGGGTGATGGACGGCGTGTCCTGCTCGTTGTGGCCGTGCTTGCGGAAACAGACGATATCGATGGCCACGTCGTGGCGGAAGGTCTGGCGGTATTCGAGCGCGAGGCGCGTGGCCAGGATGACCGCTTCCGGATCGTCGCCGTTGACGTGCAGCACCGGTGACTTGATGATCTTGACGATGTCGGTGCAATATATCGACGAACGCGCGTCACGCGGATCGGAGGTGGTGAAGCCGATCTGGTTGTTGATGACGATGTGCACCGTGCCGCCCGTGCCGTAACCGCGGGTCTGCGAAAGGTTCAGCGTCTCCATCACCACGCCCTGGCCTGCGAATGCCGCGTCGCCGTGCACGAGGATCGGCAGCACCTGGTGGCCGTCGACATCGCCCCGGTTCTCCTGGCGGGCCTTGACCGAACCCTCCACAACGGGATCGACGATCTCGAGGTGCGATGGGTTGAAGGCGAGCGAAAGGTTGACCGGCCCATTGGGGGTCGAGACGTCGCTCGAAAAGCCGAGGTGGTACTTCACGTCGCCGGATGGCAATTCGTCGCCATGCTTGCCCTCGAACTCGGCGAACAGGTCAGCCGGGCTCTTGCCGAGAATGTTGACCAGCACGTTCAACCGGCCGCGATGGGCCATGCCGATAACCACCTCTTCGACCCCGTAAGACCTGGCCGACTGAACCAGCTCGTCGAGCGAGGCGATGAAGCTCTCCCCGCCCTCAAGCGAAAAGCGCTTCTGCCCGACATAGCGGGTGTGCAGGAAGCGTTCAAACCCTTCGGCGGCCGTCAGGCGTTCGAGTATATGCTTCTTCTCGTCATCCGAAAAAACGGGCTTCGAGCGGATAGATTCAAGCTTCTGCTGCCACCAGCGCTTGCGGTTGCCGTCGGTGATGTACATGTACTCGATGCCGATGGTGCCGCAATAGGTCTCGCGGAGGTTCTGCAACAGTTCACGCAGGCTCATCGACTCTTTGCCGAAGCCGGTGTCGCTGGTATTGAACACGCTGTCCATGTCGGCATCGGTCAACCCGTAGAACGATGGCTCCAGATCGGGAAGCTGCGGGCGCTGCTGGCGCTTGAGGGGATCGAGGTCGGCCCAGTGGGTACCGAGCGAACGGTAAGAGGCGATCAGTTTCTGGACGGCCACACGCTTGCGGCCAAGGTCGGTGTCAGCACCGTAGGCGATAATCTGCCGGATCGGACCGTTTTTCGCTCTTTCGGCGAACGATGCCACCACAGGGGCATGGGCCACGTCGCGCGACTCGCTACCGTCGACCGCAGGCACGTTCTGCATGGCGTCGAACCAGCTTCGCCAATTGTCTGGAATGGATGACGGGTCGTTAAGGTAGGATTCGTAGAGTTCTTCGATGTAGGGAGCGTTACCGCCGTAGAGATACGAATTGCGTTGGAACTGCGACATCATGGATGTTGTCACTTGAAAAGTCCTGGAATATTTCAAATGCCCGATCACGAACCGGAGATACCGGCCATGCTTTTTGAAGTATTAATGTAACAATCGCCGACACAATATTTAAACACCAATCGTATATGTTTATAGAGGTGGATGGGCGGGAGCTTTTGCTGGCGGGCTTCAGGGCTATCCTTCAGATGCGGATATTTTCAAGCGGTACTCGGCAAGAATGGGAAGGTCGGCCTCAGGAAAATCGTAGGAAGATGCCTCGTCGATACCGATCCACCGCAGCTCCTCATGGTCGTTGGCAACCGGCTCCCCCTCAACGATCCGGCACCGGAACGCAATAAGCCGAAGCGACCGCTCAGGGTAGCTGTACTCAACCGGAGTCAACCGCTCAATCACCTCAACCCGAACCCGCAACTCCTCAAACAACTCCCGATGAAGCCCCTCAACCTCCGACTCCCCCACCTCAACCTTCCCCCCCGGAAACTCCCACTTAAGCGCCAAATGCCGCCCCTCAGTCCGCCGAGCAATCAGGAACTTCCCCTCCCGCTCAATAATGGCACATACCACGTCGCCGATATGGATTGTCATGGATGAGAAGGGATTGAGGGTTCAGATTTGCTCGGAATACATGAATAAGATAAGGCTACCGCTAAAGAAAATGACAGTCGTTTAGATGACTGTGGCTATCCCCCTAATCGGTCAACCCAAAAGTAGAGTTTCCGGCATATTTTGTTTTAATGCAAGAAATTCAAGAGGGGTTAGGCCACTCAAGGAATAGTGCGGTCTGAACCCGTTATATTCATTTCGCCAGTCCTCTATTTTCTGGCGGACATCGTCTAGGCTGGCAAACCAATTCACTGAAAGACTTTCATCTCTGAACTTCCCGTTGAATGATTCAATATATGGATTATCGGTCGGCTTGCCCGGACGGGAGAAATCCAGCACGACCTTGTTTTCATAAGCCCAGCGATCCAGTTCTTTAGAGATGAACTCGCTGCCATTATCGACCTGAATTCGTTCAGGAACTGCGCGTTCCCGCTGCACAGTCATTTCAAGGAATGCTACTACATCGGCGCCTTTTAATATGTTGATCAGCGAAGAGCCCTGGACATTTCTTTGCGAAGTTGTCGACAATCGTGAGTATCCTGAACTTCCTGCCATCAAAGAGTTGATCGGCAACAAAGTCCATGCTCCACACCTGCTGTGCCCGACACAGATCAACGCGCTCAATTCTATGCTGTGCGCTCCGATTTCTGCGAGGTCGTTTGGTTCGTAAGTTTAACCCTAGTTCGCAATACACTCGGTGTACCCGCTTATGGTTATCGGTAAATCCTTCACGTTTCAGCATGATCTCAATACGCCGGTATCCATAACGGATTCGAGAATAAGCGATTTCACGCATTCGCATAGCCAACAGCGTTTGATCTCGCCGGTGCGGTTTGTAATAAAGAGCTGAACGATGCATCGGCAACGTCTTGCAAGCTCGCCTTCTTGACACCTGATATGCGATTATCATGTATTTGACCAAATCTTTCTTGATCGAGGCGTTTACAGCTTTTTTTTTACAATATCCTGTAGCATCTGCCTATCAAGACTTAAATCGGCAACAAGTTTCTTCAACTGCGCATTTTCTTCTTCCAACTGGCGGAGCCTGCGAAGTTCAGTGACTCCCATTCCGCCGAATTTGTTCTTCCAGTTGAAAAAGGTGGCTTGGGAGATACCCATCTGACGGCATATCTCCTGAACCTTGGTGCCGGCCTCTGCCTGTTTAAGGGCGTAGGCGATCTGCTCTTCGCTGAATCGGGACTTTTTCATGGCAATGATTCCTCGGTTTGTTCAAGATACTCATTGCCGGAAAACTCAACTTTAGATCGTTCCGGTTTTCGGGGAGGGGGTCATTTGCGTTATATCATCATTACTCAGTGGTCAAACCCTGCTCTTCAGACGATTGTTTATCATTTGCAGGAACAAATCCTTTGGGATTAACGATCGGTAAAGGCATTTTCTCCAGGAACGATCCGGCCCCTTTGGCCAAAATAGCACCTCGGGTAGTTGAAATAGCCAGAGAAACCAAGGTCGTCAATAGTGATTCAGGGTACTTAACGCCCCCATTATCATGCACTTTATCGGAAGGAATTCCATCCAACCCAAAAACAGAAGCGGCCTCTACATTGGCAACAATCTCCTCGGTGCTGGTAGTAATAACAACATTAACTTTAACAACAATATTTGACTGACCCTCGCGCACAGGTCCTGAATCATTAATATCGACAGTCAGTTGAACACTTAGAGCATCTTTACCAATATCATCCGTCTCAACAAAACTAAAACGGAGGAACTTAAATCCCTCATACCTTATACCAACAGTAACTGTATCTGCCTTTTCCATCATGCTGCCTCGCCGGTAAAATTATACGGGAACGGTTCGCCAAACATGATAACAGAACTGGATTTTGCCTTTTGCTTCTGCAAGTTAAAACTGATAACATCTGCCCCTAATGCTACCTCGATCTCAGAAACTGTCTTAAGGGTAGGGTTGGCATCCCCAGACAATACCCTACTGATGTATGACTCCTTTTTCCCTAGTTTCTCCGCAAGTTCCCGTTGAGTCATGCCAATATGCTTCAGCTTTTCCGCTACTGTGGCAGCAAATCCAAGCTGTCTATTGACATACTTCTTAGTAACAGGCGGTATACCATCTAAAAGATTCTGAAATAATGACATAGCTATAAGTTATTTTTGATCCTTAAAAAAATTCATAGATCCTCGGAGAACCCCAGTATTATGGTCAACATGAATGCGCCCTGAATAAATCCTTTTCATCAAGAGATCATGTACCCTCTGCAAATCCTCAACTGATGCATTTAAATGAGGAGCCTCTTGATATGTTCTGGTGGTCTTAACCCCGCCATTGCCAACGACAAGCAAAGTATTATCGATGCGTAGACAATATAGCCTTAATTTACCATCACTTAACGCAGACACATAATCCCGTTTACGTCCTTCTGACTCCTTAAAGTAGTGTGCGGCGAAGCCATACTCAGTTGACATCTCAATCAACTTGGATTTAATCCTGTTAAGCGACGCCTCTTGATTATTCACATCATCAGCCATTAGGAACTTATCAAACTCCGTTTGAGATTCCTCTTCGAGCTGAATGGTGTAGATAGAACCTGCAACTCCAAGGTTTACGGGCACAATTTTAAAGCCTTGCTTCACTTATAAGTTAAGTTTTTTGACTTGTAATACCAGCAAAATCCTATTCAATTAAACAAAAGGAACACCCCGTTACCTTCTATAAGTACAAGAAGCTTCTTTCAATCTGATCGCTAACCCTTCAAGCTATCCAGATAATCCGCCCAAGCCTGCTTCATCCGTAGACGCTCGTCAAGATGCGTTGATCAATTGTATGCCACGCCCACTCTGTCGGGAACACGATGCCCGAGTTGCGCCTCGATTGCATCTGAAGAGAATCCGAGTGTCTCGTGCTGCATGGCATGAGACGTTGCCCTAAACCCACGCGGAAACCTGGAAATGACTTGAGGGAGAGTAGACCGGGGGAATTTCACCCCCAGCCCCTCGCAGAGCCGGACGTGAACGTATCCATTCATCCGGCTCCCATTATCCTGCCATTTCTGGCTTTGTCAGACCAATCGGCTCCTCCTGTTTGCACAGTTGACCGTCTCAGCTGACTGGATAACGCAATCCCTTCGCTCCAGTCTCATTACAAGACCTTCATCACTACTACGGATTGCTCCGCCCCTTTCTGGTGCATCAGTACTTTTGGCCTCGTTTTTCACACTTGTGCCGTTTCCCTTTTCATCACCAGCGAAGGTTCCCGCAGTTCAACGCAAGAGCCAGAACCAGGATCAAGCCACCTCTACGCCGGACACCATCTGACCTGTAAACAGGTTTCCGTCAGACTCATCCTGGAGTTACGTCCAGCTCCAGTTTTGATGTCATCTTGTCACTAACGACGTTTGTACGGTGGTTCACTTGTATTCGTCTTCCTTGGTTCACACCTGACATCTTCACG
The DNA here is from genome assembly GCA_013334525.1 of Chlorobiaceae bacterium. Lineage (GTDB taxonomy): Bacteria > Bacteroidota > Chlorobiia > Chlorobiales > Chlorobiaceae > Chlorobaculum. Next base: position 6,162 of record JAAXXK010000007.1, read on the forward strand.
ATGCCTTTTCCGTAACGCTCACGACCATGGCTTTTGACCACAGCCGCTTACGGTGGTTTGCTACCTGCTCCTGCAAGCCGATAGCGAGGGGCCGACCCTCATCTCTCACGCCGCTTATCTGCGGCACACGGACGTTGCTCAATAAGCGAAATAGCGCACCATTCCCACATCAGATTTTCATGCACGCACCCCTGTCTTCCATCCCATTATCCCTTTCAAAACTTACCGAGTCCGGTATTGCAGTACACGGATCGCGTTCCGCTTGACTTGCATGTTTTCTTTGAGCCAGGCTAAAAAGCCGGGGTCTTGAAGGAGCTTCCTTATTTCCGGATCAGTCAATTCAACGGGACGGTGGTATCCCAGTTCCCAGCCGACCATGTATCCTGCTGCCGTAGAACCGGCCACCACGATCGTTCCTACTATCTTTTGTATCGACGGTTTGCTGATCGCCTCTTTGGCGGATATCGCAACCGTAGTGCCCACAACCCCAAGCATCATCTTGCTCACCTCACCATCTTTGATTCCCGGTGCCCTTAACAGCGGATCGGCAGCAACTCTCGTAAATGCTTCCTGGCTGAACTGACCATGTGCATCCGTGACTGCCCATTCCCAATAGGGGTTGCGGGCAGGGAACAGAAAATATGTGGTCCCGGCTTGAGACTCGACCCTGAGATTCTTTCTTACGATATCTTTAAGATGCTCATTCGAGAGCCGCTCCTGTGTACCGTTGATATAGCCAACCACAAGAAGCCCTGCAAAAAGCCCTATCGCAAGCAATAAATAGAACTTGAAACCCTGAGCGGCACTTTCGGTCGCCTCGACCCCGGATGGCTGGCTTGAGATCTTTTTGGCCATAATTACAACCTCGGAAATGATGTCTATCAGTAGAGAACAAGGAGATGATTGAGCAGGAGCGATAGCACTTGAGATGATCCTGAACACATAAACTTACCCAACCACAGAATCTTTTACAATTTTGATCTCCGCTGAAGCCGATATTCCGGGCTGAAAAGAACTTGAGAAGGGAAACGCTGGGCGTTGTTAAAAAGCAAAACTACGGGATGTTGTTCAAAACGTGAAATAGCGTACAGATTTGCCGTTTTCTGAAAAGCAGAACACCCCACCGCTTACTGCATTTTCTCAATAATTCATCCTGCGACTTTTGAGGCGCCGCTTGGTGGGCAATCCTGTGGCGACAATTCAAATACGTTGCTGGATTCAGGCAAAGCACCTGTTGCATGGACACTCATGGCTACTTGATCGTAATCCAAATGTGACAGCTGCATGTATGGCTGGTTTTTGGTTAACGATTTGATAAATATTGCGTTATTGGACGGTCATATAATATCTTGAAGTATTTATATTGAACACGATTACGTTTGTGGAATTATTGGCAGGCCGTTCTACGACGGGTGCGACTCCTGTACATCCAAACATCAAATAGATTGAAATATGAACCTCTTTTTAGTGCTTTTGCTCATTCTCTTTATTCTCGCTCTGGTTGTCGCGGCGCAGGTGGGTCTGGCCCGCTACCATGCGATACGTGACCAGCAGAACAACGTTGTGATGTTTGGCGGTGCGGTGAGGCTTCTTTCGTGGGAGCAGAATGAAGGGCTTGTCCTCCTCAGATACAAAAAGGTTTCCGAGATCATTGTCGGCGCAGGTGGCGGCATGCGGTTCATCTATCCTATCAAGGGAGAGGAGCTTCGGGCACGAATCCCCCTTACCTTGCGCCTGGTCACCTGGAACGATACGGATATCCTGACTCGTGAATCCATTCAGGTAATGCTCAAGGTGGCCGTCTGGTGGCGGGTGGCTGATCTCAACAAGTACGTCTTCACCATCGACACACGCGTCAATGTTGACAACAGCCGGCTTGAAATGGGTCCACTGGGTGCCGCAGAGGAGTGGCTGCAAACACTGACAGAAAGCAGCATTCGTACTCTCGTATCGCAGGTCAGTGTTGCACTTCTGGTCTCCTCCAAGCCGACGAGCTATCTGCATGTCGATCCCCACAATCCCGCAGAACACTCAACGGCCCAGGGGGCGTCGCAGGTGCTGGCGCACGACCTTCAGATCGATCTACACAACAAGGCCCAGGATTATGGCATTGAGGTGCAACGAGTCGAAATCCAGGAAATAGGTCTCTCCGATGAGATCCAAACCGCCATTGATCGTGTCTGGAAAGCCTCGCTGCTTCCGGCGCAAACGGAGCAGGAGGCCAAAGCGCGTCAGATCGAACTTCAGGCCGTCGCAAACGTGCTGGGTGTAGATACCGTGGCGCTCAACGAGGTCATGAAAAACTTCCAGGGCTCCTCGTTCCTTGGTGTCCCTGCGTTTCTCGAAACGCTGTTGGGGCGGGTAGGCGACAAAACCACACAGGCGAGTTCCCTCATCCCCAAGGGCAACAACCAGTCGCCCTCTCTTCCCGGGAGCCATGAGCAGATTTGAAAAAATGTCATAAAAAAAGCCCTGGGGAGTAAGACCAGGGCTTTGATTTTGATGGCACCGACATAGTTCCTCCAACCAATGTCAATGCAATCTCACACAGGAATAATAACCAAATCGGCAACACCCCTCAAGCAGTTCCGAACAGTTCACAAACCCGCAACATTCAGCACCCTCGGGCTCATGCTGATTGTGCGTAGCGCCTGATTATACGGTGCAGCTCTTTAGGATAAGCGTGGGCATTCTGCAGGTGCCCTTTCCGTGAATATGCTTCAGGAGCACGCCTGGAGAGCGTATGGATGATGCCGAGATGCTCCGGATCATCGGTGTCGTGAGGGTCGATATTGCCTCCCTCCACGATGCTGTAGAAGTTCTCGACCTTGTTTTTGATCTCTTCGTCAGTAAGCCCCGTCTCATCCTGCATCGCCTTCTCCCTGGTGATACCGTCGGCGATCCAGTACGACAGGCTCTCTTTTGCTTCAGTTTCCGTCAGTGGACCGTCAAAGCAACCACTGTCAGCGTCTGCAATCCAGTACCTCTTGACAACCCCGCCGCTCGGGCCTGCAACGTGAGCCCAGCTTCCACCATCCAGCTTCAAATGCTGTCCAGCCATCTCTTCCGTCTCGTTCTGCGCTTTCTCCATAGATTTCATACCTGCAACTTCCTTTTCTACCATAACTATCATCTCCTCTGTCATATTATCATTCTCTCAATCCTGAAAAATCAGGCATCATCGTCAATTCAGCATTACGCATTTTACCATCACTCTTTAGACGCTGTTTTCTACAAATCTTTGCGCTTAAATCTGATAAAAAAACGAAAAGTAACAAGAGTCCCCGAATGAAGAACAAGCACGACTCAAAGTCCGGTTGCCTTGCAGAGGGCGGTCCAGTTAAAAATGGGCAATAAAAAAGGCAGACGCTGATACTAAACGCCTGCCTGAAGTGGAGATGGCGGGACTCGCTATAACGAGGTAACTGTATCCATAAACTTATCTGACCAAAGTGCTTTTACTATTTTCTGCCTGTCGATGCCGATGTTTCCGGTAAACTTGAACAATTAGAGGCTCCCCTGTTCTTGTCTTCTGGCCACGTTTGGGATATGGATTATCATGACGGAAGTGAATCGGCGAGGAAAAGAGTCAAGCCGTTTTTCGTGCGATCTCCTGATAGGAAAATTCCCAAAGACCCGCATTCTCTTTGGCATGCTCAATCGTCATGCTGACAAGATTGCCCTTATCGTCAACGTCAATCAGGATATTCTCACTGACTTCACGCGTTTCGACAACCGGCCGGTCCACCATCTGGATAAAAGCAGTGTCGGTATCTTCAAAATATTTGATTTTCATCTGTTATTCCCTCCTGAATGATCTATCGAAAAATGCGTTATGAACCGTTTCGCCATCTTCCAACAGAATAACCCTCAGATATTTATCCACCTCTGCAATCCTTGCCCAACACCGGATTCGTCCGTCTGACTGAAGATTCGTTTTCTCTGGGTTCTTGATAACAAATGAAATCCACTCATCTTTTATCAAGGCTCTGTCTGGGCGTGTTCGTGTAAAGTCGAAGTACTGGGTTGTCTTCATGTCATCCATCGATACAGAATTTCCTAGCAGGAAATTTGACCTCACTATCTGGTTAAAATTAATAAAAACAAAATCTTACACCAAACAGCAAAACATGAACTCATAATACCCCATCAGCCGCCTTAATCATCACACCAGCATAAATGTTCAACAATAAAAAAGGCAGACGCTGATACTAAACGCCTGCCTGAAGTGGAGATGGCGGGACTCGAACCCGCGTCCAGAACACTGATCGATGCAGTCACCACACTCATCTCTGGTGATTGTTTTTTCGTAGACTGTTACATCGCCAACAACGTACAGTCTCTTATCCCTGGAGTGTATTCATGCGGCCCCCAAGGCCTGATCGCATGAAGCTTACTTGCGCGAACCGAAGCTCAAGCGCGGGTTATGCCATCCAGCGCCTTCAGAGTAAGCGCATTCACCGCTGGACGATGGCGGCTAATTAACTTGTGCTAATCAGGCAGCCATTGCATACGAATAATCGTCTGCATCTGTTTGTTACATAGACTTCTTTAACGAGTCCATCCATGCTGAAACTCGGAGTGCAACTACATCTCACACCTATCCTGTCGAAAGCCTGTCATCCCCGCAAATTCAAAGAACCGTGCCCATGCACGAAGTGACTATAGATAACCTTTAACTGCCACATTATCAAGAACAACCGAACACCTGCAATTGGTTCCGCAACCTTTCCCGTCAGTTCATGCCCGGCAGTTCCGGGGAGTTGGCGATGTAGCAGTATTCGCCGCCTTTGGAGCGGACGGTACGGCTCCACATCCTTTCGTATTCGTCGGTGAAGATCGTTTCGCTCGACCCCTCGGCGATGTACCACGACCCCTCCTCGAACTCATCTTCAAGCTGGCCTGCGCTCCAGCCTGCATAACCGAGGAAGAAACGGATATCCGATGGCTTGATCACGCCGGTGTTGATGAGGAAGCTGAGCTGCTCCTTGTCGCCACCCCAGAACAGTCCGGGCAGCACTTCGGTAGCGCCATCGACCACGTCGCCGCGCGTGTGCAGGAAATGGACCGTATCGACCTGCACGGGGCCGCCCATGTGCAGCGGTTCCTCGATTTCCTCAAATCCGGTAATGGCTTCGCACACCTTGAACTCCATCGGTTTGTTCAGGATGAAGCCGATCGAGCCCTCTTCGTTGTGCTCGCACATAAGAAGCACCGTCCGCTTGAAGTTCGATTCAAGCAGGTTTGCCGAAGCAAGCAACAGCTTGCCGGGCTTTAATATTTCAAATTCGTTGACCATACGTTACGTTTTTTGGTGCAACCATTCGAGAATCTCCGAAGCATGTGTTTCGGGCTTGACTTTAGGCCATACCATTTCTATATCACCTTTTTCATCGATCAGGTAGGTTACACGGCTGGTGCCCATGTACTCCCTGCCCATAAACTTTTTCTGTCCCCATACGCCATAAGCTTCGACGATTGCCTTATCTTCATCGACCACAAGCCTGAACGGCAGCTGGAACTTGTCGGCGAATTTCCGGTGGGCTTTCTGGCCGTCGACGCTCACGCCGAGCACTTCAGCATCCACTTTTTTAAAATTAGGCAAATTGTCGCGAAATGCACAAGCCTCCTTGGTACATCCCGGTGTATCATCCTTGGGGTAAAAATAGAGGATAACCTTCTTTCCCAGATACTCGCTGAGGCTCACGCTGTTGCCGTCCTGGTCTTTGGCGCTGAATTCCGGAGCCTTCTGGCCTGCCTGCAATAAAGCCATGGTTTCGTATGTTTATTTTATAAATATGACGTCGTTTAAAAAGAAAAACCCATCTGTAAGCAAAAAGTTTCGGGAAGTTTTCAGAAACCCTCAATACCTTGGGTCAGTAAATATGCAATGCGCCGTAATGCCGAATTATTGGCGAAACCGATGCATTTTCATAAAATTGAAGCAACAACGGTATCGTACTTTTTCTGTGCGATCGAAACCGATAGAATACATTCGTATGAAGCCCTTTTCGTTCTGCCCCATTTGTGCCACACCCCTGACAGAGATCTTCGTCGATGGACGAAACAGGATGAGCTGCCCCAAATGCGGCTGGATTCATTATGTCAATCCGCTGCCGGTGGCTTTGGCCTTTACGGTTAACCGCAACAACGACCTTCTGGTCATCAGGAGGGCTCACGAGCCGGCATTCAACGAATGGGCGCTGCCCGGAGGATTCCTGGAGGCGGGGGAGAAACCCGAGGAGGGTTGCCTGCGGGAGCTGTTCGAAGAGACTGCGCTTGAGGGTTCGGTGGAGAAGCTGATCGGGGTGTATCACCGTGAATCGGAACTTTACGGCTCGCTGGTAGTGGTGGCCTACAAGGTGATTGCTGCCCACGAGAATATCGCCATCAACCATGAGGTGTTCGAAGCGGGGTTCTACCCGCCGGAGCAGCTGCCGCTGGTGAGGATACCCCTGCATCGCCAGATCATCGACGAAAGCCGCTGGCCGGACAGGTAGGCGATGTCGTCTCGAATGTCATAAAGAGACACTTTTTTGCATTGCCGGGAATGCCGGGCTGGAACAAGAAAAAGGCTGTCTCATTTCAAGTCCAGACAACGGAGGGCTGGTTTTCCTACCCGCCATTACATCCATCGACTATCGGGAACTCGAATGGCGGACAGGAATGTCCGCCCTCCTTTGGTCGACGACCCTTTTGAGACAGCATCTTACAGACTTATGAGACAAACTTGCTCCAAGGTTTTTTCCAGCAATGATCGCGCTTTCCGTGACATATTCTTGCCGATACAAAAAGGGCCACCTTTTCCGGGAGCCCTTTGTACGATAGCCTATATTTATACTCTTACCACTGTGGAGCAATTGGGAGGGTTACGGTGAAGACCGAGCCAAGGTTGACCCGCGAACGCACCTCAATCCTGCCTTTGTGGGCAAGCACGATGTGCTTGACGATCGACAGGCCGAGACCGGTGCCCCCGAACTGACGGGAGCGGGCTTTGTCGACACGGTAGAACCTTTCGAAGATCCTGTCCAGGTCGGCCTTCGGGATTCCGATGCCGTTATCCTCCACCTCGATGCTGACCGATTCGAATGTGCTGTACGCCCCTATCCTTATCCGCCCGCTCCTGTCATCGACATACTTGATGGCGTTGTCGATCAGGTTGCGCATCACGATATCGAAATAGCCGCTGTCGGCCAGTACCGGCGGCACTATATTCGGCAGGGCAAGATCGATGCGAATCCCTCTTTTCGAGGCCGTCTGCTCAAACATCGCAACGGTTTTTTCGAGCTGTGACCTTATGTCTACGGGGGCGAAGGCGTAGACGATCTTGCCGGACTCGATACGTGAAAGGTCGAGTACGTCATTGACCAGCGCCGTAAGCTGCTCGCTCTCCTGCAGGATGATGCGCAGGAACGACTCGGCGTGTTCGGGATCGTTCATGGCCCCGTCGAGCAGGGTTTCGGTGTATCCCTTGATGCTGGCAAGCGGAGTACGAAGCTCGTGCGAGACGCTCGACACGAAATCGCGCCGCATTTTTTCGAGGTTGCGCAGGCGGGTCATGTCGTTAACGACCAGCACGGTGCCGTCGAAACGCGAACCCCGCATGACCGGTACGGCGCTGATCTTGAGCACCCGCTCCCCTTTAGGGGTCATTGCCGTCAGCTCTTCGTTGTAGATCCCCGTTCCCTGGGCCCTGACCCGCTCGAACAGCTCCCGCATGGTCTTGTCGGAGATCTGCTTGACCGGCATCGCGCGGTTCATGGCTCCTTCGATAACGAAAAGCCTTGAGGCAGCCGGATTGACCAGCACAATCTCGCCGTCGGCATTGGTTACGATGATCGCCTCGCGAATGCTGGAGAGCACCTCCCGGAGCCACTCCTCCTGCTGGCTCATCCTTACGACCTCATCAGACATGTAGTTGAAAGCCCTCGACAGCCTCCCGATCTCGTCCTGCCTTCCCACAACGATCCGTACCCCCGTCTCTCCATGCAGGAAACGGTCGGCGGCATCGGCGATGCGTTCGAGCGGCCGTGAGAGGAATATCGCGGAAAGTCCTCCTGCAATCAGTGCGAGCAGCAGGGCCCAGAACAGGCCCCCTTCGATCCCCCGGTTGACTTCGGCTTCCAGCATGCGTATTTCACTCAGCGGCTTGGCAAACCTGAGAACCGCCCACTTTTTGGGTGTACCGACAGGCATGGCCATGTAGAGCATGTTCTCATGGAGGGTCGAGCTGTAGCGTGTCGATTCGCCCACCCCTTTCGACAGGGCCTCACGGACTTCGATACGGTCGAGATGGTTCTCCATGAATGCGAGCTTGCCGGCATCGACGTATGAGTCCCCGAGAACCCGCCCCTGGAGGTCGATCAGCGTGACGCGCACATTGAGCGCCGAGCCGACCCGGTCTGTCCACTGGTCGGATTGGGATAGGTCTTCCCAGGCGGGGGATTTTTTGTCGAGCATCTGGCTGTTGAGCCGGAGTTCCCGGAGCAGGTCTTCACGGAGCTGCCTGACGAGGAGATCGCCCAGGTGACGCCCCTGGTAGACATAGCTGAAGGCGAGCGAAAAAAAGAGGATCAGGCCAAAAACCAGCCCGAGCCTGAAGGATACCTTAGCCTTCATTGCCCTCGTCCCCGGTTTCGTCGAACTTGTAGCCCAGGCCGCGAACGGTCCTGATCAGCCGGCCGGTTTCGCCGAGCTTCTCCCTGAGCCGGGTGACGTGGGTATCGATGGTCCTGGTGTTGATATTCTTGTCGACGTCCCATACGTCGCTCAACAGCACCTCGCGGGTCTGTGCCTGCCCCTTGCGCTTCATCAGCAGCGTGAGCAGTTTGAACTCCATAAGGGTAAGGGTGAGTGGTGAGCCGTTGAGCGTGGCGGTGTGGCGACCGATATCGATTTCGATGCCGTTGGAACCAAGCACCTCGTTAAGCTCCGAACGGTTGCGGCGATCGCGCTTCAGGATGGCCCTGATCCTCAGGTTGAGCTCACGCGGGCTGAAGGGTTTGACGACATAATCGTCGATGCCGAGCTCGAAGCCGAGCACCCTGTCGATCTCCTCCCCCTTGGCCGTAAGCATGATGATGGGCAGGTCGCTGTGCTGCACATCCTGCCTGATGCGGCGGCAGACTTCGAATCCGTCGATACCGGGCAGCATGATGTCGAGCAGCACAAGGTTCACTGCGTGCGTCCGGAGTTCGTTGAGCGCATCCTCGCCGCTCGGGGCATGGATGCAGGAATAGCCCGCTTTTTCAAGGTTGTATTTCAGAAGGCCGGCGAGGTTACGGTCATCTTCGACGATCAGGATGGAGGTTTCCGGCATACTTTTTTGTGTGGTTACGTTCCTGTTCAGGCAATTTTCCAGCAGGCGGCCTGATGCCCCTCTTCATAGGTGACCAACGGCGGCTGCGCCTGTCGGCAATGCGCGTCCGACTGCGGGCATCGACCGGCAAACCGGCACCCATCGGGAAGCCTGGTGGCACTCGGCACGTTGCCTTCGATCACGTTCAGGCGCTCTTTCTTTGCGCCGAGCCTCGGAATGGATTTAAGGAGCCCTCTTGTGTAGGGATGCAGCGGATTCTCAAAAAGGTGCCGCACTGTGCCACTCTCGACGATCTTCGAGGCATACATCACCACGACATCTTCGCACAGCTCTGCGACCACGCCGAAGTCGTGGGTGATCAGCATCACGCTCATACCGGTTTCTGTTCGCAACCGGCCGATCAGTTCAAGGATCTGGGCCTGTACCGTAACGTCGAGGGCTGTTGTCGGCTCATCGGCGATCAGGAGTTCCGGGCCGCAGGAGAGGGCCATGGCGATCATCACGCGCTGGCGCATCCCGCCCGACAGCTCATGCGGATATGAGTGGATCCGTTCGGAAGAATTGGGAATGCCAACCAGGTTCAACAGGTCGACCGCCTGCCTGCGGGCTTCCGCCTTGCCGACGTTTCGGTGGGTAAGGATCTGCTCCATGATCTGGTCGCCGCAGGTGTAGACCGGGTTGAGGGAGCTCATGGGTTCCTGGAAAATCATGGCGATCTCGTTGCCCCTGATCTTGCGCATCTGCTCTTCGCTGGCCTTGACGATACTGCGCCCTTTCCACAGGATGTCGCCTCCGGCGAAATAACCGGGAGGCATCGGCACAAGGCGCATGATCGAGAGCGCCGTAACCGATTTGCCGCAGCCGGACTCACCGATGATGCCGAGGGTGCGGTTTCTGGAAAGTGAGAAGGAGACGCCATCGACGGCCTTCGCTATGCCGTTGTCGGTATTGTACCAGGTCTTGAGATCTTTGACTTCGAGAATATGGTCCATAAGTAATCGTTGTGCCTTGAGGCATGTCGGGTCAGGAGCCCCTCGCTGAACTCCCTGCTTGCGGTCGCCGGAACTCATGCCCTGGGTGAAGTTACAATAGTCGATCGTGATAATAATGCCGGACAAAGCCCGACTGCCTGCAATTTGCAAAAAATTCACAAAGCGGGGGAAAACGGAGTTCGTCAAATACGACAGTCGAGCCGCTTCCCGCAAGGTTTATCCCATTTTAATGTACTTAATTTTCGTACTCTGTCGAACCCCCGCAAACCTCCCGATGCGATACGCTTCTGCCGATGGGAATAGCTCCTCTTTGTTATATTAAGTAATGTTCGTGGCTCAAACAGCTCGATCAGGCCGGGTAACTGAAAAGTATTACGCGCTACCGGCAAGGCTCGTAAAAACAACAATCGAACGCTTTCGGAGAGCATCTCACGGAAGCAATTGGTGTTTTAACTGAAAATCAGTATTGATCTCGACTCTATGAAACTTTCTGCCGATTCTGCACGTCAGTTCGCAAGTATCGTCAAAAGACCGGTTGCCTTTATACAGGATGCGCTGAAAACCTCGGCGCCATACCGTTCGCTGCACGAAGCACTCGCCACTTCCATGCCGGGTGACAGGCAGGAGAACGTCTCCATCTGCGGTGTACGGGGTTCGCTCGCGCCTCTGGTCGCCGCCCAGCTGTTCCGCGATTTCAATGTCCCTGTAGTTCTTTTCAGCAATGCAGAGAACCAGGAACTCTACGACAATGACCTGCCTATCCTCCTGTCCGACAAGCCTGTCTGCAATACCGGCGACGAACTCTCACCCGCCCTCGGCATGCTTTCGCGTGGTGATGCGCTGGTGGTCCTGTCATGCTTTGACGACCTCGATACCGATGTCTGCAACGCTGCAGAGTCGGCTGGCCGGATGTTTTCGCTCAGCACCAACCTTGATGCCGGTTATGACGCATTGATGCGGTTTCTTGGTGCGAACGGTTTCGACAAAAGGGATTTCGTTGAAGACGAGGGGGAGTTCTCGGTCCGGGGCTCGATCGTGGACGTGTTCAGCTACGGCAGCAAGGAACCGGTTCGCATCGAGTTTTTCGGCGATTCGATCAGTTCGCTCAGGAGGTTCGACATCGACAGCCAGCTCTCGTCGACAACCATCGATACCATCGAAATATTCGGCAGCTTCACCGAAGGGGGCGCCTGCGGCTCGAAACCGTCTGGAATACTGGATTACCTGCCCGAGTCGTCGATAGTCATCGTTGACGACGCGACAGCCATGGCCGGATCAGACAATCGTGAAATGCTCGAAGCCGCCCTGCCGCGATTCAGGCATGTGATCGTGCACCGCATCGAAAAAAAGGGTATCGATTTCAGGTCAGGCGCCCAGGACAAGCTCCAGGGCAATTTCAGGATGCTTGCCGAACGCCTCCAGCGTGAATCGGCAAAGGGGCTTAAAACGATGTTCGCCTGCAGCTCGCGCCGCGAGATCGAAGAGCTGGTCGAATTCCTTGCGGAAGAGATCCCTGCCGATGGTTTTGAAGGGGCAACCTCCGGCATCGGGTGGCTGCCGGTGAACCTGCATACCGGTTTCGAATTCGGCGACATGGACCTCTACACCGAGTCGGACATCTTCGGCAAGTTCCACATGCACCGCGGACACCACCGGCGCAAGGTCAAGGGTATATCGCTCAAGGACCTGCAACGGCTGAAGGTCGGCGATTATGTTGTGCATGAGGATTACGGAATCGGTGTGTTCAGGTCGCTCGAAACGATCCAGGTAGGCAATTCGGAGCAGGAGTGCGTACTGGTCGAGTACGAAGGGGGCGACCAGCTCTACGTCAACGTCCAGAACATCAACCTGCTTTCGAAATACACGGCTTCGGAAGGCTCCCTGCCGAACCTGTCGAAGCTCGGCAGCACCAAATGGGCAGCGAAAAAGGAGAAGGTCCGCAAAAAGCTGCGCGACATAGCCGCCAAGCTGATCCGCATCTATGCCCAGCGCAAGATGACCCCCGGTTTCGCCTTCGCTCCCGACTCGATTTTCCAGCGTGAGTTCGAAGCTTCGTTCATGTTCGAGGAGACCCCCGACCAGTACAAGGCGATCGAGGAGGTCAAGAAGGACATGCAGTCACCCTCCCCGATGGACCGCCTCATCTGCGGCGATGCCGGGTTCGGCAAGACCGAAATCGCCATGCGCGCCGCATTCAAGGCGATAGAATCGAAAAAGCAGGTCGCCATCCTGACCCCGACCACAATCCTGGCCCACCAGCATGGCGAATCCTTTACGCGGCGCTACCAGAACTTCCCGGTAAACATCGCCGTACTGAGCCGGTTCGTGCCGAAAAAGGAGCAGCAGGAGATCATCGAACGCATTGCCGCCGGCGCGATCGACATCGTGATCGGCACTCACCGGATGGTATCCTCCGATGTCGTATTCAAGGATCTTGGACTTCTGGTCATCGACGAAGAGCAGCATTTCGGCGTCGAGGTCAAGGAGAAGCTCCGAAATAACTTCCCCGGTGTGGACACCCTGACCATGTCAGCCACGCCGATACCTCGGACCATGCAGTTCTCGATGCTCGGCGCCCGCGACATCTCCATAGTATCCACCCCGCCGAAAAACCGGCAGCCGGTCGAGACGATCATCACGGAATATGACCCCGATGAGATACAGGCGGCCATCAGGCTGGAGATTCAGCGCGAAGGGCAGACCTTCTTCCTGCACAACCGCATAGCAAGCCTCGACGAGACCGAGCGCAAGATCAGGGAGCTTGTGCCTTACGCCCGGATTGCGAAGGCACACGGACAGCTGCCGGCACGGGAGCTGGAGAACGTGATGATGGATTTCATGCAGAAGGAGCTCGATGTGCTCATATCGACATCGATCATCGGTTCGGGGCTCGACATCTCAAACGCCAATACGATCATCATCAACCGGGCCGACATGTTCGGCCTGTCGGACCTTTACCAGTTGAGGGGCCGCGTCGGCCGCAGTGAGCGAAAAGCCTATTGCTACCTCGTCACGCCGCCGCTGAGCACGCTCAAGCGGGAGGCCATCCAGCGTATCGCCGTGATCGAAAGCTTCACTGAGCTCGGTTCCGGCATCAACGTAGCCCTGCGCGACCTCGACATCAGGGGTGCGGGTAACCTGCTCGGTGCCGAACAGTCCGGGTTCATCCACGAAATAGGCTTCGACCTCTACCAGAAGATGGTCGAGGAGACGGTTGCAGAACTCAAGCTTACCGAGTTCAGCCACATCTTCAGCGACAGTGAAAAAGCCGCCCTCAAACCAGTAAGGCCTTGCGACATGGTCTTCTTTTTCGATGCGCTCATACCCGACTATTACCTCACCGCCACACAGGAACGGTTTGCCTGTTACGACAGGATTTCGAAAGCCACGCAGGACAGTACGCTCGACAAGCTCGCCCAGGAGTTGAGCGACCGGTTCGGCACCCTGCCTGTAGAAGTGCAAAACCTGCTGGCTCTGGCCCGCCTCAAGAATCTCGGATCGTCGATCGGGCTCGAAAAAATAGACATCCAGTCCTCCACGACCACCTTCTACCTCCCTTCCGACGATGACAAAGAGTTCTACGATGGCGATTTTTTCAAGACACTGATCACCTCACTTCAGGACAGCTCGCTCCACTCCTATCGCCCGCAGTTCCGGCATGAGAAAAAAATGAAGCTCGCCTTCAACCATCCCGGCGATACCGATATGGAACCCATCGCGCTGATCGACCGTTACTCCGCCCTGCTCAATATGCTGGCAAACAGTTCACCAGTAAGCTGTTAAGGCTATACGAAGCGATCCTGCCCCGGCTGCTCCATACTCCTCTTCTGCCCGTGCTTTCGACGGCACGGAATATTTTTTCTTTTCCCTCAAAATCTCTGATTTCTCATGCAACTTTTTCCTAAACTGGAATGGTTATGGATTATATGAAGGAAAAGCCTTCGTAAACATTAAATAATTACAACCATGAGTATCAACATAAATGACCGGGAGTACGAAGCGAAAATCGGGGATAGGTTGCTCGATGTAGCTCGTGCGAACCACAGCCATATAGGCTACTTCTGTGGAGGCAATGCAATTTGCCAGACCTGTTACGTAAAGGTTCTTGAAGGTCAGGAGCTGCTCTCTCCCATTACTGAAGCTGAAAAAGCGATGCTTTCCGAGGCGCTGATCAGTGAAGGTAGCCGCATGGCCTGCCAGACCAAGATAGAGAAACCTGGCACCATCAGGATACTGACGACCGTTGAAGAGGCGAAACAGATGGTCGAATCAAATCCGGCAGCTATTCCGGCCTACATGGGCAAGATGGGGTGGGAATCGGCAATCAAGTTTACCGATACCATAGCGTTTCAGGCCAAACGCGAACAGGGTGAGTACAAACTTGGGCTCTGGCAGCTGTTGACCGATGTCGTAGCCGGCATAGGCGACGCGTTACAGCTGGTGGTCGAAGCAGTGCAGTCAGTATTCGCTGCGAAGCCTGCTGCCGTTACGGCAACGGTGGAGCCATCAAAGGCCGAAACCTGTTGCGGTTCAAACGCCGGCAACCTGACCTGCTGCACCACAGGCGAAGGAAACACGGTGTCGTCAGAGATAGTCCGGCATCATCAGCACAGCACGGCCTGCTGCAATTGACAAGCGTCTGGAACAGGCCGATTCAAAACAGTCAAAAGCACACAAGGGCTACCTGAAAAGGTGGCCCTTTTACATTGGTATGCATGGAAGAGGCCGTCTCATAACAGCACATCTGTTTATTGGTTTAAAGGAGGGCGGGTTTTCCAACCCGCCATTACAATTCATAGAGTGCCGGGAAATCGAATGGCGGACAGGAATGTCCGCCCTCCTTTGGTTGAAAATCCTTTTGAGACAACCTTGCTGACGGGGTCGGTTTACCAGCTTATCACTCATGTGTGGATCACAGGACGGGCGGACACGCAGGTCCGCCCCTACGGGAAGGAGATTAACGGAACGGGCTCATGTTTTGTTGTCGTGAATATGAAGCTGTCTCAGTTTTGATTCTGAGACAACCTTCTACGGGGATGGATGACAAGACACATATATGGATTGAATGATTGGTCTTCGGCATATAATGCATGGATCGGCATTGATTTATAATTCCGGACTGATAGGGGCGGACCTGTGTGTTCGCCCTTTCCCTGGAAGTTACTTCACCAAGGTCGCTTGGCGAACCGCCCCTACGTCCAAAGCGAACGAAGCACAGAATGCAAGCTTGGCGATTACAGGAATTGTCGACAAACCTTTTGAGACATACTCGTTCCCGGGGCTTTTCAACTGCCTTTTGAGACAACCCCTCACTCCCGCAAATGCTTTACTGCCGTGCATTCGCCCTGATTACGGTTGAGCTGGAACGGATTTTAGTTATATTTTATTCTAATATGCTACAGGGCACCGCGTTGGATAAAGCAGTCGGATCGCGGAACAGGTCACTCGAGGTGCCAGGTAATCAGTACACACAGTCAACCTCTGTATACCCGGCTTACCAATGCAAATCCCATCGCCATGATTATCTACATCAACGACAGACCATGTGAAGTACAGGTCGGTGACCTGCTGCTTTCTGCCGCCAAAAACAACAAGGCCCATATCGGCTATATCTGCGGAGGCAACGGCTTCTGCCAGAGCTGTTTCGTCTATGTCAGCGAAGGCGCTGAACTGCTCTCCCCGCCCAGCGCCGAGGAAAAAGCGTTCATTTCCGACAAGCTCTTCCAGGAGGGTGGCCGTCTGGCATGCCAGAGCGTCATCGTCAAAGAGGGCACCATCCGCGTCCTTTCGAGGGCTGAAAAACTCAGGAGAATCGTGTTGGGCCTCAACGTCCCGGGCTTCATCACCTATGCACAGACCATCGGGTACAATGTCGTCAACCAGTTGCCCTCCGGCGTGACCAATATCGTATCGAGAGTGCGCGAAGGCAAGCTCAATCCGGTCGATTCGATCGGCAAAATCGCCAGCGGAATTGGCCCTGCATCCCTGCTGGCAGCCAATAACTTCTTTGAGACATTCTCGTTCATGCAGGCTCCGATCGGCCTGGTGGCCGGTGCGGCCAAAGGCGTTTTCGATACCGCTTCCGGGTTGCTGCAGGCTCCGATCGGCCTGGTAGCCGGCGGCGCAAAAGGGGTTTTCGACACCGCTTCCGGATTGTTGCAGGCTCCGATCGGCCTGGTGACCGGTGCAGCCAAAGGCGTTTTCGATAACACATCCGGATTGCTGTGCTCGGTGACCGGCGGCAAACTGCACCTACCGGGATGCAACTGCCCGATCCATGACGATCCGCCTCACGTTATCGAGCGGATCACCATCAAGGCGAAGTAAATTTCCGAAAGCTTTTGCTGGAAGCCCCCATCCCCCGGATAATCCTGACTGGGGGCAATTCCGGCAAAACAGCTTTTTTTATGAAATCCTGACGATCCTTAACAACGATGGGCTATTCTTCCGACCTTGAAAGTTTAGAATTTGATCTTGGGGTCAAAACACTTGAGCGCTGGCTGCTGAAGCCTGGAAAAGCGATGAACATCGCCATCGCCATCCCGAAGGAAAGAGCCCAGGATGAGCGGCGGGTCGCGCTCTCCCCTGCCGGAGTACAGATCCTTTCGGAACAGGGAATCAGGGTGGTCGTCGAGACCAATGCCGGAATGTTCTGCAATTTTGATGACGACGCCTATGCCGCGGCAGGAGCTGTGATCGCATTTTCACCCGAAGAGCTTTTCCGCCAGGCGAACGTCATCGTGAAGGTCTCTCCCCCGCAACCTGAAGAGTTGCCGCTGTTCCTGCCCGGCCAGATGCTTATTTCAGCCCTGCATCTCGGCACCATCAACCGGCAGATGATTAAAACCCTGAGCGAAAAAAACATCACCGCCCTCGGCTTCGAGTTCATCGAAACCAGGGACGGAGAGCTCCCTATCGTCAGGACGCTGAGCGAAATTGCCGGTTCACTGGCCATCCAGACCGCAGCGAAATATCTCGAAACCGGCTACGGCGGAAGCGGCATCCTGCTCGGAGGGATCGCCGGTGTTCCACCTGCCCACGTTACGATCATCGGTGCCGGAACGGTCGGGCTGTTCGCGGCCCAGGATGCACTCGGCCTTGGGGCCCAGGTTACGGTCATCGACAAGGAGATCAACCGCCTGAGACGTTTCGAGGCTTTCTTCAATCGCCATCTGGTGACCGCCATAGCGAACGATCACTACATTGCACAGCTTGCCCGAATGTCCGATGTGATGATAGGGGCGCTAAGCCCGAAAAAGAAGCTTTCAAAACCGTTGGTAAGCGAATTGGTGGTAAAAACAATGAAGCCCGGATCGGTGATAATCGACGTATCGATCGACCAGGGAGCATGTTTCGCCACAAGTCGGCATACATCGCACACCAACCCTATCTATGTCAAACACGGCGTGACCCATTACTGCGTGCCGAACATCCCCTCTGCCGTAGCCAAAACCGCATCTTACGCCCTGACCAACACCCTCCTGCCCTTCCTGCAGAAACTGGCCGAACACGAAACCATTCCCGACATGCTCTGGAAAAGCCACAGTCTCAGAAAAGGCACCTACCTCTACAAAGGCTATGTCACCAAGAAAATCCTCGCCGAACTGACCGACTTCCCCTATCGCGAAATCGACCTGTTGCTCGCCACAGCCTGATCAGGGACGAAACCCGAACTCCTGCACCTCTGGGGCAGTATTTGAAACCCGCCCTTCTGCATCCGGCTCTATTCTACAGGAAGCGACAGGCCTGAAAATGCCATTGGCAAAGAGACGCACCTATTAGTGGCCGTCAGTTGTTATAGTAGATGGCTGACGGAGCGGACAGACAGAATCTATTCAGGAGAGGTTAAACGCTACGGACTTTCAGCAGACTCCTTTTAAATAACCATGAAGTTCAAAGCTTTATAAAGATTTTGAACTTCGCCCCAGCATAGCCATGACCTCATGGCTGAGTTTAATTGGAGTGCCCTAAACCGGAAAACCCTTATATGTATGAAAAAAATGAAACCGTACGCATTGAATCATTCAGCGATGGAGTCTTCGCGATAGCAATAACATTGCTGGTTATTGAAATCAAGGTGCCGAGCCATAGTGAGGTTGCCACGATTGGATTGTTCAAGGCTCTGCTGAATCTGTGGCCAAGTTATCTGGCGTTTTTAACCAGTTTTGCCACCATCCTTGTTTTTTGGGTTCATCATCACTGGATTTTTGTGATGGTCAACAAGTATGATCACTCGTTATTTTACCTGAATGGATTATTACTGCTGTTCGTGACGTTCATACCTTTTCCAACGACATTGCTTTCTGATTACCTGATGTATAACGGTTCAAAGATAGCCGCTATTTTTTACTCGGGAATGTTCGTGGCAATCTCACTCTCATTTGATGCGCTATGGCGACATGTTTCAACAAGACTGATATCAGAAAATGCAATTTCAGAAAAAAAAGAGGAGGCAATTGAGATCACGAAGCATTATCGGTTTGGTCCACCACTCTATTTGGGAGCATTCGTGGTTTCGTTTGTATCTGAACCATTGAGTATTGCCATGTGCCTGCTACTGGCCCTTTTTTTTGCTCTCAGGGGATGGCCGTTTAAAGAGGTGTTGTACAATCCGCAGCAATCGCGTCGTATACCATAATGGCTTCTGATTTTCCCTGATTCTGCCCTTCGCCATCCGGGTCTACCCGACGAGATGAGAAATGCCTGATAATGTCGTTGTTAGATCGCCTACCTGATCTCCTGCCAGTCCCTCGCATAGCGGAAATCGATGCCGGGGGTGCGGCTGGAAAGTTTGGCGATAACGGGCATCATGCGCTTGTATTGGTTTCTCACAACCATGCGCCTCACCCGGTCGTAAAAGGCGGCTTCGATGCCTTCGGCAAGGATCGCTTCACGATCCATCCGCTCTTCGAGCATCATGTATAAAAGCATGTCGACCGAGTCATAGCTGAAGCCGAGATCCTGTTCGTCGCTCTGCCCTTCCCAGAGATCGGCTGAGGGCTGTTTGTCGATGAGCGGGGCAGGTATTTCGAGATGGCGGGCCAGCCCCCTGAGCTGCGTCTTGTAAAGGTCGCCGATCGGGTTTACCGCCGAGGCCATGTCTCCGAACATGGTTCCGTAACCCAGCATAAGCTCGGTCTTGTTGCTGGTGCCGAGCACCAGGCTGCTGTCCCTGGCCGAAACGTCGTAGAGGCAAAGCATCCTGGCTCGCGCCATCACGTTTCCCCTCCTGAGCCGCTCCGCATCCTGACGGGTGGCAAAAAAGGCATCGACCACATCCGTCACAGGCATCGTCTCCGTCCTGATACCGAGCCGGTCCACCAGCAGTTGTGCGTGGTCGAGGCTCTGTCGGCTGCTGGTCCTGTATGGCATCATGACCGAAAGGACGTTGTCTGGCCCGAGGGCACGCACGGCAAGCTCGCATACGACCGCCGAATCGATACCACCCGAAAGGCCAAGCACAACCGAGCCGAATCCGAATTTCCTGATTTCGTTGCGGATGAACGCTATCAGGATCGATTCGACCAGCCCGTAATCCAGATGGAGGTCATGTGGTTCCATATCGTATCGGTCAGAAAGAGGTGAAGAAGCGGATAAGCCCGCTCGAAAGCATGAACGAGCTTATGGTCGCCACAGCCACAAGCAGGGCGGACTTTCCGAAAAGGGTATCGACCTGCGGGATCTGCTTTTCAAGCATTATCCGCATACCTGACCTCAATATCAGCAATGCGTGGAGAAGAGCTGCCGAAATGAAGAGCCAGCGCCAGGTTCCGGTAAAATAGAACGGTTCTGCGAGCCATACCGGGGTCAGCGAAAAGGCGAGTATTGCCAGGACGTCGTCCTGCAACGATTCCTGCCGGTCATGGCCCAGAACGCTTACCAGCAGACCTGAGAGGAGATAGAGCACGGCGACGTCGACGATGAAACTGATGACGGCAAGGTACATCGCCGCCTTTGGAACTGCCATGAAAGGCAGCTTGCACAGCTGCACCATCGCGATGACCGGTGCGGCATAATCCTTCATCGCATTGATCTCACGGCGTCGGACGCTCGTCTCTTTCCAGAAGGCTTCCGGATGGAACAGCACGGAATAGATCGTCCTGAACAGCCATTTCAGCCCCATGATTCTCTCCCTTTTACCTGAGCCATTTCTGAGGATTCTGCTTTACTTTCCCTTTCCAGACTTCGAAATGCACGATCGATCCACCTTCAGGCATCGGCCCGGAACTCCCGAGCAGCTGCTGCGACCTGATCACCTCGCCCTTGGTCACGGAAACACGTGCAAGGTTCGCATATACCGTAAGATACGATTTCTGGTGGCGTATGATCACCACGTTGCCGAAAGTCGGAAGGAAAGCTATCTGGGCGACCTTGCCGCCGGAAACCGCCTTGACTGAAGTGTTGACCGGCACGGAGATATCGATGCCGTTGCTGGTGGTTACCAGGTTAAGCTCCTTGTCGAGGCTCGAACCGAACTTGCGCACGATCACACCGTTTTTGACCGGCCATGGAAGCGAGGAGCCGGCCGCGTCGAAATCAGCCGACACCCGATCGATCTCCGACTCGGTAGGATCGACCGGCGGCTCCGGCTCCTGCGGAGCTTCAGCAACCTGGACTGGCCTGGGAGGTTCCTGGCGCACCGCGACCTGTGGCGGAGCGACCGGCGGCTGTTTCGTAACCACGACAGGTTGTGGCTGCGAGGGCTGTGGCTGTGGTTGCTGCTGTTGTCTGGTTGGCGCCTGAACCTGCACCGATGGCTGAGGCTGCGGTTGAGGCTGAACCTGCGGCTGGGGCCTGGTTCTGGCTTGGCGCTGGAGCCTTGCCGCCTCAGCGCTGGCCGCGGCTTCACGGCGATGCCGTTCGGCTTCCAGTCGCCTTGTTTCCGCCAATCGGGCCTGGCGCGCCTGACGAAGCTTCTGGCGCTTGAGTTCATCCGCCCGTGCCTTTTCCTGCTCTTTCTGGATGAGCTGCTGCTGGGCCATGATCAGGGATTCGATCTTCGACTGCATCTCCCGCTGCTTCTTCCGTACTTCGGTGATCCTTGCCAGATACTCGCCCCTGTCCTTCTTGATGTCGTTGAGCACCGCCTCTTTTTCCTTCTTTTTGGAAGAATAGGTCTGAAGCTGCACCTGCTGGGCCTTCATCGCCTCCTGCTTCTGGCGGTAGGTCTGCTGGAGTTGCTCACGCGCCGTTTCCATCTGCTCTGCGCTTGTCTGCAGGTCGGTAACCTTCGAGCGGACCGATTGCGACAACAAGCCCATGTACCGTGTCCGGATCATCGCGTCGTTGACCGAGCTGGAGGCAAAGACCATCTCTGCATCACGGGTTCCCCCGTGTTTGTAGGCGGCCACGGCAACCCTCTGGAAATCAGATGATACACGATGGTAAT
This sequence comes from Chlorobiaceae bacterium, assembly GCA_013334525.1. GTDB lineage: Bacteria > Bacteroidota > Chlorobiia > Chlorobiales > Chlorobiaceae > Chlorobaculum. Next base: position 27,862 of record JAAXXK010000007.1, read on the forward strand.
TGTTCCGGTTCTCCTCCAGCTGGTTCTGCAGATAGGCGATCTCCCTGTCGAGGCTGCCGAGATAGGTCTGGTTTTCAGTGATGAGCCGTTCAAACACCAGGATCTGCTTCCTGATGTTCTTGAGCGCGTCCATCGAGAGAACCTCGTCCTTTTTGGATTTATTAAGCTTGAGCTGGTACTCTTCGAGCTGCTTTTTCAGCCCTTTGAGGTTGCTCTCAACCCTGTTGCGTTCCTGCACGATCCGGTTCATATCATCTCTGGATGCACGGCATTCGGTGGGACGGGCGGAGAGCACCCCCGCAAAAAGCAGGCAGGAGCAGAGAAGCTTCAGAACATATACCGGGATGAAACGGCGGCCGGAAAAAATTCGCATGATATCAATATGGTTGGCACTGACGTTTGCATGCCATCGACCTGCGAACGCGAACGCCGTAAAGACAGGTCAGGACTCTAGTGGCTTAAAATAATTAATTTATCTACTTCAATCCCAGATTTTCCGGATCGACGGCCCCATCAAATGCATCAACAAAAAAAGATGGCATCATCGCCCGTAAGAGGCATCTTGCGCATCTTCGCAACCAAATATGAACTTTTGGACCCGAAAAGCAATATCGAACTGTTCAAAGAAGCAAAGGCCCTGAATGTGCAGATCGAGACCTGCATGAAGACGAGTGATAAATTGATCGCGCCCGTCACGCTCGAATGCAATGCACAGCCCGGCTGATTCAGGGAGAGATCAAGAACGAAACCTGCAATGTTTTTTACCTGCACCCGAGCCAGCACAGATGCCTTCGGGGCGGCAATCGCCTGCAAATGCCCAGTAAAAGTGCCTGCAATTCTTTTTTAAAGATTTTTGTTCTAATAAGTAAACAATCATAACCACGTCTATGCATTGAGCAATGATACTGCTAACTATCAGATTCTGGATGACGAATCTTTGCGGCATTGTAACGATCTTTGCGACCATAGTTGCCTTGCGTGCCTCAACAACATCCGCTGCCAAATACCCTTTCCTGAAAAAACAGGCAGGAAAGCTATTTACGTTTGGTTTTTTTGCGCTCATCATTGGAATCAGCTATAGCATAAACACCTTGCGAAATGCTGTACATGTTTTGGAACCGGTTGTAACTTTGAGCGGCACAACAATTCAAAAAGCAACTAAAACAGGATTTTACAAGGAGGTCCAGGAGGCTGCTGATGAACTGATAAGCAAGGCAAAAAAGTATTTCGACGACGGCGAAAAAGAATTTGAAGCAAACAACTTCTCGAATGCGGCAAATAATTATAAGGCCTCGACAGCTTTTTTACCGACAATGGCAGGCTATCTGAACGAAGCAGTTTCACTCTACAATATTTCGGATTATCAAGGAGCTCAACAAGCCTCCCGACAAGGAGAGCTTCTGGCCAGGAAAAAGGGAGATAACGTCTTTGAAGCTGCTTTTCTCAATATCAGCGGCATTGTATTCCATGACCAGGGAAAGGTTGATATTGCCCTGAACTATTACCAGAAGGCGCTCGGTATTAACAAGGCCATCGGAAACAATCACGACCAGGTTAACGCACTCGGTATCATTGGTATTGTCTACCATAACCAGGGCAAGCTTAATGACGCTCTCAACTACCTCCAGCTGGCACTTGGTATTGACAAAGCCATCGGCAACAAGCTGGGACAGGCTGACGATCTCAACAACATCGGCATTGTCTACCAGGACCAGGGCAGACTTAATGATGCCCTCTACTACTACCAGCAGGCGCTCGGCATTGATAAGGCTATCGGCAACAGGAAAGGAGAGGCTGATGCTCTCGGTAACATCGGTACGGTCTATCAGGACCAGGGCAGGCTTCATAACGCCCTCAGCTATTACCAGCAGGCACTCGACATTCATAAGGCCATCGGAAACAAGAAAGGAGAGGCTAACGCTCTCGCTAATATGGGCACTGTGTACCAGATCCAGGGCAAGCTTAATGACGCCCTGAACGACCTCCAACAGGCAGTCGGTATTCACAAGGCCATCGGAAACCAGCCAGGACAGGCTAACGCTCTCAACAACATCGGCATTGTCTACCAGCACCAGGGAAGGCTTGATGAGGCCCTGAACTACCACCAGCAAGCGCTCGGCATTGATAAGGCCATCGGCAACCAGCAGGAACAGGCTAACGCTCTCAACAACATCGGCATTGTCTACCAGCATCAGGGCAGGCTTGATGAGGCCCTGAACTGTTACCAGCAGGCACTTAATCTATATATACAGATTGGTGCAGGCAGGAATGTTCAGCAAACCAAAAACGATATCGAACAGGTCAGGGCAGCAATAAAGAAAATCGGTATCTGAGTCAGCAGATGAACCCTGCTACAGGAGAGTAATGATAAGCTCCACAGGTAAAGAGCACTGAATAAATTAATTTGTATTTCTGAGCCTAAAATAATTAAATAGCCCTTCTTTACGATGTAACCATGGAATAGTATTGAATGGATAAACTTCTCATTCGCGGGGGAAACCGGATTAGCGGCACTGTCGCGGCTTCCGGCTCCAAAAACTCCGCGCTGCCCGTCATCGCAGCCACGCTGCTGACCCCGGACGGTACCTTTACGCTCAACCGCATACCTGACCTCCAGGACGTTCGGACCTTCAGTGCGCTGCTCGAATATCTCGGTGCTAAAGTCTCCTTCGAAAACAATGTGCTTCGGGTATCGACCGACCAGCTCAAAAGCATCGAGGCTCCCTACGAACTGGTCAAGAAAATGAGGGCGTCGATCTATGTCCTCGGCCCGCTGCTTTCGAGGTTCGGCCACACACGGGTATCGCTTCCGGGCGGTTGCGCCTTCGGGCCGCGGCCGGTGGACCTGCACATCATGGTCATGGAAAAGCTTGGGGCCGATATCACCATCGAAAAAGGGTTCATCGATGCCAAAGTCAAAGGCTCGCGGCTTCGCGGCGCCCGTATCGACTTCCCCATCTCATCTGTCGGAGCGACCGGCAACGCACTGATGGCCGCAGTCACGGCATCGGGCACCACCATACTCGGCAATGCGGCACTTGAGCCTGAAATAGAATGCCTCTGCCACTTCCTCCAGAAAATGGGGGCAAGTATCGAAGGAATCGGCACGACGACCCTGGTTATCGAAGGGGTGGAGCGTCTCAGGGCGGTCACGTTCGACAACATCTTCGACCGTATCGAGGCAGGCACCCTCTTGAGCGCGGCGGCGATCACCAAAGGGGAAATAACCGTCACCGGCGTCATTCCACTGCAACTTGAATCGGTCATCGACGCATTCCGCAGGGCGGGCTGCACGGTGACCACCGGCCCCGACTCCATCTCCCTTTCCGCCCCCGAAAAGCTTCTGCCGACCGATATAACGGCAAATCCCTATCCCGCATTTCCTACAGACATGCAGGCGCAGTGGATGGCCATGATGACCCAGGCCGAAGGCACAAGCACCATCATCGACAAAATCTACCATGAACGGTTCAACCATATTCCCGAACTGAACCGACTCGGAGCCCGTATCGAAATCAGGGAGAACCAGGCCATCGTGCACGGACCGCAGGAGCTGACCGGCACCAAGGTCATGTCCACCGACCTGAGGGCGTCAGCGTGCCTGGTCCTTGCAGGGCTTGTTGCAACGGACACTACAGAGGTACTCAGGGTCTACCATCTGGACCGTGGATACGAGAAAATCGAAAAGAAACTGACCTCACTCGGCGCCGATATCGAGCGGGACCGGTACCAGGAATTTTCCTGATTCTGGCCGCTCAAAAGCGATGAAAATTTTTGCTTTATTGGTTATAAGCACTATATTAGTCCACTCTAAAGCAAAGCTAAGAGGGCCCTTAGCTCAGTTGGTCAGAGCAAGCGACTCATAATCGCTGGGTCGTAGGTTCAAGTCCTACAGGGCCCACCAACCGACAGACTTGGAAAAGTTTAATGGCGTGTTCGTCTAGTGGCCCAGGACATCGCCCTCTCAAGGCGAAGATCACGGGTTCGAATCCCGTACACGCTACATTGACCGACATCCTTTAAACGGGATGTCGGCAACATGCACCCGTAGCTCAACTGGATAGAGCATCTGACTACGGATCAGAAGGTTAGGAGTTCGAATCTCTTCGGGTGCACCATACAACATAATGACTTACAGGTTACGGCTTGTAGGTCTTTTTTGTTTTGTACCGTGTCGGCGCCAAACCACCCCCCGCTTGTGAAGTCGAACATAGCCGCAATCAATTCAGCACTTTCGACAACCTCATTTGTATGCATAAACCTTAATAACCATTTCCCTATTCCCTGGTTCAGGCTCAACATACGCTCTATCGCCCCAAACCAATCAATTACAATACATACATCACGCCTCTCCGGGATATCTCAGTAATTGCTATTACGTAAATATTTATAAATTAAACCATATGCTTTTCCGTAACATCATGAGCCCATCCCATCAGGAAGTCGTGTAAACCAATATCAATATTGCACCTGACCGAACCCCATGATAGAACTTGAGACAGATTCCCCATCAGCTGAAAAGCCATTCAGAATCGACAAGAACCTGGCTGCAATAACATCTCTTTATGACGCCATACCGGCATCTATCCTTATTATAGACCCTCATGAGCGTCTTATGGGATGGAACCTGTTTTCACGCGACAGGGTCAACGCCCGGCCTGAAAGTGAAATGCTTGGTATCAATCCCATGGATCGGGTCCATCCCGATGACCTTCCCGACCTTCTCAAAAAAGGTTACAATGTACTCGAGAATGATATCGAAGAAACCGCCCAATTCAGGATGTACCATGGGGATGGTCCACCATACAAATGGGCGACCATGCGAGCCAAAAAGGCTGTAATTGATGGTCAGCCTTATGTGGTCGCGGTAGTTACGGAAATAACCGAACTTAAAGATGCTGAAGCAAAGCAGGAACAATTGCAAATGCAGCTTCGGCAACACCAGAAAATGCAGCTGATCGGGCAGTTTGCTGAAGGCATAGCTCATGACTTCAACAATATTCTGTTCGGAATTCTAGGCAATACGGAAATACTTCTCGACCAGATCAATGAAGCCAGTCCATTAGCCGAACAGATAAATGATATTCACCAACTTGCGACACATTCAGCAAAGCTGACTAGCCAGCTTCTTACGTTTGCCCGAAAGGATTTGACCTATCCGGAAGTTATCGATCTGAACAAGGCTATTTCAGAGTTTCTCCCGTTACACCCCCTGTCGATCGGCAACAATGTTCAGATCGAGTTCCGTGCATGTGAGATTGAGCCATTTACTCACATGGATCGGGACCAGCTCGATCAAATACTTTCCAACCTTATCATAAACGCACGCGATGCCATTGCCGGGAGCGGCAATATCCTCATCGAATGCGATCTTGTTCATTTCGAAAAAGAGGATGGCAATAAATGCCTTTCCGGCATTTCTCCCGGAAGTTATATAAAGCTTTCGATCAGCGATACAGGCAAAGGTATTGAGACAAGGATTTTCCCGCATATCTTCGAACCGTTCTTTACCACCAAAGAGATCGGCAAGGGAACCGGTCTCGGCCTGTCGACCGTATACGGAATAGTAATGCAGAATAACGGCCACATTGAATGCAGAAGCAAATTAGGTCAAGGAACGACATTCGACATCTATCTGCCTCAGCACAGGGAGTTTGAGCAAAAAAAAACAGAAGCAATAGAACATATCATCCCAAAAGGAAAGGGCATGATACTTGTAGTTTCAAACGACTCCTGCATACTCAATCTCATCAGAGAAATTCTTGAAAACCGTGGATTTAAGGTGCTTATAGCACATAATGCCGAGGAAAGCATTGTTTTGGCTGAAATACATAAAAACCTGATCGATCTGTTGGTAACTGACGTCCTGCTCCCGACAATGAACGGCGTAAACCTGAGTTCGCGTCTCCAGGAAAACGATCCGCGGCTGAAAGTTCTTTTTATATCCGGGTACGTCCCTGAAAATATCGTTAATGCCAGACCGACTGAAGAGGGTTTGGATATCATCCAGAAACCGTTCAGCATCAATGAATTTATCAAGGCTATCGATAAATTGCTGAACCATTCATAAAACGCGGAAACATTGATTCCGATTCCGGCTATTTACCACTGTTCAACTTGTCGAGATGCAGTTTTGCTTCGGCGTCGCCCTGGGCTGCGGCACGCTTGTACCATTTGATCGCCTCTTCTATATTTTTTGGCACCCCCCCGAACAACCCCGCTTCATAAAACCCCGCAAGGTTTTTCTGGGCGGAAAGATTGCCCTGTTCAGCAGAAAGCGTGTACCACTTTACCGCTTCGGAATAGTTTTCCGGCGTGCCTTCGGGCTTTGTTGACTCCCTGAGAACGCAAACCTCGGCAAGCCCGAACTGTGCAGCCGCATTCCCCCGAGGTGCCGCGAGCCGGAACCAGGTCTCCGCCTCCTTGAAATCCTGCGTGACCCCCATGCCGTTATAGTAGATCGTCCCCAGGTAAACCTGCGCATTGAGGTTGCCTTGCCGAGCAGATAGCTTCAACAACCTGAGCCCCTCATCTACATCTTTCACCACCCCGTTTCCACCCATGAGCTGGGTTCCAAGGAACCATTGCGCCCTGGCGTCACCCTTGGCGGCCAAGGGCTTGAAGCCATCTGCTGCGAGCCGCAACCACCTCTCCGCCTCCTGGTGGTCCCGAGGCACTCCCCGCCCTTTTTCGTAATTGAGGCCAAGCTGGTACTGCGCTTCGTGATTGCCCGCCAAAGCATCCGTCTTCAATTCAGCGATCTCCGCATTTCCAGGAAACGCCGTTTCGCCGTATGCCAGAGACGGAAGCACTGCCAAAGCGACTGCAAGAATGCCGATTGCGATACGCTTCATGTAAGGGTTCATTTATGGTTAACGCAGCAGGAGCGCCAGGCGTATCATGAATATACTCAACGAAATCCCGATGAGCCACAGCAGAACCTGTCCCTGTCTGATATTATGCAGGTTCATGCTTGCATTTGCGCTACTGAAATTCAGCATAATGCATTATGGAAGGATGTTCATTCCAACCCAATGAACGCTCGCCGTCTGACAGAAATATTCACGCAGGATTCAATAAACCATAAAATAATTTGGATAAAAGAACGATCGTTCTTAAATAGATACCAACCTGATAAAGGAGTTGAACACCATGGCCAGAACAAAAAAAGTCACCAGTGCCGAAATCCTGGATGCCACCGAACGCGTGGTCGTCAAACTGGGATCGGCACGACTTTCCATCGATGCCGTGGCCAAAGAGGCCGGGATAAGCAAATCCCGTGTCGTCTATGACTACAAATCCAAGGGCGCCCTGCTTGAGGCATTGATCGACCGCCAGTTTCAACGGGGGTCTGAACAGATCGACATTCTTGTTCAGGAATGTGCCGACACTCCCCATCCAGAGCTTTTCGCCCGCATCAAGATGTCCGAGCAAGTCCCTGACGATACTGAAAAAGCTGTTGCCGTGGCTGTTTCCGCATCGGTGTCAAGTGAAGCAACGCTCAAGCGAAAAATGCAGGATTGGTTTGATCATGATCTGAAAGCCATTGATAATCCTATAAAGAGGGAAGCTTCGTATCTGGCCTTTTTTGCCCTTGTGGGATTCGGTTGTCATGAATGGTTAGGGCTCATCAACTGGGAAAGCAAGGAACGCCTGTCGTTTCTGGATTCAATCAGAACGATGTATTCAAGTTATCCGGACAAGCAATCGTGAATATCGTTAACTCGCACAAAGCATAAGCTTCATTATGAAAAGGACTTACATCATTGCAGGCGTTCTCTTGGCTGTGGTTGCAGGATGGTTCCTGTGGCCGAAAGGATCAACAGGTGACCGTCATGATATGGGCGGCAAACCGGAGGTCAGCGTAGTCACAATGAAAACCGGGCCAGTAGTATTGACAAAAGACCTACCTGGTCGAACCTCGGCCGTTCGAATAGCGGAAATCCGCCCGCAGGTCAGCGGCATCATCACCAGGCGCTTCTTTGTCGAAGGCAGCATGGTGAAGCAGGGCCAGCAACTTTACCAGATTGACCCGGCCCCATTTCAGGCTGCTTACAACAGCGCCCGCGCCAACCTCAATAAAGCTGAAGCCAACGTGAAATCGGTTGAGGCCAAATCCTCCCGATATGGTGAACTGGTAAAAATCGGCGGCATCAGCAAGCAGGAGTTTGATGACGCGACCGCAAGCCTTGCCCAGGCCCATGCCGACGTCGCCATCGCGAAAGCTGAAGTTTCAACGGCGAAAATCAACCTTGACTACACAAAAGTCATGGCTCCGATTTCCGGACGCATAGGACAAACCAAGGTGACGGAAGGAGCCCTGGTCAACGCCAACCAGAGTGAGCCATTGGCTGTCGTTCAGCAGCTCGATTTCATTTATGTGGACGTTTCCCAGTCGAGTGCGGAACTGATGCAGTTGCGCAAGATTCGCGAGGAGCATAAGGACAAGAGTTCAGGCGATCCGGCGGCTACTGTCCACCTGATTGTTGACGGGAAACCCGTCGGCGAACCCGGAAAGTTGAAATTCTCCGATGTAACGGTAAACCCGACCACGGGAACCGTCCTGCTTCGCCTGCTATTCCCGAACGCCACCCATGAGATTCTTCCGGGGATGTTTGTCCATGCCCGTCTGGAACAATGGAAGGACGAGCAGGCCATTCTCGTATCCCAGAAATCCGTGACCCGACAGGCTGACGGTTCGGTCTCTGTATGGGTCGTCGGAACTGACGGCAAGGTGAATCCCCGTCCGATCACCGTATCGGAAATTGTCGGCGACAAATGGATTGTCAGCAACGGACTCAAGCCTGGTGAGAAGGTCGTTCTGGAAGGGATCATGAAAATTCGACCCGGCATGGAGGTTAAGTGCGTCGAGGCAGGTGCCCCGTCCACTCCAGCCAAATAATATCATTCATTCAAGAAACCAATCTCATGTCCGGATTTTTCATCAACCGCCCGGTTTTTGCGTGGGTGATTTCCATCTGCATCATGCTCGCGGGGTACATTGCCATCCAGACCCTGCCTGTTGAACAGTATCCACGCATCGCGGCCCCGACCATAAGCATTAACGCCTCCTACCCCGGAGCCTCTGCAGAGGCGATTGAAAACAGCGTCACCCAGGTTATCGAGCAGTCGTTGACCGGCATCGACCACCTCCGCTATTTCAATGCGAGCAGCGACTCCAACGGAAATGTCACCCTGACGGTAACATTCGAGCCTGAAGCCAATCCGGATATTGCCCAGGTTCAGGTGCAGAACAAGTTGCAGGCCATCATGTCAAATCTGCCCCAGCAAGTCCAGCAACAAGGGGTACATGTCACCAAGGGTGCTGCCGGATTCCTGATGGTCGTCGGCGTCTACTCGACCAATGGCGCCGTCGATGAATTCGCCATGAATGATTTCCTCAACTCGAAAGTCCTTGATCCGTTGAGTCGTGTGCCCGGCGTGGGAAACATCCAGGTGTTCGGACAGCCATACTCCATGCGCATCTGGCTCGACCCCCACAAACTGACCAGCTTCAACCTCACCACGACCGAGGTCCAGGCGGCTATAAGCGCCCAGAATGCCGATGTTTCCGCAGGTCAATTGGGAGGAACACCGTCAGTTCCCGGACAGCAGTTGAACGCCACCATCACCGCCCAATCACGACTGAAAAGCGTTGAAGATTTTGAGAAAATCATCCTCAAGGTCAATGCCGACGGGTCCCAGGTTCGCCTCAAGGATGTAGCCCGTATCGAGCTTGGGGTTCAGAACTATGATATGACGACGCGCTTCAACGGCAAACCGGCATCGGGCCTTGCCATCAGCCTTGCGACAGGGGCCAATGCCCTGAAAACCGCCGGGTTGGTCAAAGCCAAGATGGAAGAACTCAAGACCCTGCTGCCCCCCGGCGTCCAGGTCGTTTACCCGTTTGATACGACCCCTTTTGTGAAGACATCGATCGAAGGAGTTGTCCATACCCTGATCGAAGCCGTTATCCTCGTATTCTTCGTCATGTTCCTGTTCCTTCAGAACTTCCGTGCGACCCTGGTTCCCACAATAGCGGTACCCGTCGTACTGTTGGGGACGTTCGGGGTACTGTCGGCCTTCGGATTCTCGATCAACACCCTGAGCATGTTCGCCATGGTTCTGGCCATCGGCCTGCTGGTGGATGATGCCATTGTCGTTGTTGAAAACGTCGAGCGCATTATGGAGGAAGAAAAACTCTCCCCCATGGAAGCCACACGAAAATCCATGACGCAGATTTCCAGTGCGCTGATCGGTATCGCCCTTGTCCTTTCAGCAGTCTTTGTGCCGATGGCATTCTTCAATGGCTCTACCGGGACTATTTATCGCCAGTTCTCCATCACCATCGTCTCGGCTATGCTTCTCTCGGTCCTGGTAGCCCTGATTCTGACACCGGCCCTGTGCGCAAGCCTCCTCAAGCCGGTGAACAAGGACGGACATTCTCACGGGAACGGGATCGTCGGGCGTTTCTTCACCTGGTTCAACAAATTGTTTAACAGCGGCCGCGACCGTTACGTCAGCGGGGCTGAAATCATGACCGGCAAGGTCGGTCGATCGATGATCGCATTTACGCTGGCCATCATTCTGATGAGCCTGGTATTCATACGCATCCCGACATCCTTCCTGCCGGATGAAGACCAGGGCTTCATGTTCGTGCAGATTTCAACCCCTTCCGGCGCGACCAAGGAGCGTACGATTGAAAGCGTTAAAGCCATGGAGAATTATCTTCTCAAGCATGAAAAAAACTCCGTTGAAAGCATCTTCAGCGTTACCGGGTTCAGTTTTGCCGGACAGGGCCAGAACACGGCCATGGGCTTTGTGCAGCTCAAAGACTGGAGTGCCCGTAAACAGAAGGGACAAGATGTCGCATCGATAGCCGGGCGCACCATGGGTGCCCTGTCAACCGTTAAAGACGCCATGATCTTTGCTTTTTTCCCGCCTGCGGTCATGGAGCTGGGCAACTCCTCCGGCTTTGATCTCCAGCTTCTCGATCGTAATGGCAAAGGACATGAGGCGCTGATGGATGCACGCAACCAATTGCTGGACTCGGCCTCTAAAAACCCCACCCTGAGCGGTGTACGTCCAAACGGACTTGAAGATGTGCCTCAATACAAAATTGATATAGACCACGAAAAGGCCGGTGCACTCGGTGTTTCCATCGCCGACATCAACACCACGCTTCAAACCGCCTGGGGTTCGGCTTACGTGAATGATTTTCTTCATGAGGGACGCATCAAGAAAGTGTTCATGCAGAGCGATGCCCCCTACCGCATGAACCCTGATGATGTGGATAAATGGCACGTCCGGAATGCCGGCGGCAACATGGTCCCCTTCTCGGCATTCTCTTCAGGCCGGTGGAGCTTCGGATCGTCCAAACTGGAGCGCTTTAATGGGGTATCGTCATTGAATATACAGGGAGCCCCGGCACCCGGCGTAAGTTCGGGCGATGCGATGGCCACGATGACAAAACTGGCATCAAAACTACCTGAAGGGTTCGGACTCGAGTGGACCGGACTTTCCTACGAAGAGCGTGCTGCCGGCCAACAGACTTTAACGCTTTACACGCTATCCCTGCTCTTCGTTTTCCTGTGCCTTGCAGCTCTCTACGAAAGCTGGAGCGTCCCGTTTGCCGTCATGCTGGTGGTGCCGCTTGGAGTTCTGGGCGCAGTTCTGGCGACCTTCCTTGCCGGTCTTTCGAACGACGTCTACTTCAAGGTCGGCCTGCTGACCACGGTCGGCTTGACGGCAAAAAACGCTATCCTCATCGTTGAGTTCGCAAAATCTCTCTATGAAGGCGGCATGGATCTGAAAGAAGCGGCCTTAACGGCAGCCAAAAGACGTCTGCGCCCCATTGTCATGACCTCGATGGCCTTCATTCTTGGTGTCACTCCCCTTGCTTTCTCCTCCGGAGCAGGTTCGGCGAGCCAGAACGCCATCGGTATCGGCGTGATCGGCGGAATGCTATCCGGAACGGTTCTGGCGATCTTTTTCGTCCCGCTGTTCTACATCCTGGTGCAGAGTCGCTTCGCAAAAAAGCTTATACCTGAAACAGACATAAAAAATGACAAAGGACTCGAACATGACCAATAAGCTGCTGCTCCCTTTTGTAATGGTTGCCGGCACGCTGACAGCCTGTTCCCTTGCGCCGCGCTACGAACAGCCGATAGCACCCGTTGCATCACAATGGCCGACCTCTTCGGGCACAGAGGCTTTAACCTCTGGGGCAACCGGAGAGCAAACCCGTGTCGCTGACATCGGATGGCGAAGCATGTTCAAATCCCCCAGGCTTCAACGCCTGATTGAAACTTCCCTGGCAAATAACCGCGACCTGCGGGTAGCGACGCTCAACATCGAGGCTGCCCGGGCCACGTACCGCATCCAACGCTCGGATCTTGCACCCTCGATAAACGCCTCGGGCAGCGGCGTCCGCCAACGTTCCTCGGAAAACTCCAGCACCACGGGGCGTCCCGAAATCACCTCAACCTATAGCGCAAATATCGGCGCAACGGCTTATGAGCTGGATCTTTTCGGCCGTGTACGCACTCTCTCGAGCCGCGCTCTCAACAAGTATCTTGCCACAGAGGAGGGGCGCAGGGCAGCCCAGACGACCCTTGTGGCGGAAGTAGCCAATGCATACCTCACCTATCTTGCTGACGCTGAACTGCTACAACTGACCGAAAGCACGCTCAAGACCCAACAGGACTCATACGACCTGATCAAGCGCAGCTTTGATCTGGGAGCCCGCTCTCAACTGGATGTTGCACAGGCTACGACCCAGGTTGAGACCGCACGGGCCAACCGCTCCCAATATCAGCGTCATGTGGAACAGGACAAGAACGCCCTGACCCTTCTTGTCGGAAAGGAGATCGATCCTGAACTCCTCATCCCGGAAAAACTCGGTTCTGTTTCCGTAATGGAGACACTCCCGGCGGGAGTACCATCCTCTGTCCTGCTGGATCGTCCGGATGTCCGCCAGGCTGAATATGTGCTGAAGGGCGAAAACGCCAATATCGGAGCGGCTCGGGCAGCGTTCTTCCCCAGCATAAGTCTCACCGGTTCTGCCGGTTATGCCAGCGGCAGCCTATCCAGTTTGTTTCTGGCCGGATCAGGCGGCGCATGGAGCTTCGCCCCCCAGATTACGTTGCCGATCTTTCAGGGAGAACGCCTCTTCTCCAACCTCAAACTGGCAAAAACCAACCGCGACATCGCCACCGCTCAATATGAAAAGGCCATTCAGAGCGCATTCCGGGAAGTCGCCGACGCGCTGGTAGCCCGCGCCACCTTCACCGAGCAGTTAAACGCCCAGCAGGCCCTTGTAAAAGCCAGCGAAAGCGCCTATACGATATCCAAAGCCCGCTACGCCCAGGGAACCGACAGCTACCTTGCCTTGCTGGACGCCCAACGATCTCTCTTCGTGGCTCAACAAAACGAGATTCTGGTGCATCAGCAAAGCCTGGCAAACCTGGTCAACCTGTACAAGGCTTTGGGCGGCGGATGGAAATAAGCGATCAGGAACCGGGCTGATCAAAAAGAGTAAGAACCGGAACCAAACGGAACGCTCACCATTCCGGAGCTTATTTTCCACATCCCGTCCTCCTGGACAAGTGAGAAGCCCATACGCATAAGGGTATTGTTGTTCTGCCCGTCCGCCTCATACGAAACCGGCACTTCCAGGAGGACAAAAGCCAGGGAAGGAGCTGTTTCCAAATGCAGGCTGCGAAAATCCCCGAACTGAATATTGGTCATGATCCCCGCATCCCTCTCCAGGGCAGTACGGACCTCGTCAGTGCTCCTGAACACTTCATCGATATTTGTACCAAAGAGCAATATCTCCGCTGAGGAGGCGATTACCGACATAGACTCATCGATATTCCCGCTCGAATACCCACCGAGATACCTCCGCACGCTCTCCAGCGCCCCCTGTTCTACGACTGACATGGTTGTATTGATTGAAGTGGATAAAAAACTACTCAGGATAAAATTCATCAATCGCTGTCGCGTTTATCGATAGAGCCGATCGATTCAGGTCGATGCAAGCTCAAACCTTGCCGCCGTGAGCCGACCTATGCTTTATTTTGATGAGGAGCCGGCCCTCTTCACCAGCAGTACCTGGGCCATGTAGAAGTAGGGGCGGCTGAAGTCGACCCGCTTTTTGCGTTCCTCGGTTTCGGAAATTCCGGTGATGACCGCGTCGATCTTGCCGGACTCGAGCGCGGGAATCAACGCCATGAACTTCATGTCATGGAAAGTGACCGGCCTCTTGAGTTTTGCGGCAAACCTGCGGGCCAGTTCCCCGTCAAATCCGGTGACCCGTCCGTTTTTGTCGACGAAACTCATCGGCTCCCTTGTCGCGCTGACGCCTATCCTGAGGGGTTCGCCCGATTCAGGCAATGCATACTGCGGTTCCCGGTAATCACCTGTCGTATTGTCATACCAGCGTTTGCGCATGTCGGCAATGGTGCCGTCGGCTTCGAGCTCACCGATCAGGGTGTCGGCTGCATGGAGAAGTTCTGTGTTCCCCTTCCTTACTGCTACGGAAACACTCTCCTTGATAAGGTCTTCGCTCAGGAAATGGACGTCCGGGTTCTTCTTGCAGAGCTGGTTGGCCGTCAGGTATGTGGTGACAATCCCGTCTATCTTGCCCGACTTGAGCGCCATGAAAGCATCCATGACATCGTCGAAGTGCTTCAACTCCGCCTGTGGAAACCTGTTTTTGGCGATAATCTCACCGGTTGTGCCGGTCATGATGCCGATCTTCGCGTATCGGGCGTCATCCATCTTCTCGATGGCGTGAGGGCGCCCGCCGCATCCCGAAACCATGATCAACAGGGATAGGATGGTCAGGAGCATAAACCTGGCGATAGTGCTTGTCATGAGCTTCTTGTTAAGTTCGGGTTTACCATGAAATAGAGGGATCATCCCTTATTATTGCAACAATTTAACTCGCATCAAAATCCCGGAGCCCTCTTAGTCGGAAAATCCACAAATCCCGACCGATCAAGCATCTACCCAAACACAGGGTATTCCGGCATTGATTATCTTGAATCAACCGAATGCTGATTGCCATGCAAAAAAACAAATACACAAGAGAGCTGATCGCCGATACATCCGCACTGGTACTGCTGTGGTGCGGCCATGAGATCTACCACTCGGGAGCAGTGCGCGATTATGCGAATATGCTTGACCTGGGCAGGGGGAAGAGGCTCTTTGAGAAGTGCAACCGGATATGGTCCGAATATGGGTCGGTCATCAGGTATCGAAAGCTCTGCATAGCCCGGGAGGCGGTGGCGATAATCGGGCAGGAGCATATCAGGCAGGTTGCAATCCTTGGGGCTGGATTTTCAATGCTCGGAATCGAGCTGGCGGCGACCTTCCCGAACCTGGAGGTATTCGAACTTGACCATGACCAGATGCAGGAAAAGGAGAAGATGACCAACCGCCTCTCTTTTGCCGAAAACAGCCGCCTCGCCTGCGTTTCCGCAGATGTCGAGGATATCGCCAGATGTCGGTTCCTCCTGTCTGAAGCCGGATGGCGGCAGGATGAACCGACGCTCCTGCTCATTGAGGGACTTTCCTACTACATCTCCAAAGAGGCTGTCCGCAGGCAGTGGGGAATGCTGACGACCGGCTCGAGGATCATTTTCGAATACCTCGTGCCGCCCGACCAGGTATCAGCCTCAAGAAGGCAGATCCCCGAAAGCGTTTTCAATGAAATCATGAGCTATTGCTCCTCCGATTCGACGCTTACCTACTGGAACGAAGATCAGCTGGCCAATGAAAACGAAGTAAAACTGGACTCCTGCTACGGGCTCTGCGACATCGAAAATATATTGAAGCCTGAAAAACGGCTTTTTGAAGACAAAAAATCGGGGTGGATCGAAGTTGCCGTATTGACCCGTAAAGCCTTTGCCAACGCAGTTCCACAAGCGCCCACCCTGCCCGTCAAATAATTTTCAAAACAGGCGATTGATTTTTGAATATTTTCTTATATTCTCAACTCGATTGAGGAGTGGCCAAATGGTAAGGCACCTGATTCTGGATCAGACAATTGTAGGTTCGACTCCTACCTCCTCAGCGAAAAGCAAAGCCCTATGACACAAGATGTTATGGGGCTTTTTCTGTTTTCGTCAGGAGCTTCTGTTCTGTCCATTTTTTTTCATGAAAATGCCACTGGAAAGCCCCGGAAACTGACGGATTCTCCTCTTCCAACACATCCTTCAATAGCAAACCTCCTTAAGGCTTTTGGATAGCGCTCTCTTGTACTGCTTGCTGATCGATTGAAGGATCAACGCTTACTTTTCCCGGCAAAGAGAGCCTGGTGCGCTGTTTACTTGCTTTCTTGAGATTGACATCGGGATATGAGCCTATAGTTAAGATCTTTTTCAGGCCATTGATCTTGAAACGATATCGTTAAACCTTTGAGCCTTTGCGAGAAAATCGTCGTACTAAACCCTTGCTGGCGGCAAGGTTGAGGGCATGTTCCGTCCGCATTTCAAGAACGAGGCTGTCTCAGATGTAAGTGATGAGACGGCCTCTTTGTATTTGAAAAACGAGGCCTTGGCTGATGGGCTTCAGATGGCGAGCCTTGAATGGCGGCCCTCCTTTGGGGATGCTGAGTGCGAGTTGAAAGGAGGGCGGGTTTTCCAACCCGCCATTATCCTCGATGAGCATGACCCGGATGATGGACCTTTTGAAACAGCCGCTACGGAAGAGGTCACCTTCGTTGTGCTTGAATGGACAGAAATTCAGCTGGAATGGAGGCGCCACAGGGGCAATGCAAAAGCGTTGTCGACGAGCTGTAAGGTGGGGTAACGGCAAAAGGCTACCTCATCATTACTTTTGAGAGTAGCTCTTTTTTGCCCTATCCGCTACATTTTTGTTGAAAACAGGTCGTTATGGCAAAAAATGGACAAAAAAAAAGAGACAGAGTTTCCTCTGTCTCTTTTTATAAAGCCCTTGTTCAGGAACTTATTTTGCAGCAGGTGCAGCAGGTGCAGCAGGTGCAGGAGCAGCCTGATCAGCAGCAGGTGCAGCAGGTGCAGCAGGAGCGGCAGGTGCAGCAGGTGCAGCAGGAGCTGGCTCAGCGGCAGGAGTAGCCGGAGTTTCAGTTTTCTGGGCACAGCCAACAAATGAAACTGAGCTCATGAGGAACAGGAACACGAGAAGTTTTTTCATGGTTCGAATGCATTTTGGTTTCGAAAATATAACAGCTTGTTCAGCTCACGTATAATAATCAAAAACAGCGATTTTTCAAAAAAACACACTGCTTGGTTTAATATGCAACAAATCAGCAATGATCCCAAAAAACTACGCCATTAATCAACCAGCATCTGCAACTCTTCCTTGCCGATTTCATGAAAATTGAGATAACGATAGACTTTATCGCTTTTTTTTGTCAAACCGCCCACGATCTCCATATACTGCTCCCTGTCGGGCAATTGACCGAGCAGTGCGCAAACAGCCGCCAGCTCCGCTGAACCGAGGTAAACCTGTGCACCCTTGCCCATACGGTCGTCGAAGTTACGGGTGCTGGTCGAGAAGACCACGGCATTGTCGGCAACGCGAGCCTGGTTGCCCATACAGAGCGAGCATCCCGGAATTTCAGCCCTGGCGCCTGCGGTACCGAAGATCGAATAATAACCCTCTTCAGCGAGCTTTTTCAGGTCCATCTTGGTCGGAGGCACAACCCATAGCTTGGCTTTGGCGTGGCCCTTGCCGCGGAGCACCTCTCCAAGGGCCCGGAAGTGGCCGATGTTGGTCATGCAACTACCCACGAACACTTCATCGATGTTTTTCGGGCGTTTCGGGTCGGCGAGAACCTCGCTCAGGGTCATGACGTCGTCGGGATCGTTCGGGCAGGCAAGGATCGGCTCCTTGATCTCTGTCATGTCGATTTCGATAACGGCAGCATACTCTGCATCGCTGTCCGGTTCGAGCAGTTGCGGGTCGGCAAGCCACTCCTTCATTTTGCCGATACGGCGGCTGATGGTTGCGGCGTCTCCATAGCCCTCGTCGATCATCTGTTCGAGCAGCTTGACGTTGGATTCGAGATATTCGATCACCGGCTCCTTGTCGAGGCGAACCGTGCAGGCCGCGGAGCTTCTTTCGGCGGAAGCGTCGGAGAGTTCAAACGCCTGCTCGACCTTGAGTTTCGGCAACCCTTCGATTTCGAGGATCGTTCCTGCGAAGATGTTCTTCTTGCCTTTCTTCTCGACGGTCAGGAGGCCTTTCTTGATGGCTACGTAAGGAATTGCGTTGACCAGGTCGCGAAGGGTAATGCCGGGCTGGAGATCGCCCTTGAACCTGACCAGCACCGATTCAGGTACATTCAGCGGCATGGTGCCGGTCACGCCGGCAAAGGCCACAAGGCCGGAACCGGCCGGGAACGATACACCGATGGGAAAACGGGTATGGGAATCGCCGCCGGTACCGAGGGTATCGGGAAGCACCATGCGGTTCAGCCAGGTGTGAATCACGCCGTCACCCGGCTTGAGGGCAACGCCTCCCCTGCTCATGATGAAGTAGGGCAGGGTCCGATGCATCTGCACATCGGAAGGCTTTGGATATGCTGCGGTATGACAGAAGCTCTGCATGAACAGGTCGGAGCTGAAGCTGAGTGCGGCCAGCTCCTTGATCTCGTCCCTGGTCATCGGTCCTGTGGTGTCCTGCGAGCCGACTGTGAGGGTTTCGGCTTCTACGTACATGCCGGGGCGGACGCCGGGCAGTCCACACGCCTTGCCGATCATCTTCTGGGCGAGGGTATAGCCTTTGCCGGTATCGGCCGGCTGGTCTGGCTTGCTGAAGATCGTTTCGTCGCCGAGCCCGAGAACCTTGCGGGCCTTGCGGGTCAGGTTGCGGCCGATGATGAGCGTAATGCGTCCGCCGGCCCTTACCTCGTCGGCAAGCGTGTTGGGTTCGAGCGTAAAGGTCGATATCTGCTGCCCGTTCTTTTCGATCGTCCCCTTGAACGGATAGACGTCGATAACGTCGCCGGTCTCCATCGAGGTAACGTCAGCCTGGATCGGGAGGGCACCGGAATCTTCGGCGGTATTGAAGAAAATGGGGGCTACGATGCTGCCGATAATGACACTGCCGGTGCGCTTGTTCGGTACAGCCGGGATGTCGACGCCGAGATGCCACTGAACTGAGTTGATGCCCGATTTGCGGCTCGAACCGGTGCCGACCACATCGCCAACATAGGCGAGCGGATGGCCTTTCGCCTTGAGTGCAGCGATGGTGCCGATCGGATCGTCCATCTTTGAACGGAGCATACTGAGGGCATGGGTAGGGATGTCGCTGCGAGTGAACGCTTCACCGGCCGGCGAAAGATCGTCGGTATTGGTTTCACCTGCCACCTTGAATACCGTCAGGGTCATTTTCTCCGGCAGGGTCGGCAGAGAGGTGAACCACTCCCCGTTTGCCCATGATTCGAGAACCTCTTTGGCGAAGCCGTTGGTTTTTGAGAGCGAGACTACCGTGTCGAATGAATCGTAGACGAGCAGGGTCTTCTTCAGGGCAAGGGCCGCTTCAGCCGCGACGCCCTGGTCGGCGTTGCCGAGCGCGTCGACGAGTGGCTTGACGTTGTAGCCGCCCAGCATGGTACCGAGTATCCTGACGGCCTCGACCGGACTGATGACTGCGCAAGAGGCTTCGCCTGCAATGACTGCGTCAAGGAAAGAGGCCTTTTCGAATGCGGCATCGTCGACGCCGGGGCTGATATGGTTCAGCAACAGATCGAGAAGGTACTCCTGCTCCTGCACCGGGTTCTCCTTGAGAAGGGCGACAAGCTCGCCTGCCTGTTCGGCGGTAAGGGGAAGCGGCGGGATGCCTGATTGTGCGCGTTCCTCGGTATGGGCGCGATACTGACTGATGAGACTCATTATTAAAAAATCCCCCTGGAATAGTATTGAAATGGTAATTGCAGCGAACGGAAAAGGACGGATAGGTATCTGCCGAAAATATGGCAAAGTATTAAAATAAGGCCGGCCTGAATGAAATGCAAAAATGGTGATTGACAGGGCGCACAAGCATCCGAAATATTTCAGGCCTCCCTGCTGGCAAGGGCAATATATTCAGCCCAAAAAGAGAAACCGGCACCTTGGCGGAAAATATTTCCAGTCGACAGAACGCAATCGCATCCTCAATCGGAACGTTGTTTGCGGATTGATCGAGGAAAGCGCGGGAGGATGTCTGAATATTCAGGATGAGGCCGCCTTTCTGTTTTACGGGGAGCGCTGGGCTCCAAGGGTATTTTGAGTACCTTTTGAGACCACCTCTTTGCCTGGGGCGGTTCACCAGCAGAGCAAACGGGTGTGGATCACAAGACGGGCGGACACGCAGGTCCGCCCCTACGGGAATGGGAAAGAGCGAACGGGCTCAAAAGTTGAAGGGTTCATCTATTTGTTGTCTTGAATATGGGCAGCTGGCGCCCCTCCCTTCACAAAAACAATAAATAGAGGAACCCTAAGGATTGCGATCCCCCGCAGCGTGGCCTCAGAGAATCAGCATGCTGTCGCCGTAGCTCAGGAATTGGTAGCCGTTTTCGAGGGCTTCACGGTATGCCCTCTTCAGAAGTTCGGTGCCGGCGAATGCAGCCGTCAGCATCAGCACTGTGGAACGGGGGGCGTGGAAGTTGGTGAGCAGCACATCGATGATCCGGAACGAGTAACCGGGATAGATGAAGATATCGGCTTCGCCGCTCACCTCCTCGCAGAACCCGCTGTCGAAAAGCTTCGACGATGCGTGTTCGAGCGCCCTGGTGACCGTGGTGCCGACGGCGATGACACGCCCTCCGGCCTCTTTGGTCTTTCTGATCCTTTCAGCCGTCTGTGCGGAAATCCGGTAAAACTCCCGGTGCATGACATGCTCCTCAAAGGTTTCCGTCCTGATTGGAAGAAAGGTCCCCAACCCGACATGAAGGGTGATCTCGGCAATCTCGACCCCTTTCTCCCTGAGCCTCTGAAGCAGATCGTCTGTTATGTTGAGCGATGCGGTAGGGGCTGCGACCGATCCGGGCAGGTCGGCGAATACCGTCTGGTAGCGCTCCCGGTCGAGGGACTCCGCGTCGCGTTTCAGGTAGGGAGGGATCGGCACGGCGCCATGCTCCTCGAACAGGGCGGCCACACTCCCGACACCGCATGAAAGCCGGGCAATGCCGTCATCGGGAAGCTCCTCCACGACCAGTTCGAAACCATGGGCAATGAGCCTGTCCCCTTTCCTCAGCCGTCCCCTGTAGAGGGCAAGCTCCTGCTCTCCCTGATGCTTTTCAAGCAGCATGAGCTCGATGCGCGCTCCGGTCGGCTTCTGGGCTATCAGCCGGGCACGTATCACACGACTGTTGTTCAGCACGAGGAGATCGCCGCACCCAAGGCGTGTGTCGAGCGACGCATAGGTCGAATGCTCTATCCGTTCTATGGACCTGTCGATCACGAGAAGCCGGGTGCTCCCTCTTTCGGTCGGCGGATAATATGCAATGCGCTCTTCGGGAAGGATGTAATCGAAATCGCTTACCCTCATAGTTTCCTGAGTCTTGCACGAACCGCCTCGGCATGGGCCTGGAGCCCTTCGTGATCGGCAAAACGGGCAATCTTTTCGCCTGTGCGGCCAAGCTCCTCCTTCGAATATGCGATGATCGAAGTGTGCTTGACGAAATCGCGTACCGAAAGCGGCGAGAAAAACCTTGCCGTTCCGTTGGTCGGAAGGGTATGGTTGGGGCCGGCAAAGTAGTCTCCGACCGTTTCGCAGGACCACTGACCCATGAAGATCGCACCGGCGTGCCGAAGGTCCGGCAAAATCCCCCAGGGGTTCTCCACATGGAGTTCGAGATGCTCGGGCGCGATCATGTCGGAAACCCGGCAGGCGTCGGCCATGCTGCCGGTCACGACAATCGCCCCGTTGTCTTTCAGGGCTTTGGCGATCACCTCGCCGCGAAGCATCGTTCCGACAAGCCTGACGGCCAACTCCTGAACTGCTTCAGCAAGGGTTTCGGAGGGGGTGATCAGCACCGCTGAAGCGTCGGGGTCGTGCTCGGCCTGGGCGAACATGTCCATGACGATGAATTCCGGGTCGGCGCTGTCGTCGGCGATCACCACGACTTCCGATGGCCCGGCGATGCTGTCGATCGAAACATGGCCGAACACCTGCTTCTTGGCAAGCGCGACGTACTTGTTGCCGGGGCCGGTAATGATATCGACCTTTGGAATCGATTCGGTACCGAACGCGAATGCCGCGATAGCCTGCGCACCGCCCAGCTTGTAGACGTTCGTTATGCCAGCGACCTTTGCGGCAGCAAGGATATGCGGACTCATCTTGCCCTCCGGGTCGCAGGGGGTGGTCATATGGATTTCGCTGACACCGGCGACCTGCGCCGGGGCTGCGTTCATCAGCACAGACGAGGGGTATGAGGCCTTTCCGCCGGGCACGTAAAGCAGGGCCCTCTCCATCGGAGTCACCCGCTGGCCGAGGATCACTCCTCCCTTCTGTTCATAGAAAAAGCTGCGCTCCGCCTCGTTGCGATGGAAGGCCGTAATGTTCCTGAACGCCTCCTCAAGAATCGCGATGAACTCCGGATCGGATTCAGCGTAAGCCTGGTCGATCTCTGCGGTCGAAACCTTCATCCCGGCGAGACGGATCCCCTGGAAGCGTTCGGTATAATCGAGTACGGCCGAATCCCCTTCGCTACTGACCCGGAGCAGGATTTCATCGACCGTGCGACGGGTATCAGGATCGAACGAAACCGTCCGGTTGAGCTGCTGCCTGAGGGTCGTCTCGTCCTGCGCGAAATGATAGATCTTTAACACTGATCGTTCTTTTAATGATGGATGTTCGGGACTCGGCAGGACTGATATGACACCCTGTCCTGCGAGCGTCCCGTGCCTGTTTTTAATGTACGGAATGCCGGCTATAAACGAAACCCTGCCGGGGGGTGAAAAAGGGGCATATATTGTTAAAATAAGCGTAATACGGCGATGTTTTCATTTGAAAAAAATGTTGCATTAAGTACCTTATGAATTCATTCGAAAACCTTGGAACCAGGCCGCTAAGATGCTCCTTCCAAGACACTATGTATCATATCAAGATCCTTATTCATCATGGGCTTTTTCAGTAACCTGTTCAGGGACATCGCCATCGATCTCGGAACAGCCAATACACTTATTTTCATCCGCAACCAGGGCGTCGTCCTGAACGAACCGTCCATCGTAGCACGTGATCGCAATACAGGCAAAGTCGTCGCCATCGGAGAGGAAGCGCTCCTGATGCATGAGAAGACCCACCCGGGCATCGTCACCATCAAGCCGCTGGCCAACGGCGTCATCGCCGACTATGAAGCTACCGAGGAGTTGATCAGGGGATTGATCCTCAAAACCAAGAAGCAGTTTTCGCTCGGCATCAGGCGCATGGTGATCGGCATTCCATCGGGCATCACCGAAGTCGAGAAGCGCGCGGTGCGTGACTCGGCAGAGCATGTCGGAGCCAAAGAGGTTTACCTTGTCGCTGAACCGATGGCCGCTGCTATCGGAATCGGCATCGACGTCAAGGAGCCTATGGGCAACATGATCGTCGACATCGGCGGCGGCACCACGGAAATCGCCGTCATCTCGCTCGGCGGCATCGCATCGGGCGAGTCGCTCAGGGTCGCCGGCACCGATATCACCAACGCCATCATCCGCCATTTCCGCAAGGCATACAACCTCGCCATCGGCGAGCGCACGGCTGAAGATGTCAAGATCAGGATCGCTTCCGCCTACAAGCTCGACAAGGAGCTCACCATGATGGTAAGGGGCAGGAACCTCGTCACGGCGCTGCCGGAAGAGCGTGAGATCAACTCCGCCACCATTCGCGAAGCCATCGCCACCCCGATCAGCCAGATCATCACCTCGATCAAGAAAAGCCTTGAAGTCACCAAGCCCGAACTCTCCGCGGACATCCTCGACAGGGGACTTTTCCTTGCCGGCGGTGGCGCGTTGATCAAGGGACTCGACAAGAAGATCAACGAAGAGACGAAGCTGACGGTACACATCAGCGAAGATCCCCTTACCGCCGTGGCGCGTGGAACCGGCGCTGTGCTGGAAGATCTCGACAAGTACCGCTCGGTGCTGCTCTCGACAAAGCGTTACTGAGCCGCCCCGTCAAGGCAGACTCAGGGGGTTTCGATCAGCTTCCGGTAGAACGACTCATATTTTTCGACCAGCAGGGCAGTTTCGAACTGCCCTGCCTGCATTTGGGCCGCATTCGAGAAGCGTGCCCACAACTCGTCGTCCCCAAGTATCCTGAACGCGCTCTGGCTCATTCCATCCACGTCGCCATGCGGATGCATGAAGCCATCCTGGCCCTGCCTGACAAATTCAGGAAAACCGCCAGCATTGGTGACGATGACCGGAACACCGCAGGCCATGGCTTCGAGCGCGGCAAGGCCGAACGACTCCACATTGCTTGGCATGAGCATCAGGTCGGCGATCGAAAGCAGCGGCACGATGTCGTCGATCTTGCCCAGGAACCTCACCTTGCCGGTCAACCCGTTGATCCTCACCCAGGTTTCGGCTTCGCTCCGTTCCGGCCCGTCGCCCACCAGCAGCAGGGTTGCCGGAATCTTTTTCTGGATCAGTTCGAAAACGGCAAGAACGTCGGTTATACGCTTTACCGGCCGGAAATTGGACATGTGGATGAGCACCTTTTCGCTGCCGATTCCCAACAGCTCCCGGGTCTGTCGGCCTGGAAGCCGTCTGAAAACCGATGTATCGACGAAGTTGTGAATCACCTCGATGGGTTTACGGGGAGTAAATAAACTGATAGTCTCATCCTTCAGGTAGGAAGAAACAGCCGTTACCCCGTCGGATTTGTTGATGCCGAGCCGTACTGCGTCGTGCATGCTCCTGTCGGCCCCGACGATGGTTATGTCGGTTCCATGCAGCGTCGTGGCGATCCGGAAGCAGCGGGAAGCAGGACACTTCTCCTCAAGCATCTGGCGGGCCAGCAGGGCGCTGATGGCGTGGGGTATGGCATAATGGGCATGAACCACATCCAGCTTTTCGTAAAAGGCGACTTCGGCGATTTTCGAGGCGAGCGCCAGGGCATAATAGGGGCTTTCGAACAAGGGATAGTTCATAGCCTCGACCTCGTGGAAGAAGATGTTCTTCGAATACGTGCCGAGCCTGAACGGAGCCGCCTGGCTGAAAAAATGGACCGTATGGCCGCGCATGGCCAGCGCCTTTCCGAGTTCGGTGGCTATGGCGCCGCTTCCGCCGTATGTGTGGTGACAGGAGATGCCTATCTTCATGATGGAGGGTCGAAATGGTTATGCCGGGTATTACGGATCAGGCTTGCCGAATACCGTATCTTTGAATTAATGGAACAAAATCGAGCCGATAACGTATTATAATAGTTAAGTGTATCTGTGTTATAACATGGAAAATGTTCTCGTTCATAAGTGAATCTATGGAAATCCTCATTCTTTTCTTTCTGCTGATCGTCATCAATGGGCTGTTCGCCATGTCGGAGATGGCCCTGATCACTGCAAAACGATCGCGCCTGACCAAACTCGCCGAAGATGGCGACAAAGCTTCGGCTATTGCCATAAAACTCGGACAGGAGCCGACCCGGTTCCTGTCGACCGTGCAGATCGGCCTGACGGCAATCGGGGTGCTGAACGGCATCATCGGCGAATCGACCTTCGCCCCCCCGCTAGCTCTCATGCTCCAGTCCTTCGGAATGGCGACCGAATCGAGCCACGTTGCAGCCACGGTGTTTGTGGTCATGTCGATCACTTATGTTACGATCGTCATCGGTGAACTGGTGCCGAAACGGCTGGGGCAGACCAATCCCGAAAACATAGCAAGAGTTGTCGCCCGCCCCATGCAGATACTCGCCATGGTGGCAAGGCCATTCGAACGCCTGCTTACCACATCGACCGACGGCGTCCTGCGCCTCATGGGTCAACACAAGCTATCCATGCCGAGCGTCACCGAAGAGGAGATTCACGCGTTGCTCGAAGAGGGTTCCGAAGCCGGCATCATAGAGCAGCATGAACATGAAATGGTGCGAAACGTCTTCCGTCTCGACGACCGTCAGCTCGGCTCGCTCATGGTGCCCAGATCCGATATCATCTACCTCGACACAGCGCTCTCCATACATGAAAACATGGGTCGCGTAGCCGCCTCGGAGCATTCGAGGTTTCCTGTCTGCCATGGAAGCCTCCAGTCCCTGCTCGGGGTGGTCAACGCCAAACAGCTGCTTGCCCAGACAATCAAGGGAGCCCTCACCAACCTTGCCGATCATCTTCAGCCCTGCGTATTCGTACCTGAAACCCTTACCGGCATGGAGCTGCTCGAACATTTCCGGACCTCCGGGACGCAGATGGTCTTCGTGGTGGACGAATATGGTGAAATCCAGGGGCTCGTTACCCTTCAGGACATGCTCGAAGCGGTCACGGGAGAGTTCGTGCCCCGCAATCTCGAAGACTCATGGGCGATACAGCGGGAAGACGGCTCCTGGCTGCTCGACGGCCTGATAGCGGTTCCCGAACTCAAGGACACGCTTGAACTCAGATACGTTCCCGAAGAGGACAAGGGGGTCTACCACACCCTCAGCGGCCTGGTGATGTGGCTCCTTGGACGCATGCCCCAGACCGGTGACATCGCCACATGGGAAAACTGGCGACTCGAAGTGGTCGACATGGACAGCAAACGAATCGACAAGGTGCTGGCCTCAAGGATCGAACCCATTGAGGAAAAGCCGGAACCGTAAGCGGCTGCCCACAGTCACCTGCATTGCGTTGCCGGTGGCTGTATGTTATGGTGTTGAAGGTTTGCTCTTTTTTTCACCGCTCCCCTGACCAAACGGCCGATGGAGGCAGCTACTGATGACACTCCGGAGAAACATCATCATCGACAGCTCACCTGAGGGGCCGATGGAAGGGCAGCTGGTCGAACTCGTTGAAAGAAAAGGGATCGGGCACCCCGACACGATGTGCGATTCGATCATGGAATCGGTCTGCATTGAGCTTTGCCGGGAGTACAACAGCCGCTTCGGCCACATCTGCCATCACAACGTCGACAAGGGACTGCTGGTGGCCGGTCGCAGCCTCCCGAAAATCGGCGGCGGCAAGGTACTCGAACCCATGAAGCTGATCTTCGGAGACCGGGCTACCTACAGCTGGGATGGACGACCGGTTCCAGTGGGCGAAATCGCCGAAGCGGCAGCGAAACAATGGATCGAAGAAAACCTCAGGTTCGTAGAGCCGGAGAAGCATATCCTGTTCCAGAACGAGATCAAGCCGGGCTCTGCCGAACTGACCGATGCATTCGCAAGAAGGGTCATCGGGGCGAACGACACCTCGGTCGGCGTCGGCTACTCCCCCCTCAGCGAAACCGAGCGCCTGGTGCTCGAGGTCGAACGGTTTCTCAACTCACCGGAGTTCAAGGCCCTGATGCCTGTGGTCGGTGAAGACATCAAGATCATGGGATACCGCTTCAGAAGGAGCCTGAGGCTAACCGTGGCCATTGCAATGGTCGACCGCTACGTACCAGGCCCGGAAATGTACTTCGAACAGAAAAGCTCGATTCTCGAAGAGATCCGCCTGTTCGTCGAACGGCAAAACCCCCGGTTCGACTCCATTGTCATCGAGATCAACACCCTCGACGATCCTTCACGGGGAGAGAACGGCATGTACCTCAGCGTGCTCGGCACATCGGCTGAAGGTGCCGATTGCGGGCAGGTAGGGCGAGGCAACCGGGTCAACGGCATCATTCCCTTCAACAGGCCACAGACGACCGAAGCCGCCGCAGGAAAAAACCCGGTCAACCATGTCGGCAAAATATACAACATCCTGAGCCATGAGCTCGCCCTACGTATCCATCGTGAAACACCCGGTGTCCGCGAGGCGGTCGTCTCCATCTGCAGCCAGATCGGAAAACCGATCGACCAGCCGATGGTCGCTTCCGCACGTCTCGTCTTCGAACCGGGAGCGGATACGGCTGAAGCACGAAAGCAGGCAACCGGAATCGTCGATCAGGAGCTTGAAGATATCCAGCGCTTCATCATTCGCCTTGCTGAAGGAAAATACCCTGTATGCTGATGCCCCTGCCATCCGGAATGTAAACCGAAGGGCTGTTATGGCTGTTTCGATGCAAAAGATTACATTTGGTCATTACAGCTTTCAGATCCGCGCCAGCCCGGATACTGATCACCCTCAACCAACCCGATGAGCAACCACCAGGAGAAAAAGCAGAACGTCGCACTCAGCTCAGTTACGGCAAGCCTGCTTTTGACCGTCATGAAAATCGTTGTCGGCCTCATGACCGGCAGCATCGGCATCCTATCCGAAGCCGCACACTCTGCGATGGATTTCGGAGCGGCAGCCCTTACCTGGTTTGCCGTCAGGATAAGCGACAAACCGGCCGACAGCAAGCACCATTACGGACATACAAAGATCGAAAGCGTAAGCGCACTGATCGAAACCGGGCTGCTCTTTATCACCTGCTTCTGGATTGTCTATGAATCTGCAGAGCGACTCATGGCAGGCACATCGGAGATCAAGGTCACCTGGTATGCCATCGCCGTGATCGTCATATCGATCGTGGTGGACATCTCCCGGTCGCGCGCCCTGTCGAAAATCGCCAAAGAGACCCGCAGCCAGGCACTCGAAGCTGACGCACTCCATTTCAGTTCCGACATCATCTCCTCGGCGGTCGTACTCGTCGGCCTTGGGTTCGTCGCCATCGGGATCCCCTGGGCCGATGCGATGGCCGGTATGATTGTGGCCGTGCTGGTGGCCCGCGCCGCATGGCAGCTTGGCAGAAAAACCATCGACGTGCTGGTCGACGCCGCGCCCGAAGGGCTTTCGGAGCAGATCGAAGATATCGCCGCCTGTGTGCCTGGCGTAGTGGCTATCGAAAAGATGAGGGTCAAACCTGCTGGCCCCTTCGTATTCATAGACCTGACCGTGACGGTCAGCAGGACCCTGCCGCACGAAAAGGTCAGGACCATTTGCGTGGAAGTGGAACGCCGGCTGAAGGAAAAGCTGCCCGACAGCGACATTACGGTCAACGCTAGGCCGATCGTGCTCGACAGCGAGACCGTCACTGAAAGGATCCATGTCATCGGCCTGAACCACAACCTTCATGCCCACAACATTTCGACCTCCCTGTCGGGCGAAAAAAAGCAGATCACCTTCGACGTGGAAGTAGACAGCCGCCTGACCATCCTGGAAGCGCACAAATTGGTATCGAAGCTCGAAAAGGAGTTGCGAAGCGAGTTCAACGGGGAGATCGACGTCTGCATCCACCTCGATCCGCTCAGTCATGAAGAGCGGAGCGCCAGGCCTATCGCCCCTGAAAACAGGGCGCGTGTCAAAAGCGCCATCGTGAATGCCGCGGAAGAGATACTGGGCATAAAAGATATTCATGACATCACGATTCTGGTGACGGAGCATGAAAAGCTCTGCATCACCCTTCACTGCGGGTTCGAAAACGACACCCTGCTTGAAAATGTCCACTCCCTTACCAGCCGGCTCGAAGGGCTGATCTACAAATCCCTGCCCGAAACATCGAGGGTCATCGTCCACGCAGAGCCGCTCTACGCGCAACACTGAGGGGCGCCTCTTCAAATCGGTAAAAGGGCGGACCCGCAGCTCCGCCCCTGCAATCGACAATTCCGGGGGTTCATTAAACGCCCGGTTCGGTACACGACAATTGCGGCGGAAGCTAATGACGTGTACATTGAATTGTAACGGGTACGATGTTTTTCTCACTCTATCCGCCGGCCTGATGAACATTTGAAAGCATCGTACCCATGGAAATGAACCCTGATAAAATAGCAAGGCTCCTGCACGGGGAGGTTCTGATCGACCTGCAATGGTTAGCCGACAATGTGGTCAGCGCGAGCGGAAGTGTGTTCATCAAGGCCGGGATGAGCGTCGTCTGGCAGATGCTGACCGACTACGACCGCCTCGCAGAAACGATGCCGAAGGTCGTTTCGAGCAGGCTGGTCGAAGATCAGGGCTCCAGTAAAATCATCGACCAGTCAGGCAAGTCGGGCATCTTTTTCTTTGAGACCATCGTGCACTTCCGGCTGAAGGTCGAGGAGGAGTACCCGAAGCACCTGCACTTCTGTCAGGTCGGCGGCGACTTCAAAGTCTATGAGGGGGAGTGGTTTCTCGATACTCTCGAATCCGACAAGGGCAACGGCACCCTGTTGACCTACGAAGCGAAAATCAAGCCGGGCTTCTTTGCTCCGCAGTTTCTGGTGAGCTTCGTGCAGAGCCAGGATCTGCCGACAATCCTTAAGGGAATCAGGACCTTCTGCGAATCAGGGGCTCAGGTGTAAGCCTTCCTGCGTATCGATAACATCGAAAAAGGGCTCCCCCTGAAGAGATCCCGGTCGCTGACCATCCTCGTCTGCTGTATCTTACGGCGCTGCCGGAATATTTCGCCGATACCAGCGAGGTTGTCGACAGCGGCACGCGCGACCTGCATGGACTTTGCCGCGCCGTCGGCACCTGCAAGGAGATAGTACATTGCGGCGGCCAGCTCAAGCAACAGCCTCGTCGGCAGGATCAGGAGCAGAGCCGGTAGGCTGCGGTTCCTGAGCAGCATGGCCAGGGCGTTTCGATGGTTGTAATAGACCTTCATGGGATTGCCCTCCTGCAACGACGCGCCGCCTTCGTGCCAGACGACAGCCTTCGGTACCGAGCGTACGCTGAAGCCTGCAAGTCGCATCCGCCAGCAGAGGTCTATCTCTTCCATGTGCATGAAAAAACCGGCATCGAACCCGCCAAGCCTTGCCAGAATTTCACGACGGGCGAACATGGCCACACCGGAGGCCCAGAAGATCTCCCTTGGGCTGTCGTACTGCCCGCGATCCTCCTGCCTGCCGGCAAAGCTCCTGCCAAGACAGAATGGAAAGCCCAGGCGGTCGATAAGCCCACCGGCCGCCCCTGCATAGTCGAACATGCGCCTCCCCTCCCGGCGATCTTTCAGGGAAAGAATCTTTGGTTGCAAGGCTCCGATTCGCTCGTCGCGTTCCGCTTCAGCCACAAGATGACCAAGCCATTCAGGCTCCACGACGGCATCGTCGTTCATGAACACCACATATTTCGACGACGAACCGTTCAGCCCTTCGTTGCAACCGCCGGCATATCCTGCGTTGACGGCAAGATGGAGAACCTTTATTTCGGGGTATATGGTTTCGATTCCGGCAAGATCGGACGACTCCCCTCCGTTATCAATCACAAGAACGGAGAAATCTTTCCATGAGCCCATGCGCAGCGAATCGAGGCACGACTCGAGCATGGTGCGGTTCTTCAGGTGCGGGATCACGACCGTAACCGAAGGTGGAGAGGTGCTTGCTGCTTGCATGGTCGAGGAGATGAAGTGCATGGCCCTGACGGTCTGTGAGGCTTACGCCGGGACAGCGCCAGGAATAAGCGTCACCGCAGGGAGTTCCAGAAAGCCGCGGCAAGGGTGGCCGTCTCTTCCGGAGTTCTTGCGCCGGCCACATGCTCCAGAAGGGCTGTGCCGACCACAGCGCCGTCGGCATACTCCCACATCTTGCGAACCCGCTCGCGATCCCTGATGCCGAATCCGACAACGAATTTCTTCCTGGTATGCTCACCTACCCGTTTCAGGTATTCGGCAATTTTCTGGTCCATGCCAGCATCGTCGAGTTTGCCTGTTCCGGTGGTCGCGTTCACGGCCAGGCAGTAGGAAAAGTCGGTGGACATGCTGTCGATCAGTTCGATCCGGTCAGGTGGAGTGACCGGAGAAATGAGGTAGACCACCGTCAGCCCGAAGCTTCTGGCCCGTTCGAGAAAATCCTCGGACTCCTCGGGCGGCAGGTCGGGAATCAGCAGGCCATCGACACCGGCCTCGACCGCATCAGCCATGAAGCAGTCGCCGCCGTAGGCGATGAGCGGATTGCTGTAGCCCATCAGCAGGATCGGCGTGGTGATTTTCCTGCATCCATCTCCTTTCCTCGCCCTCCTGACCATTTCGAGGATGCTGCTGACGGTCACGCCGTGCCGGATGGCCGTATGGGCCGCATCCTGGATGACCGGGCCGTCACCGATCGGATCGGAATAGGGCATGCCGAGCTCGATGATATCGGCATGGTTATCCTGCAGGGCTTCAAGCACCGGGAGCGTCGAGCCCGGCACAGGAAATTCAGGCATATAGTAAGCGATGAGCAGTTTTTTGTCCTGCTTCATCAGGCGGGTGATTCGGTTTTCGGCCATAAGGAAAGGTGAATACGATCAGCGCATAAATTTGTACACAAGTCCGGGGATGATGAATATATCGAGTACCATGGAGAACATGGTCACCATGTGCACTACAACGCTTCCCCAGACATTTTTGGACCTCAGCACAATATAACCGCCGAGAATGCCAATCGGAAAAGCCATCATGGCCATCAGGGCACGCTCCTTCATTCCGACAGGAGCCACAGCGAAATGATTCACCACGTAGAACATGGCTGTCACCAGCACGGTGATATGCCTGTTGATACCTTTTTCGATCATCGCTGAAAGCATCAGCCCCCTCCAGAGGAACTCCTCCGCAAGTACAAGTACCGGGAACAGGAAAAGAAAGTTCTTGTTCACCAGAATGCTGACCATATCACCCATCGGCGCACCGCCGTTCTTGTACCACATCACGGTGTTGAAGACGTCCATTGAAAAAAGGATGACTCCGGCGATGGCTCCCCATTTGAGCGACTTTTTCAGATCTCCTCCCGCAAGGTACATCTCGGCCCATTCACCGGTGCTCTTGCCGCGCCAGACAACGACGCCGATCGAACCAAGCACATAGATCGCCAGTGCCGGCCACTCGAGCAGTGGAGTGAAATGGCCGATCAGCCCGACGACCCAGATGAGCGCCGTCAGCCCGAATGCGAGATTGAACCGCTCGTTGAGCGATTTTGAAGCGGAAGAAGTGGATGTTGCCTGTCCCATGGATTCAGGAGGATTACTTGTTGATGTTACTGCAGATAGTTCGGCCGGATCTCATAGTCGACCGGGTCCGGAATACCGGCAATTTCGAAAGCCCTGAGGCGTCGGGCGCAGCTGTCGCAAACGCCGCAGGCCCGCCCCTCGCTCTTGTAGCAGGACCAGCTGTAATTGAACGGGGCATCGAGTTCCATACCCCTGGCCACGATTTCAGCCTTGCTCATCGCAATCAGCGGGGTCAATATCTCGATTCCGGTTTCAGGTTTCGTGCCCAGGTCGATGACCTGGTTGAAGGCGTCATAGAAAACCTTGCGGCAGTCGGGATAACCCGAAGAGTCCTCTTCGACTGCGCCGATAAAGATCCTTTCGGCCCCGATGACCTCGGACCAGCTCACGGCCATTGAAAGGAAACAGGCGTTCCTGAACGGAACATAGCTTGTTGGAATGGTGGTTCCGCCGAGATCGGCGGGTCCGACGGGAATTGCCTCGTCGGTCAGTGAGGAGCCTCCAATGGCGCCGAGGAAGCCGGCATCGACTTCAAGTCGCCGGTCTATACCGTAATGATCGCAGATCAGCCTGAAACATTCAAGCTCTTTCTGCCATGTCCTCTGCCCGTAATTCACATGCATAGCGGCCAGGTCGAACCCCTGATGATGTGCCATGGCTGTCGCCACCAGGCTGTCCATACCTCCGCTTAACAGCAGTACTGCTCTCATGAAAAAATGTTGAAGCTCTGTTTTATTGCCTGCGTTGATGTTGTTGCGGTGCGGTCAGTCACCGGCAATGACGGCCACTCAAATAACAACCAGATTGTAATGTTCATGCTCTCCACTCATCCAATGGCCTGGCCGGCATAACCTGCCTGCGAACGATCGTAAATCAACTTCATATCTATTATGCGACAGCCTTGATGATGAGCATACGGATAGAATATAAGCATTTCGGAAACGCTTTAAAGAATCCTCAGATTCATAGCTTGTACAAGAAAATGATTGATCATAACGACAACCCTGCCGATCCATTTCAACTTGCGATCCTTAATCTCGACAGAGCAATGTCCGAAAAAACATGTATATATATGTTGTAGTTCCATTCTGCTGTTGAACGAATATGGCTTGCGCAAATACACCTGCTTGCCCGACACAAAAGAATCTCAATGCAACACAACCAGATTATTACCAACGCTGGACTAATAGAAGTATCGATGGAGATGGGATATCTTGAATCCCCTGAGATCAGGCAAAGCGAGGCGCTCTTCAGGCAACTGTTCGAAAGTCATTCCGCAGTGATGCTGCTTGTTGATTCCGATACAGGCCAGATCGTCGATGCCAATCAGGCTGCCACCAGTTATTACGGGTGGCCCATTAAAGAACTCCTCCAGAAAAAGATAGAGCAGATCGATACGGATGCATCTGTGCTGTCCACGGCATCTGAAAAGAGAAGATTTTCAGCCCAGCACAGAAAGGCTGACGGATCCATTCGTGACGTCGAGGTTTTCAGCAGCACCATTAATATCCAGGGCAAAGTCGTTTCCCATAAGATCATCCATGACATCAGCGAACGAAAGCAGTTTGAGGCGCTGACCGAGTTCCGGGTCAGGCTGATTGAACTGGCTGAGAGCGCTTCGACCGAAGAGTTGCTGACATTCACGCTCGATGAAGCCGAGAGGCTGACTGGAAGCACTGTCGGTTTTTTCAATTTCATTTCTGATGACCAAACGCTCATTTTGCGCAACGCGTGTTCGAGTTGTTCGAAACTGGACAATTGCGGCCATGCGATCCACCCCACGGTGATCAAGTCCGGAATCAGCGACGATGTCTTAATCCATCAGAGGGCGGTGATTCACAACGATTATTCAACGCTCAGGCATTGCAACATTGAATTTGTCGAGCATAAGGAGGCCGGACGTGAACTGATTGTGCCCATAGTACGCAACGGTCTTATCATGGCGACGCTGGAGATCGGAAACAAACCTTTCGATTACGATGAAGATGATATAAGGTTGGCAACCATTCTTTCCGGCATGGCGTGGGATATCATTGCCAAAAAGTATGCCGAAGAGTCGGAGCAGAAAATGCAGGAGGCGATGCAGTACACCCAGAAAATGGAGCTGATCGGCCAACTTGCCGGAGGCGTAGCGCATGACATCAACAATGTGCTCACCTCGATTCTCGGCCATGCAGAACTGGTTCTCGACGACATCCACCACACCGGGCCGCACAACGAGAGCCTTCAGAATATCCACAGTTCGGCAATCCGCGCGGCACGACTGATCGAGCAACTGCTTGCCTTTGCCCGCAAGCAGATGATGCAGCCGATAATACTGGAACTCGATGCGGCTATCAATGACCTTTACATCATACTTCAGGAAGTTGTCGGAGAGGGCACAACGATCAGGTTGAATCCCGACAGTGACCATGCCAAAGTTCTTATCGATCCCTCCCAGCTTGACCAGGTCATTACCAACCTGTGCGTCAACGCAAACGAAGCTATCGAAGCCACAGGCTCCATCGACATCGTAACAGCAGTCACCAAGGTTTCGCATTCTGACTGCTATGCCGGTCATCCCTGCCAGACACCCGGTGATTATGTGATGATTTCGGTCATCGATACCGGCTCCGGAATTGAAAAGAGCGTGCTCCCCCACATTTTTGAACCGTTCTTCACTACAAAGGAGTTCGGAAAAGGGACCGGTATGGGACTGTCGACCGTCTATGGCATTATCAAACAGAACAACGGGTATCTCGACTGCAAAAGTGAGCCTGGAAAAGGAACCAGCTTTATCATCTACCTGCCCCGGTTCACGGGTGAAGTCGAACAATAATTATCCACCGACACCCCAGGGACCATCAAGCCACTATTGGTCGAACCTGGGAACGAGGCTGTCTCAAAAGTTTAAATGAGGCAACTTATTGCATTATCGAACCTGGAATCGAGGCAGTCTCATAAGTCAGAATGATGCCGGTCGTTGCCCCCCCGGGAGCGCCAGTCAACAGGCAGGCATCTTTATGGATAACCTAAAAAAGTCTGCATAGACGCCACCAGACAAAAATCCTACCCTTTCATTGCTTAATTCGATGCTCGCAGATGAACTGCCAGGCTGGCACTTGGCGTTACCAGGGTTTTGGCGTTGCTGATATTTCTTTTAAGACCCCCCTCTTTTTCATTTCCGCGCCTGATCCTGTCAAACATTGCCGAGCTGGAGATAGGCACTCCCGGGAGGCTGGAAAACAATACCTTGTTAGATTGAAATGTGCATACAAATGAAAATGGCCACCTTTTCAGGTAGCCATTTTTCATTGTCCACTGCCCTTTTGAGACAGCGTCTATTGCTGAATGTACTTTCAGGATCAGTACATGCCGCCCATTCCGCCCATTCCGCCCGGAGGCATTGCAGGCATGTCGGACTTCTCTTCCTTGATGTCAGTGATGCAGGCTTCCGTGGTGAGCAGGATGCTTGCAACCGAAGCTGCATTCTCAAGCGCGCTGCGGGTAACCTTTGTCGGGTCGACCACACCGGCTTCCACCAGGTTTTCGTACTGCTCGGTCCTTGCATTGAAGCCGTAATCTCCCTCACCGCTCCTGACTTTCTCGAGGACGACTGCGCCGTCGGTCGTGCCGGTGTTGGCAACGATCTGGCGAAGCGGCTCTTCGAGTGCACGGCGAATGATGTCGATACCGGTCTTCTGGTCTTCGTTGTCGGCTACTGCACGATCCAGGCCTTTGATTGCACGGATCAGGGCAACGCCGCCGCCGGCGACGATACCTTCCTGTACAGCTGCGCGGGTTGCATGAAGCGCATCCTCAACACGGGCTTTCTTCTCTTTCATCTCGACTTCGGTAGAAGCGCCGATGTTGAGCACGGCCACGCCGCCTGAAAGCTTTGCAAGACGCTCCTGCAGTTTCTCGGTGTCGTATTCCGAGGTGGATTTGTCGATCTGGCCCTTGATCTCGTTGATGCGTGCCTTGATCTCTTCCTGCTTGCCTTTGCCTTCAACGACGGTGGTGTTATCCTTGTCGATGTTGATGCGGGCAGCCTGGCCGAGGTATGCGAAGGTCGCATTTTCGAGCTTGTAGCCTTTCTCTTCTGAAATGACGGTACCACCGGTAAGGATGGCGATGTCTTCAAGCATTGCCTTGCGGCGGTCGCCGAAGCCGGGAGCCTTCACGGCAGCTACTTTCAGTGTGCCGCGCAGCTTGTTGACCACGAGGGTTGCAAGCGCTTCGCCTTCGATGTCTTCTGCGATGATAAGCAGCGGACGACCGGACTGTGCAGCTTTCTCGAGGATCGGAAGCAACTCTTTCATGTTGCCGATCTTCTTGTCGTAGATCAGGATGAGCGCGTCGTCGAGCTCAGCTTCCATGGTCTCGGGATTGGTCACGAAGTAGGGCGAAAGGTAACCGCGGTCGAACTGCATGCCTTCAACGACCTTCAGTTCGGTGTCCATGCCTTTTGCTTCCTCGACGGTGATGACGCCGTCTTTGCCGACCTTGTCCATAGCCTCGGCAATCAGCTCGCCGATTTCAGGATCGTTGTTGGCGGAAATGGTGCCGACCTGTGCGATCTCCCTCTTGCCGGAGATGCTGCGGCTGATGTTGCGGAGCTCCTGGACCACTTCGCGGACAGCGCGGTCGATGCCCCTCTTCAGGTCGATCGGGCGTGCGCCTGCGGCGACGTTCTTCAGGCCTTCGCGATAGATAGCCTGGGCAAGCACGGTTGCGGTAGTGGTTCCGTCGCCGGCGACATCGCTGGTTTTGGAAGCCACTTCACGCACCATCTGGGCGCCCATGTTTTCGATTGCATCGGCAAGTTCGATCTCCTTGGCGACGGTAACGCCGTCCTTGGTCGATGTCGGAGCACCGAATTTCTTGTCGATGAGCACGTTGCGGCCGGCAGGGCCGAGCGTGACTTTCACAGCGTTGGCGAGCTTGTCTACGCCAACTTTGAGTTTCGCCCTTGCGTCGGCGTCAAAGAGAATATCTTTAGCAGTCATTGTAAAGCGTTCCTCCTATAGGATTTTTAAAAGCAAACAGTGTGTTGTTAGTCAAGAATCGCAAAAATGTCTGACTCGCGCATGATGAGGTAGTCGTCGCCCTCGACCTGTACTTCCGTACCGGAGTACTTGCCGTAAAGGACCTTGTTTCCGACACTCACCTGCATCTGGAGCAGCTGGCCGTTCTCAGCCACTTTGCCTGCACCAACGGCGACGACTTCACCGTACTGCGGCTTTTCCTTGCCGGTATCGGGGATGTAGAGTCCACCTTTGGTTTTTTCCTCAGCCGGCGCGGGCTTAACAATAACTCGATCAGCTAATGGTTTCAAGTTCATTGTCTTCTTTCTCGTTTGAGTTGATGATTGATCATTGTATCACTGGGGGTCATAAACCACCTGAACGCCTGGTTCAGGTTCCATTAGCACTCAACGTACGAGAGTGCTAATGAGTGCCTTAATTATAAAAAAAGATTTCTGGACAGCAAATATTTATTTATTGTAATTGCACCCCATTTAACCTGAAACCACAGCCTTCGACCATGAATAGCGAAGATCGAAAGAATAGGAGCCCCGAGGCGATCTATACCATCGGCAAGGTCACCCTGGAAAAACTGGAGAGCATCGCTTCCAAAATAAAGGACGATGTGGCGACGGAAGCCGACAGGCTCCATCACGAAATCCTTCGGGAGATCGTGGCGCTGGCTTCGAATCGCGTATCGGTGGATGAGAACGAATCGGACGTGATTAAGGGAGGCAGTGCGTGGACGGAAAAAACCGCATCACATTATCCCCACATCCGCCTGCACGGCGGAGCGCTGGAAGACGATCCGCTGAAGATGGAGATTTAGAATTGAAGAAAGGGACCAAAAGGACGAAAAGGACATAAGGGACATAAATGTTCAAGAGTTGATCTTAACACTTTCGTCCTTTTGGTCCCTTATGTCCCTTTGGTCCTTTTTCTTTCCCTTAAACCAGATAAGGCTTCAGGTGAAGGCCTGTCAAAGAGCCTTCACACTCGCAGATCTCTTCGGGAGTGCCTACTGCCACCACATCACCGCCACGGATTCCCGCACCGGGGCCAAGATCGATGATCCAGTCGGCCTGCTTGATGATGTCGGGGTTGTGTTCGATGATTACCAGCGTGTTGTTCTGGGCCATCAGTTTTTCGAAACAGCGCACCAGCTTGGCGATGTCGTCGAAATGGAGGCCGGTGGTCGGCTCGTCGAAAATAAAGAGCGTGTTGCAGACATCGGCCCTTGAGATGAAATGGGCAAGCTTCAGCCGTTGGGCCTCGCCACCCGAAAGCGTGCTGGAAGACTGACCAAGCCTGATGTATTCGAGGCCGACCTCCTGGAGCACCTGGAGCTTCCGCTGGACAGCTTTCTCCCCCCTGAAAAACTCGACGGCCTCCTCGACGGTAAGGTCAAGCACTTCGGCAATCGACAGACCGCGATACTTCACCTCAAGGGTTGCCGGCTTGTAACGCTTTCCGCCGCAATCTTCGCACTCCGCTTCGATATCTGCAAGAAACTGCATCTCGATCTTGACGCTGCCTTCACCGGCACAGGCTTCGCAACGGCCGCCGGGAATGTTGAAGGAGAAGTAACCCGGTTTCCAGCCCCGGTCACGGGCTTCGCGCGTGGAGGCGAACAACGTGCGTATGTCGTCGAAAAGCTTGAGGTAGGTGGCCGGATTGCTTCGGCTCGACTTGCCTATCGGCGACTGGTCGACATGTTCGACGGCTTCGATGAGTTCAGTACCTGAAATGGAACGGTGTGTGCCGACCTTCTCGCGCGAGCCATCCTTTTCGCGAAGTATGCCCAGTTTGAGAATGTCGTTGACCAGTGTCGATTTGCCGGAACCGCTAACGCCGGTAACGCAGGTCATGATGCCAAGCGGAAACTTCACGTCGATGTTCCGGAGATTGTTCTGCATGGCGCCGGTGATCTCTATGCAGGAGGAGAAATCGGGCTTTTTTCTCGTGGCGGGAACCTGGAGCTGCCGACGGCCATATATATAATCTGCAGTCAACGAGCCCTCTGCCGTCTCCATGGCTGATGGGGGGCCGTGGAAAACCACCTCTCCGCCCAGTCGTCCGGCCCTCGGCCCAAGATCGATGACCTCGTCGGCCGCCTCGATGATTTCGCGGTCGTGCTCGACGACGACCACCGTATTGCCCAGGTCCCGCAAGCGCCTGAGCAGCGCCACCAGCCGTGCCGAATCGCTCTGGTGCAGGCCTATGCTCGGCTCGTCGAGGATGTAGATCGCCCCGACCAGTGGTGAGCCAAGCGAGGTCGAAAGGTTGATCCGCTGGAACTCACCTCCGCTGAGGGTATGCGTCAGCCGGTCGAGCGTCAGGTAATCGAGCCCGACATCGAGCAGGTAACCCAGGCGCTTCGTGATCTCTTTCAATATGGCGTCGGCTACGGTTCGATCGAACGGCGATATGTCGAGATCAGCAAAAAATGCCTGTACATCGGCAATGTTCATCCGGGTCACTTCGCCGATGTTCTTTCCGGAAACCCTTACCATTCTTGCGTCGGAGTTCAGGCGACTCCCCTCGCACTCCGAACAGGTGGCATATCCCCGGTAGCGGCTCAGGAACACCCGGTAATGCACCTTGTAGCCGGCATCCTTTTCGATATCCTCGAAAAACGGCCATAGCCCCTTGAAATCGCGTTCCGGAATCCCTTTCCAGATCATTTCGCGATGCACGTGCCCAAGCTTTTCGTAAGGCAGGTCCACGGGAATTCCGACCTTGGGGGCAATGCGCAACAACTGCTTCAGGTACCATGAGTACTTTTCGGAGTTCCAGCACGTTATGGCCCCTTCAGCCAGGCTCAGGGACTTGTCCGGAACGACAGCATCCTCGTCGATACCGGCGATCCTGCCGAATCCCTGGCAGACGCTGCATGCTCCGATCGGTGAATTGAAGGCGAAAAGCTGGGGTGACGGGTCCTGGTAAACGACCCCGTTCATCTCAAGCCTGTCGCTGAAGCGATACTCCTTGCCGCCGGCCAGCCTGATGACCGCATTTCCACCCGACTCGGAAAAACAGCTCTCGGCCGCCTGGGCGATCCTTCCGTAGACTTTTTCATCCTGTTTGGCCACGAACCGGTCCACCAGCACGAGCAGTTCCATCAGCTCTTTCCGCTCCATGGACTCAACCGTAGAGCGAACCCCGGCATCGGAGATATCAAGCACCGACTCCTCCCTGAGAAGCCTGAAAAATCCCTTCTGCAGAAGGTTTTTCAGCTCTTCGGAAACGGAACAGTCATGCTGCTGCTGATCGTGATGGCACGGGAAAGGATAACCGACATAAAATCGGGTGCCGTCATCGAAAAATCGTGCCTGCAGGCTCACATCCTCCGGGGTATGCTTCAGCACCAGTTCGTTGGTATCGCGCGAGTAGATCTTTCCGATCCTCGCGTAGAGCAGGCGCAGGTAGTCGTAGATTTCCGAGACGGTGCCGACTGTCGAACGCGGATTTTTTGGAATGGCTTTCTGCTCGATGGCGATGGCCGGCGCAATGCCTTCGACCGTCTCGATTTCAGGTTTAGGCATCCGTTCGAGGAACTGCCGCACATAGGCAGAAAGGGATTCGACGTAACGCCGGTGACCCTCGGCAAAAAGGGTATCGAACGCAAGGCTCGATTTGCCGGAACCACTCAGGCCGGTCAGGACGACAAAGCGGTTGCGGGGAATTCTTACCGTTACATGCTTGAGATTGTGCGTGGTGACACCGCCGAGAACGATATCAGGCAGTGTGGTGCCGGTTTCCGTGTCGGCGTCGTGGGAAGGGTTCGGTTCCAAAGGTTATGTGCTGCTGTTCTGGGTGTGATACATGGAATGGTGACGAAGCTGTCGACTAATTTAAGTAAACAGCCGCAGAGACGGGAAGGAAGAGTTGCAAAAAAAGGATCGAACCGGATTTCACGATTTTCCGAACCGTTCGAGCAACATGGCGATGGTCGTTTCGTCAAGAAGATGCTGAATCCTGCTCTGGAGATTGACCATGTAGCTCTTGTGGTTGCATTTTACGGCTATCTCGCATTCACATTTCTGCTGGGCACAGCGCATCAGGCGAGGCTCGCCCTCAATGGCAAGGCCGATGTCGGCAACCGTAATCTCTTCTGGGGTCCTGGCAAGTTTGTAGCCCCCCTTGACCCCCTGTACCGATCGGGTGATACCCGCTTTTTTCAGGTCCTGCATGGCCTTTGCAAGAAAAACCTGTGAGAACCCAATATCATCAGCCATCTCCTTGACGGTCACAACGCGATCGGGCCCTTTCAGGGAAAGGTAGGTCACTGCATGCAGCCCGTATTCGAATTTTCTTGAAACCTGTAGCATTGTGTAAGGGTATAATTAAAACAGGATTAATTTACGCCTATTTTATGAAATTCCACAATCTACTTTTATTCTTTTTTCCAACAGCTATATTGCTTCAGGGTAGTCTTTATCAACCGGCTTAGGCGTCAGCAAGGATTCAAGAGCCTCGGGAACCAATAGCCTGTCTGAACTCAAGCATGAAAAACGAATCGCAAGACCGCTGGTTTATCTGGCAA
Source organism: Chlorobiaceae bacterium (assembly GCA_013334525.1). Taxonomy (GTDB): domain Bacteria; phylum Bacteroidota; class Chlorobiia; order Chlorobiales; family Chlorobiaceae; genus Chlorobaculum. The sequence continues at coordinate 70,361 of JAAXXK010000007.1, forward strand.
CTCTCGGATGACCTGGAGGTTAAAATACGATATCGTGAATACGGCCCGGCCGACTCACCGTTTACCCCGCTGCTTTTCATTCATGGCTACGGCGGCATGATCGAGCACTGGGACGACAACATTCCGGCATTCGACAAAAGGTACAGGATCTATGCCATGGACCTGATCGGGTTCGGCCAGTCCGGCAAACCCAACGTCCGTTACAGCCTTGAACTTTTCGCCACACAGATCAAGGCGTTCCTTCAACTCAAGGGACTGGAGAGGGTTATTCTTGTTGGACATTCGATGGGAGCGGCGAGCGCTATCCTCTATGCGCATCTCAATCCTGAAAAAGTCAGGGCGCTCATTCTTGCCAATCCGTCCGGGCTCTACGGCGACAGCATGGATGGAATGGCGAAAGCTTTTTTCGGGCTGGTAGGCTCACCATTGATCGGTGAAATGCTTTTTGCCGCCTTCGCCAACCCTTTAGGGGTCAGCCAGAGCCTGGCGCCGACCTATTACAACCAGAAAAGGGTCGACCTCGAACTGATCAACCAGTTTGCGCGACCGCTTCAGGATCGCGGAGCGATGTTCTCCTACCTGTCGCCATCGAGGCGACCCCAGGACTTCATGCTCGACAGCATCGGGTCCTGCAACTACAAGGGGGATGTGTGGCTGGTATGGGGAGCCGAAGACGCCGCCCTGCCGCCGCACAAGATCATTCCCGAGTTCCAGCAGCTGCTTCCGCAGGCCGGCGCGTTCATCATCCCCAAAGCATCCCACTGCATTCACCACGATGCCTTCGAGGCGTTCAACGCCCGACTCGAGCATATTCTCGGCTGGCTGGATTGAGCACTCCCTGCCGACTCTGCGCTATTGCGCCATTGACTGACCATAGCCGCTGCTGGCCTTGAATTTCAGGTCCCTCAGCTGGGGAGGTTTCATGGCTATCTGGACCAGATACCCCTTGTACTGCCCGGAAGGGACCCACTGACAGCTGAGCTGGAAATCGTGAAGATCCCTGTAGACCAGGAGCGCCGGGTATATGAACTCGCTTTTCCTGAGATCGATACCGGCGTTCAACCCCACCTGCCAGTTTCTTGAAAGCGAAACCTTTGCCGCAGAGTTCAGCAGCGCTGTTGAATTCGGGTGAAGCGGATCAGTCCTGTCGTCGACCAGGAAAAGCGACATACGCAGCGACCATGGCAGCAAAGAGCTGAACTTGACAAGCTCGTCGCTGGTAAACCGCTCCTTGTAGATCGCCTGCTCGACCGGCGTGCCTACGTTGCGCACCAGAGAAGGCTCGCCATCCCTGCGTTCGGTCGGTTCGTAGCTCGACCGGAGGTTTCCATTGATGCTCACGCTCATGTTGAGGAATCCGTTGACGAAGCGCAGCAGTCCTTTCCCCGCATCTGAGTTGAGCTTGTCTACCCGGTATCCGGTTGCAGGGTCGTAGGTGTAAAAATCATAGGTTGCCCCGGCAGTCATCATCAGGGCGGGAGAGAGAGCATTGCTTACGGCCGACAGGGTCAGCGGAGCGATGCGCAACGACTCCGCCGCGAAATTGTAACCTGTCGCTGCCGTCATCGAGAGCAACTGAACCGTCTTGTCGCCACCGCTCGATGCCGTAACATCGTTGCTCCGGAATTTGCCGTGAAAAAGGTTCTGGAGGCTTATGCCTACAAAGCGCTGCTCTTCAGGGATAAGGGAGTAGAGGGACTTTTCGAACCGGTTGTATCGCACCATCGACAGCTTGACCGGATCGTAATAGGAGCCGTAATAATTGTAACCGCTACCGGTATAGTCGGGGCTGCAGGTGAAGGTAAGTGTCGGAATGAAGGTATGACGGATGGCCTTCAGACCGATCAGATTCTCCATCATCCCGGTATTGAGGACTCCGTACAGCCGGGTCTGGGCATCGGCCGAAAAAACCGCCGTCGTATAATCGTCCGGCTGGTCTAACGTTACCGATTGCACTCCTCCGCTATAATATTTCATGACCGTACTGTTGACCCGGTAGTGGGTCAGGGTCACCGACGGAGTGAGATTCAGGTACCTGAACAACGTGGACTGAACCTTAAACGGCAATTGTACCCGGGTGGCGCTCAGGTCGCTTTGGTCGTCCACGGTCTTGAGCAGCCTCTGCACATTGAATCCCTGTGAAAACATCGCCCTGTAACCAGGGGCAAAATCCTGCTGGAACCCAAGATCCAGCCCCGCGTAGCCGGTATAATAGTCAGTCCTGAGGCCGCCTATATTGGTAAACTGCCCGTTGAAAGAAACCTCCGGTTGAATGGAGAGGCGGGAGCTCCAGTCTGTCTGGGGAGCACCAAGCCTTGGCCGGAAGGGATAGATGCGGTTCTGGTAAAGAGAGGTCGTAAATGTCTGGGTCAGATCGTTGTTGATCAGGTTGTCTACCCTCTGGTATCCGGCGATCAGCACCCGATTGCCATCATCCCATGATTTGGAGAATGAGGCATACGATGTTGCCTGCTCCGTGATGATCGACTCAGTGTTGATCGAGTTGGCATGATAGTAACGATCGCCCCCCATATACTGCAGGTTGACGTCAAGCTTCGAGGTCGGATCAAACTCCTGGTGATGGATGATCCTCAGGTCCCTGTTTTTATACTTGTCAAGGCTCGAAGGGGCAGGATCGTTGATCTTGAACGTTACGTATTCACCTTCGATCGAGCCGCTGTAATGTTTACCGTTCCTGTACCGGAAACGCTCGGCAAAACGCCAGCTCCCGTTGGTTGTGATGTCGCTTTCGAGCCGCAGGTCGGAGTAGTCGTTTATTGCCCAGAAATAGCCGAGATTCGAAAAATAGGTACCGGTGTCGCCGTTGCTGCCTATCCTCGGAAACAGGAATCCTGAAGCACGCTTGTTTGATATCGGAATCGACATGAACGGCAGCGGCAGGATGGGAATTACCGGCAGGCGATGCGAAAAGAGTTCCGGATGAATGTACATGATGAACGGACGGGAGGTGAGGCGCTCCTCCGGAACGATCTTCATGTGCTTGCCTGAAAACCAGTAATGGGGATCGTCGAGCTCGCAGGTCGTATAGGTGCCGTCCGTGATGTAGAGCACCCCGGTCGGCGTCCGCTCCACTTCGCTGCCGGTATAGATTCCCTGGGCGCTGTTGGAGGAGACGTTCGTACTCCTGCCCTTCCTGGTCTTGTAATTGTAGGTCATCACCTCGGCGTTGAACGAGCCGGTTTTGTCGGTATAGACCGGAAGCTCAGTCAACCTGCCGAGCGAATCGAGCGCCGCCCTGCTGTATATGGTGGAAACAGGCTCTTCGACGGTAATTTTTGGTCCCTCAAGCCGCATGTCCTTGTAATCTACCCGCGCCTTGCCATGAAGATCCATTCTCCGCTGGCTGTAATTATAGACAAGGGAATCACGCGCCGCGTAGACAACCGTCGAATCAATGTCGTCATGCTTTGGCTTCAGGCTGTCGGGTTGCGCCGGGGCCGATTTTTTTGCCGGTTTTTTTGATCCGCCTGCTCCGGCCTGCACCGCTACGATCCCATCCGCCATGTTGACGAGGAGTATAACGATCAGAACTTTCAGTGACTTGACGAATCTCACGGGCAAAGAGTGGTGTATTACCGAATGTTCACGATAGGGTGGCGACCTGAAACCTGAACATGAATATATGAAACCTTTGCATTATTGAATGCCACTTCATGGGCTTGCAGAACAACCTTCCGAAGAAAGATCATGCCAAAACATCTTCAGAAAAAAGTCTCCGCCGGAGAGCCATGAAAAATTATGGCGAAGGTTTCTATATTGCATCATTAGGGCACCGGTCAAGTGCCCGATCACATTCATAACCATATTCTGAGCTTCATGACAAAGGTTGTCTACTCCGCTCCAGATGAGTTCGGCCATTTTGGTACTTTCGGCGGTAAATTCATCCCGGAAACACTCGTAAAAAATGCTGCTGATCTCGAAAAGGAGTATCTCAAGGCCAAAGATGACCCGGAGTTCATAAAGACCCTCGAAGGCCTGCTCAGGGACTATGTCGGCCGTCCAACCCCCCTTTACCATGCGGCGCGCCTCAGCGAAAAACTCGGCGGTGCGGCCATCTGGCTCAAGCGGGAGGATCTTTGCCATACAGGAGCCCATAAAATCAACAACGCCCTCGGCCAGGTGCTCCTGGCCAAACGTATGGGCAAAAAGCGGGTGATCGCCGAAACGGGCGCCGGCCAGCATGGCGTAGCCACCGCGACCGTCTGCGCGCTTTTCGATCTCCAGTGCATAGTTTACATGGGTGAGGAAGATATACGCCGCCAGGCTCCGAACGTAGCCAGGATGAAACTCCTCGGCGCTGAAGTCCGTCCGGTAAGCGCAGGGACCAGGACCCTCAAGGACGCCACCAGCGAAGCTATCCGCGACTGGATGAACAATCCGGAAGAGACCTTCTATATCGTCGGTTCGGTCATTGGCATGCACCCTTACCCCATGATGGTCAGGGATTTCCAGGCCGTGATCGGGCGCGAAACTCGCCGCCAGGTTGTTGAACAGGCCGGACGCATGCCAGATCTGGTCATCGCCTGTGTCGGCGGCGGCAGCAACGCCATCGGCATGTTCTTCGACTTCCTGCCCGATGCCCGCTCGGTCGAACTGGTCGGAGTCGAAGCCGCAGGAGAAGGGCTCGAAGGCAAACATGCCGCATCGCTGACCAAGGGTGAAATCGGCGTGCTGCACGGAGCGATGATGAAACTGCTTCAGGACCAGTACGGACAGGTGCTCGAAGCGCACTCGATCTCGGCCGGCCTGGACTACCCCGGCGTCGGGCCTGAACACTGCTACCTGCAAAGGCTTGGCCTGGTCACCTACACGTCGACTACCGACAGCGAGGCCCTCTTCGCACTCGACACACTGGCCAAGACCGAAGGCATCATCTGCGCCCTCGAATCGGCCCACGCCGTCCACTATGCCATGAAGCGGGCACCGGAAATGCCGAAGGAGTCGATCATTGTGGTAAACCTTTCCGGCCGCGGGGACAAGGATATGGGCACCATAATGCAGGAGTTGAACCTGTAACGGCTCAATACCGGCTGAATCACCGGAAAGCGCTCGTGATGCGGGCTTTTACAGATGACGGAAAAAAAGAAAATAGCAGTTGCACAAAAGGGGAATTATCCCTATAATTACGACTCTCAAGCGGGAATAGCTCAGCTGGTAGAGCACAACCTTGCCAAGGTTGGGGTCGCGAGTTCGAGTCTCGTTTCCCGCTCAGTAGTAACACAATAAGCCTCCAGTTCGGAGGCTTTTGTGTTTCCTGCAGAAACTGAAAGGTAAAAGAGGCTGTCTCAATAGTCAAAGTGAGGCAGCCTTTTTGCATTGACAATGCTGGAGCCCGGCGTTCACGGGAAATAAAGAGGCATTGCGGCATCTACCCTTATCTCCTTATGCTCCTTTACGTCCCTTTGGTCCCTGCAATTTTATAAAAAAACAGAAAGGGCTGTCCCAGATGAAATACTGAGACCGCCCCTTTTCGATTTTACAGTACCCGAACCCACGGAACCCGACTGGCCAAGGCATAGGTCAATGACTTACATTCAACCTCCTGCAGACAGCCCGGCAATCCCTGTACTGAAGGGGATATATTTTACCCTGAGGGTTTTACCGAGGATTTGATCATCATCAAGCGGATAACTGGTCAGCCAGACGTTATTCAGCTCTTCGTTCCAAATACTTCCATTCCAGATAAATCCCGTATATCCAGACGGATTAATATTCGCCGTAAGGCCGCTCTGCTGCAGAAGGTTATAGTTTCCGGCATCTGTTCCGCTGATGGTGCTGCCGGTTACGGTGACCGCCTTGCCTGTGCCAACATACTTGTCGGCGAAAGTGCCGACAGGCGTACCGCCAAGGGTGACGTCGTCGCCGCTTAACGGAGCAATCAATGCCGTGCCGGAAAGAACTGCCTCCCTCGTACCATCGTAGATTTTGCTGTTTGCCGTCAGGCCGCTCACTGCAAGGCTGTATGGCGTGATCGCAGCACTCAGGCCTGTCTGCTGAACCAGCGTGTAGTTGTCCCTGTCAGCTCCGCTCAGCGTGTTACCCGTTACGGTGATGTTCTGCGTGCC
>JAAXXK010000008.1:0-3513 GCA_013334525.1 Chlorobiaceae bacterium
GAATCATGCCGCGGCCAGATGAGCCCGGCCGAGTTCCTTGACCGGCTCGAAGCCGTCGACGACTGGTATGTCCAGGAGATGGAGAACGCCGGCGCCGAAGGCATGACCATCGCATTTACCGGTGAACTCAAGGATGGCAAGGCGAAAGTCGGCCTCAAACGCGTGCCTCTGCAGAGTCCGGTGGCCGGCCTGAACGGAACCGAGAACCTTGTGGTTTTCACCACCGACCGTTACCTGAAGACCCCTCTCGTTGTCAAAGGACCAGGTGCCGGCGGAGAGGTGACCGCAGGAGGGGTTTTTGCCGATATCCTCAGGATCGCCGGGTATCTGGTATAACCGGCTGCATTCATGAAAGCTGACATCATTTCCATAGGCGACGAATTGCTCAAAGGGCATCGGATCAACACCAACGCCTCTTTTATAGCCATCGAACTGGGCAGGATCGGCATTCCGGTGAGCCGGATCATCACCTGTTCCGACGACCCGAAGGCCATTACGGATACCCTGACCGCTTCGCTCGGCGAGGCGGAGCTTGTGCTGGTGACCGGAGGGCTTGGGCCGACCAGGGACGACAGGACCCGGACGGTGGTCCAGGAGCTTCTCGGCCGGGGCCTTGTTTTTGAGCATGAATCTTTCGAAAGGATTACCGAGATATTCCGGCGGCGTGGGCGTGATGTGACCGAATCGATGCGTGACCAGGCAATGGTGATTGAAGGCTCGGTGACGGTGCCCAATACGAAGGGGACCGCTCCCGGCATGATCATCGATTGCGGCGATCGGTTCCATAACCACCACCTCGTCCTTATGCCCGGTGTTCCATCGGAGATGGAAGCGATGATGAAGCTCACGGTCATTCCGTTTTTTGCCCCCAGATCGGGCGCTTTTATACTGCACACACCGATCATGACCATCGGCATAGGCGAGTCCCAGCTTGCAGGCATGATTGTCAACGTCGAAGACGGTATGCCGGCCCGCACAACGCTATCCTACCTGCCCCATGCAGCGGGGGTAAGCCTTATGGTGAGTACCTCCGGCGGGAGTCGGCAGGAGGTTGAGGCAGAGAACCGGGGAGTCGTGGAGGCGATTGTTACAACGGTCGGTTCATTTGTCTATGCCACATCCGAGGTAACGCTCGAAGAGGTGGTTGTGCGGATACTCCTCGAAAAGGGGCTGAAGGTCGCAGTCGCCGAATCCTGCACGGGCGGACTGGTTTCAAGCCGCCTGACCGATGTGCCCGGATCGTCGGGATGCTTCCTCAGCGGGATGGTGACCTACAGCAACGAAGCCAAGGAGGAACTGCTGGGTGTCGATGCCGAAACCATCCAACAGCAAGGAGCGGTCAGTGAAGCTGTTGCCGAAGAGATGGCTTGCGGTTGCCTTCTGAAGAGCGGGGCGGACATCTCCGTGGCCACCACAGGGATCGCCGGACCGGGCGGGGGAACATCCGAAAAACCTGTCGGCATGGTTTGCGTGGCTGTAGCATCGAGGTCACGGGCGGGTGCGCTCCAGGTTGAAGCTTCGACTTTCTCCATGCATGGAGACCGGCACACCAACAAGGTGAGGTTCAGCGAGGCGGCTCTCAGCGGATTGCTTGATAGACTGAGAAGCGTGTTCAGTTGATCTTTTCTTCATATCCGGAACTTTCGGCAGAGCAACAGACGTAGCATAATGCATAAGCCGGTAGTTTCGATGCTCCGATTCAGATCTTTCGCTCCGTTTTCCCGGAGCCGATAACCGATAATCGTATAACGTCATGAATCGCTTGATCGTCCTTATGCTTTCGGCGCTTCTCTTGATATCATCCGCAAATGCATATTGCGAGATGGTAATAGCGCCGGCGCAGCTTCTGGAATGGAAGACCCAGGCTGCCCAGGGAGATGCACAGGCCCAGAACAAACTCGGGTTGATCTATTCGATTGGCCAGGGGGTCAAGCAGGATTACGTGGAGGCCATGTACTGGTATCGCCTGGCTGCGGCACAAGGCAATGCCAGCGCGCAAAACAATATCGGGACGATGTACTCGGAGGGCCTTGGGGTCAAGCAGGATTTCATCACGGCAATGAAGTGGTTCCAGTTTGCGGCAAACAAAGGCGATTCGAATGCCCAGGTCAATCTTGCGCTTATGCTCAAGGATGGCCAGGGCCTCAGGAAGGAGTATCCGGAAGCCCTGAAATGGTTCCGGTTGTCAGCCGCGCAGGGGAACGCCAACGCGCAGGTCAATCTCGGATGGATGTACCATGACGGCGCCGGAGTCACCCGGGACTACGCAGAAGCGATGAAGTGGTTCCTTCTCGCAGCTGCGCAGGGCCAGGAGCAGGCTCAGTTCAGTATCGGCGATATGTATGAGAAGGGCAAGGGTGTAGAGCAGGACTTATCCATGGCGATGCAGTGGTATAAAAAGGCCTGTGACAACGGTTCCCCGGCAGGATGCCTGAGCCTCCGGAAACTTAAAGCAGCATTTCCCCTTGTGGCGTTGCCGGCAAATGTGCCCGTATCAATACTCCCTCCTGCACCGGTAACCGTTCCATTAACTGCGCCGGTGATTGCGCCAGCACCTGCAGAGAAACCAAAGTCCAAAGGGAAGCAAGAGCCTTCAGTAAAGCCGGAGCCTGCAGTCAATCAGGAGCCCGCCTCGATACCAGAGTCCATAGAAATGCCAGAGCCCGCTGTAAAGCCGGAATTAAAAACAAAGCCAAAGTCCAAAGAGAAGCCGGAGCCTGTAGCCAATCAGGTGCTTGCCTCGATACCAGAGCCCGCAGCAAAGCCAGAGCCCGTAGTGAAGTCCGAGCCTGTAGCAAAGCCGGAACCCGCCGCGAAGTCCGAGTCCAAAGCGAAGCCGGAATCAAAAATAAAGTCAAAGTCCAAAGCGAAGCCGGAGCCCGCATTAAAACCAGAATCTGCCGCGAAGTCTGAGCCCGCAGCAAAGCCGGAGCCTGTGGTGAAGTCTGAGTCCATAGCAAAGCCGGAGCCTGCAGTAAAGCCGGAAGCCGCCACGAAATCAGAGTCTACTGCAAAGCCAGAGCTCGCTGTGCAGCCGGAGTCCGCAGGCAAGCCGGATCCTTCTGCGAAGCCAGAGACCAAAATAAAGCCAAAGTCCAAAGCGAAGCCAGAGCCAGCTGTAAAGCCGGATCCCGCCACGAAGTCCGAGTCCGCAGCAAAGCCGGAGCCCGTCGTCAAGCCGGAGCTTGTGGTGAAGTCTGAGTCCATAGCAAAGCCGGAGCTCGCCGTCAAGCAGGAGCCCTTGGCGAAGTCGGAGCTTGCTGTAAAGCTGGATCCCGCCGTGAAGACTGAGTCTGTAGCAAAGCCAGAGCCTGTAGTAAAGGCTGAGTCTGCATCGAAGCAGGAAGCCGCCACGAAGCCAGAGTCCACAGCGAAGCCAGAGCTCGCTGTAAATCCGGATCCCGCCGCGAAGTCCGAGTCCACAGCCAAGCCAGAGCCTGCAGTAAATCCGGAGCCCGTCACGAAGTCTGATTCTGTAGCAAAGCCTGAGCCTGCCGCGAAGTCAGAGTCCGC